>CAYXDO010000026.1:0-88517 GCA_964463485.1 uncultured Myxococcales bacterium | reverse complement strand
CACGCTGGATCTCTCCGCCCGCCGATCTTGGATCACTCCCAGGGCGCCGCCAAAGAGGTCGAACCGGTGCTGCTGCACCTGAAGTGTGTCGACGAGAACTCCATACTCCGAGAACGCCTTCTCGAGCACGGCTCGTGCGTCCGCGGCGACTTTGTTTTTCACCGCGACTTGGTAGTACTCCTCGCTCGAGATCCGATTGAACACATCACGAATGATCGAGCGCGAGATCGGTCGCACGATACGCTCCTGGATCTCGATCATCGTCTGGCCCACGTGAGACACCACGAAACCCGCCTTCTGCGGATCGATGCGCCACATGACGTTCACGTCGATGTAGACGTTGTTTCCGTCTTTGGTTTTGAAGGTGATGTCGTCCGGAACCGGCCGATCCCCTTCGTTGGGATTCGCGTTCATCAGCAAATTCTGCTGATTGATCGGCAGCGTCGTCCACGCGCTCATGAACGGCATCACGAAGTACAGGCCGCCGGGCGCGTAGGTCTCTTGGGTTCCGCGAGCTTCCAAGATGCCGATGAGCGTCGTGCGGACGCCGACCTCGGTCGAGGAAGTGCCCCTGCATCCGGTCGACAATGCGAGCAGCAACACGAGCTTTTTCATCTCAGCGACCTCCGCCGATCCCCATCAGCGCCCACGCGTTCCTCACGAACGCCACGTATTGCTCGGGTGTCATCACCGCACCCTCGATGTTGTCGAACATCTTCGCGAGCTCGAGCGCGACGAGGTTCCGCCCGCCTGACGCGGTGAGCGCTTCGGACTTCAGGCGCTTCGCTTCGGCCTCGGCTAGGCCGAGCTCTCGATCCGCTTTGGCGCGAACTTCGGACGAATAGAGCTTCGCCTCGGAGTCGATTCTTGCGATCTCACGGTCGACCTCGGACTCGGTGATCGTGATGTCGGCCTGTCCTTTCGACTCGATGTGCTGGAGCTTCGCGCGCTCTTCGTTGACCACGGTCTCCTTCTTGTTCTTTACGGTGAGCTGGACCGCGACCTTCTTTTCCTGGAGCGATTTTTCGTAGAGGTCGCTGTAGCGGTAGTTGCGAATGAGGATTTCGTTCACCGCGAACCCCTTCTCTCCGAAGGTCTTCGCCATGGTTTGTTTGGCGTCGGCGAGCGCGGCGGTTCGCCGCTGTTCGTCGTAGAAGTCTTCCGCGGCCATCTTGCCGAGGGTCGTCAAGACGCCATTGCGAAAGCTGTTCAGCACGAAGGCGTCGATGTACATCGGACCCAGGCCGAAGCTCTTGGCCACGATCACCGGATCCCTGATCGAGTAGAGCAGGGTGATGTCGGTGGTGACCGCGTACCCGTCGGAGGTCTGGACGTTCAGGGCCTCGACGACTCGATGAGTCGAACCGCCGAGGATGTGGTCTCGACGCTCGAAGTACTCGGCGACCGCGGACCGGATTCGCTGGTCTTTCGACCTCGCGATCGCGTCCTCCTTGTCGAAGGAAGCCTCGAGCACGTGAATCTCCCGAGGAAACGAATGCAACGTCGTGCCGGGTGGCACGATGTAGATACCTGCTTCGAACGCGCGATCTCCGATGCCCGTCTTGCCGCCGAACTTGACGAGCTCCACGCCCCACTCGTTTGGCGCCACTCGCGCCGTACAGCTCGAATAGACGAGCAGCACCACCGCGATGCCACCGAAAACCGCGATTCCAAAGCTTCTCAGCGGCTTCAGCAGCCGCGCTAGCGCTTCATCGCTCCCCTTGACCTTGACCATCTCGAGCTCCTCTCGCGCGCGCTCTCGCGTCGTCGCCGTCTTCTTGGGCCCGCAATCCGGCCTCGAGCGCTTCGTGCTCCACCGCGGAGATCTCCGGGATGCTCTCTCCCCTCAACAAGTACGCGTGGTCCAATCGCGAGATCTCTCGGTCTGCGCTGAGCACCAATCGGTTCAGCTCCGCTTGGTATCGCCGAACGGACGTCCATCGACGGATCTCCGGAAACAGAAGGCCCGCGATCATGAACGGGATGATCCACTCTTTGGCCCACAACGGAATGAATGGCACGACGATCACGAACACGCCGATCAACATGCCGGCGATCCCAAAGCCGATGCGCTCCGCCATCTGTTGCGCGCCTTCGGTGAGAAAGAAGTCGTTGCGCTCCTTGGGAGTGAACTTTCGCGCGGCCCTCGAATACGCCGGGATCACTACGTTGCGAAGGAGGCCGTCGATTTCCCAAAAGAGCGCCTCTCTGGGTTCGTCGGCCAGGTGTGCCTCGAGGTCTGCGATCGAGGCCCGCAGGCGCGGGACCTCACCTTTGTAGATCTCGAGGAAGAACTCGAGGGAGGCTTGTTCGCCGACGACCGCGGAATCGCCTAGGCCCGCCCGGCGGTCTTCGAAGGTCTGGATGAGACTCTCGACGAACTGCCCGAGGGATCCCGGCGACGGTTTCTGCACAGAGATCCGGGACACCTGAACCTCCCGCGCATTCTACTCCCTCGGCGCGCGGGTTACGAATACGCGGCCAAGGTCTCCTGGGCCATGTCCTCGAAGGAGACGGCGAGCGCGGCGACGCGGTTGCGCTCGCCCATGGCCGATCGATCGGCGTCCAAGATTTTCGCCATCGCCGACGCGAGCTCGCCGTCCTCATAGAAGAGTCCGCCTTCGGGCGGAATGGTCTCCGGCAGACAGCCAATCCTCGGTGCGATCACGGGCAACCCGAAGGACATGGCCAGGACGAGAGACCCCGAAGTCAACACACGCGCGAAGGGCAGCACCGCGATGTCGGCGGCCCGCAAATACATCGCGACGTCTTCGTCGGGCACGAACGTCTCGATCGCGCGGATTCGATCGTCTTTTGGAAGCACGAGCCTCTCCCCCTTTGGCGAGCTTCCCACGAGCAGGAGCCGCACGTCCTTGCGGCTCAGCCGCCCGAACGCTTCGACGAGGCGGGGAACTTCTTTGTACGGCCGAAGCTGTCCGAAGTGCAGAAACACGAGGTCCGAAGGCGAATAGCCGAGCCGATCCCGGGCTTGAGCTCGCGTCCAGGTGCTCTCGTACGCGTCCCTGTAGTGCCCATGACGGATGATTCGGATCTTTTGCCGCGCAGAGAGTCGGTACTGCCGTGCCACTTCCTCAGCCGCGCGATCGCAGTGGACGATGATGGTGTCGAGCGCGCGCGTCAAAACGCGGTAGATCAAGAGCTCCGCCTCGGGGTCACGCCGTTCGTGCTCGACGATATTGTGGATCGTCCAGACGAGCTTGGTGCCCAAGGCTTTGAGCAGCAGGAGCTCTCCGAGAAACCTCGAGGCCTTCTTTGCCGTACGTCTTCGTCTGGCGCCCGCGAGCACCAGATCGTGGAGCCAGTGAAGGTGCAACACGTCGAAGCGCTCTCTGCGGAAGAGCTCGAGAGGGCTCGGTCGATCCTCGGGGAGCGCCACCGATAGCCCCGCTCGCCCGAGCGCCTTGGCGAGCTCTCGCTGGTACGGATTCTTCGGAAAGTACGGAAGGAACGCGACCTTCATGGCTGGGCCGTCGTGGCTGCGTCCCCTCGACCCGAACCTAGAGCGCCAAGGACGCGCTGAAGAGAAACGATCGGCCGAGCTGCGGCATCGTTCGGCTCGGGAATGGGCTTGCGGGCAACGAATATTGCCAGTCGAACAAGTTGTAGATGCCGACGGATCCCTTGACCCCGTACGCGGCCGAATAGCCCGTGATGACCGCGTCGGCGATCACCGCGAGGTCCGTCTCGTCGTCGTTGGCCAGATCGACCCTGCGCGGTGCTTCGACGGTGAGCCGGAGCGCGCCTTGCAGCGATCGCTCCACGAGCGGGACGATTCCGCGGAGCGACAGGTAGTGATTCGGTGCGTTCGGGACCTTCTTGCTCTGGGTCAGCGGCTCGCCTTCGTTGGGCGACGTGCCGTAGTTGGCCGCCAAGAACCCATACTGCGCGGCGAACATCCAGCCTCCTCGGAACTCGCGACGGAGCTCGAGGTCCGCGCCGAGCACGACCTGTGCGGAGTCGCTGTTCTGGTAGTAGGCGGCCGCCTCCCCCCAGCCCCTGACCTCACGCGTCCGCTCCGGAACGGGCACGGTTTCGATCAGCCTCTCCGCGTCGAGCGCGTGAACGGACGCCAGCCCGACCCAGTCTTCGAAGAATCGCCGCGAGTACTCGAGCTCCGCGGAGAGAACGGACTCGGGCTCGAGGGTCGTTCCACAACAATCGCTCGGGGCCTGAGTGATGCCACCATCGGAGTAGAAGTATTCGTAGGTGCTCGGAGCGCGGAACGCGCGCCCAGCCATGAGCTTGATCCGATCGGTGTCCGAGGGCTTGAAGATGAACGCGAGCCTTGGGTTCACCGAGACGAAGTCCTCGGCGAGAGACAGGCCGGTCGCGCCGAGCTGCTCCTGCGTGAGATTCCAGCTGTCGCCGCGTAGACCGGCGGAGATCTTGAGCCACTCCGCCACGCTCCAGTCCAAGACGGCGTAGCCTGCGAGCACGCTGTACGGCGCGTCGACCGACAACACGTTCGTCGTCGATCCATCGAACTCGGTCTGACCCACCGACATCTCGACGGTGGGGTGGTGCGTCACTTCCGCTCCGACCGACAAACGCAGCGCGGAGCTCGGTGTGAAGACCGCGCGAGCCTCCGCGCCCACCCAGGTTCCGTAGTAGCTCTCGAAGTAAGGCTGCTCGAAAGGAACGGTTACCGTACCCGTGTCGGTCACCTGGTCCACCGGCGCATCGAAGATGTAGTCCAGGTGGAAGTAGCCGTGGTTGGCGTAGGCGCGCGTGAAAAGCTGGACCTCCTCCGAGAGCTTCGGTTCGAATCGCAGCTCGACCAGGAGTCGCTGATCGACGTACTCGTTCTCGAGGCGGTCGAAGATGGTGGAGAACGAGCCGGTGGGGATCTTCGTTTCGCGCGACGTGAAGAACCACTGAGCCGTGACCGACTTCCACCAGACGCGACCCGATGTCGTCCAGGCCCGCAAGGTCTCGACGCCATGCGCGACATTCCGATCGTCTCGTCCGTCTCCGTCGGCGTCGAACATCAGCACCGCGTCATAACCGTCCGAGGACGCCGCAGAGAGGCTCGCGGCCAAGCCGCCCTCTTCGCCGAGCTTCAGACTCAGCTCGCCGCGTCCTCGTCCGACATGACCGAACGTCGAGACGCCGAACTCCGCCGCGCTCGGGAGGTCGCGCGGCTCGGCCACGAGATTGACTACGCCGGAGACTGCACCGGTTCCGTAAAGGACCGAACCGGGACCGCGAACGATCTCGATTCGCTCCACATCACCTAAATCGACGCGCCCGTCGAAGCTGATGAACGGTTGATAGAGAATGTTCTCGTTGAGCACAGCGCCATCACCGAGCACCAGCAGACGGTTGTTGTAGTCGTTCGGCTGCCCAAGGCCGCGCACCGCAGCGTTCGCGTAGATGCTGTCGGTCGTCAGCGCCATCCCGCGGACGCCCCGAAGCGATTCCAGGATCGTCGGATACTGGAACGCATCCAGCTCCTGTCTCGAAATGATCGTGACGGACGCGGGCGCGTCCTCGACTTGCTCGACCGCACGCGACGCAGCCGCCACCTCGCGAATGGGCGTCAGGCGGACGTCTCGAAGGTCGGCCTGCTGGTTGTGTTTGATCTCGATCTCACGTTCGACCGGCACGTAGCCGCGAAGCGACACCCGCACGCGACGAAGGCCGAGCGCAACTTCGGGAACGACCGCTGGCGTGAATCCGACCGGCTTGCCATCAACTTCCACGAGCGCGTCGGTTTCGTCCGCGCTCACGACCAGGGATCCGGTCAAAGCCATCATCGCGGCTCGAACGGGCGTCGTCTCCTTGGCCGCGATGTTCACCTGCCTCGGCTGAGCAGCGAAGCCCTCCTTGGTGAAGTAAAGAACATGAGGACCCGGGGCCAGCTCGAGCTTGCAGGGCGTGGTGCAGGCCACCGCCCCCGTCTCGTCGTCGACCCTCACCGAAATGCCGACTTCTCCTTCCACGTCCGCGGTTCCCACAATTCGTTTGAGCACCAATCGAATCGGGGTGCGGCTCCCGGCCGCGGCGTTCGGCACGTCGAGCTCCGCGGTTTCGTGACCGGCGAGCTGCACGATGACCTTGTAGGTTCCCGGAGAGAATCCGAGGGGTCGCGGGCTCGATCCCACCGAGCCGAGGTCCGTTCGATTCACGAAGATCGTCGCCCCTTGGGGAACGGTGACCACGTCGAGCACGGCGACGTTGGGCGCGATCCGAGCGAGCGCCTCGTCGAGGCGCCCGATCACTTCTTCCTTGGTCTCCCCTTGGCGCGCGTCCACGTAGTAGCGGTAGGCGTCCGGAAAGCGGCCCAATCGCTCGAGCGTGCGGGCGATGTTGAACATCACGTTGCGGTTCGGGACGAGCCGGTTGGACGCCAAAAAGTGCTCGAGCGCGCCCAGGAAGTCGTCTTTTTGGTATCGGTCGGCGGCCAACTGAAAGTGGAGCTCGGCTTCGTCGGCGACGCCATCAGCCCACCCATCAACGGTCCAAAGCGTGGTGGCCAGGCCACAGATAGCCGATAGACATAGGGCTCGGGACATGAACACCTGTACGCCATACAACCCGGCGCTCTAACGCGCTAGATTCGGTGGCGAAATCTCACCGAGGGCACCACAATGTTGCGAACTCCGACCGACATGGGTGTCTAACTGCGGGCACTCGGAGGATGGGCCAAGATGAGCGGGGAACAATTGACGGAGGAAGCTCAGCCGAACTTGCTCGCGGGTCGTTATCAGCTCAATCGCGTCATCGCTCGGGGGGGCATGGGCGAAATTTGGGACGCCGTTCAGGTCAAGCTGCAGCGGAAAGTCGCGATCAAACTGATCAACCGGCACGCCGGACAAGGCTGGGAAGAGCTCGTCAAGCGCTTCGAACGCGAAGCCACCGCGTTGGCCCGCCTCAACCACGTCAATGTCGTCACGATCTACGACCACGGCCAAACCGATGACGGCCAGCTCTACATCGCGATGGAGTTCTTGGAAGGCAAGACGCTCGCCGAGCTCATCGCCAACGAAGGACCGCTCGATTTTCCACGAATCGCCCACCTCGGCGTCCAGATGTGCCGCGGGCTCCGAGAAGCTCACGCCGCTGGCCTGATTCACCGCGACTTGAAGCTCTCGAACGTGCTGATCGTCAACGGAGGCTCCGAGGAGAGCGAACGAGATCACGTGAAGGTGGTCGACTTCGGGCTCGCGAAATTTCAGGCCTCTCGAGATCCGACCCAGCGCGGTGAAATCACGGGGAGCGAGGTGCTGCTGGGCTCTCCGAAGTACATGTCGCCCGAACAAATCTGTGGCGACCCGATCGATGCGCGCGCCGATATCTACGCGGTCGGCGTGCTCCTCTATTCGATGGTGACCGGCGCGTTGCCGTACGAAGGCGCGACCACCGCCGAGATCATCCGCAAGCACCTCAAAGACCCGCCGCCGCCGTTTGCTTCCGTGGGCTACGGACGGAACTGTCCGCCCGCCCTCGAGCGAGTGATTCTCGGCTGCCTCGAGAAGGACCCCGCGAATCGTCCTAGCGATGCGAAGGCGGTGATCGCCGGGTTGAAGGAGGCCTACCGCGCTACGGTGGCGCCGAGCTTCGACCCTGCGGAGGCTCGAGCCATGGGCTTCGAGGACGAGTCTGCGCCTCCCAAAGCGCGGATGCTGTCGGAGTCGGGATGGCGGCAGGTCAACGAGATGAGCCCCGATTCGATCCCCTCGACGCCTATGCCGCTCGCGGAGCTTCAGGCGCTTCCATCGTCGGCCTCCAATCCGAAGACCGTCGTGGCGGTCGTGTTGGCGGCGGCGATTCTCGTCGGCGCGGCGTTCGTGCTCGGGAGGTCCACGCCCACGGATCCTGCTGGATCGGCTTCGACGCCCCAAGCCTCGCCGTTGCCGCAAAGGCCGGTGCAAGTGACCCCCAAGCCAGTCGAGCCTGCGAAGCCTGCGGAGACTGAGCTTGCCAAGCCGGTCGAGCCCCCGCAGCCCGAAGCGGCCGAAGCGACTGAGCCGGCCAAGGCCAGGGACCCCAAGCCGCGACCGCGTCCGGCCGCCAAGCCGAAGCCGCACGACCCCGAACCCGCCAAAGCCAAGCCTTCGGGTCCGTCCGACATCAAGCTCGAGCGCTGAGCTGGCTCCCGCATCTTCGATCCCAGCTCGGCTTTCTTGCGACCTGCTTCCTAGCTGGCTAGCTAGATCCCGTCGTCGAGTGCCTTCCCGATCGCTTCGACCCACGCGGGTAGCGCGTGCGCACACTCCGCTCCGAAGCCTTCGCGGCACACGCCTGCGTCGCCCGCGGTCTTGCAGCGTCCGCATGCCAGCACCGCGATTCGTGCCAGGGGCGGGATTCTCAATTCCAAATGGACGATCTCTCGAGCCGTCTCGAGCGCCTCGTCGATTCGTCCCTGTTTGGCGAGCGCGACCGCGAGCGGGTCCAGGCCCTGCGCCGCCCAGACAGGTCCGGTCTTGAGCTTCGAGATCAGCGCGCGCGCTTCCTCCACGCGACCGGTCTCCGCGGCTCTCGCCATCGCGCGGGCGAGCACCTTGGTGACGACCTCCGGATTTTTGGTTCTCGTTGCGATTTCTTTGGCTCGCTCGAATCGATCCAAATCCGCGTAGGTCATGGCGACGGCTTCGAGCGCGGCGTCGACCATGGCTTGATTCGTGGCGCCCTCGGCCTCCTTGATCGCTCGATCGAGGAAGGACCTCGCCGCGCTCGCATTCTTCTTGGCGTCGGCGAGCTCGGCCATGTTGGCCAGGGTGGTCGCTCTCAAGAGCGCAGACTCGATGCGATCGCGGAGGCGGCTGGCGAGCTCGACGTTGCCGATCCGATACGCGGCCAGCGTCGCCGCGGCGTAGGCCTGGCTTCGTTCGATCCCCGCGTCCATCCATTCCGCGGCCTTTTGGGCGTCTTTGAGCCGGCCGGCGCGCGCGTGGGCTTCGGCCACTGCTAGGAGTGCGATGTTGCGCGTGGGCGCCGCGCCCATCGCCTTGGAGGCGTCGAGCGCTTCTTTCACGCGACCGAGCTCCGCCCACGCGCGCACGACCTGCGCCCTGGCCATGTCGCCGTAGCGGGTGCGGCCGAGGCTCGCGACGAGGGCCTGCGCGCGTTGCTCCTTGCCGCTGCGAGTCAGCGCGTAGGCGAGCTGTGCGGACGCCTCGGCGGTCCGCTCGGTGATCGGCAGCGTGCTGAGTACGCTGGCGGATCGTTCGAGGTCATGAAGGCGCTCGTGCGCTGCGGCGACGCGAAGCAGCGCGGCCTCCCGATCTTCCCCCGAAGTCATGCCGCGAGCGATCGAGGCGGTGCTCGCCAGAAGCTCGCTCGAACGTGGCACCGAACCGAGCTCGGAGTGCGCCAGCGCGAGCTCGACCCCTACGTCGACTCGGCGACGGGCGTCCGGAAGGCTCGTGGCCAGGTCGAGCAAGACGAGCTCGAACGGCGGTTGGATGGTCTCCTTGATCGTCTCCGGCGGCGGGGCTTCGGTGGTGCACGCAACCAAGAGAAGCATCCCGGCCAGCGTCTTCATCGATCTCATCGTCATCCCTTTGGTGCTCAAGCGAAGCGCGCGATCGAAGTGTACTCCGTGCGCACCGACTCACCCGTGACGATGACGTCGTAGGCACGCAACCAAGCATGGGCCTCGATCCCACCCTCGGCGTTCTTCTTGACGCCGAGGTAAGTGGTCGTCGGAACGTGGCGTCGCTTGAGCATGAGGCGGCCGGCCAAGGACTGGGGAAGGCAGGTGGGGCTGGCGGGCACGTATCTGGCCGCCGCTGCGATCGCTCGTCCGACTTCCAGCGCACGCGCGCGGTCCTCGGCGTCCCGAGGCTCGTGCTCGGTCTCGCGGCCGGCTACGCCGAAGAGGGGCCGGATCCAGGAAAACGGAAGCTCCACGAGGGCCCTCGACATCGTCAGGGCGACGGAGGCCTCGGCGAGGGCGCAGACCTCCCTTCTGGAGCGCCGGACGATTCGCGAAAGCCGCATGTCGAGGGTCTAGCTCAGCTCGCGGAGCGCCAGCAAGGACACGCCGCGTTGACAGCCCGACCGGCGCCGCTTACGAAAAAGAAGAGCCATGGGCGACATCGATCTCAGCACGACCGTGAAGCAAGGCGTCAACAGCGTCACCGCGGACCTCGGCGGCGAGCTCGCCCTGTTGAGCATCGAGAAAGGCCATTACTACTCCCTCGATCCGGTCGGCAGCCAGATCTGGACCCTGATCGCCGAGCCGCGAACCATCAAAGACGTGTGCGATCGTCTGGTGGCGCGCTACGCCGTGTCCCGCGAGGACTGCGAGCGCGACGTCTTGGCTTTTCTGGAGGATCTCACTCGGGAGCGCTTGGCGGAGATTTGCGGCCGAGAAAAGTCATGAGGGCGGGACGGCGGCACGAGCTGCCTTGGCAATACTTGGACGTGAAACGTGAGCACCGAGCCTGCGGAGCTGCTGCGTTGCGATGACCTGTACTAGGTACGGGACCCCGCAAGCGAGTGGCCTCTAGAGAAACCACAAAGAGCACAGAGCGAGGCCCACGGAGGACACAGAGGGCGAAGGGAGCAATTCTCCGTGCTCTCGGTGTCTTCCGTCGGTGTCCTCTGTGGTGGTCACGAACTTCTGGGACGCGTATTAGTCGAAATCAGGGACGCGTACTCAGCCGAAATCAGGGGACGGCGAATTGCTCGACGGAGGGCGGGGTGGCGCGGCGGATTTGTGAGTCCGTCTTCTCCGCGAGCCACTTGGCCAGGGCAGGGTACAGCTTCTCGCTGGCCTTTTTTCCGACCACCGCGCCCACGTGACCCCCCGGGATCTCGAGGACCGTCGTGTCGTCCGAGGCGACTTTGGCGTTCAGCGCGGTGGCCGCTTTCGGCGGGCAGATCGCGTCGCGCGACGCGACGATCGTCATCACCGGGCAGGTGATCCGGCCCAAATCAACCCGCCGTCCGGCCACGTGGAACTCACCTTTGGCCAGCGCGTTGTCCTGATACAGCTCCTCGATGTACGTCACGTAGGCTGCTCCGGGGAACGCCACGTTGTCGCTGGCCCAGGCGTCGAGCGCGGCGAACGACTCTCGATCTTCCTTCGAGTGCCCGCGGGCCAACAGGTTGATCCATTTCGAGACCTGGACCGTTGGCTGCATCGCAACAAAACCGCTCTGCATCGTGCGCGGGGAGATGTTTCCGGTCAGGGTGATGGCGGCGGCGTCGAACCACCGCTCGTCCACCATGTGCCGGAGGATCCCACCCTCCGAAAAGTCGATCGGACCGGCCAGATTCACCAACCCAGCGACCGTCTCCGGGTACATCGACGTGTGGATCGCGGTGAGCGTGCCACCCATGCAGTACCCGAGCAGCGCGAGCTTGTTGCTCTGCGTCTCTCGGAGGACCGTTCGCACGGCGTGGCGAAGCCTTGCCATCACCACGTCGAACGACGTGTACCGGTCTTCGTCCTCGGGGGCCCCGAAATCGAGACAGAACACGTCCCGGTCCGGGACCATTGCCGCCACCAAGCTCGCTCCTTTGCGCAGGTCGAGCACGTACCAGCGGTTGATGAGCGAAGGCACGAGCAACAGGGGGGTCCGTTTCGTGCCTTCGCTCCACCTAGGGCCAATGAAGCGGAGGAGTTGCGCCGTGCCGAAGCTCGCCACGACGTCTCTTCGGGTAGGCGCAACTTCGGCCTTCATCAGCTCTGGCCTCCGAACCGCTTCGTGGTCTCGCGCACCTGCTTCTCCCAAGCCTCGAAGAGCTGGCCGCCGTAGGTGAGGGTGGCCTTCGTGAGGCGGGCCCACTCGTCGATCGCGGCCTCGGCCTGCTTGCGCTGCATGTCCTGAGCCTTGTGCATCTCGTCGAGCGCAGCGTTGACGCGATCGAGCGTCGGGGCGGCGTCGAAGGTGAAGGGGAAGTTCTTGAGGGTCTCGTTCTTGTCTTCCATTTTTTTCCTCGTTTCGTCCGGAGCTCACTCGCTCCGTTTTCGATGCTCGGACCCTAAAGCGCCGATTCGACGTCGTCAAGGAAAAATGTTGCGGTGCAAAATCATCCTTGGGCGGACTTGTCAGGCGCCCTCTTTGCCTTCTTCTTGGCTGTTCTCTTCGGTTTCGCGGCCGATCGGGCGGTCTCGAGGACGAGCCCCTTCAGCTCCTCGATCTCGCGACGCAGAACGGAGACCTCCTCGTCCGACTTGCTGCGAGTCGAGTCCGCCTCGGGCGTGGGCCGCTGCGCCTCCGCCTCCACCTCGAGGGGCGAAGGGTAGCCAGAGCCCACCGGAGGCTCGCTCCAGCCGGCGCCCCGCGGATCACTCCAGCCCGCCATCTCCGAGAAGATCCGCGCGAACGCGCTGGCCGCGTTGAAAGGCACCGTGGCGAACGGGTTGTATGAGGCGAGGCTCCGAGCTCGCGTTTGAAGCTGCAAATAGGACTCGAGCGCGAGCGCCATGTAACGGCCCAAGAACTCTCCGAGCGCGTCGTCCTTGAGCCGGATCAGCCGCAGCAGGAGCGGCACCGGCAGCAGCTTGCCGGCCCCTCGCCCTTCGATGATCGCCTGGGTGAGCGTCACCTGCGTCAGGTCCGCCCCATTCTGCGCATCGACCACGCGCACGTCCCGCCCCGACCGGATCGTCTCCACGAGCTCCTCGATCGTCACGTACCGACTCTCCTCGGTGTCGTAGAGCCGCCGGTTCGAGTACTTCTTGATCACACGCGCTGTTTGTTGCACCGCCATACCCTAGACCTCCGATGGCCCGCACGGAAGATCCGCCAGATGTCCGATTCTCGGAATCTCGCCCTTGACAACCCTTCTTCCCGGACGCAGAAGCGATTTGTGCAACGCAGCAATCTAGGACTCCTGACCTTCTCGTGGCTCGGGCTCGCGGCCTGCTCGGATCCCGACCCCGTGCCGGCGTGCCGCACCGGCTCGGAGTGTGCGACCGGCATCTGCACCGCCCAGGGTCGCTGCGCGGTCCTGCCTGTCGATGCAGGGGACATGTCGGATGTCGACGCCGGCCTCGGCGACGGCGGTGAGGTCGACGGCGACGGCGGCGCTCCGATCGGTTGTACACCCAATCACGACGGCGTCCTCCTCAGCGTCGAGATCCCTCGCCGAGCGGGCCTGTCGGCCAATTTTCGCGCTGCAACAGGGGCGTCTGTGAGTCTCGTCGGCACCGGGACCGGCACCGATCGACATTGGGATTTATCCGGGATGTTGGCCAACGACCGGGACCTCGTTCTGGCCACGACTCCGGTCGAGGGCGCCTGGTACGCCTCCGAGTTCCCAGAGGCCACTTACGTCGCCCGACTCTCGATCACCGAGGAGCTCCTCGGGGTCTTCTCCTCCACCGACACCGAGCTCCTCCTCCTCGGTGTCGTCTCCCGCGACGGCGGCGCCGTGCGAACGGAGCTTCACTACGATCCTCCGGTGACTCTCCTGAAGTTCCCGTTCCAGGAAGGGGACACGTGGAGCACCGACTCGACGGTGAGTGGTGTCGCTCTGGGTTTTATCACGACTTACCTCGAGAGTTACACGCAGCGTGTCGAAGGCCGCGGGACCCTCGCGACACCTTACGGTGAGTTTCCGGTCGTTCGGATCCTCACCCTGCTCGAGCGGAGCATCCCGGTGGCCGCGATCATTCGACAGGCCGGTTTTTTTGCCGAATGTTTCGGAGCTGTCGCGACGGTCGTATCCGAGAATTTCGAGACCGAGGACGAGTTCGAGCAGGCCGCCGAGGTTCGGAGACTCGCTCGGTGAGTAGCCTGGCTGCAAAGATGCTCGCGCTCTCGTGTCTCGGAGCGACCCCCGCGTGCCTGACTTTTCACGAGGGCCATCCGGTGGGTGCGCCCGAAGGGTCGAGGTTCGTGGAGGTCGAGGGCGTGCGGATGCGGATCGCCGAGTCGGGCTCGGGTCCCGCAGTGATTCTCATTCATGGGTTTGCGTCTTCACTCGAGACTTGGGACCTCGTCGTTCCTGCCCTCGAGGGCTACCGCGTCGTAACTCTCGACCTCGCAGGGTTCGGTTACAGCGATCGAAAGGAAGGGCACTACTACACGCCGGAGGGCGAAGCTCGCCTCGTCCTCGGGATCATGGAGCAGCTCGGAATCGAATCGGCTGCGATCGTCGCTCACTCCTGGGGCTGTTCAGTGGCCCTCGCGCTCGCCCTTGCCGCGCCCGAGAAAGTGGACCGCTTGGTGCTTTATGACGCCTGGGTCTACACGGAGCAACTTCCTTCCTTCTTTCACTGGGCTCGACTTCCGGTCGTCGGGGAGGTGCTCTTCGCGCTCTTTTATGACCAGCTCGCCGACGAGCGACTCTCGCTGGGCTTCTACAAACCCGAGGATGTGCCCGAAGCGCTCGTCGAGAAGGTAGACGAGGCGCTTCGTCGACCGGGCACGTTCGCCGCCGCGCTGGAAGCGTCTCGGGGTCAGGAGTTCGAGCGGCTCGAGAAGAAATATTCGAAAGTCCAGGCTCCGCTCCTCCTCTTGTGGGGTCGCGAAGATCGCGTGTCGACCGTCCCGGTGGCCGAGCGCCTGAGCTCGGAGGTCCGTGGGTCTCGCCTCGTGATCTACCCGCGAACCGGCCACTTTCCCATGCTGGAGCGAGCCGAAGCCTCCAACCGTGACTTGCTCGCGTTCCTCTCAGGGGCCATGCCGTGAAGTCACCAAGCGTGCCTTTCGCGCTCACGATCCTCACGATGCTCACGATCCTCGGGACCTCCGCTCGCGCCGAGGAGAGCCAAGAGGAGGGAGACGACACACCCACGGAAGATCGCGGCGTTGATCCCGATCCGATCAGGTCACGCTCCGGACTCATGAGTGAGCACCCGACCTTGGCCGAGCGCCTCGAGCGCTTCGAAGTCTCGGTGCACGGCGACGTGCGGGTGCGGAGCTCGGTCTTTGGCAACTTCGATCTCGACCGCGGGCTGACGCCTTCGGGCCGCGCGCTCTTCTCACTTCCCTTGTCCGACCCTTCGAGTCAGACCCTCACTCACGCGGACATGCGCGCCCGCATCGACCTGACCGTCATGGAACCCGAAGGGTCCGGCGCTTTCGTTCGCCTGTCCCTCCTCGACGGGTTGTCGCTCGGCAGCGCCCCCGCTGGGCTCGGCATCGACTCCAGCAGGCAACTCACGCCCGCTGACGCAATTCAGGTCGTCCATGCGTACGCCCGCGTGGCCACGCCGATCGGGCTGCTCGTCGCGGGCCGCACGCCGAGCCACTTCGGCCTCGGGCTCGCCGCCAACTCCGGGGACGCGGAGGACGCCGACTTCTCGGACTCCGCCGACCGAGTCGCTTTCAACACGCCCATCTTCAATCACATCTTCACTCTCGCTTATGACTTCGGCTCCGGACCGTCCTCCCAAGGGCTCTCGTCGTCCCAGTCCCTCGACCTCGACTCCACGGACGACGTCCGCACCATCACGTTCGCAACTCAGCGCGTCCGAAGCGAACGGGCCCGCGCGCGACGTGAGCGAGTTGGCAAGACGACCGTGGACTACGGGCTCGGCCTCTCGCATCGCTATCAAGACCGGGCGTATCCGGTGACCGAAGCCGGCGCGGGTGAGCCTCGCGCGACTCAGGCCGTGGATCGCCGCTATCGCGCCTTTGCCGGAGATCTCTGGGCCCGAGTGACTCGCCGCGGAGTCCGGATCGAAGCCGAGGCCGTCCTCGCGGTGGCCACGCTGGACGAGGCGACACTCATCCCCGGTGTGCTGCTCCGGAATCCAGTGGAGTCCCTGCAGTTCGGCGCCGTCTTGGAGTCCGATTTCGTGCTCGACCCCGTCACCTTCGGGCTCGACCTCGGTTTTGCCAGCGGCGATGCGGCTCCTGGGTTCGGGAGTCGGATCTCGCAAACTACGCTGCCCGCCGAAGTCGGGGACCTCGACGGCGGTCAAGTGAGCCCGCCGGACGATCTGCGCGCCGACAACTTCAAGTTCCACTCCCAGTATCGGGTCGACCGGATCTTGTTTCGAGAGATCATCGGCAGAGTCACCGATGCGATGTACGCGCGGCCTCACGCGGAGGTCGAGCTGCTCGAGGTGGGTCGCGGATCGCTGCGCCTCTCGCTGGCCCTGGTCGCCTCGACCGCGGTGTACGCGGAGAGTACGCCGAGCGGTCAGAAACCTCTCGGGATCGAGCTCGATCCGACGCTCGCGTGGATCAACCGCGATGGGTTCCGGCTCACACTAGAACACGCCGTGCTCTTCCCACTCTCGGGCTTCGACAACCCGGGGGCGGGTCTCGATGCGAGGCCCGCGCAGCTGGTTCGCGGGAGGTTCTTCTATGCGTTCTGAAGCGCTCCTTCCCATGATACTCATGCTCGGTTGCGGAGAGAATCTGACGCCGCCCGAGACTGCCGAGGCGGCGCGCACGACCTGTTATCCAAACCTCGACGGTCGGATCGACTTCGAGGAGTTTCGGCTCTTGCTCGACCATCCCGCGAGTTATTTCGTGTCGACCGAGGAGCAATCGATCGACGTCGAGGGTGTGGTCGATGATCGCGGAATCCGAATCTGGAGCTATGAGGAGCCGGGTCGAGACGAGCTCGCCTCGATCCGGGCGGTGTCGGTTCGCGACGAGTGGTACTCGGGCTCCTTTCCGTCCGAAGCTTTCGTGCTCGAGGAGCCTGGCCGGACTGTAGATGCCGTGTACTTGCAGGACTCGACCGGGCTCACGGCCTTGGGCTACGCGTCACGCGAAGAGAACCCATCGGCAGGAAAGACGCTGCTCGTCTACCAAGCTCCGGTGATGGTCCATCGGTATCCGCTGCGACGCAACGATGTCTTCGGTGGCGTGGGTGTCGTGGGGGTCGACGGAGTGCTCAACGGGCTTCCGTACGCCGGCCAAGACACTTGGGAGATCGAAGTCGCCGCGACGGGCGAGCTCGGTCTGCCCGACGTCACCTTGGTGGGTGTGTACCGGCTCGACATTTCGGTCTCGTCCCAAAGCGATCCCCCCGCAGGTGCGCCGATCGTTCGACGCGCCGTCAGCTTCCTCTTCGAATGTCTCGGAGAGGTCGTTCACTTCGAAGGTCGAGCCGGTGGACCTTCCAATCAGCTCGGGACGGTCGTGTCGTCCCGGCGACTCACGTTGAGGAGATGAAGATGTTCGGATTCGAAGAGTGGAAAAAGGGCTTCGATGCTTGGGAGAAGGCCACGGCCGAGCTCATGGAGACTTGGCTCGAGAGCCCCCTCGTCCTCGAGCCTTCGGGCGCGATGCTAGGTGTGGTCTCGAAGGTGAAAGCGGCGCAGGACGAAGCCGCCGCCAAGTGGTGGGGTTCGGTGGGGCTGCCCACCAAGCGGGACCAGGAGCGTACGCTGCACCGCATCAACGAGCTCGAGAGCAAGCTCTTGGACCTCGAGGAACGCCTCGAAGACAAGGATGCGAAGTCGTGGACGTGACACCTCTCCTCGAGCTCCGGACCGCCCCGGCGATCTTCTTCGAGGAAGCCAAGAAGCGCGGCGCTGCTCCGCGTTTCATGGTTCCACAAGGGTCTGACTACCGGGCGGTGAGTTGGCGGGACGTCGCGGATCAAGTGCGCGAGCTCGGCCTGTACTTGATCGAACTCGGCCTCGAACCCACCGATCGCGGCGCGATCTTCGCTCCGAATCGCGTCGAGTGGATGTCTGCGGCGCTCGCGATTCAGGCCGTCGGTGGAGTGATGGTCCCGGTCTACCCTTCGTGTACGTCCGAGCAGGCCGCCTACGTGCTCACGCACTCCGACGCGAAGGTCGTGTTCGTCGACACCGAGCTCCTGCTCTCGAAGGTGCTCGCTCGCCTGAAGTCGCTGACCGACCTCAGGGCCGTCGTCATGTTGGGATCGGTCGACGTGGCCAAAGCCATGGCGCTCGTGCCCGAGGCGGAGCGGCCCTCCCTCGCGGGGCTCGAAGGAAAGCTGATCTCTCTCGAGGCCGCGCAGAGGCGCGGTCGCAGAAGAAGCCTCGCCGAGTTTGCGCGCCGACTCGCGAGCGTGAGCCTCGACCAGGTCGGGCTCATGCTTTACACGAGCGGCACCAGCGGGCCGCCCAAGGGTGTCCCGCTCACTCACAAGAACGTCGGCGTCAACGGCCGCGATTGGCTTCAAATCAATGGGCCCCTGCTCTCCACCGACGGCGACGTCGATCTGTTGTGGCTCCCCATGAGTCACATCTTTGGCTTCGGAGAGGCTTGCCTCGGAAATCAGCTCGGCTTCGTCTCGTATTTGTCCGATCCGTTCCGAGTCTTGGACCACATGTCCAAGGTGCGCCCGACCGTGTTCATGAGTGTGCCTTCGCACTGGGAGAAGATCGCGACCGAAGTCGCCAAGGGAACGACCCCGGAGCAACGAAAGGAGCTGCTCGACCAGCGAACCGGCGGTCGCTTGAAGTTCTGTCTCTCGGGTGGCGCTGGGCTCAAGCAGCGCGTCAAAGAGACTTTCCACGAGGCCGGTGTGTTGATCATCGAAGGGTATGGGCTGACCGAAGCCTCGCCGACGATCACACTCAACCGACCCGACGCATTCCGCTTCGATACGGTTGGAAAGCCGTTGCCCTCGGTCGAGGTCAAGCTCGCCGAGGATGGCGAGATCTTCGCACGAGGGGACAGTATCTTCTCCGGATATCACAAGGACCCCGAAGGCACGAGGGCCGTGCTCACTGAAGACGGCTGGCTCAAGACCGGAGACATCGGGCGGTTCACGGAAGATGGGTTCTTGCAAATCATCGACCGGAAGAAGGACATTCTGGTGACCGCGGGCGGCAAGAACGTCGCACCTGCCAACATCGAGCTTCAGTTCAAGGACGATCCGGTGATCGGGCACGTGGTCGTGTATGGCGACGCGCGCAAGTTTCTGGTGGCTGGGATCTGGCTCCACCCAGGCATCGACGCGGCGCGTGAGTTGATCGAGGCCAAGGTGCAGGCGGTGAATGCGACCCTCGCGAGCTACGAGACGATCAAGAAGTTCAAGCTCTTCCCGGGATCTCTCTCGGTGGAGAACGGATTTCTCACGCCGACGCTCAAGGTGAAGCGAAAACGGGTCTACGAAGACTTTGGAGCCGCCCTCGAGGCGCTGTACGAGGCACCCTGAGAGGTTTGCTGCGGCTCATCGCACCCAGCACGTGGCCGGAGGTCGGGGCGTCGTCGAGAGCCATGGTCGCGAAGTCGGCGGCCAAGGGCCTCTGGCCCGCGCTCTCGGATTTCTTCAGGTGGCAGGATGGCTCGCCTCTTGACACAGCGCGTCAAAAGAGGTTTGGGTGCCGGCATGGGCGTTCCCGCGCGTCACGTTTTGGCTCAAGGCCCGATGTTGATGACACTGCTCCGTACGGCCGCGTCCGTCGCCGCCAAGCGTGCCCTCAAAGATTACGCGCCCAAGGAGGAGCGCGCGGAGGGTCCGATTCGCGCGAGACTTCCTCCGCGCCCTGCCGGCCTCGTCCGTGACTACATTCGGCACGTGGGCGGTGACAGCTCCTGGTACCGAGGCGTCGTCCCCGGGCATCTGTTTCCTCAGTGGGGCATGCCTCTGTTGGCTCGTACGCTGACAGGGCTGCCTTACGACCTCACGCGGGTCTTGAATGGAGGTGTGACTTTCGAGTTTCTCGCGCCCATTCCTGCAGACGAGCCGCTGGAGGTCGAGGCTCGCTTGGTGAGTATCGACGACGACGGCCGGCGTGCCATCCTCAGGCAAGAGTGCGTCACCGGAACTCGCTCGAGCCCGCGGGCGCTGGTGGCGACGACCTCGGCGATCGTTCCGCTCGCGAAGAGCACCGAGAAGAAGGAGCGACCGAGGGTGGTTCCGTCGGAAGGCGGGGATCTTCGTGAGCTCGGCAGATGGCGGTTGCGAACGAGCGCCGGCGTGGACTTCGCGAAGCTCACCGGTGACTTCAATCCGATTCATCTCTTTGCTCCCTACGCGCGCGCGGCAGGGCAGAAGAGTGTGATCCTTCACGGGTACGCGACTCTCGCCAGAGCGATCGAGACGTTGAATCGGGCGCTGTTTGCTCAGGACCCGCGACGACTCACACGGATCGAGGTTCGATTCGTTCGGCCCCTGGTGCTTCCGAACGAAGTCGGCGTTTATTGCGACGGCAACCGTCTGTTCGTCGGAGACGCTCCGTTTGGACCGGCGTACCTCACTGGTACCTTCGACTCGTCTTCGACCACGAATGGAAAGGCCCGCGAGGCCCATCGAGGTGAATCATGAGTGACTTTCTCGTCGAGCTCGGTACGAATCCCAGCGCGAGGTTGCTCGCACAAAAGCTCGGACTTCCGATCCCCTTACCCCAGAAGCTCAAAAGGACGAGCGGGGCTTGGGAGGAGCGGCCGCTCGCCGATCGCGAGGTGGTGGTGAGTCCTGCTCGGATGGCGGTCGTGCTTTCGCAGACTCTCCCGAAGGCCGGCGCGAACGTGTGGCTGTCAGGAGGTGACTTCGAGCTCTTCTCGGAGGCCGGGGAGCCTTGGGGTCGGCCTCCGCGGCTCTCGAGTGAGTGCGGGGAGGATTTCCGTGCGCACGGGTTGGTCTACGACGCCACCGACCTCGAGACTCCTTCCGGGCTGACCAAGCTCCACGGATTCTTCCAGCCTCGGGTCAAAGCCGTCGCGCCCTGCGCTCGCGTCGTCGTCATCGGACGTCCGCTCCGAAACCTCGCCCCCGCCTCGGCCGCCGCCCAAGCGGCTCTCGAAGGTTTCGTGCGAAGCCTGGCGAAGGAGCTCGGGAAACGCGGCGCGACCGCGGTCCTCGTTCGCGTCGAGCCTGGCGCGGAGGCTCGCCTCGAACCGGTCCTCCGGTTTTTCATGTCGGACCGGGCCACCTTCGTCACCGGTCAAGTCATCGAGGTCACCTCCGAAGTCACCTTGCCCTCAAAAGTGCCCGCATACGCGGCGCTCGATGGAAAGGTCGCGCTCGTCACCGGGGCGGCGCGTGGGATCGGAGAAGCCACCGCCAAGGCGCTCGCTCGCGAGGGGGCCAAGCTGATTTGCCTCGATCGCCCGGAAGACGATGGCCCGGCGAGCGCGGTCGCGCGTGAGGTCGGAGGTGTGCCGCTGATGGTTGACCTCTCCGATCCTTCGGCGCCAGCGACGATCGCCGGGTTCGTGAAGGAGAAGTTCGGCGGAATCGATATCGTCGTCCACAACGCCGGAATTACGCGCGACCGTACGCTCGCGAAGATGGACTTGGAGACTTTCGACAAGACCATCGACGTGAACCTCGCCGCGGTGCTTCGAGTTCAAGAAGCGCTGGCGCCGCTGATTCGCGACGGCGGTCGGATCGTGGCGTTGGCCTCGATTGCCGGGATCGCGGGCAACTTCGGTCAGACCAACTACGCGGCGAGCAAGTCAGGCGTGATCGGGTGGGTCGAGGCCATGGCGCCATCCTTGGCTGGAAAGGGGATCGCGATCAACGCGGTCGCTCCCGGATTCATCGAGACGAGGCTCACCGCAGCGATTCCGGCAGCGACTCGAGAGGTCGCTCGAAGGCTGTCCGCCCTCTCCCAGGGTGGGTTGCCCGAGGACGTCGCCGAGGTGATTACTTTTCTGTCGAGCCCGGGCGGCGGCGCCTCGACGGGTCGTACCCTCCGCGTGTGCGGAGGCAATTTCGTGGGTGCGTGATGAGTACGAGACGAGCAGTGATCGTTGGGGGTGTTCGCACTCCGTTCGTGCGAGCGTTCGGGCCGTTTACGAGGCTCGACACCATCGCGCTGGGGGTGGCCGCGGTGAGGGGGCTGTTGAGCCGACACCCCATTTCCCGGCAAGACATAGACTCCATGATTTGGGGTGGAGTGATCCTTCCGGGAACGGCGCCGAACGTTGGTCGTGAGATCGTCATCGATCTGGGTCTGCCGCGAACCATCGAAGCCATGACGGTGACGCGCGCGTGCGCGACAGGGCTTCAGGCAGTGACCCTTGCGGCGGCGGCGATCGAGCGAGGTGAGTCCGACGTCGTGATCGCCGGCGGGAGCGACTCGACGAGCAACGCCGAGCTCACGATGCCGGCGAGCTTGGTGCACAAGGCCGCTCCGGTGTTCTTGGACAAGGGCGCGGGACCCGCTGAGTATTTCAAGCTCCTGACCGAGCTCAATCCGGCGAAGGATTTGGTGCCGCGGCCTCCCAAGATCGCGGAGCGATCGACCGGGCAAGTCATGGGTGAGGCGGCCGAGGAGATGGCTCGACGGAATGGAATCGCCCGACGAGACCAGGACGAGCTCGCGGTTCGTTCTCACCTGCGCGCGGCGCTCGCCATCTCATCGGGTCGGTTCGCGTCCGAGGTCGTGCCGGTCGAGCTCCCGAACGGAGAGACCGTGAGCGCCGACGGAATCGTCCGAGGTGACACCAGCGTGGAGAAGCTCGAGAAGCTTCGGCCGGCCTTCGCAAAGGACGGAACTCTCACCGCCGGCAACTCCAGCAGCCTCACGGACGGTGCCGCTGCCGTGCTGTTGATGGAGGAGTCGAAGGCGAGGACCCTCGGCCTGAAGCCGCTCGCAGCCTTTAGGAGTTGGGCCTACGTAGGCGTCGATCCGGCCGACCAACTCCTGATTGGTCCGGCGTTCGCGATGCCCAAGGCGCTCGATCGCGCGGGCATGAAGCTCTCGGACATCGGTGTCGTCGATATGCACGAGGCCTTTGCGGCGCAAGTGCTCAGTATTCTCAAGATGCTCGCGAGCGATGCGTTCGCGAAGGCGCGACTCGGGCGCGAGGAAGCCGTGGGTGAGATTCTGCCGGACCGGCTGAATGTCCACGGCGGCTCCATCGCGCTCGGGCATCCATTTGGAGCCACGGGTGCCCGAATGGTCACCACGATGGCCCACGAGGTCGCCGCAGGCAAGGGAACGGCGCTCCTCGGGATTTGCGCTGCGGGCGGGCTCGGCGCAGCTGCGGTGCTCGAAGCGGTCTGAGTGTGCCTTGGATCAAGTCAGGGAGTGGCTTCGTTCGCCCAAAGTAGTGTGCCTTTCCGAGAGCGACGCCTACTTCGAGGCGCTCGACCGCCTTCTCAGAGTAGCGCGCGTGAAGGGCCGAAGGTGCAGGACGCGCGCATCGCTGCCCTTTGCATCGTCGGAGGTGTGTCCGAGCTCTTGACCTGCGATCGCGATTTCGCACGGTTTCCGGAGCTTTCCTCTCGAAATCCGTTGCTTCGTCGCTGAACATCGTCGCTGAACATCGTCGCTGAACATCGTCGCTGAACAGGGCGGAAAGAACAGGCTCGCTGAAGCTCGACCCTGGCGAGGGAAGACTACCGATCGACGGCCGACCCTCCGGAGACTTTGATCTCGCCCTTGGGTGAGCCGAGGAGCTTCACTCGAGCCCCGCCAGACGCGGCGCCGGAGACCGAGCCGCGGACTTTCGAAGTCACTTTACTGCCGCCCGACACGCTGAATCCGCCTACCAACAGGTCGAGCAATTCGAGGTCGGCGTTCGAGCCCCCGGAGACCGTGAGGTCTCCGGTCGTCGCGGTTCCGACCAGTTTCACCCGACTTCCGCCGGTCACGCTCAACCGAAGGTCCGAGACCAAGACGTTGCTCACCAGGAGGCGGCTGCCGCCGGAGGCGCCGAGAGTCAGCGCCGCGGGCTGAGTCGTCTCCGCATCCACCTCCGCTCCGCCGGAGGCCTCGACGGATTCGATCGCGTCGTTGGAGACGTGCAGCTTCAAGGCGTGTTGATTTACGAGCAGCACTCCGGGCTCGAGCGTCGCTTTGAGTGTGTCGCCTTCGACGGCCACTCGAACGTACTGCATGAGGTTCTCGTCCGTTTCGAGAGTTATCGCACGTGGGCCTGGTCGCACGTGTCCGTGAATTCCGGATCCGATCGCGATATTCTTGAACGCACCCACTTCGATCGCCTGAGTGATCACGTTGCCGTTGCCTGAGACGCCTGCGTGACAGCCGATCAGGAGCGTTGCCATCAGAGTTGTCGGACCTCGCATGGCGATCGCCGCTAGCAACGTACAAGCGCTTCCGTCAAGTCGTCTTTCTGGTCCCGTCCACGCTCAGAAACTTCTCGTGGGCCGGGCGGCGCGGGTGCGGTAGAAAGGGGGCATGAAGCTGAAGCCGCAGGGTTCGGAGCCTTGGGTCGACGGAGAGCCTGCGCGGGCGCTCGCGCTGGCCCTCGAGAAGCTCGGTGTGAATGGGCACTATGCCGAGCTCGCGGTCCGCGAGGGGCCAGACGCCGTGCTCTCACTCGTCGACCATCGAACGGACGCCGATCCGGCGTGGGTGAAGGAGGCCAAGCGGCTGGTCGAGCTCGCGGCGCCCACGACCCTCCGAAGAGCGACTCGAGGCGGAGAGGCATTCAAGCTCGCGGTCATGACGGGTCAAGCCCTGCCGGAGAGAAACGTCGTTCTCTTCTATCGTGAGGGTGAGGACTTCGGAGGCTTCTCGAATTTCTCGAAGCACCCCTTCACGGTGCAGGCGTCCAGCGGGCGTGAGTTTCACGCGGCGACCTCGGAGCACTTCTTCCAGGCAATGAAATTCTGGACCCGCGACCCCGAGTTTGCCGAGACGATCCTCGCTACGCGCTCCGCGAAGGAAGCGGCCGAGCTTGGGCGAGACAGGAAACACCCGCTCCGGGGAGACTGGGAGCAAATCAAGGACGACGTCATGCGGCTCGCCGTGGCTACCAAGATCGGTCAACACGCCGACCTGGCCTCGCAGCTCCTAGGGACGAGTGAGTCCAAGCTCGTCGAGAATGCGCCTCACGATTCATACTGGGGCAATGGGCACGAGCTCGGAGGCAAGGGCAAGAATCGGCTCGGAGAGATCCTCGAGGAAGTCAGAGCCGAGCTGCGTAAGGGCTGCCTCGATGAGTACGCGGCCCGCGCCGCCGAGCGGATTGGGATCTGAAAGTCGCCGTCGTGCGGAGCGCTTGGGCGAGCTTCCATGGACGGTCGTCGGGCGTCTTCCGTGTCTGTGCCTCGATGACTTCTCGAACCCTCTCGAGCGGGCCAAGGCTGTTGTGCCTTCTGGCGCTCACGGGCGCAGCGTGTGGTCCGGGCTCGTTCAGGCGCGAGCTCCCGCCGCTCGAGCCGTGGCATCGTTCCGCGGTGTTCTTGATGGAGACGGACGGCGGAGCCCTAGCCCACGTCATCGATGTGGACGACCTGAGCTCGCTGCAGTTCGACGTCGCCGAAGACTCCGTAGTCGAGGCGCTCCTGTACCCATTCGCCGTCGAACAGCTCGGCCTTTTGCCAGGTCGGTCAGTGCTCGGCCTTGCGGGCGCCGACGAGGGAAGGCCCGTTCCGACGCCGGAGCGTGCGCTCGTGACCGACGTTTTGGATTCGGCTTGGTCGGCGGTGGATGGGTCTCCGTTTCCGCTCGAGCGGCTGTCCCTTCCGATGAAGCCGCGCGAACACGAGCCGGGCGCACCCGCGGTGCGAGTCGCCGTGGGGCTTCAGATGAGTTGCGTGTTGCGCGCGTCCGGCCGGGTCCAGTGCTTTGGGCGCAACCTCGACGGACAGATCGGTCTGCCTCCGAGCTACCGCGAGGCGCTTCGGACGGTGGCCGAATTGGACGACGCCGTTTCGCTCGCCGCCTCGAGCACAGGCGTGTGCGCCGGGCTACGGAATGGGTTGGTCTGGTGCTGGGGGAGCGAGCTCGCGAGCGCGACGAAACGCACTCCGGTTCGAAAAGACGGGATCCGGGACGTAGTCGCACTCTCCGCCGGCCGAAATCATGCATGCGCGGTGAGCTCGAACGGGGCCGTCTTCTGCTGGGGGCTCCAAGACGACGGGCAGGTAGACGGAGTTCCCAGCGTGGGCAGGAAGCGCCTCGAAGTACCTGTAGAGGTCGACCTTCCGGAGCCTGCAACTCAGATCGCGCTGGGCGAGCACCATAGCTGCGCCTTGCTCGTCAGCGGAACGGTCCTATGCTGGGGCCTCGGGCATCGAGGCCAGCTCGGGAATGGGATTGTGGCGCCGGACGGCCAACCCCCGAGTCGCGCCGTCGGTCTCGAGGGCGTCGAGCTGATCGCCGCAGGGGGCGACTCCACGTGCGCGAGATCGACCGACGCGACCTTCTGCTTCGGTTCCAATACCTACGGGCAGCTCGACGATTCCAGGGCTCCGACCCTCGAACCTCGCCGCGTGGACATACCCCGACCCGGGTTGTGGGTAGGGCCTCGGTCCATTTGCGGCGGGCTCGGCCGCGCGACGACGTGTCGCGGATATTTTGCGGCTGTCGACCATCCCGAGAGTCTCCTCGGAGACCTCGAGGTGGCCGAGATCGCCGCCGGGCACGATCATGCCTGTGTGCTCGACCAGCATGGCTCGGTCCATTGCGTCGGCGCGAGCGCGGCGGGTCAGCTTGGATATCTTGCTGACGTTTCACCAGAGGGCGTCGGCGAGGTCGAAGCGCTCCGGGGTGCGGACCGGCTCTGGGTGGCTCCGGAGGCGACGTGCGGCCAAGTGGCGGGCCGAATTCGGTGCGTGGGTCGAAGCGCCGTGCTTGGCGTGGGCGTGTACTCGGACCCGGTGACCCCGCCGATCGAAGCCGATGTCACCGCGGCGTTCATCGGAGACACTCATGCGTGTGCTCAGACCCGCACCGCGACGGCGGTCCAGTGCTTGGGCCAGAACGAATCCGGACAGCTCGGGTCGAGGTCGCACCCATCCGGAGGTCCTTTCGAGATTCCGCAGGCTCGCCGCGCGGTGGCGCTGAGGCGGACGCACCAAACGAGTTGCGCGGTCCTCGCCGATGGCCAGTTGATTTGTTGGGGACCGAACGACCACGGTGAGTTGGGCGAGGGCGACGACCAGCCTCACGACGGGCCCGTGGTGGTCAGGCTCCCCGAACCGATCGTCGACGTCGGGATCGGCGGCGCGCACGTTTGCGCGCTCGCCCGAAGCGGGGCTTTGTACTGCTGGGGGGAGGCAACGCCGGCTCGTGGCGACAATCGCGCGGGAGTATCCAGGCCCGCGCTCGTTCCATCGCTTCCCGAGTTGGCCGGTCTCGCGGTCGGCTCGAATCATACCTGCGGACTCACTCGGGACCAGCGCGTGCTGTGTTTTGGGGGTCGCGGAGCCTTTGCCTACCCGGACATGTCCGCGAAGGTCGAACCCGTCGAGCTCCCCGATACTCAGCCGGCGGCCGAGGTGACTGCGGGCCCCACGGCCACGGTCGTCGTGAAGGTCGACGGAACCGTACTCTCCTTCGGCGTCCGAGAAACTGAACGGATCGCCGACCTTGCCCGGACGAAACAGGTGCAGCTCGGCGGTTCCCATATTTGTGGGCTGAAGGACGCGAAGGTGCTCTGCCGGGGGTCCAATGACTTTGGTCAGCTCGGCAGAGCCCCGACGGGATTTCGCGGCGAGCTCGTGCTCGTCGAGCTTCCCGACGAGTAGCGAGGTCAGCCTCCGCAGATTCCGAATTCGGTGAAGCTCGGGATCGTCAGACACTGGACGCCCGCGCCGCACGAGTCCGTGACGTTGGGGTCGCAGACTCGGACGCAACCCACTCCGGAGATCGGGACACACACGAACCCGCGCAGGCACTCCGAATGAGTCACACAGGTCGCTCCGAGGCCGCCGGATCCCGCGGGCTCGCAGATCGTGGTCCCATCGATCGCCGAGCATCTGTCGCTCGGCGCGCACGGCTGACTTGTGAGCACCGAACACTCGGCCGGGAGCGCCTCGACACAGGTTCTGCTCGCCGAGCTGCAAATGAGCGGCGTGACGCAGTCGTCGGGAGACTCCCCGCACGCTTCGTTCAATCGCCCCTGGCAACGGCCGTTCGCCGAGCAACCGCCGCTCTGGCACTCATTCGCGTTCGTGCAGGAAGCGCCCGCGGGCGACCGGCAGAGCCCGTCCGAACAAATGCCAGTCGAGCACTGAGTTGGCTCGGTGCAGGTCTCGCCTGGTCGTCTCGAGCCGTCGCGATAACAAATGGTCTGGGTTCGGCCGTCGAACGCCGCGCAAAACAGGTTGAGTGTACACGCATCCACGCCCAAGGAGGTGCAGCAGGGTGCGCCGGAGGGTTGCGCCGCGGGGTACGCGCAGGGGCCTGCGTCCTGTGCTGGACCGGAGTCCGACGGTAGACCGGAGTCTGGCAGAGACAACCCAAGGTCGACTCCGATCCCCACGTCGACGAGTCCCGGAATCCCGAAATCGAACGAGCTGGAGTCCGTCGGACCTGCGTCCGCGGGCGCTCGGCACTGAGCTTCGGCGGATCGACATAGCCCACACTCGGGGTCGCACGCCTCGCAGGTGGCGTCGCAGGCGGTCGTCTGATCGCAGGCGCAGTCACTCGGGCACACGACGAGTGAGCACGAAGGAGACCTGACCGTCGAAGACGAGGATCGACTCCGCGACTGCTCACACGCCGAGCTGGCGGCCAGCAGGCCCAAGACGATTGGCAAGCGCATCCCGGGTAGCTTTGGCGGACCGATCCCGATTTGTCCACGGTCAGAACGACCATGGGATTGCTCGGATCATGACATTGGACCCCCCTTTGGGCTCAATGGATGCCGTCTCCACCAACCCAGGGCTGCGCCTGGGCTGGTTTCGAGACGGCCTGCGGCCCTGCGAGGGTCCGAGTCGGGATGAATTTGAAAATAATCCCACAGTTAGTCCTGCCTAATCCTCATCCTGCCTCAGGATCGGGCACGGGCACGGCATATTCGGGACCTCGGCGGCTGTCCAGGAGATCAACGACGGTCCGCGCGCCAGCCAGTGGCATCGAAATTCGGCGCGGCTCTGCGAGGACTTCGTGCCCGTGCCCGTGCCCGTGCCCGTGCCCGATCCTGATCCTGATCCTGCCTCTGAAGTGATCACCCATGACTCTCAGTTAGCCGCGACAAGCCGCGACACGGCGGGTTGCGCTACGCAGTCTGGAGCTTGGCTTTCCAGTCCGGCGCGAGCTCGGAGAGTGCGTCGATGAAGCCTTTCTTTTGGTTCGGTTGGAATTTCCATTTGTCGATGGAGGCGATGATCTTCTCCATCAGGGCATCGTCTGGCGACTTGGCGCCTCGGAAGAGCAGCCACTTCGTTCCTTCGGAGATGGACTGGGTTCCGTAGTAATACTGCGACTCGGCGATTTGTTTTACGAGGGCGAGGGCCTTGTCGAGGTCGAGCGCGAGGTCCGAGAGGTCGAGCTTTTGGGCCAACACGTGTGCGATGAACTCGGTTCGCGAGGTCTTGAGAGCGTGGGAAGCGGACGTCTCGACCAGCCAGCGATAGGTTTGCTTTCCAAGGTCGTCTTTTCTGGCTGCGAGCTCGTCGAGCACCTCGCGCATGGGGGCGTAGCTGACGCCGAGCTGCCCAGCGGGATCTTCGCTGGGATTTTTCTCGAAGTGGGCTTTCAACAGGCCGAAGGAGGTGGCGTCGCCCTTCGTGAGAATTTGGCGACCAGCGGTGCTGAGGAATGTGGTCTTCGCGTTGGCGTCCTTTGGGTCGTCCGTCAGTTGCTTCATCACCGAGTTGAGCTCGGCGGCGTCGAGGGGGAGCGCGTCTTTGCCGCTGTATGTCTTGGCGTAGTGAAGGGCGTTGCGTACGTAGTAGTCGTTCGATCGGAGCGTCGCGACCGCGGCCTGCGCTCGGAAGGGTCGCGTCTCCTCGGGGCCGAGGAGCAGCCACATGAGCTTCAACGGCGCTGGGCTGCCGGCTTTCCAGTTCTGAGTCGCCTCCGCGAGGTATGCCGTTGGGTCGCTGAGATCGAACAGGTGATCGAGCTCGCCAAGGCGCTTCATGAACTCAGCGGAGTGCTGCAGCCAGTAGGCGCCCCGGCCCAGCACGTTGGAGAGAAAGCCGGCCGGCAGCGCGCCCTTCTTCGCCACGAGCGCCTCGGCGAGCTGAGTCCAGCGCGTCGAGTCGTTGATCGCCAGCTGGGGGCTCTTCGTACCGTGATGGGCCTCGAGCTTGGCGAGCAGGTCGGCGTCGCCGGTTCTGAGGAGCGCGTCCGGGAACTCATCGAAGAGGACCTTCTTCGAAGCGGAGTCGGCAGGCAACGAATCGAGCAGCGTATTCAGCTCCTGCCCGCTCATTCCGAGGTCTTTCTGCTCGACGAGGGTCGAGCGCAGGATCTCGACGGTCTTGTGCCCGTCCGCGGCAAGGAGCTGCTTTCGAACCTGGCCCATCGAGTCGGGCTGCGTTTGAGCCACGAAGAGCGCGAGCTCCAAGCTCTCTCCGCCCCCCGCCACCTTCTTGGCCTCCGCGGCGAGCCACGCGGCCGGGTCGGCCGGATTCACTAGCGGCGTCGACTGCAGAAACTTCCGGAAGCCGGCGTTCCCATCCTTGAGGAGCTTCTCTGCGCGGGTCTTCATCGCGAGCTCGAAGCACGGGTTGGTCGTCCCCCCCTCCAGCTTCGCGAGTGACTCGTAGATGCGAACCCAGACATCGTCACTCAGCTCGTAGGGACCTGGGTAGCTCGCCTTGGAGGGCTTGGACGCGAGGAGCGCCGCGGCCTCCTTGGCTCCGGAACGGAACAAGGCTTCGGCCGCCGACTTCACCAGCGCCTCGAGGATCTTCGGGCCTTCCTTGGTCTTCTTCGATTTGAGCTGTTTGATGAGCTTCCCGAGCTCCTCTGGCGCCATCGCGAAGCGACCGCTGATCTTCGCCGCGTCGAGCGCGTACTGCCGGAGCTTCGGGTCGAGCAAACACTTCTTCTCGAGCTCCGCCTTGGCTCCTGCGTCGGCCGGACCCTCGATGAGAAACCACCGAAGCTGCGCGGAGCTCCCGGTCTTGGCCGCCGCGAGCGCCTCACTGGCGAACTTTTTGGGGTCGGTGACGTCGTACGGAGACGGCCCGTAGGGCAAGAATTTGGGCGACAACACCACGAACTCCGACAACGAGAGCCCGTTGTGCGGCTGGTACCCTTGCTTCTCTAGGTGCTCGATCAACTTCTGGCGGTCGGACTCGGTCGTCGCGATCACCCGCTCGATGTTCTCCGGACGATTGCCGGCCGTGAAAATCAGCTCGTTGGTCGTCTTGTACGTCTTCCCATCGTCGATCGACTCGACGAGCCCCCGGCCAAAGTTGACCTTCGAGTCGAGATCCCATCGCCGGCCGAAGTAGTCGCCGTTCCAGCCGTACCAGTCGGTTCGACCGAGCTGTTTGTAACTTTGGAGCAGCTTGTAGGTACGACCAGTCCAACCCTGACCGTTGTAGATCGCGTCCTGAGTGACGAGCCGCGTGAACACACCCACGGCACCGCCCGTGCTGAAGTCGGCGATCGTACTCATCCCGTTGACGATCATCCCGTCTTCGTAGCGCTGGAGCGACGATTTCTGCCCATTTCTCAGAATCGACAGTACATGTTCCGGTGAAGTCACCGTGGAATACAAATACCGAGCTCCGGCCTTTGCGAGCTCCTCCGCTTGCTGCGGATCGACCACGGAGAAGTGTCCCTCGAACGTGTCTTCGTAGCGGAGCCCGCTGATTCGCTCCTTTGAGTAACCCAGTTTCTCCAACGTCTTGACCAGGTCGGCCGGCTTGACCTTGTCGAGGTCTCCCTTTGCGAGCTTGTCGGCCTGCTTCGAGTCGACCTGCCACAGGACGTGCATCAAGGCGTGTACTTGCTTCGAGTGAGTCGTGGGCGGCGCGAAGATCGACTGCAACCCCAGCGACTTGATCAAACCGTCGAGTTGTTTGTTGCAGGTCTTGTCGTCGCCGCTGAGTTGGATGCGAACGAGGCCTCGCACGGCCAGCGCCGCCTTGTCGTTCACGACCTCGATGACCCCCCCTTTTTGATCCTCGAGTCGGCGCACCCATTTGGTCGCGGTGTTGTCGAGATCGGGCGGAGCGTGAGTGCTCGAGGTCGAGATCACTCCTTTGGCGGCGTTGAGCTTGGCCACGCCATCTTCGCCGAGCTCGAGGCCTCGAAAAGACAGGTCTGTCGTGCTCGCGCCGGCCTTGTCGAGCTTCTCGAGGAGTCCCGGGATTTTCGACGACGTCAGCTTGAACAGGATTTCGAACCCGGGCTTGTCGCCGTCGATGATTCTTCGCGTGCGGAGCTTCAAGCCGCGCAAGGATCCGCCGTCGAGCATGAAGGTCTGCCCCGAGAGCCCCTTTGCGTCCAAGGACTCGAGCGCCTGGACAGGGAACGTCTCGGAGACGCCCGGGATCGAGGGCGCCGAAGGAGCCTGCGTCGGTGTGATCGATGCGACCGCGGCGGACTTGTTCGTCGACTCGAGGGCATCGGCGGGCGCGCTCGTCGCCTTGGCGACCTTGGCCTTGATCGGCTTCGCCTTGGCTTTTGATTTGGCCGCCGCGCCGGCCAACGGGTTGAGCTTCGGGAGGATAGACTTGATGACCATGATGGGACGAGCTCGAAGGGGCCAATAACTCAGTCGGAGCCAATGGGCGAGCGGATTTCGCGGGCACGAATGGATCAGCGGAGGTCCGTCGACACGCGACGACTTTCGGAGCGGCTCACAGCGCTTCCCATTGCGCTCGAAGCCAACCTGACCAGCCGGCGACGTGCTGCCTCGAGCGCTCGACCACACCCAACCAGAGCCGAGCCGGATCGAGCGCCTTCAGCTCGGGGACGTCGAGCGCGCCTGCCGCCTCCAGACGGCCGATCACGATGGACGTAATGAAACGAGCGATTCGTGCGGAGCTCAGGAGCTCCTCGAGCTTGCCTTCGTCCGGATCGATCGACGCTACGAGCGTTCGGAGCCGAGTCCTCTCCGCGTCGTCGAGCAGGGTCGTACTTTCGGCGCGCGAAAGCTGCACTTTGACTTCCGCAAGATCACCCGCTCGAAGCGCCAGGTGCGCGCGCAAGAACGAGAGCTCGGCCTCGGGCACGCCTACGCCCGCAGCGACATCCAGCGCGCGCCTCCACTCCGTGGCCGCGCGCTCCTCGTTCTTCCGTCCATCCCAACAACGCGCGGTAAAGACGTGTGCGACGAACCGCAGCACCCACGGGACGTGTTCGATCAACAACAGCGTAATGATCAGCCCCGCTTCCTGAGGGGCGTGGGCCGCGAGGTGACCCATGCCGATCGCCATACCGGCGATGCGTGCGAGCTCGTCTCCTTTTGTCCCTGTGGGTGTCTTGTCGAGGAGGTCCGAGAATTTCGAAGCCAGGTCGCACAAGTCACTCGACGCCATGGCATAAGCTTGTGCGGCCCGAACGATGGGCTCGAGTGAGGGTTCGAGCGGAGCCTCGCCGGCCATCCACGCCTCGTACAAGAGCAGCGCGTTCGAGACCGGCACCGGAGCCTTCGGATGGACCTTCAGCGCGAGCAGCCCCAAAAGGAGCAGCGCGTGATCGGTCGAGCGATCGATCGAGGTCGAGCTCGTGAGGAGCGGAAGCAGCGGAGGAAGCTCCGAGTCCCTCCCTCTGCGGACTTCCTTCGCTCCCACCGAGCGCAGCGTCCATGCCGCCTTGCCGAGGACCAAGGCGTCCCGTGCGTCGAGTCCCGCGGTGCTGGTGGTCGTGCTGAGCTCCTCGATGAGTCGTCGCGCCTCCTTGACTTCGGAGTCTCGCTCCGGATCGAGCGCTGCGACCTTGAGTCCGACGTAGACGTGGGTTTCGAACCGATCGACGAGCTTGCTCAGCTTCGCCTCGTCCGACTCCCGGCAGGCGCCGACACCGATGAGTGCGACAATCGGCCAGGCGCGAGGTCGACGCGCGGGCTCCCTTCGAGGTCGGGACCTCAGATGCAGCACAGGGAGCCTGTCCAGTGCTCTCCTGGGCCATCGCAGTCCGCGGCAAAGCCCGTCACACACCGAGAGGCGCCCGGAACGCAGCATTTCGAACCTGTCCAGTTTTCTCCAGCGTCGTCGCAATCTGACGCGAACCCATCGACGCATTGGGCGGGACCGTCGACGCAGCATTGTGAGCCGGTCCAGTGCTCCCCGGCGTCGTCGCAGTCCGAAGCGAACCCATCGAGGCAGTCGGCAGGGCCGTCGACGCAGCAGAGCGAGCCGGTCCAGTGCTCTCCGGCGTCGTCACAGTCCGAGGCGAAGCCGTTCAGGCAAACGGTCGGAGCCCTGACGCAGCAAGTGGAGCCGGTCCAGAACTCTCCGGCGTCGTCGCAATCCGAGGCGAACCCATTTACACACTCGGCCTGGCCTCCTACGCAGCAAGTCGAGCCGGTCCAAAACTCTCCGGCGTCGTCGCAGTCCGACGCAAACCCATCGACGCAGACGTTCGGTGCGTCGACGCAGCAGAGCGAGCCAGTCCAGTGCTCCCCCGCGTCGTCGCAGTCGGACGCGAACCCGCTCCAGCAAGTGGCTGGTGCGTCCATGCAGCACAGACTCCCCGTCCAGCGCTCGCCAGCGTCGTCGCAATCCGACGCAAAGCCGCTCACGCACTCGACCTCGCCGCCGAGACACGTGCCCGAGGCGTTGCACGTTCCGGTGCTGCAAGAGCCGCAGGACACGCCGCACACGGGATCTGGCCCACACTCCCGCGAGCCACAGCTCGGCGTGCAAACCGTCCCCGAACACCGCCCATTCGCATCACAGGACCGGCCTGACGAGCAGCTCCCGCATGAAATACCGCAGACTGGGTCCGCACCGCACTCTCGCCCGTCGCAGGCAGGATCGCAATTCTGCACGCATTGGCCGGCCACTGAGCACGTGCCCGAAGCGCAGAGCCCGCAGCTCGTCCCGCATCGGGGGTCGGGCCCGCACGCGCGACCCGAACAGTCGGGCGTGCACGTGTTGTTGCAAACTCTGCACTCAGACTCACAAGTCTCGGCGCTCCGACAGGTGTCGCCCGTATTTTTACAACGACAAGATCCGTCGATACACTCCCAATCGCTCGTGCAGTCCGTGCGTGGCGTCGGCGTCGAGCTCGAAGTCCTTCGCGCCCGATCGTCACAGCCGAGAAGCAGGATCAGGGAGAGCAAGGCGAACCGCCTGAACATGGCGGACCTATACCATGATCGTGCTCGAAGCGGCGCCTTCAGTTGAGCGCGATCTCGAAGCCGGGCCTCGGTGTGCCGAAGTCGAACCGGCTCATCTCGCTGCCGCGCAGCGCGACGCCGTACACGGTCATCGGGGTCCGAGTGACCATGAAGCCGGCGAAGGCGCCGTCCAGCGCCGATCCGCGCGGGATCATCGCACTCAGAAAGTGCAGGTTCGAGGCTGCATGAGCCCGGTAGACGAAAGCCAGCAGATCGCTCAGGATACTCGGATCCTCGCCGACCTCGAGGTGACTCATGAATTCGAACCGAAAGCACTCCCCGGGCTTGGGCAGCTTCACGCCGCCTCGGACCGTGACCATTCCGTCGTGTAGGGCCCGCAGCCATTTCATCGATCCGTGATAACCGAGCACTCGTGTCCGCTTGAACGGGGCCGAATCGTAGGGTGCGGCACAACCCACGATTCTTCCTCCCGAGCTCTTGGCGACGACGAACCGATCGAGCGACAACCCAGGCCAAGCAGCCAAGCGACGGTCGAGCCAGCCGTCGTCGACGACCTCCCCATACAACCGCAACTCCTGCTGGCGTCGAAAGAAGTCCACGAGCTCGGCACGCTCGGTCGGTCGGACGAAGTCCACCGATCGAACCGGTCGGCGACCCTTGCCCACGAATTGCACCGAAGTCATGTTGAAGGGAGTCATCGGCCGGAAAATGGGCTGCTCCCTCCGGTGTTCGCGGTCTTCGGTGAGAGCCTTACGCGCCAGCGCGTTCGAGTCGATGACCACCGTGTAGAAGCTCTCGACGCCATGCCGCGCCCGGGCCCACTCGAGCGCGATGCGAAACGCCTTGGGCAGGACCCGACCTTTTCGCAGCGCGGGGGTCCCTCGAAGATCGCACAAATAACCCACCGGTCGCACCTCGCCGCTCACCCAGCCGGGCCGGACGGCGAGACTTCCGCAACCTTCCACCGAGCCCCCTGGCCCTTCGGCGACCCAGGTCTCGTGAGCTCCTCCGTGCATCCGCAAGAGCGAGAAAAAATCCGGGTCGCGCTCCTGAGTGAGGTCGAGCGCGGCTTCGAGATGAATCGACCGGAAGAGCTCACAGAGTCGATCGTTGTCCGAGGGCGCAGCGTATCGCAACTGCCAGTCATCCCCCCGATAGGTGAACGGCTCGGGCCCAGCCATCGCGCTCATCTCAGATCCAGAATTCCACCCGATCGACCACGCGAGGGGGCGGCGGACCTTCTTCGGAGGCAGCCCACTCGAGCAGCGCCTCGATGTGAACGTGGAGCGTGTCTGCGGGCGTCGAAGCAAACAGGGGAGCGCCATGGTGGCGCAAGCTCCTTCCCTGAATCTCCATGATCTCCACGTCTTGGTGAATCACTTTTTTCGTGTACCAATTCAGGAGCGGGCGGATGTAAGGCGTCACGCGTCCGAGCTTGAAGGAGATGAGTGTGAACACCTCGGTCTCGCTCGGAGAGATCGGCCGGCAGGTGCTCGTGATGATGAAGGCGCGAGCCTCGTCTCCGAACGCATAATCTACGCGGGTCGTCGCCGGCAGGTAATATTTGTCGGTGTGCACCATCGGCAGTCTGCGCGGGTTGGCCAACAGACGCGTGAAGCCGATGCTGTCGTTGGGCTGGTCGTACGTGACGAGCACGGAGCTCTCGGTGCGCTCTACACTCATCCCGACTTTTTTTCGGCTCCTGGTCCTGAACCAGCCTCGGTGGACGAACACGGTGTGGGGGACGTCCATGAAATTTTCTACGAGGTTTGGGACGTCGTTATCGAACCGAGTCGTCATCCAGTAGGAGCCCCATCCGTCGCCGCGCTTGACCGGCATGGGAAACGGGTTGCCTCTGGGTCGCTTCGAAGGACCCATGTAGACCCAAATCAGCTCATGCTCTTCGCGGACCGGAAAGGCTTCGAGGGTGAGCTCGGTTCGCGGGCTGCCGTCGCGACTCTCCGAGGGCACGTTCACACATCGGCCGTCGGCGTCGTAGGTCCAACCATGGTACGGGCAGGCTACGCATCCTCCGACCACGACCCCCTCGCTCAAGAGGGCGTTTCGGTGAAGGCATCGATCGGCGAGCGCGTGGGCGTCGCCCCGCTCATCTCGGAACAGGACCAGCAACTCGCCGAGGAGGGTCCGTCCAAGCGGTCGACCCCTCGGGAGCTCTTCGGCGCGGGCGGCGGCGTACCAGTGCTCGGCGAGGCGACCCATGGAAGCGCGCATCGGCGAGAGCACGGCGCGATTGGACACCACTCGGGGGCCGGGTTCAACGCCGAAACTCGCTCTGCGACAACGGTGCGGGCGATTGTTCGAAGCGCGGCCCGCGGCCTTGCCCGCCTCGGACCGTGTTGCTGCCGCCGATGACGGACTCAGACCCGGCAGCGCACTCAGGATCCGGACCGGGACCGGGATTGAACCGAGGCTCTAACCGATCGGCATTGGGACCGGTGATCTGAAGACACCCCCCCTGGGATCGTGAGGCAGGATTAGGATCGGGCACGGGCACGGGCACGGGCACGGGCGCGGGCACGAGGTCCTCGCAGAGCCGCGGCGAATTTCGACGCTACTGGCTGGCTAGCGAGCTAGGGTCTCACTCATCGAGAGACGGCTTGGGTTCCTGCTGCAACATCGGCGCGAGTCTCTCGGCAAGCTGGGCGGCATCTGCGACAACGGTGCGGGCGATCCCTTGATCCGAGGCCCGTGGCCTTCCGCGCCTCGGACCGTGATATGCTTGCCATGTGATTCCGTTCAACAAGCCCACGTTCCTCGGGTCGGAGCTCGAGGCGATCCGCGTGGCTTTGGTGGAGAACGGACACGCGGCGGGCGGCGGCCCTTTTGGCAGGCGCTGCGAGGAGCTGCTCGAGGCGCGGCTCGGTCAACGAACTCTCCTCGTGACTTCAGCGACCCAGGCGCTCGAGCTCGGCGCTCATCTGCTGGGCGTGGGCCCCGGGGACGAGGTGATCGTCCCGTCCTTTACCTTCGTGAGCACCGCCAACGCCTTCGCGCTGAAGGGAGCGACCCTTCGGTTCGCCGACGTCGACCCCGATGGCAATCTGTCGCTCGCCGAAGTGGACTTGCTCTTGTCGAAGAAGACGCGCTGCGTGGCTCCGGTTCACTATGCAGGAAACTCATGCGATATGGATGGGTTGCTCGAGCGTGTCGGGTCGGTCCCGGTGTTGGAAGACGCTGCGCAGGCGATCGGCGCGAGCTACCGGGGTCGACCGCTCGGGACGTTCGGCGCGTGCGCGGCGATCAGCTTTCACGAGACCAAGAACATCGGCTGTGGCGAGGGCGGCGCGCTGACGATTCGCGACGGGAGCCTCGTCGAGCGAGCCGAGTATTACCGGGACAAAGGTACGAATCGGAAGAAATTTCTGAGTGGGCTCGTCGACAAGTACTCCTGGGTCGACCTCGGCTCTTCGCTGGTGCTCTCCGATGTCAGCGCGGCGTACTTGAGTTGTCAGTTGGAGCGCCTGGATGAAGTCTCCGGCCGGCGCGCGGTGATCTGGCGTCGCTACGAAGAGGCGCTGGCCCAAGACCTCGAGCGGGCGGGGGCCGGGTACGTGCGACCGAGCGCGGCGAACGACCCGAATTTTCACCTCTTCGCGATCGTGCTGAGGCGGCCGGAGGAACGGGAGCGCTTCATCGCCACCATGCGAGGGCACGGTATCGTCACGCCCTTTCACTATGTCGCGCTGCACAGCTCTCCGTTCGGGCAGAGATATCACGACGGTCGTTCCCTTCCGAACACCGACCGGTTGAGCTCGTGTTTGGTGAGACTTCCGCTGTTTTTCAATCAGACCGACGCGCAAGTCGAAGAAGTCATCACACGTACTCGGGAGCTCCTCCGTGGGTTTTGAGCTCCTGAGCATCGTCATACCAGTATACCGTTCCGAGAAGGTTCTCGAGAGAACGGTGAAGTCGTACGTCGAGTTCTTCGCCCCTCGCCAGTCGTTCGAGCTCGTGCTGGTGAACGACGGGTCGCCGGACGGAGCTCAGCGCGTGATCGAGCGCCTCGCAGAGCAAGACTCCCGCATCCGTTGGATCGAGCACGGAACCAATCTCGGGCAGCATGCGGCCGTGTTGAGGGGTATGGGTGAGTCGCGCGGAGACGTCGTGGTGACGGTCGATGACGACGGCCAGAACCCGCCGGAGTCTGCCCAGAAAGTCATCGAAGAGCTGGAGCGGGCGAACCTCGACGTCTGTTATGGGAGATTCCAACAGATCGAGCAAGCGGTCTCACGGCGGCTGGCCTCGAAGTTCAACGGCTGGCTAACTCGCCGTACTCTCGGCAACCAGAGTGACGTCGTGTTGTCGAACGTTCGGGCGATCAAGGGGGATCTTGCTCGCGCCGTTGGTCTCGCTCACACTTCGTTCCCGTACGTGGATGCGCGGTTGTTTCGCTCGACTCGGCGCGTGGGGAACGTGGACGTCGAGCACCTCGCCCGCGACGGAGAGTCGACTTATACTCTCCCCAAGCTCGTCGGCCTTTGGGTCTCCCATTTGACCTCGCTGACCACTTATCCGCTGGAGCTCGCCACGGTCGGTTGTTTTTCGGCGTCTTTGCTCGGGCTCGTGGTGGGGATCGTTCAGTTCGTGCGTGTGATGATCGAGCGACAGGCGCCTCCCGGGTGGCTCTCCTTGTTTCTCGCGCTGACGTTTCTGTTCAGCCTGCTGTTCGCTTTCCTTGGGGTGCTCTCGATCTACGTGAGCAGGCTGTACATTCAGTCGAACGCCGCGGGTCTTGTTTGGATTCGATCCCGAGGGGGCTCGGAGCCTTCAGCGGCGCCTGAGTCCGTCGAGGAGCAGGGGTGAAGGTGCTTTCCGAGGCGGGGCTCGGGGATGAGCTCGAGGAGCTCGACCGCGCTTGGAGCTCCCCCGAGACCTTCGCAGTCATCCCCGCGAAGAGTCCGATCTCCGTCGCGACGGTAAACGCGTGGCTCGAGTCGTTGCCGGCGCCGTTTGTCGAGGGCGGGTTCGCGCTCCTCACGTCCGGCTCGACGGGTCGGCCCAAGCTGGTCGTGGGGATGCGTGCGCGCGCCGAGCTGTTGGCCGCGCGTATTCACGAGGCCCAGGTCGCTGCGGCCGTCTCGACCGCCGTGCTCGTCCTGCCGCTCAGTTACTCCTACGCGTTCGTCAATCAGTGGGTCTGGGCACGAGCTCATCGGCGGAAGCTGATACCTACCCGCGGAATGGCTGACCCCGAACGGCTCGTGGAGACACTCTCGAGCGTGCGCGACGCCATGTTGTGTTTGGTAGGTGGGCACGCCCCGCTGCTCGAGCTCCTCGGCAGCCGCGTCTTCGAAGGGATCACTCGACTGAATTTCGCGGGAGGCCCTTTTCCGGCGAGTCGTCTCGGCGAGCTCACACGGCGGTTCCCGAACGCCCGCTTTTTCGACAACTACGGCTGTACCGAAGCCATGCCAAGACTCACCGTCCGAGAAATGACCTGCGACTCTCCGTTGGCTGTTCTCGGAGACACTCTCCCCGGCGTGGAGCTGTGCTTGGGCGAGAACGACGAGCTGCTCTTTCGTTCGGAGACGTCTGCCGTCGGGTTCGTCGACGAGCTCGGCTTTCACACCTTGGCGGACGGATCGTTCATCTCCACCGGAGACCTCGCGCGCCGCACCTCGACGGGGCGGATCGAGCTGGTAGGTCGGGCTGGGGAGGTCTTCAAACGTTACGGCGAGAAGGTCTCCCTCCCGCTGCTCGCGGAGAGCGTTCGAGCGGCATGGAGTCGCGGGATGGCCTTCTATCGAGGCGCCGACCGCGCTGGAGAGTCGGGCGCCGTGCTCGTGCTCGCTCCGCGACCTACCGACGCCGAGGTGCGAGCGGTCTTACGCGAGATTCGGATGCGACACTCTCGCCCTCACTGGCCACTTCGAATCGAGAGCGTGGAGGCCTTGCCGACCCTCGCCAACGGGAAGATCGATGTCCGCACCCTCGAATCTGCCTCGGAGAAGAACGTTCACTGGGACCAGCGATTATGAGCAACCGTTCGAAGTTGAAGTCACTGATCATGGACACTTTTTTGCTCGATGAGTCCGAGTTCCGCTTCGACTTGTCGAGATCCGAGGTTGGTTCCTGGGATTCGCTTGGCGTCGTCACGATCGCGATCGGAGTGGAAGAGGTCTTTGGCTATCATTTCACACCGGACGAGGCGAGCCGGCTGCGCGGCGTCGCCGACATCATCGCGGTGCTCACCGAAAAGGGTATCTCTTTCGATGAGTAATGGGAGCGCGCCGGCGCGCTGGACCTTGGATGAGTTGGTCCGCGCCGGTTCGGGAGCAGACGACGTCGTCGTTTGGGCTAGCCCGTCGGTGCGCGCGCGTGTGGCGGCGAGGCTCCCTTTTCCCATCCGGCCGATCGGAGCACCACTCTCGGGAGCGCGGATGCTCGTCGTGGTGGGAGGGGGCACGCTGATCGATCAAGCGAAGGCGTTCGTGGCGACTCAGGCGCCCTTGGTTCGTCTGGTCGCGGTCCCTACTCTTTGGGGGAGCGGAGCCGAGGCCTCGCGAATCACGATCGCGAGTGTGGGGGGCGAGAAGCGAGTGACGATCGACGATTCCTGGGTCCCGGAAGCGCGGGTGATTTGGCCGGAGCTGCTCGAGACCGTCTCGCCCGAGCTCGCGAGGTACGCTAGCGGAGACGTCCTGACTCATGCCCTCGAGGGTCTGCTCTCGCCCTTGGCCGGACCCGAGGTGCGATCGATCTCAGCGCGATGTTTGCGAGAAGCCATCGAGCTACCGGTTCGGCCCGACCCTCGCTGGCTCGACGTCTCGGCTGACGCCTGTGCAGCTCAGGCTCGCGCGAGCGTGGGGCTCGCACACGGCATCGCGCACACCCTCGAGGGGAGGGTGGGGGCCGAGTTCGGGCACGCGCGGCTGGTGTCCACTTTCGTTTGGCCGGTCCTGGAATTCGACTTAGGGTCGAGCGACAAAATCGTTCGCCTCCTCGAGTCGCTGGAGGTGCAGGTCGAGCTCGTACGTCGTCGGGCTCGGGAAGTCTTCGATGAGTCGGATTATCGGGCGCTCCTGCCCGCCCTAGAGGTTCACTGGCCGAGCGTTCTGCGTGACCCATCGACGCGACTGAACTCGGCGCTCGTGCGCCCTCGCGCGCTCGACCATTTCCTCGGTTGGAGCGGTCGTGAGTGAGTTGCTGCAGGGTCCGCCCTTTTCGGCGCGCGACGAACGCAGCCTCGTTCGCGAGCTCGACGAGCTGACGCGGCTTCATTTGAAGGGGAGTGTGAGTTATGCGCGGATCTGGCCCGACTACGCCTCTCGATCGCCAGCGCAAGCGGCCGAGGAGCTGCCGTGGTTACACGTCGGATTGTTCAAACACGTGACCCTCGCGACCGAGCGAGCCGATCTCACCCATCAGCGCACGCTCCGCTCGTCGGCTACCAGTGGGCTCGCAAGTCGGATTCGGCTCGACGATCGCTCGAGCGCGCTTCAATCGGAGTCATCGGTCGCGATCCTCCGAGACTTCGTGGGGGAGGCGAAGCGGCCTCTCTTGGTGCTCGACGGGATGAAATCGCTCAGGCTCGCTGGGGAAGTTTCCGCGAGGGTCGCGGCGGCTTTGTCGCTCCGGCCGCTGGCCGACGATCTCGTCTTTCTTTTGGCGGACGCCGAGGATCCGAGGTCGATGCGGTGGGATGCGCTCGAGCGTGCGATCGAAGGGAGCGACGAGCTCCTGGTTTACGGCCTGAGTTACTTGCTCTGGTTTGGGTGGGCGCGCGCAGCGTGGCCGTCGAGGCTCGCCGAGCTCCTCGCACGCAAGCGGGTCGTGTTCGTTCACTCGGGCGGTTGGAAGAAGCTCGAGTCCGAGCGCGTCTCGGCGCGTGAGCTCGAGCAGGTCGTGCTCGCCACCGCGGGTCCCGGATCGAGAGTCGTGGATTTTTACGGCCTCGTCGAGCAAGTAGGAGTCATTTATCCTCTTTGTGAGTATGGGTTTCGGCACGTTCCGCGTTGGGCCGAAGTGATCGTGCGCGACACCTACACGAGAGCGCCGCTCTACGGAGCTCCTGGGCAGCTCCAACTACTCAACGTCCTTGCGCTCGGCGCTCCGTACCACAGCGTGCTCACGGAGGACCTCGGTCGCATCGAGTCGGGGACATGTCCCTGCGGGAGAAGCGGCCGGCGGTTCGAGCTCCTCGGTCGGTTGCCCAAGTCCGAGCTGCGAGGGTGCGGCAGTGTCTGAGTCTTCGCGGATTTTTTGGTACTCGAACGGAGTCAGCTCGAGCGCGGTGGCCCTCCCGTTCGACCGGGACGCGGTGATTTCTGCGTGGGCGGGGCTTCGAGCTCGCTTGGTCGGGGAGCGGCCGGACGGTTACTCTCGGGACGAGTGGGCCTATCTGCTCGCGTTCTTGTCGGCAGACCGCCTGCGCAGCGTGTTCGGTGCGACTTTCGGCGCCGAGACCGACGGGCCAAAGGGCGATCGCGCCACCGTCTTTCGGCCGCGCCGAGAGGTTGGGGTGTGGCTCCCCAACAACGTGAGCCTGCTCGGCCCCCTCGCGCTCGTGATGCTGTCGCTGACCGGTGTGCGCTCGACCCTGAAACTGGGCTCCCGGGGCGAGGATCTCACCGGTCCCTTGCTCGAGCTCGCTCGACATCACCTTCCCGCGGGGGATCTTGTGACTCACCTCCGGGATCGCGTGGAGCTTCTCAGGGCAGATCCGAGCGACCCAAAGGTCGCCGGGCTCGCACGGCGCGCCGCGGTCCGAATCGTCTTCGGATCTGACTCCGCAGCCACCGAGGTCGACAGGCTCGAGCACCCCGTCGATAGCTTTCAGATCTCGTTTCGAGACCGTCGCAGCGAGGCTTGGATCGAGACCGGGGCCGCCTCCGACGAGGTCCTCAGAGAGTTGATCAAGGTCTTTGCGGTCTACGGACCTGCTGGCTGTACGTCTCCGCGACGTGTCGTCCTGATCGGTGGTACGCTCGCGAGCGCCAAGGAGCTTCGAGATCGCTTGTGCTCCTTGTGGCCCAAGACGGTGGGGGATGTGGCAGGCCACGTGGCGTCGACGAACCTGATGGGTTGGCAGTGGGCCCGTGTGCTGGGTTGGGACGCCAGGCTCACGGAGAGGAGCGGCGCGGTAGTGGCGGTGTCCGACTCCTCGGTCGACGGTTCTCTGGCGGAGCCAGGGGTCGAGGTCAGGTTTCTCTCGATCGTCCCGAGCTCCTTCGAGCAAGCGATCGCATCGTTGCCGCCGAACGCTCAGACGCTCGGGTGTGCGTTCGAGGCAAACTCGCTCGAGAGAGTTACCCAGATCCTCGCGCGGACCCAGCTGGCGCGGGTCGTACCCATTCGGCGCATGCACGAGTTTGGCGCGGTTTGGGATGGAGTCGGATTCTGGAGAGCGGTCTTCGAAGAGACGGAGGTCTCCCGTTGATTCGTACTCATCGATTCAACAGCGAGTGGTACGGGCAGCCGGCCGGCATTCTCTCCGACCTCGCGTTCTTCGCGTTGGATTCGCGTGAGCGATCGCGGGAGCTCGGACGGTATGCATGGGTCGAGCTCCGGTTGCCGCTCGGACCCTCGATTCCGCACGAGCTGATCCGAGCGGCTGGATTTTGGTACGCAGATACTCAGCTTCCCTTTCGAGTCGGGCTCGCCGGGGTCGCGGAGCTCCCCAAAACCTCGAGCGTGGAGCGCCTCGTCGTCCGATCGGCCGAGGAGCGCCCGTTCCGCATCTCCGCCGACGAGATGGCGCCTTTCGAACACGAGCGATTCGCATCGCTACCGGGCGTCGACTCGGTCCGCTTGGCCGACAGATACGCGCGCTGGGCCAACGAGCTTGTGAGTACGAGCCCCCGAACCTGCCTTTGGATCGAGGAGCCGAGCGGAGCACCGGTCGGTTGGTTCTTGAGCGCACCCGAAGGGGGCTTACTCAGGCTCGCCGTCGCGATGCTTCACCGAGGCGCGCGCGTATCCGGCATGCTCCTCTATCATCGGGCCCTCTTGGCCTACTCGTCCCTTGGATATCGAGTCGGATTCGCGAGCTTCAGCGTGACGAACACACCCGTGCACAACATCTATGCGCGACTCGGAGCACGATTCCAGAGACCCGAAGGGGAGTGGCTTTGGGTCAGGTCCAAAGAGGAGCCGCATGAGTAGGAACGTTTCGATCTCGGAGATGCATCGACGGTGGAGGGTCGAGCACGTCGCCGGGGAGGACCTCTCTCCGTCGCCGGCATGCCCGATTTGTGGGTTTGGCGGGCGGCGTGAGCCCATCTTGCGGCTTCAGAGCGACCCGGAGGTGGACTACCTGCGCTGCCCGGAGTGCCGTGGCGCCTCGACTTCGAGGCTGCCCACGCCCGACTACCTGAATCGATATTACGCGCGATATTACGATGACGCAAAAGCTCACTTCACCTTCGGGAATATGAATAAGTTCGTTCGGCACCTCGCGTCGGGCATTCGGTTCGAGGATCGCTCGACGCTCTCGATCCTCGATTTCGGCGGAGGGGATGGCTCGCTCGCGCTCGGGCTGGCTCGACGCTTGGGTCGAGACCGTCGAGTTTCGGTGACCATCGTGGATCTGTCCGCGCCTCCGGCAGCGGCCCATTCTGGAATCGAGGTACGAACCCATCAGCGGCTCGATCAGGTCGACGTGAAACACGACGTCGTGCTCGCGAGCGCGGTGATCGAGCATCTCTTGGAACCCGGAACCGCCCTTCGTGAGTTGATGTCATTGATCGCTCCGCGCGGTTATTTTTACGCACGCACGCCCTACGCCTTGCCGCTCCGAGCATTGCGCTCGAGTCATGACTTATTGTTTCCGATGCACGTTCACGATCTCGGGGCAGAGTTCTGGAATCGAGCGCCGGCACGATTTGGGTTCGTGGGTGAGTACGTTTGGTCTCAGCCATCGGTGGTCGAGAGTACGTTGTTGGCCGACCCGATGAGGACGATCGCTGCGCACTTGCTGAAGCTCCCGGCCCGTCTCGAGCTGCTCCTGGCCCGTTCGGAGCGGCGAGACGTGCGTTGGCGATGGGTCGGCGGTTGGGAGATCCTGCTGCGCGCCCGGTAGAAAGCCGAATGTGCGCTTTTGCCGCAGGTCTACCGACAATTTCACGCAACTTCGCCGCGCCGCGGAACGAAAATCGTATGTGGAATGGTGGCTGTACGCGCACTCGGACCCACGTTCACCCCGTCCGGCAGAGTCGGAGAGCGAGACGGCCGTAGGATCTCGGTCGCTAGAGGTGAAACACTTCGCGTCGGAGACCGCGGACCTGGGGTTTCTCAGTTGCAGGAGCGGCTTCGCGCTCAGGGTCACGGCATCCAGGTCGATGGCATCTTTGGTCGAGAGACCGAAAAAGCGGTGCGGGCGTTCCAGGCGGCGACGGGCTGCCGGGTCGACGGCGTCGTAGGCCCCGAGACGCGCGGCGCGCTGAATCGTGCACAGGCCGAAGGCCAGAACGGGCTCGAGCGGCGGGCGCCGACGGTCGGAGGGACTCGGCCCGAGGGTACGGTGAGGGCGAGTGACTTTCAGCGGCCGGGTGGGTTGCGCGAAGTCAGCGCGGGGCGTGACGCGACGAAGACCTCGTCGCCGGGGCCGGTGCGTCTGGCGCCGCGTGGCGCGAGTGAGGAGGAGCAGTTCCGGCACTACGAGACCATCGTCCGAGGAGCGGGCGGTGAGCTGCGCGCCGGAGAACGGCATGTCCTCGGCGTTCGAGGTTTGGATCGGAACGGGAGTCGGCACGAGACGACGAGCAACCGCAACATGGACGATACGTTCGTGGTGTTGTGGCGCGACGCGGCCGGGCAGGGGCACGTGCGGCATTTCGCCGGGTCTACCCATCCCGGTCAATCGAGGTCATCGATGAGTCCGGACGTGACTCGCGATGGTGTTGGCGACGTGGGTATGGTGAGCGGGGGCAATTTCCGTGCGGTCGCGAATGGACCGCACAGCGGCGCGCCGAGCTTTCACGTGCGCACCTTGGGTGGGTCTGGGCGGCTTCCGGGCGTGCGAGACACCAACCACGACGGGTTCTACTCTCGAGGTGAGGTCGACGCCTCCGGGCGCCGGCGAGATACGTTGACCGAGGTCCTGCTGCACGTGGGGACTCGCAGCGGGCATGTGAGCTCCGTGGGTTGCTTGAACGTCGCCAACTGGCCGAGCTTCGTCGAGACCGTCGGCGGCCGCGGCGCATCGTTCAATTTCACGCTCGTCGAGGCGTGACCAGGTGTGACCTGACCTTTCGTTCGCTTTCGTTCGCTTTCGGTCGCCCGACACCCTCCGGCGCTCAGCGCTTTACGCCGAGAGCCAGGAGTTGTTGGGTGTGCGCGGGTCCAGCAGGCAGGGACTCTTCCTTGGCGCAGCCCTCGAACACCTCGTAAGTGCTCTCGAGAGCTTCGGGCATGGCGAGGCCGTGTCTAGAAAACCAACTCTCGAGCGGCTCCAGGCTGGCGACTCCTTCCATCGTGAGCTCGAGTCGACTCAGGATTCGACCCAGATCCAGTTGCCGACCGCTCGGATCCCAAGTCTCGACCAGACCAGCGATCACGCCCACGATGATGTTACGCGTAGGTGCGATGTCTTTCCTGCGCGCGAGCAGCTCTTTCTCGATCCATCGGACGGCCTGACTCTCGTTTCGGATTTTGGCCGATCGGGCAGCCACCACGACGTCGAGGAGGGCAGAGAACGTCAGCGTGCAGCACTCTCTCGCGTCCACGCGCACGGGCTCACAGAGTCCGGTCGGACTATGACCTTCGACCGAGCTGACTGCGCCTGCAACGATCCGGTCGATCAACCCGAGCGCCGACTCGGCTCGCGGAGGACGGGTTTTGGCCACCGCGGCGCGAACCGACTCGGTTCCGACTCGGAGCGCGACGACGTTCTTGAGGGTACCGGCGAGCTCGATCGCGAGGGGGTGAGTATCGGGCACGAGCTCGACGTAGCTCGTCGTACGCCCCATGGATCCCGTGAGCAGCCGAGTTACTTCGTCGGCGGCGCGCAGGTCGCTGGCCGAGACCGCGAGGGTGACTTTGCGACCCTCGTGGAGGTGCTGCCCTGGGCAGAAGCCTCCCAAGGTGACCACGGGGTTCGTCTTCAGCAGGCGCCTCAACTCACTTTGCAGGTACTCGCGTGGGAGTTGAATGGCCGGAGTCACTCCCTTGGTGAATTCGACCACGGGCGTGCCGGCTGGGATCGAAGGAGCGACTTTGGAAACGACTTCGGGCATCGCTTTCGAAGGAACCATCAAGAAGACGGATTGCGCCTCCGCCAGCGCTTGCGGCACGAGAGCCATCGGGATCGCCTCGATGAAGGGACCCTCGGCGAAGTTGATGACTCCGGGAACGTTCGCGAACGCCGCCGAGCCCGGCTCGAAGCGACCGCGCAAGTTGATGGAAGTCTCCTCGTGCGGAAATGGGGTCGCTACCAAGACTCGGTCGCGCCAGCGGTGCCCGCCGGGCCGAATCGCGTGACCCATGAGCTTCGAAAGGCCAATCCCCATCGCGCCAGCGCCCACGACGACGGCGAGGATCTTGCCCGGGAGCCGCTCTCTCATCCGACTCATCAACTCACTCATTCGAGCAGGTGAGACGTGTTCGTGGATGGCTTTGCAGACCTCGAGCTGGCCGGCGCGCCGGGCGAACAAGAACGCGCCGATGAGCTCGTCGAGTGCGCTGAGCTCGCGGGTGCGCTTCGGCAGCTCGGGGCCTTGGGCCAGGCGCTCGATCGCTCGGCCCAAGATCTCGCCGAGCTGCCGGGGGCTCGTGTCCTTTAGCGTCGTCGGATCGATCTGGGCCAGGAGTGCTTTGGTCGACGAGGTCAGCGAGCTCGCCAAGTCGACGGCGAGCGACGGACCACGAAGGAGCTCGTAGGTCGTGGCATCGCGCGCCGGCAGCCTTGGGGGATCGGCGGACGGGCGGTGCGGGGTCAGCTCGGCCGTCGGGCTGGAGCGCGTATCGTTGCTCGGGCGCGGGGTGTAAACGGTCGGTTCGGCCCGCGCTTGGCTGACACGGAACGACACCGGCACGACGGCCAGCTTTGCACTGGCGGCGTCCCGTCGCCCCCGGCGTTTTGTCGCAGGGACGGCGGCCGGCGTCGGAGCCTGGTGACGGAGATACGGGTTGCTGGCTGTCAAACCCGGTTGTCGGTCCTATCAAACCTGTACGATGTACATAGACCCGTCAAAATTGCGCGGTCGCTTTGACAGCGCGAGCGAAGGAGATGAAACGAGTTCATGGCGCGGAACGGAAGTGGCGGAGCGCCGCCGACCGACCTCATCGTCGGGGACTTCATCGCTTCTTTGGCTGACACGGAGCGGATCTTCGGCGAGGCCGCGGTGCGCTCGGTGCTCGACGAGCTCGCTGCTTGGGCGCATCGGCGCGGCTTGGTGCTCCCGATGGCTGCGCAGACGGCGTTTCTGAATGCCGGCCTCTCGGACGAGCCTTATCCGGGAGATTTGGCGACCGAAGGCCGCATCGAGTCGGTCCTCAGGTACGACGCGCTCGCGATGGTGATGCGCGCGAATCGCGAGAGTGAAGGTTTGGGCGGCCACATCGCGAGTTACGCGTCGGCGGCGACGCTGTACGAAGTGGGGTTCCATCACTTCTTTCGTGGGCCCGATCATGAGTGTGGAGGTGACCATCTCTACATTCAGGGCCATGTCGCTCCAGGCATTTATGCGCGTGCGTTTCTGGAGGGCAGACTCACACGCGAGCAGCTGGATGGGTTTCGGCGGGAGATTTCGAAGCGAGGGCTGTCGTCGTACCCGCACCCTTGGCTCATGCCCGAGTTTTGGCAATATCCGACCGTGTCGATGGGTCTGGGACCGATGAATGCGGTTCGACAGGCTCGCTTCTTCAAGTACCTCGAGGGTCGCGGTCTATCGAGGCAGAAAGGCGCTAGGGTATGGGCGTTCCTCGGAGACGGGGAGTGCGACGAGCCGGAGTCGCTGTCCGCGCTCTCGATGGCTTCGCGGGAGAAGCTCGACAATCTCGTTTTTGTCATCAACTGCAACCTTCAGCGGCTGGACGGTCCCGTACGAGGCAACGGGAAGATCGTGCAGGAGCTCGAGGCGGTGTTCCGCGCCAGAGGTTGGCACGTAGCCAAAGCGGTGTGGGATCGGACCTTTGATCTCATCGCGGCTCGAGATTCGGACGGCCGCTTTCGGCGCAGGTTGGCGCAGATGGTCGACGGGGAGCTTCAGAAGTGTCGCGTGGAAGGGCCCGTCGCGGCCCGGCGCCGGATCGCTGGAGCTGACGAGCTCTTGGGGAGCTTTTTGGCGACGATCTCCGATGATGACTTGACCAAGGTGCTCGCGGGCGGTGGGCACGATCCCGTACGGGTGTATGGAGCTTATCGCTCGGCGGTCGACCACCGAGGGGGTCCGAGTTGTGTGCTCGCGATGACGACGAAGGGCTACGGCATGGGCACCGCGGGGGAGGCGCTGAATACGACTCATCAGCAGAAGAAGCTGCGCCACGAGGAGCTCCGGATATTTCGGGACCGGTTCAGGCTGCCGATCGAGGACGGTGCCCTCGATGAGCTCGCCTATCTCGAGCTTTCGGAGCGCGACCGAACCTATCTTCTGAGTCGCCGGAGCGCGCTCGGTGGGTTTTTGCCTCAGCGGCGTTCGCGGAGCGCGCGGCTCCCGGCACCCGCGGAGGGGCTCTTCGATGAGTTCGACATGGGTACGGGCGATCGACAGGTCTCGACGACTTCGGTCTTGGTGCGAGTGCTCGGCAAGCTGATTTCTGATCCGGGGGTCGGCAGACACGTCGTGCCGATCATCCCCGACGAGTCTCGGACGTTCGGGCTCGACGCTCTCTTTCGGAAGATCGGCATTTACTCGGCGGTCGGTCAGCTCTACGAACCGGTCGACGCCGAGAGTCTGATGCGTTATCGAGAATCGCGAGACGGACAGATTCTCCAGGAAGGGATTGACGAGGCCGGAGCGATCGCGAGCTTCGCCGCTGCCGCGACCAGTTACTCCTCGGTCGGGGTGGCTACGGTTCCTTTTTACATGTTTTATTCGATGTTCGGGCTGCAGCGCGTCGGGGATCAGGTGTGGGCGATCGCGGACGCGCGCGGGCGCGGGTTCTTGATTGGTGGGACTGCGGGTCGGACCACGCTGAACGGGGAGGGGCTTCAGCACCAGGACGGGCACAGCCACGTGTTGGCGCAGGCGGTGCCGACGTTGAGATCGTACGATCCGGGGTTTGCGTTCGAGCTCGCGTCGATCGTGAAGGTTGGTCTGGCGCGCATGTTTTCGAGAGACGAGGATGTGTTCTACTACGTGACCGTGGGGAACGAAGCTTACCCGCAGCTAGCTCGTCCGCAGGGGGTGAGTGACGACGACATCGAAGCCGGCGCTTACCCACTCCTGCGGAGTGAGGACGCGAAGGTTTGTTTGCTCGGCAGCGGGGCGATTCTTCGAGAGGTGATTCGGGCTAGGGAGATTCTGCGGGGCTACCAGGTATCCTCCGACGTATTCAGCGTGACGAGCTGGACGGAGCTTCGGCGTGGGGCCCTTTTGGTCGAGCGGGAGGCGTTGTTCGACCCGAGCTCGGCCAAGCCGGTGAGTCACCTCGAGCGGTGTTTTGGGAGCATGCGAGTCTCGTTGTTCGTGGCCGCCTCGGACTACATGAAGTCTTTGCCCGATGGGCTTGCCAAGTGGCTTCCGGCGCCCTTGGTGTCGCTTGGAACCGATGGGTTTGGTCGAAGTGATACTCGCGAGGCGCTGCGGGCTCACTTCGAGGTCGACGCGCGCCACATCGCCTACTATGCGTTGGCTGGTTTGTTCCGCGTGGGAGAAGTCGACACGGCCACCTTCGAGCGCGCGAGGAGCGAGCTCGGATTCAAAGGCGGCGAGTCTCTTGAAACTGCGAGTTCGAGGTGAGTTGGAAGCATGAGAACTGAGGTCAGGCTGCCCGCTCTGGGCGAGAACATCGAGAGCGCCGACGTCGGCGCGCTTCGTGTCGCGGTGGGCGACCGAGTCGTGGTAGATCAGGGGCTCTTCGAGGTCGAAGCGGATAAGGCGACGGTCGAGGTTCCCGCGCCGGTGGCCGGCTTGATCGTCGAGCTCGCGGTGCAGGCTGGCGCGCCTGTGCGTCCGGGTCAGGTCGTGGTGGTGATCGAGACCGAGCCAGTTGGTTCTCTGGCCGCGAGTGTGACTCCCAAAGAGAGTGCGACTTCCGCCGAGTCCATGTCTCGCACGGAAGCTGCGCCGGCGGCGTCGACGGGCGCTGGGTTCATCGAGGCGACCCAGGTCGTTCCGAGCGCGAAGGGAGTCGATGCTTCACCTCCGATGTCCGCCGTCGCGGCGCCAGGTCTCGCGGAGGCCGAGGCGGCGTCGGGGGTCGCTCGTTCGGTCGCGCCAGTCAAGGCGGCCAGAGGATTTGCGTCGCCGTCGGTTCGAAGGTTGGCGCGAGAGCTCGGCGTCGACGTGAGCATGATAGAGAGTCCAAGGGTGACCGAAGACGACGTCAAGCTGGCCGCTCGGGCGCGGTCGGCGACGGTGCCGGAGCGTCCCTTTCCCGACTTGGCGAAGTTTGGACCGGTCGAGCGGGAGCCGATGTCCAAGGTTCGAAGGGCCACCGCGGACGCCATGAGTTACGCGTGGCGCACGATTCCCCATGTGACTTTGTTCCACGAGGCCGAAGTCACCGCGCTCGAGGCCGCGCGGGAGCGCCACGCAAAGCGTTTCGAGGCCGACGGCACCAAGCTGACGGTGACGGCGATGTTGCTGAAGGTGGTCGCGTCGGCGCTTCGAGTGTTTCCCAAGCTCAACGCCAGCGTCGACCTAGCGACCTACGAAGTCGTGTGGCGACGATCCATTCACCTCGGGGTTGCCGTGGACACGCCTAGAGGCCTGCTCGTGCCGGTGCTGCGTGACGCCGACCAAAAAGGAGTGCGAAGCCTCGCCAGGGAGCTCGGTGAGTTGGCCGCCAAGGCCCGCTCGAGCAAGCTCACGCTCGACGAAATGTCCGGGGCGACCTTCAGCGTGACCAATCTCGGCGGGCTGGGTACCGGATTCTTCACGCCCATCATCAACCCGCCGGAGGTCGCGATCCTGGGCGTGGGCCGAGCGACGAAAAGAGATGGGTCGAGCTGGATGCCTCTGTCTCTCTCCTTCGATCACCGAGTCGTCGATGGGGCGGATGGTGCAAGGTTCATGAGTTGGGTGACGAACGCGTGCGCGGATCCGTACGCGATCTGGATGGACTGACGCCAAGCCCGCCGTGGACCTGTGGACGTGTGGACCTGTGGACGTGTGGACCTGTGGACCTGTGGACCTGTTCACCGCCCAGCGGTTGCTCGTTGACACGCGGTCGGCGTAGGCTACTGCAGCCCATGCATGCCAGGCCTCTTCAACACGCCAGGCGGGTCGAGTATCCGGACAGCGATGGACAACCCATGGCCGACACCACCCTTCAGTGGGATTGGATCGTCACGCTCAAATCGAACATCGATGATCTCCGTTCAGACTTCGTCGGAGGAGACTTGCTCTGGTACCCCGTCGAAGGTGACCCGAAGACGCGGGCGGCTCCAGACGTCCTGGTGGCGTTTGGTCGTCCGAAGGGATATCGCGGATCGTACAAGCAGTGGGAGGAAGGCGGCGTAGCTCCACAGGTCGTCTTCGAGGTCCTTTCTCCTGGAAACCGACCCGCGGAGTTGATCAAGAAACACGCCTTTTATCAGAGGTACGGAGTCGAGGAGTATTACGTGCTCGACCCAGAACGAAACATCTTGGACGCTTGGGTTCGTCGGGGCGGGTCGTTCGAGCAAGTGGAAGATACGAATGGGTTCACGAGCCCGCGGCTCGGGATCAAGTTCGTCACCGATGACGGCATCGCGATCTTCCGGCCCGACGGACGACCCTTTCGCACCATCACGGAGCTTCAGGCGGACGAGGCGGCCTTCAGGAAGCGTGCGGAGGAAGAAAAGAACCGAGCCGACGAAGAGAAGAAGCGAGCAGACGAAGAGAGGAAGCGAGCAGACGAAGAGAAGAAGCGAGCAGACGAAGAGAAGAAGCGAGCAGACGAGCTCGTGGCTCGTCTGAGGGCGCTGGGCCAGGACGTGTAACTGGTTTGGGCCGCTCGATCAGACGGTGCCGGAGTGGATCGCGATCAACTCTTCGGGAGCGGCGATTCCGGCAGTGAGCAGATAATTGCTGTATCGAGTCATCGGAACGTAGGCGCCTTCGAGAGCGGACTTTCGCAGCTCCTCGACGCTCGCCTCGCGCGCGATCCGTTCTCTCAGCTTGTCATCCGCGACGAGGATCTCATAGGCGCCGACGCGTCCGCGGAAGCCGGTGCCGCTGCAAGTCGCGCACCCCTTCGAGCGTTTGATGGGGCCGCTGAACTCGCGCGGGAGGATTCCAGCGATGACGAGCTGGTCTTGAACGTGCGCGGAGAGTGGGGACTCGGTGGCGCAGGCGGGGCAATTTCGGCGAACGAGCCTCTGTGAGATGACGCCGACCATGGACGCGGCGATGGCGAAGCTCTCGAGGCCCATCTCTCGGAGCCGTTGGATGCTGCCGAGGGCGCTGTTGGTGTGAAGCGAAGTGAGTACCATATGTCCGGTGAGTCCGGCTTCGAGCACCAACTTACCGGTCTCCGCGTCGCGCGTTTCGCCGACGAGGATCACGTTCGGGTCCTGTCGAAGCACCGATCGGAGGACGGAGGCGAAGGTGAGTCCAATCTCGGGGCGTACACCCACCTGAGTTATGCCCGCGAGTTTGTATTCGACGGGGTCTTCGACGGTGGTGATGTTGGTGTCTTCGCGTCGCCGGGTTCCGAGGGCTGAGTACAGAGTCGTCGTCTTTCCGCTGCCGGTGGGGCCGCAGACGTAGACGACTCCGTGGGGCCGAGCGACCAACTGACGAACGACCCGGCAGATCTTGTCGGCGAGGATGATTTGCTCGAGGGGCTGCATGGCGTTGGCGCTGTCGAGCACGCGCATCACGATCTTCTCGCCTTCGTCGGTGGGCAGGGTCGAGACGCGGATATCGAGCGGTCGGCCGTCCGCGATGAGGCTCATTCGTCCGTCCTGGGGTAGTCGTCGCTCGTTGATGTCCAGCTCCGCGAGCACTTTGATGCGGGATGCGATGGGTCGATGCATGCGGCGAGGTACGGGGGTGCCGCCGCGTTTTTGGAGCTTTCCGGCGACGCGATAGCGGACGGTGACGCCGTCGCGCTCGGGCTCCACGTGGATGTCGGAGGCTTCGCGTTCGATGGCTTCGGCGATCAGTCGATCGACGAGCTCTTTGATTTCTTCGCGGCGGGTGGTGTCGGTGCCGTCGCGGACGTTCGAGTCGTCGGTGACCCACTCGATGTTCTTGACCTTGGGTTTGATGGTGGAGCCTGCGCGCTGCTGTGGAGCGAGCTCGTTGGCGAAGCGATCGAGGACGGCGCGGTAGTCGCCGTCGGCGAGGGTGAGGGCTCTGATCTCGACGCCGCGAATGACGCGGCGGATCTCGTCGAGGCCGCCGAGATCGTCGGCGTCGGCGCACGCCACGGTGAGCACGCCGTCTTTGACGTGCATCGGGATCATCTTGTGGGCTTCCAAGATGTGCCTTGGGACGAGGCGATAGATCTCGGGGTCGATCTGGATCTTCGACGCGTCGATCATGTTCTTGCCGCGTTCGCGGTTCAGGAGGTTGACGCGTTGAGCGAGGACTTGTGCGACGGCGAGGGCCACTTGCGGGATGCGCTCGACGATGCGGTGGAAGGTGTCGCGAGTGAGGAGGAAGCAGCTGGTGGGTTCGAGGGCCTTACAGGTGGCGGATCGTCGGTCTTCGCCGACGACGGCCATCTCACCGAAGACCTGACCGCCGCGGAGCTTGGCGAGCTCGAACTCGAGGCCGAGGGCGCGGTCGACCAGGAACACGCCTACGGTGCCGGCGCGGATGATGTACAGGGCGTCGCCGACCGCGCCTTCTTCGAAAATGACCTCACCCGGGTTGTAGACGCGGGGCTCGAGGCGTTCTGCGATTTGCGTGAGGAAGTCGCCGCGGACGCGTTTGAACAGGGCGACTTCGGAGAGGAACGCGCTGATCTGGTCGAGGGGGGGGAGTCCGGTCGGGAGCACGGCGCAAGGTACCGCGGGAAGGAAGGCCGCGAAAGCGGCGCGAAGCGGGGGTGGTTCGCCGAGCGTCCGCCGTGGAGCGAACGACTTGCGTCCCGTTGATCGACCTCACCAAGCCCCGGCTTCACCGCGACTCGACGTGGACACAGCCGAGGCTGACGCCCGGGCGCAGGTTGGGGCAGTCTGCCGACCTTCCATGCGCGACACGCTCGTCTCCATATTGGCTCACCGACGTTTGCAAGGGATCGGCTCGACCGTCCTCGGGATCGGTCTCGTGCTCGCGGGCTGCGGCGAGCAAAAGGTCGAGCGCCCAGATGCTGCGCCCGTATTTCCCGATGCGGCGCCGATCGCCGAGGTCGTCGCGCCCGTTCCCGCAGCTGGGCCTGCGTACGGCGTTCAGACCTATCTCGCGGTCGGCGTCCGCGGCTCCCTCGAGGCGACGATCACGTCGAGCGTAGGCGTCGAGTTTGGTCCGGCGCTCTCGCAAGTCGTCGCTCGCCAGCTCGTTTGGTGGCTCAACCCATCGCGCGACTTGTTGCCCAACGACGAGCTCGAGGTCGTCTACGAGCTCGTCAAGGACGAAGAGCCGCTCGTGCACTCCGTGTGGCTCGATTCCAAGAAGCTGAAGAAGTCGCTTTCGGCGGTTCGTTTCCGACCGCAGGGCACTGAGTTCGATCGTTTCTTCGAGCCCGACGGCGCGGAGCTCGAGGAGCGGCTGGTCGGTTCTCCGATCGAAGGCTACGAGCAGATCACGTCACTGCTTCGAGATGGGCGAGGGCACAAGGGCGTGGATTTCAAGACCCCCGTAGGGACTCCGATCGTGTCGCCGTTTGCGGGAACGATCGTCCGCAAGAACTGGTCGGTGCGAGCCAATGGAGACTGTGTGGATGTGCTCACCGACCAAGGCATGAACGCCATCTTCTTGCACATGAACGAGGTCGCCAAGGGCATCGAGGTCGGGGCGAAGGTCACGAAAGGGCAAGCACTGGGAAAGACCGGGAACACTGGCCACAGCACGGCGCCTCACCTGCATTATCAGCTCGAAAAACAGAAGAAGGTATTGGACCCATTCAACGTCCACCAAACCGAGCGGAGGCACTTGCCGAAGGAGCAGCAGGCGGGGCTAACTGCTTCGTTCGAGCGCTTTTCGCGCCTTCGAAAGCCGAAATGAACCTCGCCCTTCTGCAAGACTCCGTCAGCTTGCACGACCATGAGCCGGCGGTCTCATTGGTCACGCCGGACTCTCCCGAGGCATCCCTGATTCGTGAAGAGGAGCAGCTCCTCGCGACCGTGCTCATGAAGCTCGCTGAACAAGGTTTCGAACGAGTTCAGCGCGCTGAGTACGATCGGGACCTCATCTCACTTCGTGATCAGATCTCCGAAGCGAGGCTCGAAGACGTGTCGCCGCTCGTCGCTGAAATGTACCGACTGGCGGCTCTTGGAGCGCGCTCGGGCACGGTCGCCGCGCTGCCGGTCGACGTGAAGTCGCCGTATTTCGGACATCTCCGCTTGGTCGATGAGCGCAAGACCAGAGAGATCCTGATCGGTTCTCGCGGCTTTGCTCCGACCGGCGAAGGTTTCGCGATCGTGGATTGGCGGAACGCGCCCGTTTCACGAATTTATTACCGATATGAGGAGGGGGACGACTACGAAGAGGCCTTTGGGGGGCGGATCTCGCACGGGACGGTCGCGGTGCGTCGCGCTATCACGATCGCGGACGGCGCGCTGAAGCGGATCACGTGGTCTGAGGGTGCGGTCGCTCGTCGCAAAGACGGGGCGTGGGTTCGGTTGACCGGCGAGGCTCGACCGAGGCTGCATGGCGGGGCCGGGATCGCCGCGCGGCCGGCGCCCTTGCACGAGAAGATCAAGCGGGGCCGGCTGGGCGTCGTAGGCGACGAGAGCCTCCGCGACGACAAGCGTCTGCAGGCGGTCACCGCGCTGATCGACAAGGCGCAGTTCGACGCCATCACGAAGCCGGAGAGCGGCATCGTGATCCTGCAAGGCGGGGCGGGTTCGGGCAAGACGACCGTGGCGCTCCATCGCGCGGCGTATTTGCACTTTCAGAGTCCGAACGTCTTCGCGTCGAAGAAGATGCTCATCGTGGTCCGGAGCCCCGCGTTGGTCGAGTATATCGCGCGCGTCCTACCGTCTCTAGGAGTTCCTGGCGTGAAGGTGGAGTCGCTCGAAGCGTTCATGACGGAGACTCGCAGAAAAGTCTTGCCGTCGCTCCGTCGTCCTCGAATCGACGATGTCCCAGCTGCGGTCTCGAAGCTCAAGAAGCACCCCGCCGTGTTGTGGCTGATCGAACGGAGCGCGGAGCGCGAAGCCGACGAGATCGGGGCGGAGCTCCTCTCGGAGTGTGGGGACGGTCCAGCTCAAAGAGCCGTAGAGGCGCGCTGGAAGGCGCTCGGAGGGCTCCCGATCTTGCCGCGCTTGCGGCAGATGGCGGCCTGGGTCGAGGGAGCTGTCGCCGAGCGTGGCGGAGTCACCGCGAAGCTTCGAGGTGCGATGGCGGGAACACTTCGCAGGGCGCGTGCGCCGCTCACCGACGTGTTGTCCACTTGGGCGACGGTGTTGACGGACGCAGAAGCGCTTCGGAGCGCGTTCGATGTGCGAAGCCCAGGCCAAGTGAGCGACGCCGAGATCCACGAGCTCGTGAAGTGGGTGAGCGCTCAAGCCGAGGAGCTCGAGATCGAGGAGGACGACGAAGACGAGGAGGAAGAGCGTGATCGCCGCGTCGAGAAACGTCGGCGCGCGCGTCAGGAGGCCCAGGAGCTGGTTGGGCTCTCGCGAGACGCCGAAGAGGAAGAGGAAGAAGACGACGATCCCACGATCGGTGTGGATGGCCGCCACGTCGACGACGGGTCGCCGACCGGGAAGCTCGATCCGCACGACGATGCTTTGTTGCTTCGGCTCGTCCAGCTTCGAGTGGGGAGCTTGCCGATCTCGGGGTCGCAGAAGACCGTGGCCTACGAGCACGTCGTGGTCGACGAAGCCCAAGATCTCTCACCGACCGACATCGCGGTGTTGCGCGGCGTGCTGACGAAGCGCCAGAGCATGACGTTGGCTGGGGACACGGCGCAGAAGTTGGTCTTCGACAACGGCTTCGAGGACTGGAAGGCGTTGCTTCGCGATCTCGGGATCGACGGTGTCGAGCTCGAGCCGCTTCGCGTGAGCTATCGATCGCCGCGCGAGATCATGCGCTTTGCGAGGGCGGTTCTGGGACCGCTCGCGGATCCGGTGGAGCCGATCGCGCCGCGGTCGGGCGCGCCGGTGGAGACCTTCGGATTTTCGAGCACCGGCGAAGCGGTCGCGTTTCTCGCCGAGGCGCTGCGTGGGCTCGTCGTGCGCGAGAAGCGGGCGAGTGTGGCCGTGATCGCGCGTTATGCGGCGCAGGCCTCCATCTACTACGACGCTCTGCGCAACGCCGAGGTCCCTGCGCTGCGCCGTGTGTACGGCAAGGACTTCAGCTTCGAGCCAGGGATCGACGTCGTCGACGTCGCCCAGATCAAAGGTCTCGAGTACGACTACGTCGTGCTCGTAGAGGTGAACGCGAGCACCTATCCGGACGCGATCGAAGCGCGACATTTGCTGCACATCGCGAGCACGCGCGCTGTGCATCAACTCTGGGTGACTTCGGTCGGAGCTCCGTCGCCGCTGCTTCCTGGTTCCGCGTGAACGAGAATCGGAGGCTCGCGATGATCCGAGCCCGCGCGTGGCCGCCGCGCGCTGGATCCGTCGCGACCCAGCGTCAAGTAGAATCCATCGCTCCCCGTGGGCTTCGCGCCAGACCAGACGCTGGAACCATTGTGCGACAATGTCTCGCGAGATTCATACGCGTGATCTCGTTGACACGGCAGGCGGACGAGCCTAGCGTTCCGGACTCGCGACATTCGCGGAGGGAATTGGGAAATGACGAAAGCCGAGCTGATTGAGAAGCTACAAGAGGGTAAGGGCGCTGGACTGTCCAAGAAGGTCCTCAACGAGTTGGTCGATGAGCTGTTCGATCAAATCGCGAAGACCGTTCGCAAGGAGAAGCGCTTTCAGTACCCCAACTTTGGGACGTTTTCCGTGAAGAAGCGGAAGGCCAGGGTCGGTCGGAACCCGAAGACCGGCGAACAGATCGAGATCAAGCCCACCAAGACCGTGGTCTTCAAGCCGTCCCCGCTGCTCAAGAACAGCCTCTGAGCGTGGCCTAGGACCTCTATCCAGCTAGTCCAGCGGCGTCGAGCTTGGACCACGTCGAGGGTCCTTGTCGGTTTGTGACTTCGCACATCCGCGTCTTCACATCCGGCCTATACTCGCTGCCATGTCGTCCAAACGGGACACCCGCGATGCGGGTGGGCTGGACTTCGACTGGTTGATCATCGGCTCCGGTTTCGGAGGGTCGGTGTCGGCCTGCCGGTTGGTGGAGAAGGGCTACCACGTCGGCGTGCTCGAAGCGGGCCGCCGTTTTGCGCCCTCGGACTTTCCGGCGACGAACTACTCGCTGCGCGACTACTTGTATGCGCCGTCGTTGGGTTGTTTCGGGATCCAGCGGCTGACTTTGTTGTCGGACGTGCTGGTCCTCAGCGGCGCGGGCGTTGGAGGCGGGAGTCTGGTCTACGCCAACACGCTGCTGATTCCGGCCGATCAAACCTTCAAAAACGCGGGCTGGCTGCCGGACCGCGATTGGAAGGTGGCGCTCGAGCCGCACTACCGAACGGCTCTGCGCATGTTGGGCGCCAACGAGGTCCCGCGCGATTTTCCCGCCGACCTCGCGATCAAGCAGGCCGCCGAGTCCCTCGGACGGGGCGGCACCTTCAAGCGGCAGCAAGTGGGTGTGTATTTCGGGCAACCCGGCGTGGAGGTCGAGGACCCCTACTTCGCAGGCGCGGGTCCGCGTCGTTCTGGCTGTAACTTCTGCGGAGGTTGCATGGTCGGCTGCCGCTTCGGCGCCAAGAACACGCTCGACAAGAACTACCTCTATCTCGCCGAGAAGGGTGGCGCGCGCGTCATTCCCAACACGACGGCGACTGGGATCCGCGAGGTGTCCGGCGGATATGAGGTGGAGACGAAGTCGAGCGGCGGGCGCGACGAGCGGACGGTGCTTCGAGCGCGTCGCGTGATCTTGTCTGCGGGCGTGCTTGGAAGCGTTCGACTGCTCCTCGAGAGTCGTCGGCGTGGAACTTTGTCGCGCTTGTCTCCGATGCTCGGGAAGAAGGTCTCGACGAACAACGAGGCGATCATCGCGGCCACTGCCCGGAATCAGCGCGAAGACTATTCTCGCGGCGTAGCCATCGGATCGAGTGTTCACATCAGCGAGGACACGCACGTCGAGGCCGTGAGGTATTCGGCCGGATCGAGCGCGCTTTCGGTGCTGGCGACGCTCTTGACCGACGGAGGTCCTGGGCTGCCGAGACAACTTCGATTTTTGCGCGAGGTGTTGAAGCAGCCCCTCGACTTCGCCAGGAGCTTCGACAAGCGCGGTTGGGCCGAGCGCACTGTCATCTTGCTTTGTATGCAGGCCAAGGAGAGCGGGCTCGAGCTCGACCTCGGCCGCTCGTGGTACCGGCCTTTGGGGCGGGGGCTCGTGTCCAAACGAGCGAAAGGCGAGCCTCGGATCCCGACGTACATCCCCGAAGCCAACGCCTTCGCGCGCAAGGTCGCGGAGGTGATCGACGGAATTCCGACGAGCGCGTTGAACGAGGTCTTGTTGGACGTCCCGACGACCGCGCACATTTTGGGAGGAGCTCCCATGGGAATGAGCGCCGACGAAGGCGTGATCGACGCCCGCCACCGTGTGTTCGGCTACGAAGGTCTGTACGTCATCGACGGGTCGGCGGTGCCTTCGAACCTGGGCGTCAATCCGAGCCTCACGATCTCTGCGTTGGCCGAGCACGCCATGAGTCAGATCGAGCCTAAGGCCGAGGAGGGTCGCGATTGAACGACTCGTCGAGAAAATCGCGGAGCGTTCCGCCGAACCGAAGCTCGACGCCGCCGGTGGCCGAGCCGGTGGTCGTGAGTGAGCCGCCTCAAAAGCGTGAAGATCCGGCCGCGCGAATCACCGGTACGGGATCGCGTCCGGTGGGCCGAGTGCGAACGGACTCCGAGCCGCCTCCGCCATTCACGACTGGAGTGGACTCAGCGGTGATGGCGCCGTCGAGTATGAGCTCGGAGGTGGTTGCAGCGGTCTGGCCTGGCGAGCCCTCATGGACACCGACTCGGGCGAGTGAGCCCGTGCCACCGCCCGTCGCGATCGGTGAGACGCTGCAGTTCGTTCATTACGAACGCCGTGGCGACACGCTGCTGATCAGCGGGATCACGCCGCACGGCCGTCGCCTCGTCTTCGAGCAGCGCGAAGATCGGCAAGGCTGGTACGTCGTCACCGCGGGTCGCCGCCGCAGGCCGACCGAGCGAGAGCTCGGGCTCGTCGTCGCCACCATTACTCAGGAGATGGAAGCGACCTTGCTCCCCGAGAGACAGTCCGAGGTTCGCTCGGCCTACCGCCTCGCCGCGGCCGCCGACGATCCAGGGTTGCGGGTCCTCGGGATCGACGCGTATCGCGACATCCTGTTGGACGAAGCGAGCGCCTACGTCACCGGTCAGACGGATCGATTGGTCGTCGTGGCTGTTGCGTACCAAGCGTTCAAGCGCTTCGCGAATCGGCACGGCCATCGGGTGGGCAGCGAGTTCATCCGGGCCCTCGGCGAACGGCTAGACACGCTGTTCTCCGAGGTGCGCGGCGTTCACGTCTTTCACAAGACCGGCAAGGCTTTTCGCTTGGTGGTGCTGCATCGAACTGCCGCCGAGGTGCGCGAGCTCGTGGAGGCCATCCCGACCGACGAGACGAGACAGTGGATCGTACGTCGCGTGTGGGGCGAAGACGTCCGAGGTCACCGAACTCATCCCGACGAGGTGCAGTTCAACATCGGGATCGCCTCGGCCTACGCGAGCGAACGCGGCTCCGATTATCGCGCACTCGCACAGCGACTCTCGGACGACGCCTACCGCGCGGGGCGCCTCGGCCAATTCATGGGTTATACCTCGCTCGTCCTCGCCAAGAGCGATTGCAAGAGCTCGATCTATCAATGGCACATCAGCTCCGAAGAGGAGCTTCATGAGTTGGCCATGACGATGGACGACGGCCCCGCCGAAGTCATGGCCGAGATGTCGGACTATTTGCACGAGCTCGCCCCTGCGGACCTCGAAGGTATGGCCGTGGCCGGCGACCTCGACGCGCTGATCTACTCGGCGATCGCACGCGACGGATTTTGGCAAGGCACGCCCGCGATGCGCATCGCCGGAGAACGTCTGTTGGCTCGCTTTTTGGATTCCACACTGGAGTCGAACGGCGAGAATGCCTACGTCGGTGGGTTCGACCTCGGTGATGAGTTCTATGGGATCGCGATCGAAGCGGAGCGTTTCTATTTTGCGCGTGGGGACGTGAACAGCGCGGGCGCCACGCGAGTGAAGGCGGGTCTGCACGCGCTCCAGCGAGCCGTTGGGTGGCGAAGAGAAGAGGGGGGTGTGGTCGGTCGGTTCCTGGCTGCGCTCGAACCCATTCGCGGCCCAGGGATCGTCGGCCGAATCAGGGACGCCGCTCAGCTCGCGTTCGAGGAGAATGCGAGTGATCCAGAGTTGATCATTTCGGACTCGGTGGATGTCGCCGATGCTCTCGTCATCGACGGCCGTCCGGTGCGCGCCACGGAGATCGTCGAGGGCGCTCACCTCACCTTGGCCGTCCCTGGCATGGCCCCCAAACCCGTGCTCGTGGTGGAACGCCGATCGGCGTTCACGCTGCGCCTGGACATCGACGGCGAGGAGCTTCCGGCGGTCTTCGATGAGTCTCCGACCGGAGTCGACGTGAAGCTGCGGCTTCGCGACTGCGTACCTTCGGCCGCGGTGAGTATCGTGCACGTGTCTAGAGAGGAGCTGGTCGAGCTCCTTACTCAGGTTCGCGAGGACAACGAGCTGCGCGAAGATGCGCCCGTCGACGTCATCGCGTTTCTGCGTCACATCGCGGACGTCATGCTGGAGGAGCACGTGAAGCTCCCGGCGAAGATCGAAATGGCCCTAGGAGCGCCGTACGAGGCCGATCGATTCGTGCGGTCCTACTCACTCGAAGAGATTCGCGAAGGCCACCCAGGGTTGTTCTTCGAGGCGGTGCACCAGGGGTTGCTGCGCAGCGACACCGTACCCGACATCGACCCGAATCTCGTGGAGATCATCGGAGCGACGATGTTGAGTGCGTGTCGCCCCAAGCTCCCGCGGCCTTGAGTACAGGCGCCCGCGAGTGAGCGACCACCTCACGAAGATCTTCGCGGTGCGCGACGAAATGGGGGATGGCAGGTCGGCTTCCGTCGTTGTCCCCCCGCGCCTGACTACGGAAGGTCGAGCTCGTACCAGGCAAGGATAGACGGTCCAGCCAGCTCTCTGTAGCCCGGGGCCGAATATCGAAAATCTCCGCCGTCGAAGCCGACGATGACTCGCAGGTCCGCGTCGGTCGCGACGTACTCGAAGTTTCGATTCGTCCCGACGACCGAGCTGCACCAACCTTGTCGAGGGTCATGGATCTTCGCGGTGGCGACATCGCCGAACACCATCATTCGTCCGCCGCGGAGGAACACGATCTGATTCTTCGGGGTGCTCGGGCTGTCGAGGTCAGTCCCCGTGATGGTCCGCCAATCGCCCTGCGATTCTCGGATCATGATGTCCGCGTTGATGGTGGCGCCGATCCCGTTTGGCTGCGCGAAGACGCTCGGAAAGACCACGGCGCCTTCGACTCGCGCCTCGGGCGTCCACACGCCGTCTTCCAGGCGCCACAATCGTCCGTCTTCGAATTGAGACGGGACGAGGTTCGGAGGCCGGGGAGGAATCGCCGTCCCCGTAAATGCTACTCCGTGGTTTCGGTCGATGAGTGCGAGCGCGCGAGTGTCCTTTGGGAAGTCGAGGCGCTCCACGGCCACTGACGAGCCTTCGACGAGCTCGAGCACCGTTCCGGCGATCAGGGCCGTCGCGAACAGCGACCCATCAAGGCCTCCCACCAGCATGTATTCGTCCCAGCGCGGAGCCGCGATCTTGCGCCGTACGTTGAAGTCCCCGTCCAGTACGACGAACTCCGCGGCTCGATCCCAGGAGTAATAAGAGTCTCTCATGCGAACGAGGCCAAGCATTTCTTTGGTGCCGTCGAGGGTGACGGTGGGTGAGTATTCGATCTCGGATCCCTTGCGACTCACTTTCCCACCTGCTGGGGATTCGACCCACGAACCTTCCACGAGCTCCAACCTGGACCCAACCCATCGAAGGACGCCGTCTGGTCCGAACGCAGCGCTGCGGAGGTTGACGCCGAGCTCGGGGAAGCTGGTCCAGACCTCCGTCGTCGGTCGCTCACAAAGAGAGGACTCGAGCGCGAGCGTGATGGCTTGCGCCGCCTCCGTCGGGGGCGATTCCCAATCCCAGTCGCTGGCGCGGTCGTCGACGATGGCGAGCCGGGCGTGCGGCCCGCTCATGACCCGGACGAGCGATCGTGCGGGGCCACTCCCGGCGGGCGGGAGGACGCCTTCCGTCAGGCCTAGCTCGTCCAGCGTTTGCTTCGACGTAAGTATGGACGCCACGATCGCGCCATGGGTCTCATCGAACTGCCTGGAGATCAGCGGATCGGCAGATGGTTCCGGATGGCGAAGCAATCGGACTTCGACCACGGAGCTTTCTTCTTCGAGCACCACCGCGACGGAGCGCGTGTCTTGCGCGAGGTCTGGAAGTCGGACATCGAGGCGCACCTCCGGCGCGCATGCGGCCGCGAAGAGCAGCGCGGGCAGGCCTCGCATGAGGCTGAGGGTATCATGTCCCATCCGAGGACTTCGATGGCCGTGGAGCGGCACAGCGACCGAGATTTCCGCGCAGGTCGCCTCCTGGCAACCAAGCTGCGACAACTCAAAGCGGTTGCTCGCTCACCGACACATCAGTCCTTGCATCTTGATGCGCTGTGGCGTAACCGTGATGCATGCGAACGACCTTAGAGATCGAAGACCGTGTGCTCGATCGAGCAAAACGGCTTGCTGCCAAGTCAGGGGTCACGTTGGGACAACTCGTCTCGGAGGCGCTCGTGAGCTACACGAGTATTCAGGCGCGGCGAGCCGACGCGCCGTTTCATCTAATCGTGGCCGGGGATGCCAGAGCCCGGGCGCCGACGCCCGAGGAGATCTTTCGAGCGGAGGAAGACGAGGAGCTCCAGAACCTTCGCATTCCGGGAGTCAGCCCCAATGATCATCCCTGACGTCAACGTTCTGATTTACGCGCATCGCGCCGAATCGCCCGAGCACCCTCGGTACGCCGATTGGTTGCGGGCGCTCGCGACTGGAGTCGAGCCGTTCGGACTTTCCGAGTTGGGAGCCAGCGCGTTCATTCGGATCACAACGAATTCGAAGATCTGGAAAGAACCTACTTCGCTCGAGCAAGCGTTCGAATTCATTGAATGTCTGAGATCCCGCTCGAACGCGCGGTTGCTTACTCACGGGGCCGAGAGTTGGGACATCTTTCGGCAACTCTGTTCCGACTCGAAGGCGAGGGGAAAACTGGTCGCCGACGCCTACCATGCGGCGCTGGCGATTGAGTACGGCTGCGAGTTCGCGACCGCCGACGGTGACTTTGCGCGGTTCGCGGGCCTTCGTTGGCGCCATCCTTTGGCCCCTTAGGGCCCGTTAAAGAATTACCGGATCAACTCGGTCTTCGATGGCTCCGAAGGATCCCTACCGTCGCCTTGGGACAGTATGATACGGGCCCTTAGCGCATCCGTGGAAAGGATAGGAATGCTGCAAGTTATTTCCTCACGGTGCCTCACGGTGCCTTAGGTCGGTTCTTGGCGTCGAGGGCTCGAGCAGGGTCGCCGTGGGATCGAGGAGGGCGAAGCCAACGAACATCAAGGCAAAGGCGACCACCATCGGAGCCGCAATCGCAATCGCCGAGAGCCTCAACCGACTCGCGATCCCGACGACGAAGACCGTGATCGGTGTAGAGACTCCGAAGGACATGACTATGAACCAGCAGATGTTGATCATTCGCGTGCGCGACGCGTGCTTGGGCCAGACCGGATCGCGAACGCTGGGCGAGAACGCCCAGGCTCGACCCATCAGCCAGCGGAAGACCATCGCCTGAGCCATGAGTGCGACGGCCGTTGCTCAGCACTTTCCCGGGAACGAGCGCACGAACGACGACTGCTCGTTTCCCGCGAATCGAAAGTGAGGCTGAGTCGAAACGCAAGCTCCGGCGCAAACGTTGACACTCCTTCCAGGCCGACATGTAATGCCGCTCATGGCAGAGATCGTTTCGCTGCCGTCGGAAGGAGGCTCCAGGTGAAGAACCGACTCGTGCTGGCGACCTTGCTGGCCGTTTTGCCTTTCTCCTCCTCCGCTCTTGCCGCTCGCCCTCCTTCGACCTGCGAGAAGAAGAAGGACAAGAAGGCGCAGCCCGGAGTCGCCAAGAAAAAGAAAGGCAAGACCGGCGCGGAGGCCACACCGACCGAGAAGCGTCCCAGTCCCGATGCCGAAGCTGGCCCGTCCCCCGAGGCTGGCGATGGCGACGAGATTCAGCGCGGCGAGCGCGTCGAGTTCGACGCGCGTTTGATCCAGGGTCAAACGGCCAAGGCTGGAGCCGTTTACCTTTTCGAACGTGCGAGCACCAACCTCCGCAGCATGGTTCACCAGCGTGCCGCCATGAGGGACAAGATCGTCGCCAGCGTCTTTCGGCCCGGCGAAGGACAGTTCGCCTCCGAGGCCGTCGAGCCAACCAAGCCGAAAAAGAAGGCGCCCGAGGCATTGAAACTCGAGACTTCCGAGGCCAAGCCCTGAGTCCCTCTGACCAACCTGGCCCCATCACAGCCATCGAAGTCTTCGTGTTCGACGCCGGGGACTTCACGGGTTCGCGTATGTTCGCGCCGAACCGTGTCATCACGATTGGTTCCGCGCCCGATCGCAGCGTCAGTCTCGTCGACAAGTCCGTCTCACCTCGTCACGCGATCATCTACGTGCAGAAGGGAAAGGTCTTCGTCGCCGATGACGGGGGCCGCGGCGGCGTAAAGGTCAACGGGCGGGTCGTCGCTCAGCAACAGATCACTGGCTTCGACGAGATCGAGGTCGGTTCGAGTCAAATCAAGATCGAGATCGTCCACGCTGCGACGGCTCGGCAAACACCGGAAGAGCCCGTGGTTCCGCGGCCCGACGAGGCTCGCACGGCCCGCGTCGCGCCCGAGTCGCCCGCGCGAAAGAGTCCGACCGCGTTCGATCCACAAGCCATAGATGTCGAGGGGCTGGCGCAGGAAGCGTCGAACAAGGCGCCGCACGCGAAGATCCCGATCTCCGATCTCGATGGCGAATGGACCAATCGTCCGGCGCCGATCTCTCCGTCCGGGCCCGCGACGAGAGCTCCGATTTCGCCGATTTCACAGTCCGCGCCGCCGGTTTCGCGCAGCGCGCCTGCTGCACGACCACCGGTTTCCGGTTTCGACGAAGACGAGGACACCGGCTCCGACGCGCTCACCTCGATGCGGACGCGCGAGGACGCGGCGCTGTCGCGCGATACGCGCGAGGACCCGCTCCTGTCTGCGCGAGCGATGCGAAGCGTCGATCGGCACTCGACGCCCGACGGCTACGAGGAGCCTCCGACCGGGCCGGCGGAGCGTCCGACCTCGACGACCGAGCGCGGAGCACGGGCTCCTGAGCGGCCTTCGAAGGTTCCGTCCGCATCGGAGGCTCCGGTGCGGCGCCAGGCAGATGCTCAGCCCGTCCGCCCCTCGCGAGCTCCGGAGCCGCGACCTTCGAAGGTGCCTTCGTCTTCTGCGGAACCTGCGCGACCTTCGCAGGAGCCGCGTCCAGCCAAGGCGCCCGCCAAGGTGCTTCCGACCGAAGAGGTCGCGTCTCGGGCCTCGCGTCCACCTCCGGATCGTCGGGGCCGCGAGGAACCTTCGGCGGAGCTCATCGTCGCCGAGTCCGCGAGAAAGCCGGCGAAGGAGCAGCCCGTTCGATCGATCGGCGATCATGCGATCGACGGTTTCAGTCCGACTGCGCGTCGCATGGCCTCCTTGGCCGCGCACAAAGACGCTGAAGACATCCACGACGAGGAAGAGCTCGAGGAGCTCACGTTCGAGGCACCCTTCAATCTGCTCGAGAACATCGTTCGCGAGCGCTTCGAGAGTCCGGTGCGCGCGGAGGCCAACGTCGTCGCCGAAGTGATCGCCTACCGCGAGTCGAGGTTGCTCGACGTGGTCCGTCTCGATCGCGGCAAGACCTTCACGGTCTTCGATGCGGCGACGGGTGATCGAAAGCGAATGTTCCGTGCGCGCCGTGCGGGTCGCGTGCGCCTCGTGTTCGACGCCGAGTGCTCGGGGAGCGTGGTGATCGCCGGCCGAACGACCACGCTCGAGAAGATCCGCGCCGAAGCCGAGGCTCAAAAAGGTGGGGACCGCGCGCTCGAGCTGACCGAAGGCGACTGCGCGCACGTCAAGCGAGATGGCGCGGGCTACTTGCTCCGCTTCGTGCGAGCTCCGCTTCCGCCTCCACGGAGCTTCGACCTGCGGCTCGGCAGCGAGGATCGCGCCTACGTGGGGCTCGGCTTCGTCGGCATTCTCGCCATTCTTTGCGCGGTGTGGCTCGAGGCGATGATCGCGCCCAAAGAGCTGCTAGCGATGGAGGAGGAGGTTCAGTTCGCGGAGCTGTCGCTCAAGGAGCTCGAGCTTCAGAAGCCTGAGCCTCCCAAAGAACCGGAACCTCCGAAGGAAGAGCCGCCACCACCGCCCGAGCCGCCGCAAGAGACGGTGGCTCCGGAGAAGCCGAAAAAAGAGAAGCACAAGAAAGAGAAGCGCTCCAAACAAAAGGCGCCGCCTCAGCAGCAGGACGCGCCGCCTCCGCCCGATCCGGCGGCAGAGCAAGCGGCCCAAGCGCTCGCGGCGCTCGCGGCGGTCGGCCCGTCCGCGGCGAAGACGGATCTGAGCAAGGTCGTTTCGAACATCGCGGCGGTGCGAGCTCCCAAAGGCTCGTCACGACAGTTCAAGGTCGAAGGTGCGATCGGAAAGCTTCCTGGAGACGACGCGGTGCTCGCGCTCGGCAAGGCGGGTCGTGACACTCGCGCTGCCGCGAAGCTCCTCGAGAACGCCAAGGTCGGAGCGATGACTGGCGCCGGTGGCAAAGGACAGGTGCGCGGACGTGTGGCGCGCCTGCCCGAGCGCGAGGTCGAGCGCACGGGAGGGAGCTTGAGCCGTGCGGCGATCCTCAAGGTCATCAACGAAGGCATCGCGGACGTACAACGTTGTTACGAACGAGAGCTCATGAGGAGCCCAGGCCTGCAGGGCAAAGTGATCTTCGACTGGGTCATCGGGCTCAACGGTCAGGTGACGACCGCTCGTGTGCGTTCGTCGACGCTCGATAGCCCCAAGGCGAGCGCTTGCATCGCCGAAGTGATTCGTGGCTGGCAGTTTCCGAATCCCGTCGGAGGGACGGTGTCGGTGACCTTCCCGTTCGTGTTCCAGCTCCAGGCCTTCTGATTGAGGTGAGCAAGATGGATTCATCGAGAGGACCGCGGCCGATCGCGATTGCGTGCGCGCTGTCGGCGTTTGTGCAGACCGCGGCATGGGCCGAAGAGAGCCGCGAGGGTGGCCAGCTCTACGCAATCCAGAATCGGAAGCATGTGCTCGAGCACGAGTTCGCGCTCGGCGTGGGTACGATTCCGATGGACGCCTTCTACAAAGGAGTGACGGGTTCGTTTTCGTACACGTACCACTTCGACGATCTTTGGGCCTGGGAGATCGCGAACGGGACCTACTCGCTCAATGTGAACACCGCGCTTCGTGATCAACTCGAGCAGAACTGGGGTGTGCAGCCGACGGAGTTCCCGGAGCTCTTGTACTTCGTGGGCTCGAATGTGGTGGTGAAGCCGTTTTACGGCAAGGCGGCGTTCTTGAACGACTCGCTGGTCTACATCGAGCTGTACGCCACGTTCGGCGGCGCGGTCGCCGAGTACGAGAACGCCGGCTTCTTCTTCGGAGCGAACGTCGGCGCGGGAACACGTGTGTATTTGTCGCGCGTGGTCGCGCTTCGATTCGAGGTCCGGGATTACGAATTCATCTCCACCAAGACCCTCTTCGCGGACGCCAAGAATGAGCTCTTCCTGCAGATGGCTCTCAGCCTCAACATCCGCTAGGGCGTTGACGGTCGCGTTCCTGCTCTTGGCCCCCCCCGGAGCCTTTGCGCAGGAGTCGGAGACCTCGACGACGTCGGAGGCCCCGCCGCCCACCGAGGCCACGCCGGCCTCGACGCCTTCTGTCGACACGCCGGGCGGAGATGCCCCTGAGGCGCGGAGCCCGGACGGAGGCACCCGCGACTTCGCGCTCGCCATGGAGGCGATGTTGCTCGAATCGTTCGAAGAGGCGGCCCGCTTGGCCTACGTGGCCATGGGAAAGACGACGCCCAGCGCCGAGAAGTTCGAGAGCCAAGAGTTCGTGATGGCCGAAGCTCTCGAGAAGCTCGGCTTGTTCGAAGCGGCCGCCGAGTATTACTTCGCGGTGGCCGAAGGGCGCCAAAATCCCGCTCTGTTCCCGCGAGCGATCGCGGGGCTCGAGCGGCTGTCGCGAAGCGGCATCCTCGACGAGCAGGAGCTCGTTCGGAGTGTGCTCGTCGAAGCCGATCTCGCGAGCGTGCCCCCCGACATCGCCGATTTCCTGCATTTCTCCCGCGGCATCGCCAACCTGCGCGCAGGTTATCGTCGCTGGTCCGAGCGCGAGTTCACCTCGATCCGTCCCGCGGGCCACTACCGTGAGCGTACCGAAGTCGTTCGTGTCGTGACCGCGGTGCGAGATGGAGACGTCGAAGGCGCCGCCCATCGCGTCGACCTGATGCTTCAAAGGATCGAGCCCACCGACGAGGAGAAAAAGCGCGGCTACCCAATCGCCGAGTCTCCAGAGATCAAAATGGAGCTCGAGGTGCTGCGCGCTCGTCTCTTGTACGAGCGTGGCCAGTACAAAGAGGCGATCGAAGCCTACCGCTCCGCCGGAGCGACGTTGGATGCGCCTACGGGTGAGCTCCTGCTGGAACGAGCTTGGGCTCATTTCGGTCGCGGCGAAGACCACGACTCGATGGGCTTGTTGTATGCGCTCGCCGCGCCGAGCAACGCCGGGCTCTTCTTGCCCGAGCAATACGTGCTTCGCGGCCTGATCTATCAACGATTCTGCCACTTCCTCGCCTCGAAGAGCGCCATTCGAGACTTCCGGGCTCGCTACGCCGCGGAGCTGGAGGAGTTGGCTTCCGGAAAGGAGCCCACCGACGTGCCGGGCATCGCGGAGGCCGCCAACCGACTGCCGTCCGTCGGGCCCCTTCACGCGCTCGCCGAGCGCGTTCGAGCCGAGCGAGAAGTGCTGCCTTCGCTCGAAGGTGAGCTCAGCGAAGGAGGTCTCTTCGCGCACCTCGTTCAGCTCTACGCGGCGCTGGATGCGAGGACCCAGCTCCGCTACACGCGAGCTTTCACGACCGGAGCTCAGCTCGCTGCCGAGCGGCTGCTCGAAGCTCAGGAGCAGGCCGACTTGCTCGAATACGAGGTCGGCGTCTCGATCTTCAAGCCGATCGCACAAGACCCCAAAGACGTCCGCCTTCGCGTTCCCGCTGAGGAAGTTCCGTCGTCGGGCCCTTTGACCTACTACGTATTCGACGACGAGTTCTGGACGGACGAGCTCGAGAACATGCGCTTCTTGATCCAGGACCGGTGTGTCGAATGAGCGTCGGGAGTGCCAGGGCCCTTGGCCTCGTCTTCGCGGCGGCGCTCGCCTCCGGTTGCGCTGGATCGATCATCGCCAAGCCTCCCGCGCCAGAGGACGAGGTCGCCAGGCTGAAGCGCGAAGTCACCAAGGTCCGCTTCGCCGTCGACTCGACCAAGTCGTTGATCGAGCGATCACGAGGGCAGGGCTATCTGCCCGACCTCTATCTGCGGCTGGCCGAGCTCTACGTCGAAGAAGCCCGATATCACTACTTCATCGCGTACGAGGGTCAGAAGCGCCGCGAGCGGGCGATCGACTCCGTGCAGGCTCGGCTGCTCAAGAACCAGGCGATCGGTATCTACAAGCGGATCCTCGACGAGTTTCCGCAGTATGCCTCGCGTGACAAGGTGCTGTTCTTCATCGCGCACGAGTTCCGAGAGCTCGGAGATTATCCGCAGATGTTGGGCTTCTTGCGCAGCGTCGTCGACGAGCACCCGAAGAGTCTCTATCGCAACGAGGCGCTCTTGGTGCTCGGCGATTATTACTTCGACAAAGGTGAGCTCGAGATCGCCGAGAAGAACTACCGAGACATTTTGAGCTCCGACGAATCGAGCAGCCACGGCATGGCCCGCTACAAGCTCGCTTGGTGTCGGATCAACAAAGAGGACTGGAAGAACGCGCTCGAGCTCTTCGAAGCGACGATCGTGAAGCTCAACGAGCGAGCGGACAAGGCGGCGGAGGAGGGTCAGCCGATCGGGAAGAAGTTGGATCTTCGTCGCGAGGCCCTGGTGGACATGGTGTTTCCGTACACCGAGGTTCACAAGAAGCCCGACATGAAGAAGGCGCTCGAGTACTACGGACGCCTGGCTGACTCTCGGACTTCGTACCTGGCTGCGCTCAACAAGCTCGCGCGCCGTTGGTTCGTGAAAGGTGAGTATCAGATTGCCACGGGCGTCTATCGAGAGCTTCTCGCTCTAGGCGGTGGAGGTGAGGACTCGATCGAGTGGGGTCGCCGACTGTTCGACGGCGTGCAGAAGGGCAAGCTCTTCGACCGCGTCTCTGTCGACGTCAGGATCTTGGGCGAGATCGTCGCGTCGCGTCGCGGGGACTGGCGGGTGCCGGAGAAGGAGCGGCTGCGGCTGTATGGTGAGTTCGAGGCCTATGCTCGAGACCTCGCGACCAAGGCGCAGCTCGCCGCGCAGGAAGCCAAGGCCGAGCCCGAGAAAGTCTACGCCGAGGTCGCCGACGCCTACGGAGCGTATCTCGAGGTCTTCGGCGATGCGCCGTCAGCCAAGGAGATCCGCATGAACCTCGCGGAGGCGCGGTATGCGGCGAACGAGTCCTTCGATGCGGGCCGCGCGTATCTCGCCGTATTGGAGGGTACGAGCGGCCAGGAGCGCCGAGACGCCGTGTACACTGCGGTGTCGGCGTTCGACGCTGCGCTCAAGAAGAGCTGGGCCTTGTCCCGCCTGGACTTGCTGCGCGCGCGGGCCGGGCTTCGCAAGGCCGCACGTATCTTCATCGCAGAGACCCCCAAGGACGACAAAGCGGTCGCAGTGAAGTTCAACTTCGCTCGAAGCTTCTACGACGAAGGTCGCTTCGACGAAGCAGCGGACCTCTTCGCTGCGCTCGTCGACGAGTACCCGACCGCCGAAGAGACCAGCGTCGCTGCCGAGCTCGCCCTCGATGCGTTGCGTGCCGACGAGAAGTTCGAGGCCATGGCGTTGCTCGGCAAGCGCTTTGCTTCGGACGAGCGGCTCGCCGCAAACCTCCGCTCGGATATTCAGCAGATCGTCGCGAGCGCCGAGTCGCGCGCGCTCGAGGTCGCTACGCTCAACGCGGGTTATCAGGGTGAAGAAGCCTCCGAGGGCCTGATCACCTTCGCCGAACGTCACAAGGGCAGCGACCTCGGTGAGAAGGCGCTCGTGAACGCCTTCGCCACCGCGCAGAACTCCGACGATCTCGAGGCGGTCTCCAAGATCGGCCAGCAGGTGATGACGCAGTATCCAAACTCGGAGCTGGTTCCAAACGTCCTGGCAACGCTCGGCAAGATGCACGCACGCGCCGCCGACTTCGCGAGGGCAGCGAGTTACTTCGAGGCCGCCGCGGCCAAGCGCCCCAACGAGCCGACCGCCGCGGAGTTCATGAAGGCGGCCGCTTCGCTGAAGGCCAAGCTCGGCGACCTCTCTGGAGCGGAATCGGCGTACGGACCCGCGATGAACGGCGGCGACCAGAACCGTCGACGGGAGGCCGCCCTCGCCCTCGCAGACCTGATGGAAGAGGCGCGTGACTACGGTCGCGCGGCCCGCGCGCTCGATGCTGCGATCTCTGCCGGGGCGGCTGGTGCGTCCACCTCGTTTCGGCTCGGCTATGCGCTCTATGCCTCAGGCCGTGGGTCAGAGGCCGCGCGGCACTTCAAGATGGCCTCGGGTGGCGAGAGCACGAGCGCGGATGACGTTGAAGGCGTGGCAGGATCAGAATACTTCTTGGCCGAGCCAGATCTCGAAGCTTACCGGTCCATCTCGCCCAAAGGAGATCCGGGCCAGGTCATTCAGAAAAAATTTCAGGCGCTCGCCGTCTTCGAGGAGCGAATGGTGAAAGTGATCGAGCGCGGGAGCTCGACCTTCGCGTTGGCTGGGCTCATGCGGCTCGCCGAAGCCTACGACCTCGGCGCGAAGTTTCTCGCGGAGACGCCCACACCAGCCGGGCTTACGGGAGCTAACGAGAAGCAGTATCGGACCGCGATGGAGACGAAGGCCAACGAGCTCAAAGAGAAGGCTCAGCAGGCGCTCAGCACGTGTGCGAGCAAAGCCTCCGAGCTCAAGGTCTTTTCGCCCGTGGCCAAAGCATGCCTCGACAGCCAAGTGTACCAAGGCGATCCGCTGGCGTTGCCCCCTCGACCGGGCGGGCGGGCCACGGAGCTCGCCTCCGGCGAGGCCGCTCCGCTGCGCCAGGCGATCTCGAAGAACTCCAAAGACTTCGCCGCGCTCGGGCAGCTGGCGACGTTGTATCTGAGGGCCGGCGACGTCTTGAGCGCGGGCCTAGTGCTCGACAAGGCCGCCGAGGGCGGCGCCGATCCGGCGATTTACAACCTGCGCGGCGTCGCCCGGTATCGCCTCGGCGACCCGCAAGGGGCCTATGAAGACTGGAAGACAGCGCTCGACGCCGACGGCACGAACCTGCGCGCTCGTCTGAACCTCGCCGCGTTGTTCAAGGAATACGGCTACAAGAACCTCGCCGAAGCGGAGATGGCCAAAGCGCAGGGCGCCCAGTCGCTTCGCAACAGCGGCGACGTCGCGCTGATCTCGAGCGCGGGGGGCACGTGATGCGAAGAGTCATGTTGCCGTTTGTGTTCGTCGCCTGTGCTTCCGTCGAGGAGAAGACGTTGAGCCTCAACGTCGACGAATCGATCGTCGCGATCTTTCCGCCGGAGGGGCGTCGCTGGACTTACGAAGCGGAGAACGAGGTCGTGATCGCGATCGATCGCCTCAACTCTGCGCGAGAAGAAGTCGGCCGGCGTCAGAAGGCAGTGGAAGTGTATGAAGCGGCGGTCGACGCGGCGAGTCGGCGAGGGAGCGCAGGCGTTCAAGTCAGCAAGGCACGCCTCGTCTGGCTCGAGTCGGAGCTCGAGACGGCCGAGCAGGAGCGGCGTGCCGCGGAAGAAGCGGTGCTCTGCGCAAAAGCCAACTTCGAGCTCACCAAAGCCAAGCTCGCGGTGCGGTTCGACCTTCCCGTCGAAGACGGATTCATCCAGCCGTTCGAGGAGCAGTACTCGGCTTGTGCGACGGCGCTCGAGGAGCTCCGCGGCGAGGCCGAGAAGCTCGAGAGCAGCGCTGTGGGAAAAAAAGACGAATGGCGTAAAGTCCGCAGCGAGCACGTGCGGAGAACGGGCGATTACGATCATGGCCTCTGGATCGATTGAGCACGTCGCACGGCTTTGCCGGTGGCTGGGGTCTAGGGTGGCCCGCTTCGTTCTTTTTGGCTCGCTATGCTCTTCCGTCGCCTTGGCGCAGAACGCTCCGGCGGGGGGGGGACCAGAGGAGAAGGAGGTCGACGCGGAGGTCCGACCGACCGGGCTCTTCGACGAGAAGCCGTCCGACCTCCTCCTCGACGCGGCCCTCGAGGCCGTCAAGAACATGCCCGAGAACGTGGACGCGCAGCGCCTGTTGGGCGGCCTTTGCTTCGCGGCCGAGCGCTTCGATTGCTCCCTCGGAGCGCTCGAGCAGGTCGTCAAGCTGCTGTCGATGAGGACCGGGACCGAGGCCGTGCCGACTCAACACGCCGACGCTCTCGTCGATCTCGGCGCGGTGTTGTTCAAGCTCGGTCGTTATGGCAACGCGAGCACACATTTTCGAAAGGCTACCGAGCTCGACCCCACGCACTACCTCGCTTGGTACGATCTCGGACTCACCTACCTGCACACGGGCCTACTGCCTCAGGCCGTCGATGCGTTTCAAAAGGCGACCAAGACCGATCCCAACAGCAAGGAAGCCTGGTTTCAGCTCGCGGCCGCGAACGCCCAAAAGCTCGACTATCAATCCGCCATCGCCGCCTACCGCCGCGTCCTCGACGTCGATCCCAAAGACCCTCGCGCGGTGAACAACCTCGGCAACGTCTTGCTCGAGCAACGCAAATACGACGAGGCGATCGATCACTACAACAGCGCTCAAAAACTCGATTCCGCGGACCCAGACTACCCGTTCAATCGCGGCGTGGCGCTGTACCAGAAGGGCCTGTTCGATGTCTCGATCAAGGCCTTCGAGGAGTCGCTCAAGCTGCGCCCGCGGTACGCCCCCGCCCACAACAACCTCGGCGTCATCTACTCCAAGCAGAAGAAGACCGATGCGATGCTGGCGGAGTTCAAGAGGGCCGTCGAAGCGGATCCGAAGTTCACGGCTGCCGGCTACAACCTCGGCATCGGCTACCTCGCCAACCGTCAGGTCGACCTCGCGATCTCCACGCTGGAAGACGTCGTGCTTCGAGACCCTTCCTACGTGGAGGCCCATCGCGCTCTAGGTGATGCGCTGTTCGACAAGGGGCACCTGAAGCTCGCCAAGGAGCAATATCTACATGTGCTCAAGCTGCGTCCCGGCGATGCCGAGGCGCTGCGCCAGTCCGCGCTCGTGATGTCGGCCGAAGGCAAGACCGAGGACGCCATCACCAGCCTCGAGGGCGCCATCAAGCTCAACCCGTTCGACGCGCGCGCCCACTTCTTCCTCGCTCGCGCGCTGGCCGAGAAAGGCGACTCCGAACGCGCCGAGAAGATGTATCAAAAGGCCGCAGACCTCTCGCCGAATGCGGAGGTTTGGTTCTTTCTCGGAGATCTGCTGCAGGCGAAAGGACGGGGCACCGACGCAGCCAAGGCCTACGAAAAAGCCACGGCTATCGATCCGTCCTACGCGCCCGCCCATTTCCGACTCGGTGAGCTCTATCTAGGCAAGTCTCGCTTCGAAAAGGCCGAGGAGTGCTTCCGCACGGCCGCAAAGGACCCAGAGCTTCAGGCCGAAGCGATGTTCTGGCTCGGCGAGGCGTTGGTGAAGCAGAACAAACGCAAAGAGGCGATGGACGTGTACACCAAGACTCTCGAAGTGCGTCCGAGCTACGCTCGCGTTCGCGCCGAGCTGTGTCAGCTTCTCTACCAATCCGGCCGCGAAGAGGCGGCCATGGCGGAGTGCCGACGAGCGATCCGTGAAGATCCGAAATACGCTCGCGCCCACTACTACCTTGCGTTTCCGCTCTACAAACGGGGACTCACGGACGCCGCCAAAGATTCCTTCAGGCAGGCCTTGGAGCTCGCGCCCGAGTTCGCGGAGGCCCACTACGGGCTCGGAAATCTGCTCGTCGAGTCCGACCCCGGCAAGGCCAAGGAAGAGTTCAAGAAAGCCCTCGAGCTCCGGCCTGACTACGCCGAAGCCCAGGTGGCGCTCGACAAGCTGAAATGAGCTCCAGGCTCGAAGCCCCGCTCGAACTTTTCCGGCTGAACTTTGAGCCCCCGAGCGTTAGCTAGAGGCGTGGCTGAAGACGAAGCTCCCCGAAAGTCTCTCTTCGCGCCGCTCTTCGCGCTTGCTGCCGCCGTCGTCGCGACCCTGGTCACGAGCGTCGCCGTCCTCACGCTCTTCACGCCGCCTTACTCCCAGAATGCGTGGCTCGCCGTCGCGGCAGGCGCGCTCGTACCCTTCGCCGTCGCGACTTGGGTCGCCTTCGCGCTGCGCAAGTCCGGAGCCTCTGCGCTCGCCCGTGTGTTCGCGGGCCTCGCTGCGCTCGTGACCTTGGACGCGGGCGTGCACGCGGTGATCGTCCAGCTCCTGGCGAAGCAGCCCGAAGACTACGCGCGCGTGGTGGCTCACGGCCTAGACTCCGTCGGCGAGCTCCCCGTCCTCAGCCCCTGGATCCGCGGATACGCCGGCACGTCGACCTCCGCAGATGCTTGGCCTGACCCTGATGCGGAGCCTGCGCGGCCCCCAACACCACCTGTCGCGACGCCGACGCTCCCCACGGATCCTTCGTCGAAGCCGCCCGACCCTGGCTTGAAACCATCCGACCCTGGCCTGAAACCATCCGACCCGATTCCGCCGCCAGCCCCGCCGGCCTCTCAGCCCACTCCGGTCGCGCCGTTGTTTGGTGTCGTCACCGCGTCCCGAGCTGCCACGCCGCTCGCGACCACGCCGCCTCCTCAACTCGCGGGCCCCTTCGCCAAGCTGCGCTCCAATGATCCCACCGTCTTTGTGCCCGCGATGAGCCTGCTACGTTCTTCCGTCGCGGACGGAGCCAGCTTGGCCGCTCCGCTCCTGGCCGTGATCGCGGAAGGCAGTCGATCCGATCCTGCGTTGCTCGACGGCTCTGCGGCCCGTGCATTTCAGCTCCTTCGCCATCATCGTGTGGCCGCTACACCGACGGTGCTTCGAGCGCTCGCCGATCCCGAGTCGAGCACGCGACGGGCTGCTGCGTTGGCACTCTCGGCGCTCCGTCTTCCTCGACTGGAGCGCGCGGTTCGGGCGGCCCTCGAAGATCCCGATCCCTCGACCCGGGGGCTCGTCGCCCGCGCCTTGGACGCCCGCGCGGCGCTCGAAGCGCGCGTGAAGCTCCTCGAGCTCGCCAAGGACCAGGACGGCGACGTTCGAGTGGGCGCGCTCGTCGCGTTGATTCGAGGCAGTCCGAATGACGCCGCCGCGGTGATCGCGACAGGCCTCGCGAGCCTCGATCCCAAGCAGCGTGTGTCGACCGCACGCGCGATCGAGCTCGAGGGTTGGTCTGTTCCGTTCGATGTCGTGCTCGAGGCCTTCACCAAAGAGACCGACGCCGAAGCTCGCGCGAGCCTCGCCGCGGCGTTGGGCGCGATCGGCTCGGTGCTCGCGTATCCCGCGCTCTCTGCCGCAATCCACGCCGAAGTGTTGGTGCACAAGGCAGTCGTGCGTGCGCTCGCTTCCATCGGACACCCGCAGACGTCCGAGCTGCTCTTGCCTCAACTCCACGACCCGGACCGTCGACTCGTCGTCATCGAGGCCTTGGGACGGCTCGCAGATGCGCGTGCGCTCCAAGCGGTCACCGAGCTCATCGACGAAGAGGACCCTTCGGTACGCGCCGAGTCCGTCCGAGCGATCGCTCGAATCTCGGGCGCAGCTGCGATCGACATGCTCGTCAAACGGCTCAAAGACCCTGCTCCGGCGGTGAAGGAAGCCGCGCAGAGAGCGCTCCTCGAGCTCGGCGACCCCCGCGCTGCCGCTGCTGTCGCCAAAATCAAGGCAAAGCCCGCTCCGTGACGAAGGCTTTGCGTGCTCGTCCGCACTGTATCTTCCGGCTCGAACGTCTAGAATGACCCGTCCATGCCCGGCTCGACGGATACCGGGACGCGTATTCTGTCCGGCGACGAACCTCTACGGCCGTCCGTTCAGCGCTTCCTCCTCGGCGTGATTCGTGGCCCACAGCCCGGGTCCACGCATTTGTTGCTCAAGGACCGCACCACGCTCGGCAAAGGTGAAGACGCCGATGTCGTCATCGCCGATGCGACCGTATCGAGGCTGCACCTCGAAATCGTTCGCTCCGGGGACCGCTACATGGTGCGCGACCTCGGCTCGACCAACGGAACCTTCCTCGAAGGCACGCAAATCAAGGAGGCCTTTCTCAAGCCAGGCTCGCGCATCCGCGCCGGAGAAGTGTTGCTTCGATTTCTGCCGGTCAACGAGGTCGTCACCGCAGGCCCGATCGACTTCAAGAACTTCGGCGACCTCCTCGGCACCAGCGTGAAGACGCGCGAGGCCTTCGCGCTCTTGCACAAGATCTCGCCCACTGAGGCCACCGTCCTGTTGCTCGGCGAAACGGGCACCGGCAAGAGCGCCGCGGCTCGCGCCATTCATGCCGGCAGCCAGCGCAAAGACGGGCCCTTCGTGGTCCTCGATTGCGGCGCGATCTCCAAGAGCCTCATCGAGAGCGAGCTCTTCGGACACGAAAAAGGAGCCTTCACGGGAGCCGCTCACACTCGGCAAGGCGCGATGGAGGCCTGCCGCGGCGGAACTCTCTTCATCGACGAGCTCGATGACTTACCGATCGAGGTCCAACCGAAGCTCCTTCGCGCGCTCGAAGAGCGCGAAATCTATCGCGTCGGCTCCCACCGTCCTATTCACCTCGACCTGCGAGTCATCGCCGCGACCAAAAAAGATCTACGAAAGGAGGTCCAAGAGGGTCGGTTTCGCGAAGACTTGTTCTTCCGCGTCTCCGTGGTGATGGTGCCGATTCCGCCGCTCAGGGAGCGCAGAGAAGACATCCCGCTCTTGGTCGATCATTTTCTCGGCAAGCCCGGCACCTTCGATGGGTTGCGCTCCGAGATTCAGGAGCGTCTCCTTTCTCACACCTGGCCCGGCAACATCCGCGAGCTCCGCAACGTGCTCGAACGTGCGTCATACACCGGTGAGCTCGATGATTTCGACCCCGGCTCGCGCCGCACACCGCTCGAAGATCCAGACGCCAAGCTCGTCGTGGACCACACCCGGCCCTTCAAAGAAGCGAAGGAAGCGCTCGTCTCTCGTTTCGAACGTGAGTACCTGCGACAGCTGCTCCAGCGCACCAAGGGCAACATGGCCCGCGCTGCGCGCGAAGCCGGAATTGATCGTAAATATCTCTACATGCTTCAAAAGAAATACGGCCTCGGCTCCGAAGAGGCCGCGGAGGAATGATGAGTCGAAGAGGGCTCACCCCGGCCGCCCGTCCGTACTGGGCGATCGCATCGCTCCTGCTCCTCGGATCTGCGTGCTCCGAAGAAAAGGTCTGTAACGCAACTCTCTCCGGCGCTACGCCCGAGACCCCGTGCGTCGCGACCTCGAGCACCACTCCCGCCGAGGAGCGAGTGTGCTGGGACAAACCGCAAATCTGTCCGGATCTCTCTCCTGTGCGCTTCTGCAATCGCTTGGCCGCCGCCGAGCGTCCCGCGTCCATCGGCCTGTTACTCTCCAACCGCGGAGCGGCGCCCATGAAAATCCAAAAGGTCGAGGTGCTCGGTAATGAACGTTGCTCCTTCAACGTTCGCGCCGAACCCGCCGTCGGTGCCTCCGTCAACCCAGACGACGCGCTCGTCGTCCAGGTGCAATACAACCCAGCGACGCCGGGCGCCGACCACGTGGCCCTCAAAGTCACCACCGACTCCGAGAACTTTCCGACCCTCGTCCTGCCCATGTGCGGGCGAGGAGTTGCGAGGCCCGAAGAAGCGGGCGCTGGCCAGTGCCTCGAGTGTGAAGATCGTGCGAGCGCCGTGGTCACCGAATGCGCCGGCGAGTAGGATGTCTTGCCTCTACAATCCTACTCGAGTATGATAAGAACGTACCGTAGAACCGGCGCTGAGCCAGGAAGGACCGAACCAAGATGCCGATGGAAAAGGTCTCCCTCACGCTCGACGCTGACCTCGTCGCTGAAGCCCGTCGGCTCGCCGGGCCCCGGGCGCTGTCCGCGCTCGTGAATGACGCGCTGAGAATCAAGCTCCAGCATGCGCGGCTTCGGGCTTTGCTCGACGAAATGGACGAGGAATTCGGACCGGTTCCAGACCGAGAAGTCGCCCGGACAAGAGAATTATGGCGGGACCAAAGAGGCGACGAGAAGCACTCTCGGCGCATCGACTGATCTTGGATTCCGGCGCGGTCATCGAGTGGTCCAGAGGCTCGATTCGCGTGCGTGCGTTGCTGAAGGGAGCACTCGAAGCTGGGGTCGATATTCGGGTGCCCGTGCCGGTCCTTGCGGAAGTTCTCCGCGGAGGTCCCCGCGACGCGCCTGTCCACCGTGTTCTTCGCGCGGTGGGGGTGTTCCCAACCAGCGAGCACGTCGGCCGTTTGGCTGGATCGCTTCTAGGTGAAACCAAGGCTGAAAACACGGTCGATGCGCTCGTCGCGGCGGAGGCGGTTTTGAGCTCGTCTGACGTTCTGACGGGTGATGTCGACGACCTCCAGAGGCTCTTGGCGGGACACCGCGGAGTCTCGGTCATACCCATTTGAGGCGCGATCAGTTGGAAGTCTTCGAGGAAGCCATCGAGCCAGCGGTGACCAGTGACCCATCGAGCGATGGTACCAAGGTCGACCGTCGCCGCCTGCTCGAACAACTTGTACTGTTCTCGCTGCTCGCCTCTTGCCGTAAGCCGGCAACTCAGCTCGCTGCTCCCGACGCCACGGTCTCGGCCACGGTCTCGTCCGAGGTCTCGGCCGCGCCCACCCATGCCTTTGCACCTTTTCATCGGGAGACGCTCGATGCGATCGCCAACCGTATTCTACCACCTGAGGGACGCGGCCCCTCCGCGGCCCAGGCCCGTGCGACCGAGTTCATCGACAGAGAGTTGTCGAAGCCGGAGCTCTCGGAGCTGAAGAGAGCGGTGCAGGGTGGGTTGCTGGCCCTCGACCGACGGGCGGCGGCGCAAGGAGGTCGTCGGTTCAAAGACCTCACGCCGTCTGAGCAGGACGAGCTGTTCCAACAACTGATTACAACGCCCGGTCAGGGCCAGGAATTTGCGCGCCTCTTGGTCAAGCTCGTCCTCGAGGGGACCTTCGGAGACCCCGCGTATGGCGGCAACGCGGGGAACGTGGGCTTCGAGCTCGCCGGCTACGCTCCGCCCAAGCGGGCCAAGCCATGAGTGACGTCGATGTCCTGATCGTCGGGTCCGGAGCGGGCGGAGCGACTCTAGCTTGGTCGCTCGCTTCACGTGGCATTTCGGTCCGAATTTTGGAAAAGGGCGCCGATTTTCGCCTCCCCGACTACCTCGACAAGGACGAGCTCAAGTTCGCGCGTCGGAATTTTTTCGTGCCATACCCATCGGACGAGCCTCATATGGTTCGAGTAGGTGACGAGCCCTCGTTTCGGCGGAGCTCCGAGGGCTGGATCGCCAACGTGGTCGGAGGGGGCACGACTCACATGGGCGGTTTTTTCATGCGCCTCCACGAGAGCGACTTCCTCGGCCGATCGAAGCTCGGAGCGCCCGACGGGAGCACGGTGGAGGACTGGCCCATCACGTACGCCGAGCTCGAACCCTATTACGACCAAGTCGAGAGACTGATCGGAGTCTCCGGCAAGGCCGGTGAGAACCCATTCGACGGTCCGCGATCCGGCCCCTTTCCTCTCCCTCCGCTGGCCGAGCATCCGCTCGCCCGCGCTCTCGACGCCTCGGCCAAAAAACTGGGTTGGCATCCCTTCACGACGCCGCGCGCGGTTTTGTCGCAACCCTTCGATGGGCGTTCGTCGTGCAGCTACAGCGGGTTCTGCGGCAGCTTTGGCTGTGACACCGGAGCGAAGTCTTCGGTGATTTACACCTTCCTACCGAAGGCCGAGGCGACCGGAAAGTTGGAGCTGGTTCCCAGCACGATGGCCGCCGAAGTTCTGGTCGACGCTGCCGGCCGCGCCACCGGAGTGCGGTCCCTGACCCGCGCGGGAAAAGAGAGAGTCGATCGCGCCCGCGCCGTCGTACTCTCCTGTACGTCGGTCGAGAGCGCGCGGCTGTTGCTCGCCTCGAAGTCCGCTCTCTTCCCGAATGGGCTCGCCAACGGCTCGGGGCTGGTTGGAAAGAACCTCAGCTTCAGCTCGTTCGGATCGGTGTTCGCTGATTTTCGGTTCGATGGGAAGGCCAAGCTCACCGGCCTCGACATGAAGCTCCCGTGGCTCGGACGCAGCGTGCAAGACTTCTACGAGCGTTCGAAGCGATTTTCGCAGCGAAAAGGCGGGACGCTCCGGTTCGATTTGCTGCACCCGAATCCGATCTTCCGAGCCGAGCACGTGGCGCTCGGAGACGGACAGGTTCGCTTTGGACAAGGCTTGAAAGAGGCGCTCTATACTCACTTTCGCGAGTCTCGAACCGCCGAGGCGGAGATCTTTTCCGAGTTCCTCCCGAACCCCGACACCTTCGTCTCGCTCGATCCAGAGGTCAAGGACCGGTACGGGCTCCCGGTGGCGCGTATTCAGGTTCGACCGCATCCCGATTCGGTCACCGCGACTCGGGCGCTCGTCGACCGGTCCGTCGAGCTCTTCGAAGCCATGAAGGCCGACGTCATCCGAGTCGGAGCTCGCGACGGAGTGACGTGGGTGCTCCAACACGGAACGTGTCGCTTCGGTCGAGATCCGAAGACCTCCGTGCTCGACCGGTCTTGTCGCACGCACGAGGTCCCGAACCTGTACGTGGTCGACGGGAGCTTCATGCCCACGTCGGGTGGCGTACCCACCACACTCACCCTTCAGGCCAACGCGCTGCGAGTCGGCGACTCGATCCGCGAGGCCTTCATTCAAAAGGAGCTGTGAGCTCCAGAGCGCTGTTGGCCCTCGCAGGGCTCGGGTCGCTCGGTCCGGTCGGCTGCGCCTCCAAAGGCGTCGCGACCGAGGGCCTGCCGGTCTCCACGGCGACGACGACCTCGAGAGTCTATCTCGAGTACACTCAGGCGCTGCGTGCCCACCGTCCCCTGCCCATCCCAGACTTCGGCTTCGCCGGTTATCGACAGTCCGAGGTCCCGGTTCCCACCGTCGAGGGACCCATCGCCCGCGTGGATGATTTCGGGGCCAAAGCCGACGACGAAGTCTCCGACCTCGAAGGCATCGAGCGCGCCGCTCGCCACCTAGAGCGCGGCGGGGTGATTCTCTTCGGCCCGGGAACCTATTTGCTCGATCCCGACGTTGGGCCTGATCGACCCCTCGTCATCTCCGGAAGTCACATCGTCTTACGCGGCGCCGGAAGGTCGAAGACGAAGCTGCTCGCTCGCCGCCCGCTCCCGCCTGCCGACGAGCTCAAGCTCGGAAGCGCTCCGTTTCGAATTCAGCTCGGAGCTCGTTTCGCACCGGAACCCGCGGTGCTCGCGAAGTTGACCTCGGGCGTTCGCAAGGGATCCAAAACGCTCACGGTGGACGACACCTCGAGGCTCTCCGCTGGAGAGTGGGTTCGTCTGAGTGCGTCCGGCCGCCCGCTGGCCGACCGTTTGATCGCACCCTATCGAATTCACGCGAGCTGGAAGTTGGCCTTTGCGGCCGGCTTCGAAATCTCCGAGCTCCATCGCATCGCCGAGGTGGAAGGCGGTCTCGTGTCCTTTGAGACCCCTGTTCACCTGGAGTTGAAGGCCTCCGATCGCGCCAGACTCGAAGTCTACTCACCCGTCGAGGAGGTGGGTGTGGAAGATCTGACCCTGGCCGGCGCTTGGGCGGGTCCGTTCGAACATCACGCGAACGCGCTGGGAGACGGCGGATTCAGCGCGCTCGAGCTCTCGGGGATCGTCGACGGATGGGTGCGAAGAGTCGCGATCGAGAACGTGAATCGAGGGATCAGAGTCACCGGATCCGCGCAGCTCACGCTCAGCTCGATCGAATTCTCCGGGGCTCCCGGCCACGTCTCGGTGATCGTGAAGCGAAGCACCAACGTCCGCGTAGGGCCCGGACGCGACCTGGCGCGCCACTATCACGGGCCGGCCGTGTCCGACGGCGCTGCGGGGACGGTGTACTGGCGCTACCGCTACGACGAAAGCGCCGCGTTCGATGGACATGGAAATGGTCCCTACGCCACGCTCTTGGACCGAGTCGAAGGAGGCCTCGCGGCCGGTCGAAGCGGGGGCGACCTTGCCTCCCGCCCGAATCACCTCGCCGACTTCGTGCTCTGGAATTTTCGATACCTCGGTCCCGCGCGCGAGGTCGATTTCTGGCGCAAAGACATTCGAGCCACCGATCGATTCGTGTTGCCGCTCGTCGTCGGTCTCGACGCCCCCGAGCTCGAGCTCGTGAAGAGCAAAGTCGCAGTCATCGAGCGCGGTCACACGGAGCCCCCGTCGCTCTTCGAGGCTCAGCTCGGCGAACGGCTCGGGCGATCGAGTGACGTGTTGAGCGCGGAGATCGCTGATTGGCAGAGATTTCAGGTGGAGTGACGACTGAACGATCGAGCTCGAATCTCTGCGGCCAGACGCTCATGCGGGACGCGGAGCTTTCATCGGGGGTTGGCTCGGAGCGGCCTCTTGGCTCTCCTTCTCCTGTTCCTCGGCACCCCCGCTTCTGCCTCGGATCCCTGCCCTTTGGGGTCGATCTGGAAGCCCGTACGAATCACCGATCCGGCGGGAAAGTCCATTCCCATCGTGGAGGTCCCCATCATCGAGCTCGGGCCCTGGCCGGACGAGGTAGGGCTCTTTGGGTGTTCGAGGGACGAAAGCGGCACGGACTGTCCCTTCGAGGACCAACTCATCGCTTGGACGGAGGCGGAGGAGCGGGAGGTCAACGGTCGTCGTCGACTCGCTACCCTCGCCGTCCGCGACGGCGGTGTCTGTTTCCCTGCGAAGCTCGCGGCTGGGACGTACTTCGCCGTTCCCGGAGGTATCATCCCGACCCATCGGACGCTCGAGGTGAGTCAGAGACGCGTCCGCATCGAGCTCACGAGTCGAGGTGAGCCGGTCGAAGCCGACTTACGACTCATGCCGAGCGGCATCTCCGTCAGAACGAGGAACGGGAGGTCGAGCGTAGAGGTCGTCGACGAGGTTGGAAGTGTCTCTGCCCGGCCGCTGAGCAAAGGACTCCTCGCCGCGCGCTTCTGGCGTAGCCCTGCGCCGAAACCCAGAGGCGAGGAAGAGGAAGATTCGATCGCCATCGAGCTGACTCGCCGAGTGCCCATCAGGGTCACGCTTCGAGGCAAGGTTCGCGCGCCAGTTGGTTTCGTCCACGGTTGGTCGCGCCTTGCGGGCGTGTATGACTTCGAGCCCGCGACCACGCGCGCACTGACCTTTCGCGGAAGCACCGCGACCTACTCGGGTCTCACTCCCGGTCACCCACCCTATGTGCTCGAAGCTCGAGACGGGGACCGCGTCGCCGCGATTCAGGTCGCCCACGGGGTGACTTCGACGACGGTGAGCTTCCAGGAACCCATTCGAGTCTCGTTGCAGCTTCGGCCCGATCAGTCCTCCACGATCCGCGAGGCATGGCTCGAGGACGCCTCTGCCGACGAGCTGAGCGCGCAGGACGACTCCTGTCCGGACCTCGGTCGTCCCTGGAGGCAGCTGCGATTGGGCGCGGATCGGCGGCTGAGTATCCCGCCGGGACCGCGAAGGTGTCTGAAGGTGGTGTTCGTCGACGGCAGCTCGTACGAGGGGACCTTCTCGGCATGGGTTCGGCCGGCGCCGCGCAACCAGACCTTCGTCTACGAAATGGAAGAGGGACGTTTGCTCAGGGCCCGCTAGGGCCCGCTAATCCTGCCTAATCCTCATCCTGCCTCAGGATCGGGCACGGGCACGGGCACGGACGGGCACGGGCACGGCATCTTCGGGACCTCGGCGGCTGTCGGTGAGGCGACGAGTTGGCGTGGGGCGCACCTGTCGCGGGGACTGGTCGAGGAGATCGACGACGGTCCGCGCCACGCGCGAGGAACCCGAGCCGTCTCTCGATGAGTGAGACCGTGGCTCGCTAGGCAGCCAGTAGCGTCGAAAGTCGGCGGGCTCTGCGAGGACTTCGTGCCCGTGCCCGTCCGTGCCCGTGCCCGTCCGTGCCCGAGCCCGATCCTAATCCTAATCCTGCCTCTCTAAAGTGATCACCTACTCCTGGCGAT
>CAYXDO010000025.1:19620-90178 GCA_964463485.1 uncultured Myxococcales bacterium | reverse complement strand
AGAATCGGAGGTCAGAATCGGAGGTCGGAATCGGAGGTCAGAATCGGAGGTCAGAATCGGAGGTCAGAATCGGAGGTCAGAATCGGAGGTCGGAATCGGAGGTCAGAATCGGGGGCAGAATCGGAGCTCGGGATCGCCCGTAACAAGTCTTCTGATCCCGCCTCTGTCCCTGGAGAGGGGAGATCGGATAGGCTAGTGACCCAATGTCTCGTCGCCCGCACGCCTCGGACCGACCGGTCGAACCTCGACAGCGCGACACTCGCGAACGTTCCTCCGCAGCCTTGCTCGCGGTCCTCCTCCCCCTCGTGGCCTGCGACGAAGGCGACGTCATCGAGCGGGCACCCGCCGAGCTCTCGGTCGCACCGACCGCCCTCGAATTTGGCGAGGTCCCCGTTGGCGCCGTGCGGCGCCTGAACATCGAGCTACGCAACACGAGCGCCCAGGCCGTCGAGGTCGAGACCTCCACGCTCTCCAATCCCTTTTTCGCAAATGTCGCAGTCACCTTGACGGGCGGCGCCAAGGCCGATTTTTCGGTGGCTTTTCGCCCGACCGCGGAAGTCCGCTCCGACGCTCGAATCCGCTTCCGCATCAAAGGGGAGGGCGCCGAGCAATGGGTGTCCCTCAGCGGAGTCGGTATCGCTCCGCGCGTCGAAGTCAGTCCGCTCGAGCTCACCTTCCTCGACGTCCCCGTCCAAACCTCCCGCTCGGAGGAGCTCCTGCTCTATTCGAAGGTGGGCGAGCCCGTTCGCATCAAGGTGAGCACCGCGGACTTTCCTCGCCCCGAGCACGTCTCCGTAGATGTGCTCCGCAACGTCACGGAGACTGCGACCTTCGAGCTCCCTGCCCACGGAGCACGGGGGCTCGAGGTCCACTACCATCCGATTCTCGAGACCCAAGACCAGGGCCTCGTGCTGATCGAAGCGGGCTGCGACGGTTGCGTGTACGAGATCCCCGTGAGTGGCAACGGAGTAGCTTCCCAAGTAGAGCTCGTCCCTGCCACTCAGGACCTCGGAGAGGTCCTGCTCGGAGAGACGCGGGCCGGGCAGGTCCAGGTTCGAAACCGCGGCGCCACTCCGTTCGTCGTGACCGACCTGAGTCTCTTTGGCAGCGGGGCCGTGACCGCCTCGACCGCTCGCCCCCTCCCGGCCACCGTATCCATGTCCGAACCCCTCGACGTCGAGATCATTGTCGCACCCACCCATCCCCAGCGGATCTTCGCCGAGCTCGCGTTCGCCACGAGCCTCCGCGACGCGCCGGAGGTTCGCGCTTCATTGACCGCTCGCGCCATAGCCTCCGAGCTCATCGTGCAGCCTTCGGTCGTCGATTTCGGAGTCGTTCGCACCGAGGGTCCATTCAGGCGCGCCGTGTTGCTCCTGAATGGCGGCGCTGCGCCGCTTCGCGTGCTCGGAGCCTTCAGCCCAGACCTCCCCGAAGTGACCGTCGACGCCCCCGGCCTCCCGGTTACTCTCGGGCCGGGAGAGTCTTTCGGAGTCGACCTGGCGCTCCTCGCCTCCCGATTCGGAGACTATCGGGGCACCTTGATCGTCCAGACCGACTCCCCTCGCAACCCAACCGCAGAGGTCGAGCTTCAAGCCACGCGGGTCGAGCACGCTTGCGAGATCTCGCTGAGCCCCAACCGCGTCGTGTTCACGCTGATCCCCACCGGGGACACGTCGACCACGACCGTGACTCTGCGGAATACCGGAGTCGATCCCTGCGTCCTCACCTCCGCAGCTTGGGCACCCCCGATCGACCCGGCGCTCACCGTCCTCGATCCGGCCTGGCCTCGCACCATCCTCGGCGGCGAGTCCGCGACGTTCGAGGTGGCGTACTCTCCGCTGCTGGTCGGAGAGTCCAAGGGGCGGCTGGACATCGCCATCGACGACCCCGCAGTGTCCGGCATTTCACTCCCGGTCGCGGCGCAGGCCTTCGACGTGGGCTCTTGCTTCCGAGTGAGTCCTTCCGTCTTGGATTTCGGAAGCGTGGTGGAAGGTCAGTCCGTGCGTCGATTTATCGAAGTCACCAATATCTCGATCGGTCGATGCAACATCCTCGCGAGCCGCATGCGCGCCGGATCTCACTCCGCGTTCCGCGCCGATTCAGTGTCCGGAATAGCGGTCGACGCCGGCGGCTCGCACCTGATCGGTGTCGACTTCGTCGCGGACTCATCCACGATCGCGCGAGGCGCGGTCGAAATAGAGACCACCGACCCGCTGCGGCCGATCTTCCTGGTCCCGGTCGTAGCTCGCCGCGCCGAGCCCAGCGTCTGCGTCGATCCTCCGGAAATTCATTTCGGCGCGGTGTCCGCCCCTGTCTCCGCGACCGTCCGAGTCTGGTCGTGCCGGGGCGAAACCATCTCCATCCGGTCGATCAACTGGGTCTCGCCGCCAAACGCGCTCTCCCGAACGATCTCGAGACCTCTGCCCGCAGACATCGACGCCAACCGAGAGATCACCGTGAACGTCACCTTCGACCCCGCCCGAATCGCCTCCGAACGCAAGGACCTCCTCGTGGCGTCCGACGACCCCGAGACTCCCATCGTCACCGTACCCGTGAGTGGAGGTCGTGCGATCGTGCCCGTCGAGGCGGGTCGGTTTCTCTATTTCTGGAACATCGACGTGAACGCGAGCTTGTCGGACATCAAGAGAGTATGGCTCCAGGGCCCGCCGACGATCGAACAGTTCGACGGGCAGAGCTCCGGCCAGCAATGCGGCGGCTGCCACTCCCTCTCGCCCGACGGCAAATACATCGCGATCGTCGAGATTACCGGGCGGCTGCGTATCATAGACACTCAGACCAAGCTCGAGCTCCCCATCCCGGGAATCCCGATTTTCTCCAAGGTCGCTTGGAACCCCAACCCTCGGACGTCGCCAAGCCACCAGTTCGCGTACTCGTCCGCGACCGACGGCCATATTCACGTGGCCTCCATCTCCGGCAACGACTCCGTGCTCGCTGGCGCCGACTCTCCGGCTGCCGAGACTTTCCCGTCCTGGGGGCCTGGAGAGATCGCGTTCATCGTCGACAACGAGCTGTTCCGCGTACCCGAAACCGGAGGCACCCGCACACTCGTGGTCAGCCAGCAGAACGCCGTGTTTCTCAGATTCGCCGCCTACTCACCCGACGGCCGCTGGATTGCCTTTACCGAAGCCACTCCCAGACAGATCCGAATGGTCAGGCCCGACGGCACCGACTTCAAGTCCCTGGACGCCGCCAACGGAATGGACGGGGAGACGAGCTGGCCGACCTGGAGCAGTGACTCCAAGTTCCTGAGTTACTCGAGCAAACGCTCGACCGGTCGCGGGAGCTGGGACCTCTATATTTCGACCGTCGACCCCCTCACGGGGGCCGTCGGCCCGGCAACACCCATCAACGAGGTCAACTCGGCAAACTTCGAACACGGCGCCGAGTGGAGTCGGTGATGTGTTTCAGGCATACTTCACGTCGAGTGGAGGCTCAGCGGAATCGAACGATCGAGCAGTCTCGCCGTTTCACGCAGTCGGCGAGCTTCCTCGCGAGCTCCATCAGATTTGAGCTCCCGCCGAGCTCATACGCCAGGGCGGTCGCTCGTGTCACGGCCGCGCCCGCTTCCTCCCATCGGCTCGAGCTCACGCAAGTCACCGCATACGACAACCACACCCAACTCTCCCACGGGCGGAGCGCGACAGCTTCGGCCGCGAGCGGCTCCGCCTCGGCGGCCCGCCCGATCGAGCTGAGGAGCACGGCGAGCTGGCCGAGGCTGCGGGCGTCGTCGGGATTCAGCTCGATGGCTCGTTGGTAGGCTCGTATTCTCTCGGCCACCGGACTCGACGCGACACCCAGAGCGTCTCCGAGGGCCTGCCAACCGAGACCCTCCCGAGGATGAGTCGCGACGATCGCGCGCACGGCGTCGAGCGCCACGGACGAGGAGTCCGTCATCGCCACCCGAGCGATTCTGACTTCGAAATCCTCTGGGTCGAGCTTCGTCGCCCAAGCGAGCTCGGCCCTGACTGCGTCCTTCGAAGCAGTGCCCGTGTCCACGAGCTGCGCCCGAAGAAGATGGACGCGCGCGTTCGAGAGCTTTCGAACGACGATGGGAGTGTCCACGCGTTCGAGCTGATATTCGAGGACGTCGTAGGCACCTCCATCTTGGTATCTGGAGGCCTCGCGTACCAATTGCTCGTCTTGCACCGACTCGAACACGGCCGCCCAAGCCTGCTTCGGGGCATCGCTCGTACTCAGGCGCGCCAGCCAGGCTCCGAATTTTTCGGGATGGCGGTTCAGCAGAAAATGAACCCAAAACCAACTCCCCGCGTACAGCTCCGACTCCCGCGCGTTCGAACGGTCCCAGCGCCAAAGCTCCTCGAGCGACGGGGTGATTCGCTGCAGACTTCGGAGCCGACGGTCGTACGCTCCGATTCGTGCGACGAATCGCCCACGCCCGCCCGAGTCTCCTGAGTCTGATGGAAGGTCGATCAGCTCCATGGTCTCGAGATAAGTAGCGAGTCCCTCGGCGAGCCACCGAGGCTGGTGCGGGAACGCGAATGCAGTCAGGTGATGAGCAAGCTCGTGGGTCAGCACGGCCATGGGCGGACCGTTCGACCAGCGCGGAAGCGCGCCCACGACGATCAAATGTCCCTGAGGCCCTGCGCGCACGAAGCCTTCGTGTTCCGAATCGAACTCGTCCAACTCACTCGGACGCCGAAGTGCCACCACGTCCGCCACCGTCGGGACGTCGGCGTCAGCGGAGCCCAACCACTTCATGATACTGTGGCGAACGTCTTCGATCCGCTCCACGAGCCCGACAGCGGCCTCCACGTCGACGTCAGTTCTAAGTCTCACGTGGGCGCTCGATACTTCGTGCCAGGTCTGCCCTCCGTGAGCCAAGCACTCGGCACGTGAGCGCTGCGAACCGGAAGCGCAGCCTGAAAGGACGACGAGGAAGAGCACCTGACTCCGATTCATCGCTCAGCCCCACTCCTACTCGGCCCCACTCCTACTCGGCAACACGGCGAACGGCTATCGCCGGCTATCGCCACCTCCGCGCCGCCTTGATCGTCTCGTTCAGCGCGTCCCTGGCCGCCGTGAGCTTTGGAGGCAGCAGAGACCGGCCGCTCGCGCTGACTCCCAAACCGAGCGGCGCGGGCGGAGCGTCGAGCGACGATCGCGGCCGCGTGTCCGACCCCGACCTCGTCGACGCCTCGATCTCCTGCGCCAGCGCTCTCAAAACGTCATTCAGATCGGCCAACAGCGATGGGTTGGGCGGATTCTTTTCGAAGTAACTCTGAATCGCTCTGATCGCCTGCTTGGCGCTCGCCGCTCGCTCGGCGCCCGACGCCCGACTCAGCTCGCCGATCAGGTTGCGAAGCCGCGGTCCGAGCTCGTCGAAACGCCCCGGAGGCACGACCGTGACCAGCAGGAGCTGATACATTCGCCTCCGGTCATCCTTCGAATAGAGGAGCTTGCCGTCGGAGCCTCGACGGCGAAACGGCGACAATATGCGCCGTACTCGAAAATCCAAGCCTCCTTTGCCCTTCGCCTTGGCTGAGAGCGGATTCACGGGCGGAGGCACTTTGCGAGCGGGCGCGCGTCCAGGTGGCGGCGCTCCATGCGTCCCTCTCGCGGGCCTTCGGGAGGGCAGGGGCGGAGGTGTCGTTCGGGCCGCGCGCACCAGCTTGCTGGCTTGCTGCTTCGACTCGGGTTTGGAGTGCGGGCCTCTGGGAGGCATCTCGGGCTAACCTTGGAGCGCAGGGACGAGCATCTGCAGAGCCTGGGCCTCCGAGACTCCCATGGCCACCTGGTTCTGAACCCAGTCCGTCCACTTGCGCTTCGTCGAGAGATCCGGCGCATCGTGGTCCGAAAACACCTGGTGGAAGATCGTCCCGACCCGCTCGAGCAACGAATACTCGGGATTCTGCAGAACTCGGTTCTGGATCTCTCGAGAGATGGTCTGAAAATCGGCCCCTTCGCCGAGCCGCGATCCGACGTACGTTTGAAGCTCCGCACCTTCCGTCGGGTTCGGTCCGCGCCCGAGCAACGCCCGGAAGTTACCGTCCACCACCGTGCGCTTCGCGTCCGCAACCTCTTGAGAGCCCATGATGTGCGCCTTGATCGCGGCGTCGAGCTCCTCAGGCGTCCCCGTGAAAGTGTTCGCCAGCTCGATCAGCTCTCCGCGAAGCAACGGCCCGATCTCATTGGGCCGCCCCAAAGGATCCCTTCCCGCGATCTCTTCGTACGCGCCGTGAATCTTCGCCCCAAGCTCCGGGGGAACGTCCTGAGTCAGATCCGTCAGCGCCAGCTCGATGGCGCCGGCCAACGCCCTCAGCCCGTCCCCCAACCCGGGAAAATAGGCCGCCATGAGCGGATTCGCCGCCAACGACTCGTTGATGTTCGCAATCAACGCGCGACCCGCGGCCTGGAGCTGCGTGTCGTTCATGCCCGCGCTTCGGCCTTGCTTGACGAGGCCGTCGACGAGAGAGGTGTGCGCGGACTGAACGGTGACGGCCATGACTATGTCTAACAGTGTCGCTCAGCTACGTCCAGTGACGTGGTCCGTCGACGCTCGCTTCCGCCTCAGCCGTCTGAGCACCAGCCAGGCCGCGCCTCCCACCACCGCCGACTCGACCGCCAACGCGATCGGCATTCGCTCGGGACCCGCCGACTTCGCTTGCGGGCTCCCCAAAAACTCTGTCCGCCGAGACTCCGCCTCCCCCAGCAGCCTGAGCTGTCGGCGAACCAGACGCTCGATCACCACGTCGAGCGCTTGCGCCCGCGACTCTGCCGGCACACCCATCTGTTCCTTCTCCACCCTTACCCAGGCCCGCATGACCGTACCGGCTCGCTGAAACGCTCGCTGCCCCAAGGCGAAGAGCGCGTCGTACGCGCTTTGGTCCAATTTCTTGGCCAACGCAGAGTCCGGATCGTCGCTCTTCTCGGAGTACAACACCCCGGCTTGGCGAAATCGGGGATCGGTAAGGGACCGCACTGCTGAGTATACCGGCCCGCCCTCCCGCGAGGAAACTTCGATGGTCGCACGCGTCAGGATCCCGGCAAACGAGCCCGCGTCTGCACCGGGTCGACCAAGAGCCTCATCTAGAGCTCGAGCAAACTCAGCTTCATCTTTCTTGGGCGCCTCCACGAGCTTCGCGCCCTCGGACGTGACTTTGCCCGCTAGGGTGTCGAGCAACCGCCTGCGCACGAGCTGCTCGGAAATCACATGGTGATTCGTCAAGATGTCGATCCCGATCGAAGGCATCGTCCGAAGCTCCCCGAAATACCCGCCGCCCGTCTTCAACGCGAGCGAATACCTCTCGAGGGTGGCGTCGACGAAAAAATCGTAGATCCCCACTTGAACGGTGTGGATTTGGTTCGTCACGTCCTGCACGTAATGGAAAGCTTGACCCGTCAGCATCCATGCAAGGGTTGGGTTCGGCTGACTCATCAGCGACGCAATCAGCGCCAGGTCCAAGTGTTGCTGCGCCATCTCAGCGGCCAAAGTCAGGACCGGCCCTGGTGAGTAGCCCGATCGAATCGCAAATCGACGCGGCTCGGCCTTCAGGACCTCAGGGTCGTCGGAGAGCTCGAGCTCGGCCAACCCATAATGAGCGTGCGCCTGGCTAGAGAGCGCCCCGAGCTTGCCCATGTTCAAGATCGCCGGGTCGGCGGGCACCGGGCCACCTCGAGCATCGACCACCGGTTTTCGATCGAGATCGAAGGCGATTCGCTCCCGGTTGCGACGATCCTCGTCCGGCTGCTGAGCCCCTACCGTCACTGCGTCGAGGAGAGTCGGAATGGACGACGGGACCCGATCGATCCCGAACACGTCGGCGCGCGGATCGAACAGGAGCAACTCTTTGAAGGCCCAAGCGTCGAATCGCTCGGGCGTCGGATATCGCGCCAGCCACTCCGCCCGAAGCGCCGAGTCCGACGACGTTCGCGCCCATCGATCGATCTCCGCGCGAATCGAGACCAACGCCTCGGCAGGAATGGGCGGAGCAGCCTCGCCGAGCCCGGCGCCCCCTAAGGCCGCCTGCACCAAAAAGGAATGAACCTCCCCGTCGTACGCCAACGCTGGGGAAGAAACCAAAAGCAGAGGGACCGCCGCCAACAACACTTTAGGCATCGACCGAGCTTATCCCATCTTCGCCTGGGACCGCAGGCATCTTGCCTGCGGCTACCTGCCACGAAGTCCCGTGCCAAGCCCGTCCGAATCCGACTCAGCCCACGGACCCAGACCTCCGAATTAGACCTCCGAATCAGACCTCCGAATCAGACTCCGAATCAGACTCCGAATCAGACTCCGAATCAGACCTCCGAATCAGACCTCGGACTCAGACCTGCGTTCGTGCCAGGTAGCCGCAGGCAAGATGCGTGCGGTCTCGGGTGAAGAGCGGACTCAGGGATTGTCGAAGGTACTCAGCGCCCCCATCCCACCGCTCGGATTCGGCCGGTCCGCGAACACATCACGCACGACGACCTTCCCGTCGCTGTCCGTGTCGCGCACCACGAAGCCCCGATTCGTCAGCGGATACTCCTCCGTCGGACCCCAGCCATCACCCATCGTTCCAATGGTGTATTTGTACTGCACACCCGTCAGCGGCGGCAGGAACATCTGGAAGGTCCAGTAATTATCCCCCGCGAACGTGTCACCCAGGGTCGCCCCGTCGTCGACCATACTCACCGTGTTGGGCACCCAGCTCCCGATCTCCGGCAGGTTGCCTACGATGAACGCTCTCCCCGTCCCCTCCGGCGGAGGCGGATTGTCGATCGGCTTCACGAACTCGAGCGGTAACCGAGACCCCGTCGCGTCCAGGATTAACGTCACTTCCACCAGGGTCGACCGATCTGGGCTCAGCACCAAAGAGTTGAGGTTTGGCGCCCGATCTAGCTCCTCCCCGGCCGCCGTGATCGTCATCAGCATCTCCAACGGATCGTTCGCCTGAAATGACACGCTCGCAAAGGGAACGCGGAGCTCGATGAGCCTCGCTCCCAGCGCGAGCTGCACTGTCGGGTCACTCACCGGCACCAGCCAGCCCGACACGTCGGCCGCGGCCACCGACGCGGTGACGACACCCGAGGAGAAGTCCAGAGTCACCTCGCGGGCCGCTCCGCCGGCGGCGAAGGTGATCGGAGTCCCCGCCCGCGTCGTCGTCACGAACGGGTCCTGCTCAACCTGAGTCGGATTCAACGAAACGATATGCTTCTGGGAGAAGTAAAGTCTCACTTGGTAGTCCGTCCCCAACCTCGCCGTCAAATCGTCACTCATCCTGAGTGCGACATAAACGCCATCCCCCGTCTTGACGCCGTGGTACCAAGCCTCGATCACGTCGTCCGGAAGGTGCGCCGCGCCGCTGTCCGGATCCACACACACGCCCGCGCCCGCGTCGCGCCATTCGTGCGGCGTGGATAGGTTCCCGTCGAGGTAGTCGGGGTCGAACTGCCCGTCCAACAGGGGCGCCGTCGCGATGGGTCCGGCAGGCGGGATACAGACGCGAAGGATCGGCGGGAAATCGGGAACCTCGGTCGCGAGGCCGAAGGCCGCCGCGTGCCGATACACACTCGACAGCAGCTCCCGATAAATTCGATCGAACGGCTCATCACCGCCCACCGCGGTCTGATCGGACCCATACCACCAAAACCAGTCGCTCCCCTCGGCCGCATACATAGCCATCCACGCCTGATAAGCATGCCACTCCGGCGTACCCGCTGCGGGCACCGGGTCGGTGTCGAGCGGCCGCAAGAGCCCCTGAGACTCGAAGCCCTCGAGGTCACTGCGAACCTGAATCAAGTAGTCCCACGCGAGGTTCTCTTCGTCCTCACCGATCCAAATCGCGTAGTTGGCGTCGATCCAGGATCCGGCCCACAGCGGCTCGAGCTCCGGGAGCTGCGAGACAGGATGGGCCGGCACTTGGCGCGCGGCATTTCCCGAGAGATACTCGGAAACCGTCACCGTTCGAAGCTCACCCGACTCCTGAGCATCCGTGAGCAGTTGGTACATGCCGTTCAGGAAGCCTTTGGCGTCGTTGTCTTGCCGGTACCACTCCCAGGCGTTCTCACCGTCCAAAATCACCGACAGCAGGTGATCCTGACCATAGATCGGAGTGTGCCGACGGAGGCTCTGGTGAAAGTCGGCGACGCTCCGGGCCGCCGGATTGCCTTGGTAATGAAAGCCGATCTCGTCCGAGATCGCCGTGTCTCGAAACACGATCGCGAGCTCGTCGGTCGCATCGCCGCCGTCCCCGACCACGCCGTCGAGGTCGATGCGATAGGGCGTCGTGTTCGGCAGGTTCGGCGGCGTCGAGCTCTGGAGCACTCGGATGTCGGTCGCTAGCCACTTCACGCCCGCCTGCGCAAAATACGGCAACACGTCCTCCGCGACCGAACCCTCGGCGGGCCACATGCCCGTGACCGGCTGTCCAAATCGATTCTGGAACTCGAGGGCTGCCTTGTTCACGTGAAAGCGCGCGTCTTCGGGTCGCTGAAACCTTCCGCCAGGCAAAGCCGCCGAAGGCATCGCGACCTTCGCCAACTCCGTGTCGTGAATCAGCGGCAAGATCGGGTGGAAAAACGGCGTCGTCATCACCTCGACCTGGCCCGTCTTGCTCACCGGGTCGTAAATCAGCTCCCGGTGCGCCGCCACCACGTTCGAGAGCACCCGATACTCTTCCACGACCAACCGCTGACAAATCTCCTCCGTGAACGGACCGCTCGACACGAACTTCCCGTCCGGCTGCTCCGTCACCAAGTCACTCAAGTCGACGACCTGACCATCAGGCATCGTCACCGGACCCCGCAGGAAATCAGGGTCGAACCAGGCCAGCTGAAACCAACCCTTCATCTGCAACAACTCGTCCTGCGTAAACGTCTCGGGAGCCGCGTCTCGCTTGTTCAAGAGCTGCTGGTACGCCGGGAAACGGCCGATCATGACCTCGGAGATCGAGAAGTTCGACCAGATGTCCTCGTAGAACCAACCTCGCTCCACTTCGGTGAGCGCCGCCGGGTCGGGCGTAGGCCTCAGCAACAGATCGATCCAAGGGTCAGTCACGGGATCGGTCCCGTTGCCCTGCGCAAAATACCCGGCCACGTCGACCGTATCATCCGTCAAATCAACGAACGGGCCGATGCGAGCCAAATAGTAATTCTCGAGTTGCATCAGGAGAATCGGAGTCAGATTCACCTGGACATGAATATCTGGATAATCTCCGACCATCGCGACCATGTCGTAGTAGTCCTTGGTGCCGTGCTTTCGGACCCACGGACCCCTGAGATAATCCCCCTTTGGATCCACATAGGAGGGTTGGTGTTGGTGCCAGATGATCGCGACGTTTAGCTTCCCGTGGAGCGGCGCTCGATCGTGCTCCGGATCGAGCGTGCTGCCATCCTGGCCCTCGACGGTCAGCGCGACGACGTCGTACGAGTCACCCGTCGGCAACGCGCTCGCCAACGTCATCGTCACCGTCGCGCCAGAGACCTGAATGTCCGTGATCTGAACACCGATGTCCGCGCCGGCCGTCTGAAGCTCGAACGCCCCCGGCTCCACGCTCAGCGCCGCCAACGCCTCCGAGAACTCCGCGACGACTTTGATCCCGTCGCCTGAGTAGGCGTAGAGCAGCGCGAGATCCGCCGGTGGCAGCCCCGTGTCCACCGGACCCAGGTCGGTCGGAGTGGCGTCTGGAAACCCAACGTCGACTGTCGCGTCCACGCCCGCGTCTGCGGCCGCGTCCTCGAAGCCGGCGTCGACCACCGCGTCCGGATGGGGCGTCGCGTCCTGAGTGCCGACGTCGGCAACCGCAGAGTCAGGTGTGTCGTCGTCGCCGACACAGGCGGCGAGTGTCATGGCCGCGATCAGCGACCCCACGAGCTCCAGCCGAGGATTCATCATGAGTTGTCCCTTCGATCGGAATGATCCGCACCAGCAAGGTTGAATTCCGTGCCATCAGCCTGCGAGCTCAAATACAGCCCGCCTGAAGACTCGAGCCAAAACGCGATGGCATCCGCCGCAGCCGTGGGGTCGAGCTCCGACACATCGAGCCTCAACGTCGGCAAAGTCGATCGCTCCACCAACCGCGACATCAACTCCTGCTCCGCGACGAAAATCGACAAGTCGTCATACTGTTTGGGGTTGCCGGAGACCGCGAGCCGGGTCTCCCGCGCGGCGCGAAACGACTCGGGGCTTCGCGTCAAAAAGACCAGTCGAAATCCCAGCGGGCGCATTCGATCTTCCAACCAGCCAAAGTCGAGCTTCTTGCCATACACGCGCTCTTGATACGCCATCGTCGAGATGTGAAATCGATCGACGATCCATGAGTAGTAACGCTGGAGCTCGAACAGGTGCACCCACGTCCGATAGGTCTCCATCGCGAGCGCCTCTTCCTCCGGCAGGAAGTTGATGAGGCCCCGGCCCCAGGGATGGTTCGTGAAGGCACACCACTCGGCCGAGATGATCGGGGAGTGATATCGGTACTTCCTCGGACCCACGACCTTCGGATGCTCGTTGAGCACGAACGCCGTCTCGGTCTTGTTGGTCAAGCGAGTGCCTTCGAGAATCACCTTCGGTACGAGCTTCTGTCCCACACCCATCACCCTTTCACGCCGCCGGCGGTCAGCCCCCCCACGAGATACTTCTGCAAGACGAAGAACAAGATCACCACGGGCAAGCTCACCAGGATCGCGCCCGCCGCAAAGTGCCCCCACTCGCTCGAGAACTGCCCCACCATGAGGCGCAAACCCACCGGCAGCGTGTAGCTCGTCTCCTTGTTCATGAAGACCGCCGCCAAGATGAACTCGTTCCAGGCCGTCATGAACGAAAAGAGCGCGGTCACCGCGATCGCCGGGACACTCAACGGCAGAATGATCCGCCAGAAGATCATCGCGGAGCTCGCGCCGTCCATCAGCGCGGCCTCCTCGAGCTCGTAGGGGATCGTGTCGAAATAGCCCTTGAGCATCCACACACAGAACGGAATCGCCGTCGTCGAATACACGAGCACCAACCCAGCGAGCTGGTCCAAGAGCCCGAGCGTGTCCATGATGAGATAGAGCGGGATCATCATCAACACACCCGGAAACATCTGAGTCACGAGAAAAGACAACATCGCGACCGAACGCCCCGGAAATCGAAACCGGCTGAGCGCGTATGCGCTCGTGCAAGCGAGGAACACGCCCAGCAGCGTCGTCGCCACACTCACCGCCGTGCTGTTCCACAACCATATGAAGAACGGCCGCTCGAAGAAGAGGTGATGGAAGTTCGCAAGCGTCGGATTCTGCGGAATCGGATTGATCGACGTGTCGAACCCTTGCACGTCCGTCAGCGCCATCTTGAAGACCCACAACACCGGGTAGATCGTCAGGAGCGCGAAGAAGGTCAGAAAGACGTTCTTCGCCGAGCGCTCGAAGGTGAACTTGGGCTCCTCGCCCGTGAGCCGCTCGCTCATTCGAAAGCTCCCTGGGTCGCCTTGGTGGCCTTGTTCGTCACCAGCGTGAACACCAGCAGCAACAAGAAGATGATCGTCGAGTATGCCGCCGCGTACCCATAGCGGTCACGCTCGAAGGCCCAGCGGAACGCGTCCGTGATCAGAATGTCGGTGGCGCCGTTCGGCGCTCCGCCGCTCACCAGGTAGATGATGTTGAACATGTTGAACGTCCACACCGTCCCCACGATGATCGCGGGAACCAACGCCGGCTTGAGCAGGGGGAGAGTGATGTACCGGAATCGCTGCCAGCGCGTGGACCCGTCCACTTCTGCAGCTTCGTACAGGTCCGCCGGAATACTCTGAAGCGACCCGAGCGACACGACCATCATGAACGGAAACCCAAGCCACGTGTTCGTCGATAAGTTTGTCAGAAACGACGGCCAGAACGTCTGGAACCACGCGACGGGCTCGAAACCGAGCGCGTCGAGGAGGAAATTGATGGCACCGAATTGACGGTGAAACATCCCTTTCCAAATCAGGGCCGTGATGTAGTTCGGAATCGCCCAGGGTACGATCAACAAGACGCGGTACACTCCGCGGGCCTTCAGCATCGAGTCATTCAGAAGGAGCGCGAGCAACAGGCCGATGGTCACGTGGAGGAACACGTTGGTCACCGTCCACATGACCGTCACCGCGAGCTTGAAATAGAAGCTCTGCGGGTTGCGAAAGTCCGTGTCGCTCAGAATGGAGATGTAGTTATCGATCCCAGCGAACTCGAACACGTTGTAACGGCGCTCCATGAACCCGAGCACGATGCCGAACACGACCGGCACGAAGACCAACACCAACATACCGATCATCGCTGGGCTCAGGTACGCGTAGGCCGTTCGGTGATCGACGAACCCCATCGCGACCCGCCTCGAAAAATCGAATACGCCGAACACGAAGACCAACATCGACAGGCCTGCCAGGACGACGCCCCAGGTGGTGAGTTGCTCCTGGTCCCGCGAAAGGCCCTCCTCGAACCACCGAGTCCGGAAATAGACCGCCGTCGGACCCACCTCGATTCTTCGAGCCGACTCGTCGGGCGCCGCCACCGTCGCGCTCGAAACCACCGAGATGTCGCCCATTCGCTCGCCAAAGGGTGAGAGTCGGAGCTCGTCCATGGCATTCGGCGGCACCGGATCGCGCCCTTCCTCCGCAGCGACGAGAGGCCCGCTGAACAGACCCGAAGCGCTTAGCTGGCCCATGAGTTGGGCCCGATGTTTGGCCTGTACGACCCGAGCCTCGGTGTGCCAGTCGAGCAACGTCCGAACGTGCGCGAACGCAAGCGCCCCGAGGACCGCCGCGCCGATGGCGGCATCCCTCGCCGAATTCTTCGGGACGAAAAACGCGTACACCCCAAATCCAATCAACCCCAACAGCGTGTAGACCAGAAGGCCCCACGGAAGCGGCGAAGGGACCGGCGCCGGCGCCACTCGAACGTCGACCATCGCCTCGAAGGCACCCCTCAATCGTACGGGCGCGGCCACCGCCAAAAGTCGCCCCGATGAGTCGGGTTCGAGCTCCACCTCGGAATACGCATTTCGGACCAACGAGCTGTCACGCTCCTTCGCCTCTGCGTTCTTTCTCAAAGTGTTCTTGAGTCGCTGAGACTGGTCGTAAAGCGCCTTGTCGGCGAGACTCTCGCGGTTCAGCCCCTTGCCTTCGAGCGCGGGGTCGGAGTGCGCCATGTAACGCGTTCCCTTCAGCACCAAGACTCGCTCGACACCGACCGTCTTCGTCAGCGCCGACGCGTAACGCTGGGTCTGACCCGCCGCGGACGGGTCGTCCGAAGCAGCCTCCCGCGCCGCCACCCAAGCCACCGACCGCGCGATCGTGATCGCTCGATCCTTCTGAAAATCGGTGCGGTCTCCAGCTCGCTGGCCGACCGCGAGCATCAAAAAAGCGCCGAGCAACAGGGACGCCGCCAGCCCGAAATGGCCCATCGCCGACCGAATCACAGTCGACCTACCTCACCACCGCGCCGCTCTTCCGATCGAAGAAATGCACGTGATCCAGAGTCATGCCCAGCCCGATCTCCACGCCGACCTTGGCTTGAGTCTCCGGGTCGAGCCTGGCGGTGAAGGCGTTGCCCTCGATCGTCGCCAGCGCGTGCACCTCCGCGCCGAGCGGCTCGAGCACGTCGACCTTGCACGGCAACACAGACTCACTCGGCTTCGCTTCGAACACGTGCTCGGGACGCACACCCAAGACGAGCTCCTTCGAAGGCGCCCGGTCGAGGCGCAGCTTGATCGCGTCGGGAAGCGAGATGGAGAAGGTCTTGCCGCGTACGATCCCGGCGCTCCCGTCGTACTCACATTGAAGAAAATTCATCGCCGGGCTCCCGATGAATCCCGCCACGAACGTGTTCTCTGGCCGCTTGTAGACCTCGAGCGGCGGCCCCACCTGCTGCACCACGCCGTTGCTCATCACCACGATGTGCTTCGCCAGAGTCATGGCCTCTATCTGGTCGTGGGTGACGTAGATCGTCGTCGTTCCGAGCCGCTGGTGCAGCCGTGCGATCTCTGCCCGCATCTGCACCCGCAACTTCGCGTCGAGGTTCGAGAGGGGCTCGTCGAACAAGAACACTGCGGGCTGCCGCACGATCGCTCGCCCCATCGCCACGCGCTGTCGCTGTCCGCCCGACAGCTCTTTGGGCTTGCGTCCGAGCAGCTCCTGAATCCCCAGAATGTCGGCCGCCGCGCGAACTCTCTTCTCGATCTCCGCCTTGTCCATCCGCCGAAGCTTCAAGCCGAAACCCATGTTCTCCGACACACTCATGTGCGGATACAGCGCGTAACTCTGAAAAACCATCGCGACGTCGCGATCCCGAGGGGTCAGCCGGCTGACGTCGCGGTCCGCGATCTGAATGGCACCGCCGGACACCTTTTCGAGCCCAGCGATCATCCGCAGCGTCGTGGACTTTCCGCAACCGCTCGGGCCGACCAAGACCACAAAATCGCCGTCCTCGATGTCGAGGTTGGTCTTCTGTACGACGACCTTGTCGCCGAACCGCTTCTCGACGTCGATCAGCTGGACGCGAGCCATCAGCGCTTCGCCCCCTTCACCAGCTTGACGACCTCGGCTTGCGCCTCTTTCATCGCTTCGGCCGGAGCTCCTCCTCCGTTGATGACTTTGTTCATCGCCGTCGTGGCCGGAGACCAGACCATGCGCATGGCCGGCGTATTCGGCATCGGCACTGATGCCTCGAGCTGTCTCTTGAAGACACCAAGCGTCGCGTCTTTGGAGATCTCCGCGTCCTCATACACCTCCTTGCGCGCCGACGTCTGCTTGCCGACCTTCGCCATGATCTTGCCGGCCTCCGCGCTGGTCAGATGTTTCATGACCTCGAAGGCCTTCTCTTTGTTCGCCGTCTTGGCACTCATGAGCACACCCTCGGCGGTCAAAAAAGGCGTCGCTCGCTGATTCACCTTGCTGATCATCGGGAGCAACGCCACGCCGTACGAGACTTTGTCATCGAGCTCCCCTTGGAACCACGGACCGTTGATGACCATGGCCGCCTTGCCTTGATTGAAGAGGGTCGTGACGAGCGTGCTGGTGACTTCCTGCGGCATCACACCCTGCTTTCGCGACAGGTCCTGCGCAAACTCCATCGAGGCGATCACTTCCTTGCTGTCGAGCGTCGGGTTGCCGGCTTTGTCGAACACGCGGCCCCCGAAGCCCTGCATCCACGCTGCTTGGTAGTAGAAGTTGGCGTTCTCGTACACGAGCCCAAACTGACCGCCCGTCGTGAGCTTCTTGGCCATCGCGATCAGCTCGTCGGTCGTCTCCGGGGGCTTCGGGACCAGCTTGGTGTTGTAGTAGAGGGCGACCATCTTGAACGCCATCGGCAGTCCATAGAGAGTATTGTCATAAGTCAGCGCGTCGATGGTCTGGCCCACGAAGCTCGCCCTCAGCTTGTCGTCGGCCCAAAAATCCACCGACTCGATCAGCCCGCTCGCGGCCCAGTCACCAATGCGATCCTGCGCGAAGATGAAGAGGTCCGGACCCTTGCCGCGAGGAATCGCCGCGGTGATTTTGTCCGCGAAGGCGTCGTAGGGGATCGGCAGCAGCTCGATCGCGACGTCCTTATGAGACTTGTTGAACGAGTCGGCGACCGCTTCGAGCGCCGCTCGCTCCTTACCTCGATACGCGTGCCACACGACGACCTTGGTCTGAGCGGCGACGAGCTCGGGCGCGAGCGTCAACGCGCCCGCCAAAAGAGTGGAGAGAGTTCGAGCTGTGTTCATGGCTTTGTTCCTCGAGAGTCTCGGGCCAGCGCTCGCACACGAGCACCCAGCACGACGCGGTCGGCTCCCTCGACCACCGTGGCGAGCACGAAATCAGAGAAGACTCGGTTCACGACGACCCGCGCCACCGGTTGGCCCGCAGCATCCAAGACGTCGGCAAAGTCCCAGACATTCAACCCAAGCGCAGGCGTCACGACGATCTTCCCGTCCGTCATGGACGCCACCTTGGCCTCGACTACGCCCGTCGCGACCGCGGCGCTCGACGTGGGCACACACGACCCATCCCGCGTGCACAGCCGCTCGTGTGAATAGTGCATAGGGACCGTCGCGAAATCGTTGGCGCCGTAGGACGAGAGCAATGCTGCTTGCGTGGTGCCGGGCGGGTCGAAGAGATCGATCACCCACGGATGGGCCCGACCCAGCTCCCCACCGCCAAACGCAAACGTCTCCGGAAGCGTCGTCACGGGCATCGCCAGCACATTCGGCTCGTGCCTTCCGATCAATCGGTCGACCGCCGCGAGGGACTGCGACCACAGCGCGCCGGTGACCAACACCTGCACACCCCACTCCGACGACGGCGCCGCGCCGAGCGCCGAGAGTGGGACGCGGGTGACCAGCGTGGCGCCTTTGGCTGCGACATTCGCAGGCACCACCACCCGGCCCGCGGCTTCCGGCAACGCGTCGGAGAGAATACTTCGGGCTTCGAAAGGAAGCGGCGTCAAAAGCACGGCGAAGTCCCAGGCTTCATCTGCCCGAAAGCGCACTCTTCGCCCAGGAATCGAAACCGACAGCCCGGCGCTCGGCTGAGTGTCGACGTAAATGTCGACGTTTTGCACGTAGACCCCATTCTCGAGCGGCAGCGGCCGCGCGTCCGTGCGCCGCGCTTCGTGCGGCCGGCGGATCGGAGCCGCGAGCGTGACGGAAAAGACTGCGTCCCCACCCTCCACGGAGATCACGAGGCGTTTGAGGTCGAATGAACCCTTGGAAAAGTCTGGATTCGTCGGATGGGTGTACCGACCCGGCCCAGAATCATCTCCTGACTCGTCTTCCAAGGAGATGAGAGTGCGGCTATCGTCAGGCGGAGGCCCCGCGTGAGAGAACGACGCGGGGGCGAGGAGGAAGAGGGAAATGATCCCTAGGACGTGTATGGTCTCGAGTTGGATTTTCATGAGGACAGCGCGGGGCGACGCCACGAAGGTCTGACGCCGCCCCGCCCTACTCATCGGTTCGACCTCACGGAATCGTGATGTACGTATTGTGGTCGTTGGTGTCGTCGTGCTTGACGGTCGTCGAGGTGAAGGTGCCGTTCATCGGCTTGTACTCGGCGGTGACACCGTCCACGAGCGGAACCGCGCTCACGAACGGAGCCAGCGTGCCCTTGTACTCGAGTCCGTTTGGACCATTGAACGTGAAGACGAACCGCGGCTCGTCGCCCGACTTCAGGAGCCCCTCGTGCGCGCCGAGGTTCTCGCTGAGCACGAACGTATACACGCGGTCGGCCGCGGTCTCGTCGCCCTTCGTTCCGTCGTCGAACATCAGTTTCTCGGCCCAGCCCCACTTCGGACCCTTGACCATCACCACGGTCGCCGTCTCCGATAGCGCGAAATCAGGGTGGAGGTTGTTCATGTCGAGCTTCAGGCGCATGTCGGTGGTTCCGAAGGCCGGAATCACCAACCCTTGAGCCGTGAACGGGGTCGTCTGGCCGGCGGTGATCGTGAACGTGCCGTTCGCGCCCACCCAAATCCAACCGGTGTTGTTCTCAGCGCCGTATTCGAACTGAGTATCCGCCTGGGGCACGGGGTACCAAACCGTGATGCTCCACTTGCCGTCGCCCGCGACCGCGCCAGCCATCTCGTGGCCGCCGGCGTCCCACGGACCGTCGTCCCAAACCGTCGGGTACGGACCACCCCAACTCGGATCTTTCGTGATCACGCGGGTCGTCGCGTTGTAATTCCATGATCCCTTCCAGCGGAGCTCACCCTGGGTGTACGTCTTGTTGGCAGAGTCATCGATTTCGAAGGAGATCGCGACGTGGTCGGCCGGTGGAGTGAACGGATTCTCTCCAGCGTCCGACTCTTCGGCGTCGGTCCCCTCGGCGTCTGGATGGATGCCGCTGTCGGTCTCGGCATCGGGATGAACGCCGGAGTCGACCCGGGCGTCCGGGTGAGTCACGACAGCGTCCGGATGGATGCCGCTGTCCGGCGTTTCCTCGTCTTCTTTGCAGCCGACCGTGATGGCCAGCGCCGCGGTGAAGCCGGTCGCCACCAGCGACCGAGCGAGTTGATTCCAAGTCATGATTGATCCCTCATCTTCGTTGGCGATCACGTTCCACTGAGCGTGTCGCAATCCACGGTCACGACTCCGATGCTGCTCGGAGTCACCCAATCATCGAGTGTGCAGTCACCATCCAGGTCGACCATTCGTTCCGCCGCGTCCGGGATGCCGTCAGCGTTGGCATCTGTCGTCCACGTGACCGTGCCCCGCCCGCGACGGTAGAGGTTGACCTTGTCTTTGTTCGTGGCCTCGTCTCCAAAATTGTCGTAGCGGTATACATAGTCGTCGCCGTTTTGGTCGGAAATCTCCAGAATTCTCTGGTTCCCGGGCCACTCCTCGGTGCCGGTCCAAAGGTCTCCGGCGTGCCCCCAGGTATACTTGTAACCCATGCGCATGCCTCGCGGCAGCTCGAAGGAAATCGACCAGACGTTGTCGCCCGCGGCAAAGTCGCCGTGAGTGCCGTCGTCGAACATGGGGATGGTGTTCGGCGTCCAGCTGCCTGGGTTGCCGAGCATCAGATCGACCGCGGAATCTTGAATGGACGAGTCTCGATGGATGCCGCCGACGAAGTACATCAACTTGCCCGGAGTGTCCTGGACCCACTTGAAGCGATTGATACCATCGCAGTTGCCATCCTTTTGGCCGGCGTTGAAGTTGACTGCAAATACCGTCCGAATCCTCGCCGGGTCGAGACACTTGTCGAAGCCCGCGGTCTTGGCGACCCCGGCGAGCGCAGCATCGAAGACCTCGGACGACGTGTCCTTCGTGCCGTCGCCATCGTAGTCGACGCTGACCTTTTGGAGCCACTCGGGGTTGATCGCGCTGGTCAGGGTCTCGTAGGTCGCACTCAGCACCGGCGTCTGGAACTGGACGGTCGTAGACGTGGTGGTCCTGTCCGCAGCCATGACGAATCGCTCCACCATCACCCGGACTTGACCAGCCGGACCGCCTGCGTCGATCTCAGCGCGAAGCCGATTTTGAAACTTGTCCATCGTCCCAGGAGGCTGAATCAGGAGCGTGGTGTTTTCGGGGCCCAGCTTGGCGAGGGCCAGGAGGACCAGGGTCGTGCTCGTCGCGTCGAGGTGCAGATCGGTTCGCGCGAGAAAGTCCGCGTGAGGGACGAGCCCGAAGAGGGTCGCGTGCCCCTGAGTCGCCACGACGCGAACGTTGTCGAAGGCGCTGGCCGCGACCTTGATCTCGTACGTCCCACCAAAAGCGCGCTCTTCCACGAGGTCGACCTCGGAATCATCGGCCAGGACGAGCCGCAACTTCGGAGCATCCAAGAGGGAAGAGCCTCGAAAGACGTTCGTCTCCTGCTGATTCTCCTTCCGAGTGGCGGCGACCAGGAGCGCGTCCAGGCCACAAGCTGAAACACCCAGGGCTGTTCCGAGCACCAAAATGCCTCTCGCGCGACTCACCAGCCCACCTCCAACGTAGCCTTCGTCCGGAATACGCCCCAGACTTGGTCATAGGTCCCTGGGTCCTTCCGTTCCAGGTTTTTGTGGAAGTACTCGGCCAGGAGCCCAAAGGTCGCGCCGCCGTACACGTAGCTCAGGGTCATCCGGCCGACCTGCTTGTTCGTCGCGAAATCGTAAAACCCACGCTCCTGACTGCCGGACCGCTTGACCTCGTCCCAGAAATGATACTCATAGCCGAGCGTGGCCTTCAGCTCGTCGTTGAGCTGGTACCCCGCCGCGAGGTGCCCGAGGTAGAGCTTGCCGCGATAATTGTCGTCCACGTTGCCCTGCTTGCGGTTGTCCTTGTCGTACACGAACTTCAACTTACCCTTGACCGTCAGGCGGTCGAGCCCAGGTACCAACAAGTCCGCGTTCAACACCGCCAGCTGAGTCTCTCGCTCCTGATACTCCTTGTAGACGCTCCGCGGATCCTTGCCGCGATCGTATACGTTCGCGTAGTCCGAGTCCGCCGTGTACGACTGAGTATCGGTGAAGCCATCGGTGTACAAAAAATCCGGGTACTGATTGTCGACGTCGCGGTCCTGCTGGTTCGTGTTGTAGCCGATGAACGTGTACTCGAGGCTCGCCCGAAGCGGACCCCCGACATACTCCACCAACCCAGTCGCGCCATGCCAGCCAATGATGGTCTCGTACCAAGCTTCGTCGAAATCGACGAACTCGTTCGCGACGTTCAACGTCGGAAGCTGACCACCCCCTACGAAACCTCCGCCGATGATCCCATCCGTCAAGAGTACGTCGGCCTCCCGGCGCGCTCCAAACAGCGCGTTGAACTCCGACCCGATGTTGAAATACTCCGCCTTGAAGCTGAGCCCGTTCTCGAACGGATCGTCGATCTCGAGGAGCACCTTGGCGGCCAGCCCTTCGGAAGCAACCGGATTTCCGTCCTCGTCACGCGTGTACAAGATCGGTGAGAAACCTTGGTCACCTTCGACCGCGTTCGTCGCGTAATTTTCGTTCGGCTCGTTTCGAGACCCGGCGATGAGGCCCGTCGCTCGGAGCCACTCCAGACTCGATGGAGAGTACTTGCCTTCGAAGCTGAGGTTGCCTCCTCGAAACCGAGTCGCGAGGTCGACGGCATGATCGGACCCACGACCCTCGTCCGCGTTCCCAGTCTTGTCCGGATCGAAACGGTCGGCTTCCCAGTCCTGAATCCAATTACCGGCCAACGTGAGCGTCAGATCGCGGATCGGACGACTCTCCAACTTCGCGGCGTAGGCCCAGTCCTGGCCCCAATACCCCGACAGAGGGTCCGCGTCGGCGAGCCCGGTGTTCCAACGTGGCCCCACGTACAACTTCGGCAAACCAATCGCCGCCAAGGTGTAGCCAAGCAGGTCGTCGAACCCACCGTCGACAAACACACCCATGCCGTTGTCGCGATCGATGTATCTCGACTTGCCGATCGTCCACTCGTTGAACATCCCGAAGTCGGTCGCACCGACGTGGACGTAACGAACCGTCGGAATCGGCGGCGCCATGCGGATCCACGGCCCCCGGAGCTTGATGTACTGAGCGTGATTCATCCCGAGCGACTCACCGGACGTGTTCACGGTGAAGGGCTTGTTGCTCGGAAAGTCCCAGCGAACGTCGCCGTTCTCCCACCAGTCCTGCCACAGCGCGCCCCAGCGACTCTGAAGTCGCAACCCTGCCGTGATCGATCGGCTGACTTGCCCTTTGATCGTGAGCTCGAACTCGGTGCACGTACCGTTGTGACCCCCGATGTTGTCCGGCCAGAACGGATTTCCCAAACTCACGCAGCCCCGCGAGTCGTCGTTCTGATAGAGATACTTCGTGTAGATCTTGCCGCTGAGCTCGAAGTTGCCCGAATCAGCCCAAACCGGGCTGGCAGACCCAAAAATCAACGCGAAGAGCGCGCTGCGACCGGACCTCCCGTGCGGCCCCACGACTCATTGTCCCTTCGGGTAGACCATGGGAACGACCACAAGCTCACCAAACCCAGGCTCTGTCTTGGCTGGGTCGTACTTGGACAGGACTTGATGCTGCCCGGTCGCCTCGTCTGGCCCACCGCGCGCGGGCGCGATCAAGATGTCCATCACCTGAGGGTCGTTGTCATAGTCCGTGCCCCCGCCGAACCGATGCTGCCCCTCGTACTCGTTCACCTTCCGCGTCAGAAGCTCCGTCTTGGTCGGAAAGCCTTCGTTCGACTGCATCAACACCTGATACCCCCAGTCGTCCGCCGGCGCTCCGCCGAGATCCGCGACCGGTACCACCGCGATGAGAGTGCGACCTTGCGCGCGCGTGATTCGAGGAACCACGATTCGGTCCTTCAGATCGCTCGCCTTCTGATCAATCTCGCTGTTGACGCGCGTCGGACCCTGCGGACTGATGATGACACAGCGCTCCCAAGCTTGATCCTTGGCAAAACGAACGTTCAACCCAGGCAACGCGCGCTCGACGCCCGCGCTCCCCGTTCGCGTCGTGTCGATGTGGATGAACGCCATCTGCACCGAGAAGCCATTCCCACCCCACGCGTTGCTGCCCCAGGGGTCTTCGATCTTGCTGTTCACGGTGACTCGAAACTCGACTTGGTCGCCCGAAGGCACCACCTCGAAGCGAGTGATGTCGAATGAACCAGGTTTGTACACCGCGTCCGTCGGATACTTGTACGTGCCCGGCCCGTCGTCGTCCCCCGACGGGTCCGAAAGCTCCACCCTGCCGTTGACTCCACCCGCGCGCTGGGACGCGCACGCCAAAACGAAGACAAGTGGCGTCAAGGAGATCAGTTGGGCTCGAAGGACCCGCACCGGAGCTGTCATGCCGGTGCCTGAGTTATACCGGGCGAAGCAAAAAGGAAAGAAATAATCTGGATGAATAACACGCGAAATCTTCGTGGGTGCAAGCTTTTCGTTAGGGTTCCGACTCATTTTCTGCGAGTCCGAAACTTCCGTTCACATTCCCCCGTCTCCCCGCTACTTTGACCCCGTGCCTCGACCTCCGCTCGTCCTCGCGGCTATCCCGACTCTGTTGTGCACCTGTGTCCACCGACCCGACTCGGGACGCGACGCAAACCCGCCCGATGCCTTGGCGCCGAAGGACGCAACGACACCCGATTCCTCCGGGCCGGACGGTGGCGTCCGAGACGCTCGAGTCGAGCCCGGTGACTCCGGCGCCCTCCCGAACGCCGACGGCTGGTGGCGGAGCGCCGTGTTCTACGAGGTCTTCGTCCGCAGCTTCAAGGACTCGAACGGAGACGGTATCGGCGATCTTCGCGGAATCATCGAAAAGCTCGACACACTCAACGACGGCAACTCAACCACCTCCTCCGACCTCGGCGTCGACGCACTCTGGCTCATGCCCATTCACCCCTCGCCGAGTTACCACGGGTATGACGTGACCGACTATCAAGCGGTGAACCCTCAGTATGGCACTCTCAGCGACTTCGATGAGTTGATCCAGGAGGCTCACCGGCGTGGTATTCGGATCATCCTCGACTTCGTGCTCAATCATTCGAGCTCCGAGCATCCGTGGTTCGTCGACGCCAGGAGCTCCTCCACGGCCGCTCATCGCGCATTCTACAGTTGGTCACCGGTGAGTCGCGCGGGCTGGCAACGACCCTGGGACGGCGCTCCGGTGTGGCATCGGACCGGCACAGGCTGGTACTACGGGCTCTTCTGGAGCGGCATGCCGGACCTCAACCTCGGCAACCCTTCGACCGAACAGGCCATGACCGAGGCCGCCCGGTTTTGGCTCGCGCGCGGCGTCGATGGGTTCCGAGTGGATGCCGCCCGCTACCTGTTCGAGAGCGCAGACGGACGCTTGTATGCGCGGCCCGAAACTCACGCCTTCATCCAACGTCTGCGCCGAAATCTCTCCGATGAGTACCCCGCAGCGCTCTTCGTGGCCGAGGCCTGGGCCGACTTGGAAGAGATCGAGACCTACTACGGCCAAGGGGATGAATATCAGCTCGCGTTTCAATTCGACCTCTCCGACGCCATCAAGGCCAGCGTCCACGACTCCGTCAAAGCCAACCTCAATCAGTCGTCGGCCGCCTTCGTCACTGCGTTTCCTGATCAAGGCTACGGAGCGCCCTTCCTGTCGAATCACGACCAACCCCGGGTGATGCGGCAGCTCGATGGGTTGGCGCCGAGGGCGCGCTTGGCCGCGGCAACTCTCTTTGCCATGCCTGGCACGCCGTTTCTCTACTATGGTGAGGAGCTCGGTATGCAGGGCGGGCCAGCCTCCCGAGACGAAGACAAGCGCACGCCGATGCGCTGGACGAGCTCCGGGCCCTCGTTCGGGTTCAGCTCCGCTTCGAGGACCTGGTATGAAGTCAGCACGAGCACCACCTCGCGCGAGGCGACCGGCGTGACCTTCGAGACTCAGCGCTCGGACCCGACCAGCCTGTGGACCCTCTACCGGGACCTCGTGGCCCTGCGCCATCGAACCCCCGCTCTCTCCGGACGACTCGACCTTCCAACTGTCACCAACGCCCAGCGCGGGATCTACGCCGCCCTACGAACCTTCGGTGACCAACGTGTCCTCTTCGTCGCGAATCTCCACTTTCAGCCCGCTACTGCGTTTTCGATCGATGTGCCTGGCGCGCCCAACGTGCTCCTCGAGGAGGGCCTCGACGCGGCGCCCACGCGGGCCGACCAGCTCGAATTCACCGGACTGGCCCCCCAGTCCTTCGCCTTCATCGAGCTACGCTGAGGCATGAAGAAGATGCGTGCTCTCATTGTCGCACTCATCGGCAGCTCGCTCGTCGCGTGTATCGGAGACGACGACGTCCCTTCGGCCATCGACTCGGACGTCGGCGACGGATCCGACGCACCGTCCGACGCGACCTCGAGCGACACCCCCACCGCCGACGCCGAAAACAAGCCAGACGCGGGCCTCGAGGATGCAGCGGGCCTCGAGGACGCAGCGGGCCCCGAGGTCGGGCCGCGCGACGGAGGCACCTACGGCCCCCACCCTCTCGACTCGTCCGTACCGAGCGCGCTCGGCGCAGCTCGTTGGCGGGCGCATTGGACCGATGACATCGCGCCGTTCTGGGTCGCGCCAGAGGCCATAGGGACGCCCGTTGGAAACTTCCCCACCTATCGCGGGATGGATGGCCAGCTGGCCGGCTCCACCGATCGACGGCCGCGAATGATGGGTCGACAGATCTACACCTACTCTCTCGGCTTCGCTTTGACCGGCGACCCCGAGCTCCTCGAGCTTGCCCAGGCGGGTGTGACTTGGCTCCGAGCTCACGCAAAAGACACGACTCATCGGGGCTGGTTCGGGCTCCTCGACCAAAACGGTCAACCCAACCTCACCGAACCCAAGCTGACTCAGGACACGTCTTACGTCATGCTCGGAATGTCTGCCTACCACTTCGTGACGCGAGACCCGGACGCCGAGTCCGAGCTGCTCGAGACGAGGGACTTGCTTTTCGACTCGGCGACCTACTTCGACGCCACCGCCTCCCGCCTCCGCGACGGTATGACGGCGGATCTCTCGAGCCCGGTCGACGTGGAGAACGACGGAGGTTCCGAGCTCGTGGCCCAGCTCGATCCCATCAACGCGTTCCTGCTGCTGTCGCAGCCCGTTCTCTCCGAGGCGGCCCGGAGGGACATGTTTCTCGACGATCTGAGAGCTCTCGGCGAGACGATCGTGTCGAGCTATTTTCAAGACGGCGTGTTTTTCGGGGTCGACACCAACCTGGGTCGCTTCGGAACCAAACACGTCGACTTCGGCCACACCCTCAAGACTTACTGGATGCTGCTCCAGATCGACAAGCGGCTGCCCGACCACCCCTTCTCGGGTGTCGTCTTCGAAAACGTCCACACGCAGCTCCAGAAGGCCTTCGACGAGGAGAATGGTTTGTGGGCCAAGCGTCCCACGACGGCGTCGAGCGTCGAATATGGGTCGGACTGGTGGATTCATGCCGAGGCCGACCAGCTGGCCGCGACCCTCGACCTCGTCGACTGGAGGTATGTGTCGGTGCTCGAGCGAACCGGTGCCGGTTGGATTCAGAAATACGTCGACCCGACCTACCCCGTGCGAGAAGTCATCCCCAGCATCAACCGGCGAGGAGCGCGGGTCTACGCCTGGCCGCGGACAGACACTGCCAAGTGCAATTTGTGGAAAAACGGTTTTCATTCCACCGAGCATGCCTTGATCATGTACCTTCACGGCCGCGCCCTCGAGAACGCACCTGCGACTCTGTACTTCGCCGTGCCCGAAGCGGAGGCCGACACGTTCGAGGCGCGCCCGTACACCTGGCTTGGCACCGAGGTCTCGCGAACGAAGCGGGAGTCCGTGACGATCGGCGGGTACGCACTCACCGTGGTCGAGGTGAGTTGGGAAGGGCTCTACTGATTTTGCTTGGCACCGCGTCCCAGGCACGACGCCGATCGGTTAGCTCGCCTAACTGAGCTGGTCTCGGCCACTGACTGGGCCTCGGCCATGACTCGGTCACCGATTCGTGCAGAGACTCAGAGGCACGTACGACCCTCGAAGCCGCTGTTCAGCCTCCGAGAGTTGTCGCACGCTGCGAAGAATCTCCGGAAGCCGCGGATCTCGTTCCGGATCTCCGACCTAACGATTACAGTCTAAAGGCTACGGTCTGCGCGGCCGCCATGAGTTGCCGTCATTCGGCTGCCGCTGTTCGGCCGCGCTATGTCGTTGCGTCTCTCTCCGCGGCGACGTAGGACCGCGCGATGACGGACCGCTCTTCCGGCGGTGTGAGGAGCTCCGGAGCCGGCTTCGCGGAGGGCTTCTTGCTCGTGGTGGCGCTCGGGGCCATCGAAGCGGCGCTTGCGGTTCGCACGCTCGAGGTGGCGGCCGGCGCATCGCACGCGCGTATGCTCGCCGTGGCGCTCGCCGCTCACATCGGTTTCGGAGCGCTCGTGGGCGCGGCGGCTGCGGTCGCTTGCCGCGTCGCCCGACAAGCGGAGTCTGCGACCGCGTTTTCAGTGGCTTTTGGTCTCGGAGCCGTCGTCGCGGTCCGTACTGGGCTTCAGAGTGAAGGGCTCGCCGGGTTGCTCGCTGGCCTGCTCGCTTCGGGCCTGGCAGCTTGGGTCGCGCTCCGGGTGTTGAGAGCGCGGGCCGCGTCGCCCGCGCGGTCGATCGTGGGGTGGGTCGTGGGTCTTGCGCTGGCCTTGGGCCTCTGGTCGGTCGCTCGCGTCCTCCCCGAAGGAAACGCTCGGCCCGCGCTCTTTGGCGCAGCCGTCGTGGCGCTCGCGCTCGGGGCTACCCGGTTCGCCGTACTCTCGCCTTTTTTGGCCCTGGGCGCAGCTGTCTTCGGCGGGGTCGACGTCCCCGCCCTCTCGAAGGCCGATGGACCCGCCCGCCCGAGTCTTCTCCTCGTCACCATCGACACACTTCGCGCCGACCGCGTGGGCGCCTACGGCGACAAGACCGCGCGCACGCCCACGTTCGATGGGCTGGCGAGCCGAGGCGTTCGGTTCGACCAGGCCATCGTCCACAGCACACTCACCGGGCCTTCGCATATGTCGATCTTGAGCGGCGTCTTGCCGACCCGGCACCAGGTAACCTTGAACGTTCACAAACTGTCCGACGAAGTCCCAACCCTCCCGGAGCTCCTGAGTCGCGAAGGATACCAGACGGCCGCGTTCGTCTCCGGTTTCCCGCTGACCGAGCGCGCGTCCGGACTCCTCCACCGGTTCGACTACGCCGACGACGATTTGTCGCGGAATCGCTGGCTTCCGGAGCAACTCAAAAAGAGAGTTACACTCTTCAGGCTCCTCTCCCGCGGCGAGCACGGGCGCGAGTTTCGGCGCGGAGCGGAAATCACGACAGAGCTCGCCCTGGAGTGGCTCGGCAAGAATCGGGGACCCTTCTTCTTGTGGGTTCACTACTACGACCCGCATGTCCCCTACGACCCGCCCGTGAGGCTCGTACCAACAGGCACGCCCAGCGGTCCTTCTGCGTTTCAATGGTATGGGTTCACTCCAAGTCAGCGACTCGCCTTCATCCGAAGTCAAGACGCGGTGTCGCGAGCCAAGGCGCTCTATGGGGCCCAAATCACCCGGGTCGATGAGCAGCTCGACCGGCTCGTCAGGGCCGCGGAAGCCGCGGCGGGTGAGCTGACCATCGTCGTGACCGCAGATCACGGAGAGTCGATGGGTGACCATGAGCTCTGGTGGGGGCGCGACCTGCACGATCCGACGGTGAGAGTTCCGCTCGTCGTCGTGCCCCCCAAGACGTTGGTCCGAACCGCCACCGTGGTGCGAGCACAGGTTCGTTCCGTCGATCTCGCGCCGACCATCCTCGAGCTCTCCCAACTCACCCCGCCCGCGAACCTCGACGGAGTCAGCCTCGTCCCGTGGCTCACCGCGGCTCGCCAGGGCGAAGCGGGACCGGCGATCTCGATTCAGCGCCAGGAGCCGCCCGAGCTGGGTTACGGGTCGAGCGACGCCGTTCGCTCCGAACACAGGAAGCTGATTCGACTTTGGGCCAAGGTCGCCCACGACCGCAGGTCGCCAGAGAGCTTCGAGGTGTTTGATTTGGCCGCTGACCCTGGGGAGCTGATCAACTTGGCCGAGACGGCGACGGCCGCGCTCGCTCGCTTGACGCCGCTGCTGCCGGTCGCGCCGGAGACCCAAGCGGACCGATCGCTGAGCTCCGACGACGAGGCCGCGCTCCGCTCGCTCGGGTACCTTCAGTGATCGCGGAGTCGCGAGCGCGGCGCGCCCGCGTTCTTCGCGTCGGCTTGGCCGCGCTTGCTCTGTCCCTCCTTGCGCTGTTGGCCCCAATCGCGGGGACCGAGCTGGGTGCGCTCGCAGGCCAGGTCGATCTGCGGTCGCCTCACTTCTCGAGCTTCCTCTATCCGTACCTCGTCGCCCCGCTCGCCGTAGTCGGTTCGATCGCGCTCGTGACTTCGCCAGGGCTGATGCTCGTCTTGGCGTTCCATCGGTCGGGCTCGTTCGAGAGTTGGGTGATGAGTGGATACTTGGCCAGCGTGGTCACGATCTCCGTCATGACCGCCGCCGCGGGCGCGTTCGGTCTGTCCCTTTCCGGCACCAGCTTCGTGCTCGCGCTGTTGGGCATGACCGCGGTGTTCACGACCTTGTGTTGGGTACGGAGTACCGAGGTTCCCTCCGATTCAGGGACTCAGACGGCCATCGCGCTCATACCGATCGTCGCCCTGAGTATGGTGCTCGGGCCCAAGCTCTTCTGGGAGAGCCTGACCGGAGACGGCGCACACCAGCTCGAGGCCGCGAGGCTTCTGCTCATCCAGCCGCTGCCTTTCTTCGGCCGAGAGTACGGACCGATCGCCGACTATCCAGGTACCACGTCGTTCTTCTCTATCCTGCCTACGTCCTTCTTCGTGCGGTTGTTCGGCGAGAACGAGGCTGGAGTACGGGTGCCGACCCTCTATTTTCTCGTCCTCGTCGAGGTCGGGATCGTGGGCTTGGCTGCGAATCCGCGGAGACCGCGGCCGTTCGCGCGGGGACTGCTTTGGGCGGCCCTGACGGTCTTCGTCGTGGCCATGGGTTACAGCGCGACCTACGACCCCTATGCGGCGGACCTAGGTCTTCCGACGGCCGCCGACACCGCGTTCATGGCCGCCTTCTTCGGCGTCGGGGTAGCTCTCGTCGAGCGCGCTCGAACCCTCCTCTTCTTCGGTACCTTCGCTACTCTGTCTTCCTCTCCGGGCGGAGCGCTACTCATGAGTGCGCTCTTCGTCGGCTTGGCCCTCTCAGAAGCCAAGAGACTCGCGGCGAGGCGAGCGGAGTTACCAAAGCGCCCGAAGGACTGGATGACGGCCTTCGAGGCGACCGCGTGGGCGGGTCTGGCGACGGGCGTTGGGCTTCTCGTCCTTGCGGCGCTTCCGTCCGTGCTCGCCGCCCTCGGGCTTCCTTCACCCGGCCGCGAGCACTCGGCCGAGGGACTCTCCAAGAAGCTCGCGACTCTCATCCTCACCGACGTCCGGCGGTTCGGGTACGTGGCCATCCCTTGTGGACTCTTTCCGCTCGCCGCCTTCTGGGGCATACGCCGCGCCGACTTGGTCAGCCGAGCCCTGTTGATCGCGGCGGCCTTCACCTTTGCTTTCTTTTACGCGCTAGCTTTCGGGAGCCTTCACTACTTCGTCCCAGCCATGCTCCTCCCCATCGGCGCGTTCTTCCGAAGCTACTCGGACTCTCTCGAGCGAGGCCCGGGGCGTTGGGTGTGTGTCGCGGCGGCCGCCATCGGCTTGATGTTGGCGTGGCCCCGAGAGTCCGGGGTCTACTCGAGGGCTCGGGAAGTCGGGTCGGTGATCGACACCAGTCAGCTCGGATCCTACGCTCGTATGGATCCCTCGCTCTACCGCGCGGCCGAAGCGCTCTCCATTCTGTTCGCCGACGACTCGAACGACCAGGTCCCGGCCAAGTCGTACGGCGTCTCGCCCTTGGCGCTGCTTCACTATTCGGCGACGAGCGCGCGCGAGAAGCTCTTCCTGCTCGCACCCGCCGGGACGAGCACGCCTGGGTTCGCGCGCGCGCTCGATCGCGTTGGAGAGCTCGAGGGGACGGCAGTATGGGTAGGTGATCGGGTTGCCTGGGAACGCTGGCGAGCGGACGCAAATGTGCCCGGTTCGAGAGGATCCCGGCGGCTCGAGATCTCGCGTCACATCCTCTTCGGGCGAAAGCAAAAGGCCGGCGCCGAGTTTCGCATTCTCGAGATCAAGAAGATATTCAGTGGCAAGAGGGGCGAACATGGAACGAAAGACTAGAAACATCACCGAGCAGTTTCAGCAGGAGTATTTCCGGACTCGCTTCGTGTTCGATCCGCGGCGTGAGCCCGTTTGGCGGGCGGTGGCCGAGTTCATTCAGAAACACTGGATCGCCAAGGATGCGCGTGTGCTCGACCTCGGCGCCGGATACTGCGACTTCATCAATCACATCGAGGCCAAGGAGCGTCATGCGCTCGACATCTTTCAGCGCCTCCCCGAGTTTGCCGGGCCGGGTGTCCGGGCCCACATCGGCTCGTGCGTCGACATGTCCAGGTTCGGCGACGCCAGCTTCGACGTCATCTTCGCGAGCAATCTCTTCGAGCACCTCACGCATGACCAGATGCTCACCACGCTCGACGAGGCTCGACGCGTGCTTCGACTCGACGGGCGCCTGATTCTCATGCAACCGAACTTCAAGTATTGCTACCGCACGTACTTCGATGACTATACCCATCTTCAGGTGTTCACACACGAAGGGATGTACGACTTGCTGGAGATGGCTGGCCTGCAGATCGAGTCGATCGATCCTCGATTCCTACCCGTGAACATGAAGACGACCCTGAAGCTCCGCCTGCCGGCGCTTCACACGCTGGTGGCGATGTACCTCCGGTCTCCGATCAGACCCTTGGCCGCCCAGATGCTCGTGGTGGCGAGGAATCACTCTCCAAACGTCGCGAAGTAGGGGCGATCGAGATTCATGCGTAGCGGAGAGTCGTTCGTGGAGCCGGACGAGGGCTCGACCGCGATGACGTTCGCGTGGACCTGCTCTGCTCGTGGGTTCGGTGGCAACGGCGATCGACCAGCTCGTCGACGTCGGTTCTCGTACGCGCTCGTCTGCTCGATGGTCGCCTGCGGGCCAGGCACGGTGTGGGCTCCTGCTCCGAGCGCGGAGGGGGCGAAGTCGGTCGTGCTGTGGATCGACGAGACGCCAGAGCCCCGTCTCGAGGCTCGAGATTTGACGAGCGACTGGACGCTTCGCACCGAGGCCTCGGCGGTAGTGGCGCTGCTCCACACGCAACCCCTGGCAGCGTTGGAGCTCAGCGAGGGTCCGGTGTTGGCGGAGCCTGAGCGTCCGTGCTCGCTCCTCAGGCCACTGGCGGCCCTCGCCCTACGTGTCGGCGACGACTCAGCGGGCTGGAGCGCCATGGACGTCGAGGAGGTATCACCGCCCGCATTCGATCACCTCGTGCCGGACCGTGCCGAGCGCTGCATCGAGTGCGGAAGCTTCGAAATAACCAGCGTGGGTCCTCTGTCGGACGAGCCGTCTACGAACGCCTCGATGGGCGCGGTCCTGGACTCCGGGGCGATCGTGATCGGCCGCGAAGGCGCTCCGGGTCTGTCGCGCGTAACTCGTTCGGCGGTCGAGCCCATCGAGGGTTGCGGCGAGAGAGTTTATCGAGACGCCGTGCCGATCGGCTCGAACCGATTTTGGTTCGTCGCCGAGAGTCTTGTCTTGGATCGAGTCGTGATCGACGAGAGTACAGCCCGATGCCAGGTCGAAGATTCGCTCACGGTGTCCTCGTCTGTATCGACCTTGTTGGCGTCCCTCGCAGTGTCGTCGCCAGGGGAGCCATTCGAGCTCTTCGTGGTCACTTCGAGCGGCGCAGCGTACCGAACCGAAGATCGGACGTTCGAACCCATCCTGAACGTGCCTCTCTCCGAGACTGACGCGCTGGCGGTCGAGCAGGGATTTGGCTTGGGTATCCATCCGGAGGTGGTCCGGCTTGGCCCCGGGCGGGCGCTCTTTTCCGCCGGATCCGAGTGGCTGGCTTGGTGGGAGCGTGGTGAGTCCCGGCTGGATCGGACCGAGCCGGAGCTCGATTCGGAGGTCACCGCTCTTGGTCTCGATCGAGCTGGGTCTGTCGTGCGCGGCCGTAAGAACGGCCGGGTGGAGCTGTTCGGGGCCGATGGCTGGACTCCACTTTTCGGGGACGGTCCGAGAGTTCCCGTCGCCGCCATCGCAACTCACAGAGACGGCGTCGTGGGGATCCATCGTGGGGGCTCGATCTTTCAGGCGAGCTCCGCGGCCGGCCTGTGCCCGGTCGTTCAGTACACGCCCGGAGGAAGCAACCGGAATCCGCGGCATCTGCTCAGAACGCGGCAGGGGTTTGCGGTTGTCGACGGAGTCAACTACCTTCGCACGGGCGTGCCGACAGCGGTGGTCTGGCTGGATGTCATTCGATGAGCAGTCAGCCTAAAAGCGAGATTCCTGGGGACACCTCGAGGGCCCGAACGTTCATCGTCTTGATGGGTGTGGTCGCCATGTTCGGCGACATGACTTACGAAGGCGCGCGCGGGCTCGTGGGTCCGTATCTCGCGCTCCTCGGCGCCAGCGCGACCGCAGTTGGGTTTGCGGTCGGGTTCGGCGAGTTCCTCGGTTATGGGTTGAGGTTGTTCTCGGGGTGGCTGGGTGACCGAACCCGCGCGTACTGGCCGTTGGTGATCTTTGGATACTCAATCAATTTCTTGGCCGTCCCGGGCCTGGCGTTGGTGGGGAGCTGGGAGGGCGCCATCGCTCTCATCCTGCTCGAGCGGATCGGAAAGGCCGTGCGAAGCCCCTCACGGAGCACCCTCGTGAGCTTTGCCGCGTCCCAAGCAGGGATGGGCAAGAGCTTCGGTCTCGAGGAGGCGCTCGATCAAATCGGGGCCGTCAGCGGGCCGTTGCTCACCGCGCTCGTGATTTGGGTCTTGCGCGCCGAGCCGATCGAGGAGCGGTATCGGGCCGCTTTTCTGGTGTTGCTTCTGCCCGTGTTTCTGAATGTCGGGCTCGTGCTCCTCGCGCGCAGGCGCTTTCCCACGCCCGAGTCCTTCGAAGCGGAGGAGCGACCCTCGAGTCACTTGGGGAGTCTGTTTGGCTGGTACGTGGTTGCCTCGATGCTCGTCGGGCTTGGGTTTGCGGACTGGGCGCTGCTCGCCTACCACGCTGCCCGCACGAGTCTCTTTCAGCTGAGTATGCTCCCGATCCTCTACGCCGGCGCCATGGCGGTAGACGCAGTCGCTGCGCTGCTGCTCGGACACCTCTTCGACCGAGTCGGCCTCGTCGCCCTCGCGATCGGCGTGTTCGCCTCCGCCTTGGCTGCGCCGCTCGTGTTCCTGCACCCCACCAGCTTCGGCCTCGTCCTCGGAGCGGTCGTGTGGTCTGTCGGACTCGGAGCACAGGACTCCGTCTTCAAGGCCGCTCTGGCGGCACTGGTTCCGAAGGCGCAGCGCGCGAGGGCCTACGGGTCCTTCTATGCGCTGTTCGGGCTGGCGTGGTGGGTTGGCAGCACGTTGATGGGTTGGCTCTACGATCGCTCGGTCCTGGGCTTGGTGGTTTTTTCGTCGACGACGCAGTTGCTCGCCGTACCGATCTTCCTGATCCTCGCCCGCCGACTCCAACGAGCCGCGCCGTGATTGTCTCGCCCGGAGTCGAAGTCCAAGTACGAGAGATCGACGTTTGGTGGAGAACGCATCGCGAGCGGTCGACCGCTCGAAACGATGAAATCGAGATCGATGCGAGATACGCGTGGGATTGATCGGACCATGAATTTGGATCGCCCCTTTTGGGGCTCGATGGATGCCGTCTCCCGCAACCCAGGGCTACCCAGGGCTAGCTTCGTGACGGACCTTTGGCCCTGTGAGGTCCGAGTGGGGACGAATTTGAAGATACTCCAGGCGGTCGTGACACCGTAGTGTTAGCTTCCGAGCCAGGCGAAGACCGAGAGCAGCCACGGGATCTGCTCGAGCGCCGCGAGCGCCGCGGTTTCGTCAAGGAGCACCCATATTCCGAACACAGCCACTGGAATTCCGACTACGAGCGTAAGACTTGCAACTGTTCCGACGACGACGAGCCCCGTGGTTCCAGTCGAGTTGGGAGGGTCCGCGCGGCGTCCCTCTGCGTTCTCCAGCGCGAGCCCGACTGGGTAGAGGACCTCGCGACCCAAAAGCTCGAGGTACAGAATTCCGGTGCCCAAGGTGAGGCCGGCGAGCGTGACGTTGATCGGCGCTTGCTTGAGGGCCTCCAGCAGCACCCCTGCGAAGCCTTCGACGCTTGGGAGCACAACGGCGGCTGCCAGGCAGAAGGAACTGTAGGCTATCAGCATGGAGGCGCCGTAGATGAGTACGCGTAGGGCTCCGCGGTTTCGAACGAGCTCCCATGACTTCTTCCGCGCGGCCGAGCTCGTCATTCCATCGATCGCCGCCGCAGGAATCGCGAGCATCCAGCGTGAAGCGAGGTACAAGGCCGGAACCACGAAGATGAAGGCTGAGAGAACGGTGAGCGTGCGAACGACGAACGTCGTCACGACCACGCGGCCCCAAGTTTCGCGAGCGCGACCCATGGCTTCCCACAGGGTCGGAGTCCTGCCCTCGCCCACAATCGTCAGACCTTGTAGGAGGGTGGCGACTACGAAGGTGCCCCAAACGAGGTCGACGAGCCCCTGAAAGCGCATCCCGATCTGCACGGCTCGCAAGGTGTCTTCACCGGCTTCGCTCGCGAGCAGCTCAGAGAGGACGTCAAATGGAAGGTGAGCGACGGCCGGGAACCCAACGAAGAGCCAAGGATGGACACGCATGAGCCTCCACACGTCCCGGTGAAGCGCGGCCAGGTTGCGCGGCCCGGCCAGGCGGGGTGGAAGACTCTGAACTTCGAACACAAGGGCCATCCTACCATACCCGCTCTCCTCACATTCGATCGTGCCCTGACGTTACCCGAGGGCTTGTCGGACCAGACCAGATCTGGTCTACTTCCCGAATGATTCGAAAGAACATCTCGGAGGCGAAGGCGGAGCTGTCCGCGCTCATCGAGGCTGTGAGCCGTGGCGAAGAGGTGATCATCGGAAAGGCGGGCCGACCGGTTGCGAAGCTGGTCCCGTATACGGGCGCGGCGAGGCCGCGGGTCCCTGGGGCCCTGAGAGGAAAAATCAAGATCAAACCTGGTTTCGACGATCTCCCGGAGGATATCGCCGCCGCTTTTGGAATCCCGAACTCGTGAATCTCTTGCTCGACACTCACTTTCTCCTCTGGTGGCTCGATGATGCCAAGGCCCTGTCGCCCAAGGCGCGCAAGCTCATCGCCTCGACCGACAACCTCGTCTTCATCAGCGCGGTCAGCGTGTGGGAGCTCCGAATCAAGGAGGCATTGGGCAAGATTGAGCTTCCCCGAAAGTTCGGGGCCGTACTGGACGAGCAACCGTTCGAGCACCTTTCGATCACGGTCTCGCACTCAAACTCGGTCCGCAGCCTTCCGGCGCATCATCGCGACCCTTTTGATCGGATGTTGATCGCGCAGGCTCGTGTCGAATCGCTGACGCTCGTCACCCATGACGAGGTCGTTCAGCGCTACGACGTGGCTTGTGCGATCGTATGAAATCTCCCGCGCAGCGCTCCAGTGTGCTGTGGTCGGCCTCGAGGGCCGCGCAGGCGGCGCTTAGGGCCCGTTAACGGGCCCTAACGGGCCCTCTGCAGGCGAGGTCAGGGGTTGGATGCGGCCCGTTGGATGGCTCCGGTGAACGGCAAGACTCCGGTACGGCAGCGCGGCGAGTCTTGCTCAGGACGAGTCGGCCGCGGCATGAAGCGATCGGCTGCTTGACCGTCCTCTCGCGATCGCCGAAAAGCACGACGATGTCCGTTCGGATCCGAATCCCGGGCTCTCTTCGTGCCATGACGAACGGTCTCGACGTCGTTTCCGTCGATGGGCAGACGGTCGGTGACGCCCTCGGGGCCCTCGTTGCAACTCACCCGGCCGTTCGTTCGCGGTTGTTCGACGAGTCCGGCGCCCTCCGGAGATTCGTGAATGTCTATTCCGGCAGCGAAGACATCCGGCACACCGGGGGACTGAGTACACGGATCGCTGACGGGGACGAGGTCTCCATCGTTCCGGCGATCGCGGGCGGCTGAGTGATGGCTCGGGTTTTCTTCGACTCTCCGGCCCCGAAGGTCTACTCCAGAGGCACGACGCGAACTCGTTCTCCTCGAGAGACCCTGGCGCGCCTCGAGCCGGTGCTTGGCCATTTTGGAATCACACGGCTGGCGAACGTCACCGGCCTCGACCACCTCGACATTCCTGTGTACCAGGCGGTGCGCCCGAACGCCCGAAGCCTGGCCGTCTCACAGGGAAAGGGGCTCGACGCGGTCTCGGCCAAGGTCTCTGCGCTCATGGAGTCCTTGGAAGCCCACCACGCGGAGCACACCCGATGCTCCGTGCGACTCGAGTCGTATCGTGCGCTCAGTCGTCGAAATCTGGTCGCCGACCCAGAGTTTCTGCCGCTCTCCCGCACCAGCCGATTTCATCCCGAGGCAAGCCTGCCATGGGCCGCGGCTCGAGATGTCGTCACGCACGAGCGAGTCTACGTGCCGTTCGAGCTCGTCCACGCGAACTATACTCTCCCGAGAGTCCCCGGGAGCGGAGCGTTTGCGCCGGGAACCAGCGGGCTCGGGTCGGGCAACCACCTCGCCGAGGCGACTCTCCATGGGACCTGTGAGCTCATCGAGCGCGACGCGGAGGCGCTGTGGAAGCTCTCCGGCGGAGAGTCGCTCACCGCCACTCGGATCGATCCAAGCAGCGTCGATCACCCAGCTCCGAGAGAGCTCGTCGACAGAATGCGCCGCGCCGGCTCGGAGGTCATGATTTGGGACATGACGTCCGATGTCGGGATCGCGACCTTCGGAGTCTTCGTCTTCGACCTGGAGGCCGATCCGGATCTCAACCCCTGCCCGGCAGCCAACGGGTCCGGAACCCACCCCGATCGAAGTATTGCACTCTGCCGCGCGCTCACCGAAGCGGCGCAGAGTCGGTTGACCTCGATCGCAGGCTCGCGAGACGACCTGACGATCGCTCGATACCATTGGTTTCAAAGCGCTCGGAGTCTCGAGCACTATCGGGCGCTCACCCGAGCCCCAACCGGTCGCAGCTACTCGGACGTGCCTGACTTCATCGGCGCGTCCATCGACGAGGATCTCGGCCACGTCATCGGGCGGCTCGCAGCGCGTGGGATGCGCCGCGTCCTCGCCGTCGATCACTCAGGACGAGAGTTCGGTTGGGGGCAAGACGCCGAGTCTTCGGAAGTCCACGAGCCGGAGCCCCTCTCGGATTTTGCGTTCGTTCGGATGGTCATTCCTGGGCTCGAAGGTTCGTCCGAGTCCCCGTCGTATCGGCCAGGCGCTCGTGGTCGAGCGAGGCTCGCATGAAGGCGGTCGTTTTTCTCGGCCCGACGATCTCCGTGGACCGCGCTCGCGGTCAGTTTGCGGACGCCGAGTACTGGCCGCCCGTGGGGCGCGGCGACGTGCTCCGAGCGCTCGAAGCCGGAGCCGATCGGATCGGAATCGTGGATGGATACTTTGATCGCGTCCCCTCGGTGTCGCACAAAGAGATCCTGTTCGCGATCGAGCGCGGCGCGATCGTGTTCGGGAGCTCCAGCATGGGCGCTCTTCGCGCCGCCGAGCTGTGGCCCTTTGGCATGATCGGCGTCGGCCGAATTTTCGAGCTCTATCGCGACGGAGCGCTCGAAGACGACGACGAGGTCGCGGTGATTCATGGCCCGGCGGAGGCGGGCTACCGCGCGATGTCCGAGGCCATGGTGAACATCCGCGATCGATTGAAGACGGCGGGCGAGCTGAATATCGTTGGAACACAAATGATCGAGGAGCTGCTCTCGTTCGCCAAGAGTCTGCGGTACCACGAGCGCTCGCTGGCTCGCGTGGCGCATCACGCGAGCGCGCGCTTGCATGCCGAGGAGGCCCGGCAGCTGCAGTCGTTTCTCTCTCAGCCTTTCGAATCGCAGAAGGAGCGCGACGCGGTGGCGCTGCTTCTGCGTATGGCTTCGAAGGGCGACTCGCCGAACCCGAACGCTGTGTTCGTCGAGCGCAGCGTGTTCTTCGAACGCTTACGCTCCCAAGTGGTCGCGGAGAGGCGCTCGGGCTCCGTTACGTCGACGTCGATGGAACCTGACGCGGAGCTGCTGCGACTCTTGGCCGGAGAGCACGCGGAGTTGCTAGCGGCTCGGGCTTCCGACGAAGAGGTCTCGTCGCAGCTCGCGGAGCTCTGCAAACAGCTCGAGCTCGCGACCGTCGCTGAGCTCGACGCGTGGTTGTTGTCGCGATCCATGACGCGAGAGTCGTTGCTCGAGATGGTTCGAGAACAGCTCGCTGTGAGCAAGCTCAAGGCGTTGTATGGTCCGGAGCTCGATCAACGGGTCCGCCAGCGCGCGCTCCTCGAAGAAAAATGAGCGCGACAATGGTCCGCGGCGAGCGTATGGGTGACTCGAGTCACTGGGAATGCGACCCCGACGGACGGGGCCGACGCGTCCCTCTGACGCCGGTGGAGCGGAAGGCTACGGCAGAAAACCGTTCGCGAGTGCCTCAGCTCACGCGGCGGGCACGCCTGCGGCTCGCTCCAACGACCGTTAGTTGCACGCTGAACCCATTGGGGCTCAAGCATGAGAGCCGTTGCGAATCGAGCTGCGCGGTGGTACCAATGAAGCCGGCTAGACGAGCCGCAATCGAAAGAGGAACCAAACATGTCGAATCAGAATCAGCTCGGCGAAATCATCTCGAAATGCTGGAAGGATGGCGCCTTCAAGGCCCGCTTCATGGCCAATCCGGCCGCGGTGCTCAAGGAGCACGGCGTCGACGTCCCCGCTGGCGTGAAGGTCTCCGTCGTCGAGAATACGGCCACTCAGCTCTTCATCACGCTCCCGCCCGCGCCGGCCACGGATCAGCTCTCCGAAGGTGACCTCGACGCGGCTGCGGGCGGCGTCGGTCTCAGCGTCGTCTCAAATATCTCTCAGCGTGCGAATTACGGCGCACTCTTCAATTTCACGCCGACCCAGAGCAGCCAGTCCGGCAGCACCTGCTACAAAGACTGCGTTCCCTGGTGATCGACGAACGCTCCGCGGCCTCGGTCATCGGGCCGAGTCATCGGGCCGGTCTCAGGTCTAGAAGGCTTGGGAGTGAGATTCTACTCACTTGGCGCAGCGTGCCATAGGCCATTCCAGCCGTTCCTCTCATCAGCGAGACGTTCTGCGACGGAGAACCGAGTAGGGCCTGCGTCTGTTCGAAGACTCTGGACCTCGCAGCCTCGCGCAGCGCTTCGTCTCCGAGATCCGACCCAAGCTGGAAGAGAATTTCGGCTAGGCCGCTCGAGCCGCAGCAAAGATGGGCCGCCCGAGGTCGTGCGCGGCGGGTCGTCTCGATCGCCATCTCGAGATCTCGACGCAGCTCGACGTCTTCCTCGATCATGAGCATCCGGCTTCGCGCGAGCGCGATCCCGGGCGCTCCGTGACACCAGGTCGTCATGGTCCCGTCCCCTTCTGATCGAAGGTCGCGCCAATTTCCCACCTCGAGCAGGCGGTGTCGCCGCTCGAACGCGAGCGCGTCGCGCGCCGTCGCGCGTAACTCATCGTCGCCGGTGGCTCGCCAGGCCTCCAGGAGGGCGAGCGCGATGCCCGCGTTTCCATGGGATAGTCCGGTCAGTCCGAGCGAGTCGCCCGAGATCCAACTCACTCCGATCTCGCGAACCTGCTTGGCCGAGGCCAGGCGCCTCGCGCAGCGCTCGATGAGATCACGCTCTCCGCCTGTCAGCGAATTCAGCGCGACGAGAGCGAGGATGAGCCCGGCCGTACCCATCAGCACGTCGTGGTGCGGCTCAGCCTCGATGCGCGAAGGTCGGATGCTTCGCGCCAAGTGGACCGCGTCGTCCACCAGGCCCGACTCGCCGAGCAGCCGACCCATCACGGCCAATCCGTAGATGAGCCCCCCGATCCCTTCAAAGCCGCCCAAGGGATTGCGGGCGACGAGCGCGCTCGGATCGACGCGAAGGGCTGCCCTGAGCGCGCGAAGTCCGCTGAGCGAAGAAGCGCGAAGCTCGTCGAGCTGAGCATCGGCGGCGCAGGCCGCGAGAAACAACGAAACGCCGGTTTGACCTGAGTACAACGACCACCCGATCGGTGCGACTCTCGGCCTCCCGGTAAGCTCGTCGATGATGAGCCCAACGCGATGCCTCGACCCGTCGCTCGTCCCAAAGTCCTCGCGAGCCACGCGGAGGGCGGCGAGAATGACGCGCTCCCGCGCCCTCAGGGCGAGCTCATCTGGGCGTGGCGTGACTTCCGAAGCGCGCTCGTCGATGACCACCGAGCTCGCAGGAGAGACGCTTTCGACCGGGTCTTCAATCGGCACCTGACCCATTCTGGCGTGTCGCTCGAGGGGCTCCACGACGGACTTCGCGAGGAAAGAGAGCTCGATCAAGCGAACTTGGAAACTCTCGTCCTCCTGGTCGAGGGCTCGGATTTCGTCGAGCATGGCGTGGAAGGCTCGAGGTTCGAAGGCCGCCTCCACGACGAGCTCGGGCCCATCCACCTCGATCGCGAACAGCGCTGGTGAGTCGGTGCGCGCTACGAACAATGGAACGTCTCCGCGGAGGAGGGCCTCTAACTCATGCCGATGGACCGCCCAAAAGCGCGGCGACTCGATCCAAGGCGAGGCCATGCGATCCAGCGCGATCGATCGGCTGACGGCGTCGCGCATGAGCTCGGCGCTGCGACTCTGCCGCAGTAGCAGCGCGTACGCGTTGGTTGGACGAAGCACGATGCGGCTCGAGGTCGAGGCGAAGGGTTGGAGCACGCCCGACCTTCGCGCCAGCGTTTCCTTCTCCCGCCGGCAACACGCGTGTACCTGCTTGAAGCCTTCGACGACCTGATCGCGATGGGGATCGACGCCGATGCTTCCGCCCGTCGTCCGCGGCTCATTCGAGCCTCCGAGCGGATCCAAGGTGCCGCTCATATCGAACGTCATGAAGTCGCTGTTTGGTCGAACGATGCCATAGGCTCGTGTGGGAGACTCCTCTGCGCGCGCACCCATGCCGCTGATATCGACGGCCTTGCCCTCGGGGTCCCGCGTCCACTCGGGCAGCATGCCGGTACTCAGCACGGAGCGTCTGAGGCGCGCTTCGAACGGGTCGGACGGCGAGCTGCCCTGGGGCTGCGGAGTCACGAGGACCTCGAGGTCGATGAGTAGGGGCTGGTCGCCGCTCGCGATCATGTTCTCGCGGTGACAGTCAGACCCACGCAGCATTCGAGCCAGCGCCAACAGCGATCCGCATCGTCGGAAGTACTCATCGACTCGTCCCGGATCCTCGATGGACGCAGGTACCGCGGCCTCGACCCAGCCATACCCCTCGCGTTCGAGGACTCGAAGCGCTCGGAGTGTCGTGCCACTGTGCGCGTTCGTCCAATTCACGAGGGCACTCCACGCCCGCTCCGAGGTGACCTCCCGCGGTTTGTACACGACGCGGGTCGCAGCGCACGAGTCCTCCGCGGTCGAGTCATCCGATCGAAGCTCACAAATCATCACGCGTCGGCCGGCGTGAGAGTCCGAGAGCTCGGTTTCGATCGACGAGATCCGAGGCGCAGCCACTCCGAAAAGCGAGCCGATCTCCGAGCGGTCCGAATCGAAGCGCGAGAGTAACTCGGAGATTTGAGTGAGCCAGAGCTCCACGCGAGTGGCTGATAACCTCGCAAAACAGGGGTGCTCGCGGAGGAAGCGTTCCGCCGAAGGGCCGGTGACTCGATCGATGAAGGCCGAGTACAGCTCGTTCGACCCGCCCAAACCCACCGAGGCGAGGAACCACGCGTTCGGGTCGAGTCGCGAGAAGCGGTAGAGGTTGAAGGCGTGCATCAACACCTGCGTCCCGCAGCGAGCGAGATCGAGCACGAGCGAGCGGACGAGCTGCGCACGAATCGACTCGTCGAGCTGATCCCAAAGCGCGCCAAGGGAGTTGGCCCGATCCATCGCGGCCTGCGCCCAGGGCCTCCAATACTCGCGGAAGGGTGTGCTCGGATCGCCGAGCATCTCCGGCCCGACCGCGGTGCGGGGGTCTCGGAGCACTTCTTCGACGACGGATATCCAGGTCGGTCTCGGCGTTCGAGTGACTCTGCCGAGCATCCTCTTGGCGCTCTCGCGGTCGAGTCCGTCGAGCCGGAGCCGTTCGTCGAATCGGTCACCGTGGAGCTTGGCCCAAGCCTCGAGCCGAGACTCTGAAATCGGGCTCTCCTCGAACCCGCTGGGGTCCTCGCGCCACAAATCGAGCCGCTCGTAGATCCCGAGCGACTCGGTCACGAGCGCTCGCTCGTCCTCGGGGCTCACGCCTTGGGCTTCTCGAGCAGCCAATCGCCGATCAGGAGGGCGTCGAGCAGCGGAGCTCGATCCAGCGTCGCGACGGCGTCGAGCGGAGTCTCCACGATCGGCTCTCCGTCGATGTTGAACGACGTGTTGATCAGCATCGGCACGCCGATCGCTTCTCGAGCGGCCACGAGGAGCGCGTGGAGGAGCGGGTTGCGCTCGAGGGTCACGGTCTGGGGCCGCGAGGTTTGGTCCACGTGTTCGATCGCCGGAGCGAGCTCTTTGACGATAGGTCTGCATCGCGCGGCCAGAGTCATGTACGGCGCCGAACTGAAGGGAGCCGTGAAGAGCTCGGGGAACGCGCTCTCGAGGACGACGGGGGCCACGGGTCGATACCACTCGCGCCGCTTCAACTCATTCATTTTGTCCTTCATGCCGGGGTTCTTTGGGGAGGCCAGGAGGCTGCGGTGCCCGAGCGCGCGTGGTCCAAATTCGGAGCCTCCGTCGAAGACTGCGACAATCTGGTCCGACGCCAACAGAGGCATGAGCGCTCTGACCTTGTCGTCGATCGACGGGACGTGCCGCCGCAAGAACGCGGAGCCCCGCGGGCCGTCGATGGCCTGCCTGACCTCTGCGTTCGAGTACGTGTGGCCGAGGCAAGTCGAGTACTCGCGCTCGAGGTAGGGACGCGCTCGCCCGCCCAGCACCTCCCGATAGCCGTAGAGTGCGGCGCCGATGGCTACGCCTGCGTCGTTCGCCGCGGGTTGGACGAAGATCCGCTCGAAGGGAGTCTCTTCCAAGATTCGAGTGCAAGCGGTTACGTTCAGCATGTTGCCGCCGGCTACGCACAAGTTCTTGGACTTCGTCACCGCGTGAAGCCGCCTGGCGATCTCGATCGTCGCGGTCTCGAGCAGCGACTGAGCCTCCGCCGCGAGATCCAAGTAGCGCTGTTCTCGGAGGGAGTCTTGTCTTCTCTTCAGCTCGACCATCGTCGCGAAGTTGAATCCGAACGCACGATCGAAAGTCGACCGATCGGCTTGCTCCACGAACCCGAGGTCGCCGAGCCGATCGACGAGAGCATCGAGGGAGATGGACATGTGCGACTCGGCGTACGACCAGAGCCGATCGATCGTGGGCCGCTTTCCGTGCGCGGCCAAACCCATCAGCTTTCCGCCGGCGGACAAGGGATCATCGAACCCGTAGGGTCCTTGACGAGGGCTGAGTTGGAGCGCGGCCGAGTAGATGCAATACAGCTCTCCGAGACTCACCTCGCCGGGAAACACGAAGTCGGACAGGGCGACTGTCATCCCGCTCCCGTCGCCATGAAAGCACGTGTAGTGTTCTTTTTTCTCGAGTCGCGAGTGGGCCTCGATCGAGCCCGGTCGCTCGATGAACGACCCGTTGGTGTCGAGAATCAGGACGGCGGCTTCGTCGAAAGGTGAGCAGTACAAGGTCGAGTACGCATGGGCGGCGTGGTGGCCTGGGTGGGGCACGTCCCGTACTCGATCTTCCGGGATTCCGATGAGCTGCATCCGGAGTTGTTCGAGGGCGTTGCTGCGGCATGAGTTCGTCACGAAGAGGTCCACCTCGTTCGGCGAGATTCCGAGGTGCTCGCAGCAGTACCGAATGGATCGGTATGGGATGACCTTTCCGAATTGAGTCACGCCGGTGCAATGTTTGACCCGGTTGAGTCGTTCTTCCGCGATCGCGACGAGGACTTCTCCCTCGCGAACGGCGGCAACGGCGGTGTCATGACTGAGATTGACCCCTAGGATGGTTTTGGAGTTGTTCATGGCGTTTGTAGGTCGAGAGAATCAGAAGGGGCGATGGTCGCCGGCAGTCGCTGCGCCTGGGTTTTGGGCGAAGTAGTCCAGACACTGCGCGAGGGTGAGTCTGGCACGCCGGACTTCGTGGGGGACATCGATGACTTCGATACGCGAATCCGGAAACTCCGCGCCGAGCTGCGCCACCGGTCGACCGTCGATCGAATAGCCATCCTGAACCCAATACATCGAGCTCGGGACGAGTATTCTCGTGAGCTGCTGACCCAGACTCCGCAGCGCCTGGATGGCGTTTTCCGTCGAGATCGTCGTGGTGAACGAGGTCGAAGCGCCGAGGGAGTCGAACACCGGCAAGACCGTCGCGGAGGAGGGCACGACATGCTCACGCAGCGTCTGGGCGGCGGCAGGTGAGGTCAGGACGACGTCGCCGACCCCTAAACCGCGGGGCTCCAGCCACGTCCGAAGCTCGTTTCTGAAAGTCCAGGCGTACCCTTCGGGCGGGGCCTGGAAACCGATCTCCGCGATGTTCGACAGCGCGGCTCGATGGTCGCTGATCCACCGAGCCACGACGTCCCATCCAAACGCGCTCTGCCGAGCCAATGTCCGGATGTCCTCTGGGTGCATTCGAGTGCAATGCATTCGAGCGATCTGGACCCGGGCGCCCGGCTGAGCGTGACGTTGAACGAGCTCGAGGTCGCGGATGGTCTGGGCCGGGTCTAGGTTGCACAGATAGATCTTGGGCTCCCGGAGCACGCCGACGATCCGCAGGATCTCGGATGCCGGAGCTGGCTTCGTGAAGACTCGCTCGCGAAGGTCGTCGTCGAGAGTCACGAGCGAAAAATGCAGCCGAAAGGTGTCTGGATATCGCTCGGTCATGCGCAACATGAGCTCCGCGTCGAGATGATTTCCGGTCGTGGCGAGCTCACGACGCTCCTTGCCCACGTTGTGGCGAATGATCTCCTCGAGCTGTTCGGCAGAGAGGCCCTGGCAGAATATGTCGGACATCGACGAGTAGTGGACCACGCCCTCGTCGACGAACACTGGGGACACCGGAGTCACGGGGTGGTCGCTTCCGACCAGGCCTGACCTGAAATCGGCGAAGGCCATGTCGTCGTACGCTGGGCTTCGCGTGAGCTTCACGTTGGGCACCAGCTTCGGGAGATGAGTTTCGTAACAGAACTTGCAGCCGGCCGGGCAGGGCGATCTCAGCGGCAACACGCCGGCCTGACCATAGACTCGCAGGGAAGGGCGCTCGATCATCGGGACGAACGTCCTCTCATTTTCGCGTGGCGACAAGGTCGATGACATACAGTCTGGCGAGGTGTCGGGCTCGCGAGGAGTGAGTTGCATCATGGGACATCGATCGACGGTCGCGGACTTGAGGCGCATCACGACTTCGAGCGCTGGGCAGACGGCTACCGAGCGTGGTATTCAGGAGCTGGTTGCTGTGCAGCCGGAGGCCGACCTTGGCGACGAAGAATACGAAGAACAAGGCGAAGGAGAGCAAACCGGCCATGCCTTCGAGGACCCCGCCGCGAAAAGTCGCGCGCGTGGACGAGCTGTCGGTCGAAGATCTGGACGCCGTGATGGGCGGAATCGGCGGAGCTATCGAAGGTGGCGAGTCTCAGAAATTGCCCGCCGCGGATCCGATGACCAACGCCAAGGCACCGTAAGGAAGCAAGGCGACGGTAGGGATCCATCAGAGCCATCGGAGGCCACGTTGATCCGGTAATTCGTTGACGGGCCCTAAGGCACCGTAAGGAAATAACTTGCAGCATTCCTATCCTTTCCACGGATGCACTAAGGGCCCGTATCCTACTGTCCCAAGGCGACGGTAGGGATCCTTCGGAGCCATCGAAGGCCGAGTTGATCCGGTAATTTCTTGACGGGCCCTAAGCCTTCTTGAGCCAGCAGGACGTCAACGAAACAGCGGCTCGAGCGTGGTGCGGCGAATTCGTGCCCGGTGGTCGAGGATCCGTTTCTGTGCGCGTTTGACGGACGATCGACTGAAGGACTCGGAGAGATCGTCGAGCGCTTGCTCGTCCGATCGGCCGTCGAGGAGCGAGGCGAGAAGCGCACGGTTCATCGCGTCTTTGAGGTCGATGCCGATGCGCTCGACGCCAGACAAGGCCTCGAGCCAACCATCGATCTTCGAGCGGGGCGCGACGTCCTTGAAGCGCTCGCGAATCGACGAGTCGATGGGTTCGCGGCTCGGTAGGTTGAGGATCAACGCCAAGAAGAACCGCAACTCGGCGTCGGACTCGCCGTCGCGCAGCTGGATGATGCGAGCTCGGCGTCGGGCTTCGAGCAGGGCCCGATCGACCGTGTCGGCGAGCTCGCCACCAAACCGATCTCGGAAGGCGTCTCTTAGTCTCCGTATGCCCTCGACTCCTAGCTCTTCGCTCTTTGCGGAAGAAAGGACCCTCCACACGGTCTCTAGGTCTGCGGATCGAACCATCTTGAGAGAGGCCTCCAACGCGCGGCCCGGCTCGATGGCTCGCAGCACGCGGAGCCCAGCGATCCGCGCCTCGAGGCGAGGGTCCGTAGGCTGTGACGCGTAAGCGACGGTCGGCGGAAAGAGCTCGACTGCGTGGCCGGACGCGGGCTCGAGCGTGACCGCGAGGCCGAAGCACGGGCGCTCCAGGTGGAACGTCACGCGAGCGAGATCAGTCCTAAGAGGAATCACATCGCCCGGCCCGAGCGTGCGGGCGCTCTCCAGCCTGATCGATCCAAACGAGAGTCGGGAGCTCACCCGGCGAGACTCCTCGAACCGGAAGTCGGCATGAATACCAGAGCCTTGCAGGAGTAAGAGACCTCCGGCCGCACGGTTTTGGACGATCCGAGGTGAGCTCTCGAGCCAGAAGAGACCGAACACGGTGAAGCGGTGCCCTCGATGAAGCGGAATGGAGAGCTGTCCTTCAATCGCACCCACCTCGTGCGAAGCGCCGCCTTCGAGCACCGATCGGAGCACGGCCTCGGCATCGAGCTCTGGCCGCGCCTGCGCCAGAGCCTCGACTGCCAACCGAGAGAAGACGCTTTCGTCTAGGTGGTTCGAGGCGAAAGCGGCCTCGAGCTTCACTCCGAGCTTTTCGACGGCGCGCATGTTCGAGCGAGCCACTCTGTACACCAAAGCGAGGCCGCGCGGCGACCTGCCTGGGACGCGGGGCGGCTGGATCGTATCCTTTTCTCTCCGCTTCTTGGAACCAAAGGCCGACGGCTCGCGCGTTTTTGTGCGAGGCGCATTCGATGGTCAACGAGTGACACGACGACCGTAATGTCGCAGTTTCTGAGTCGGCCGCGCAGAGGATCCTTGGGTTCGGCGTTGAACGTCGCCCGGTTTGGCGCTGCGACCTGGTGGCTCATCCTTTCGGTCGTCGCCTTCGCCACGTCGTGGGAGGGGTTGAAGGTCCTCACAGGTGTGGCCGGCAGCTTCTGGATTGGACTCAGCACGTTTGGCGTCTACTGGGGCCCGGACGAAGACTGGGAGTTTTCGGGCCGAAGGGCTCGATTCATGAGTGAGCTTCCCATCCGACCCTGGCGCCTCGGTCTGGCATCCATGACGATCGGGCTCGTGCTCGCCGCCCCGTGTATCGGATTGGTGGACACTCACGTCGGGATCGCTGCATTTCTGGTCGGAGCGCTCATCGGCGCCAGCTTGGGTGACTTCTTCAGTTTCCTCGCCTCGCTGGCCGGCGCCCTGGCTTCGTTGTCCGTTTTCCGTCTCGCACCCTCGCTTGCGCTTGAAGTCCTGGCTTGCCTGACTCTCCTGACCTTCAACTCGTCTTACCGGTCGCGAAAGCGGTGGCTGTCGGAGCGCCTCGTTTGGGCAAGCCTCGTGGCGGTGGTCCCCCTCGCGCTGGCGTCGCTCGGCGTTTACTTCAAGAACGGTTGACTGAGCGGAGTTGCGCTGACGGTCTCGACGAACAGCTCGTCGAGAGTGAGGGGCTCGACCCGAACCGACTTTGCTCCGATCGCCCGAGCGATTCCGTCAGGGTCCAGCCGGCCCGGGACGATCGCCTCCACCTCGCGACCACGCAGCGTGAGTCGCCGACAACCAGGAATCGCTACTCCAGCGGGCGGATCCCCCTCCCAAACGAAGCTCATCCGTACCAAACTCGTGACGAAATCCTCCATCGAGCTCGAGCAGACCACGTTGCCGCGACTCATGATGGCGACCCGATCCGCGATCTGGGCGATGTCGCTCAAGATATGTGAAGAGAAGAGCACCGTCATGCCCGCGGTCTGAGACCGTTCGACCAGCAGCCGGAGCATCTCCTGCCGGACGCGCGGATCTAGACCGGAAGTGGGCTCGTCCAGCAGGAGCAGCTCGGGCGAGTGCCCCAACGCCAAAGTCATCGCGACCTTGGCGGCCTCACCCTTCGACAGTGAGCCGATCGACTGTCCGAGCGGCAAGCGAAGGCGCACCAAATCGTTCAAGACGGACTCATGCGAGAATCGGTCGTAGAACCCGCCGACGAAGCTCACGAGCCTGCGAATACTCATCCAAGAGGGGTAGCCATGTTCGTCGGGCACGTAACCCACCCGCTGCTTGATCGCGTATTCGTCTCGAGCCGGATCCATGCCCAGGACGCGGACGGTGCCCTTGCTGCGACCCATGAGTCCGAGCAGCACCCGCAGAGTTGTGGTCTTGCCCGCTCCATTCTCACCGAGGAGTCCCGTCACCGAGCCCTTGGCCACGTCGAGATCGACGGAGTCGAGGATCGTTTTGAGCGGGGCTCGAACCGAGAGGCCTCGTGTCTCGATGACCGTCTCCATGATGCATTACCTGCTCGGATCTTCTATCATGACTGGGCCGCAGACGTCGGAGCCGGATCTGCTCGGACTTCGTACCTAGCACGATTGCGTCGATCATTTCGCGCACTTATTCGAATTGCATGACTACCGAAAAACCGTTGCCGTCGCCGTCGCCGAACTCATGATTCCGTTCATTCTGCCATCTTCACTCACATTGACACGATTCGACACGATCCGGTGCAACAGCGTCTTGCCTCGAACGGACACTGGCTCGTCGATGAGATTGAGAATGCGAGACGCATCCAGGACGGCACCCTTCCGCGATGTTCAGTGGAATTTCGAGCGAGGCTCTCGAAACTCCATGGCAGTTTTGTAAGAGTCCAAGTCCTCGTGGTGCAGTCTTGGTGCGACGTCCGGTACCGCTCGTTCATATCACTCGGCGACGGCGACGGCGACGGCAACGGCAACGGCAACGGTTCTGATTGTACCTGATTCGAGGATTTCTCAGATGGCGACTTCTCGGCAGCCTGCTAGGTGACACCGAAGTGCTAGGTAGCCGCAGGCAAGATGCCTGCGGTCCCAGGCGAAGAGCCGGGCGAAGAGCCAGGCGAAGAGCCAGGCGAAGAGTAGAGTGCCTCTTTCAACGGGTCGGAGAGTGTTTTTCGTCGGGGCGAAGAGCCTTTTTCATCCCTCGCTCGATCGCATCGACGAGATACGGTCGAAGTCGGCTCGGCGGAAGGATGTGCTGGACGGCTCCGACTCTCTGGGCCCGCTGCACGCTGTGGACTCCATCGAACTCCTCGGCGACCTCTCGGAGCTTCTCCGTTCGCACGAGGCGCAAGACCTGAGTCAGCCTCTCCCGAAGCTCCACTCTCGCCGGACCCTCCGCCGCGCCGAGGGCGACCTCGAGCTCCTGAACCCTCGGGTCGGCCTGAGTTCTCTTGGTGAGCTCCCCTGCAAATACCACTGCCGCCGCGGGCGCTCCTCCGATCACGGAGGCGTACGTCCCCTCGAGCGCCGCGACCTCCAGCTGATCGTTGAGTCGGTTCGAGAACACCACGAACGCGCCGCCGTGGTAACGCGAGATCACCGCGAAGACGATGGGTCCATCGAAGTTGACCACGGCGCGACCGATCTCGGCGCCGTGTTCGAGCTGGAAATTCCTCAGTGACTCCGGTGACCCGTCGAAGCCGGAGAGGTTGGCCAACACGACCACCGGCCGGTTGCCGCTCGCCGCGTTGATCGCGCGCGCGACCTTCTTGGAGGACATCGGGAAGAGCGTGCCCGACGACCACTGCAGAGGGCCGTCGGCGGCGACGGCGCCGAACCGCGCTATGGGTCTGGACTCGATGCCGAGCAAACACACGGCGTACCCGCCCACGTGCGCGTCCCACACGACGGCAGTCTCGGCGTCCCTCATCCCGCCCCACCGCTCGAGCGGAGCGTGGTCTCGATCGATCGTCGCTCCCATCACGGCTCGAATGTCGAACGGCTTCTTACGCCCTGGGTTCGTGAGCTCGCTGAACACGTCGCCGACCGTCGAAAAAGACACTTCCTCGATCGCCGGGTGAGGATGAGTCTGTACGTCACGATCGACAGGGTCTTGGGTGACGACCCTCCTTGGAAAGCGCTCGCCGGGTGCGACGTAGGTGTGGGCGTAGTGGTCGAGCAGAATTTTACACGCTCCGGCCACGTCCTCGGCGGCATACTGGGCCTGCCCGTTCGGACCCATGACCCGCTCGAAGCCACCCACGCCCTCGTTGTCTTCCGCGGACACACTCCCGGAGTAGTCGAGGGCCTGTTTCCCGGTGAGTACCATGGAGCTCCCCTGAGTCATGATCAAGATCCCACGGGTGTGCATCAGCATCGTGGCCTCGGCGTTCCAGTAGGGCTGGGCACCGACGTTGATTCCGCAAACGACGACGTTGATCTCACCGCCTCGCTGGGTGAGCTCGATGATTCTCCGCAGCACGGCGCCAATCCAATCCATGTTCTCGACGCCGCTCTCCATCGAGATCTTGGCGCCGGCCGACACCGCGAACCACTCGAGGGGCACCGAGAGCTTCTCGGCCAAATCGAGGGCGGCGTTGATTCGCCGGCACTCGGGCTCGGCCAACGCACCCATTCCTCGACTGGGATCGCTGAGCAAGATCACCCGCTTCATGCCCTCGGGGTGAGTCGGCGTGAAGTTGAGGATGGTGCCGACGACGACGTTGGCCGAGTTGAGACCGTGATCGCGGCGTACGGGTGACAGCCTCCCAGTGGCATCCAGATCCCACTCGGCGAACTCACCCGGGGGAAAGCTCGTCGAAACGTCGTCTCGGCCCGGAGTCAACATCTTGACGATTTCGTAGGGATACACGAGCCCGCGGCTGCGAGCTTGGACGACCTTCTGGGTATAGCGACTCAGAGGCTGCATCGGTTCGGTGGGTACGTCCCGCATGTGGATCCGGAGGCCACCCTCGGCAGGGTTGGACACGTCGAGGACTCGCTCGCCGCTCCCAAAGCGTCCCTGCACGAGCACGCGCTCGATGCCGAGGCCACGAGCCGAAGGCGCCAACTTTCGGACGAGCCCGTTGATCTGCGTGACCGGCAGCTCGAGCGCCGGCCACACGAAGAGGTGCACACGATTCCAGTGAAGCCGCTGCGAGGGTCGGCGGTGGGATTGCTCGCGACGAATGCTCGCGAAGGCCTCCGAGAGCGCTCGTTCGAGGCTGGGGACCGCGATGACCGCTCCTTTTTCGTTTCGAATCGCCGTGACGTCCCTGACTTCTCCGAGCGCGATCAGTCGTTCGTCTTTCTCGTTCACCTTTCCGACCATCTTGAACAGGTAGATGTCTTCGGCGGAGGGCAGACGTTCGATGTTGAAGTGTTCGAGCCGCCAGAGCGATAGTCTGCGGCTGAGCATGGGATGGAGCCCTCGGAAGGTTCGGTCTTCGTAGAAGCGCCCGTCCGCCTGCCGGAACGTGAAGTGCTCGAGCTGACTCTGGCCGCCGAGCTGGCAGGACACCGCGACCACGACCCGTCGAATGGGTCGCGACAACGCCGACCCATTCAGCATCTCGAGCAGACTCCGAGCCGTCGTGTCCGGGTTGAGAGCCTCCCCGCTTCTCCACGCATACAGATCGATCACGAGCTCCCTGAAGGTCGGGCTCGACCTGGCGATCTCCGAGACGAGGCTTCCGCAAGACGCGAGCTCGTCGTACTCGACGTGGGTGCTCACCACACGAAATCGAGCGCCCTCGTTTTCGTACTCGGCAGCGAAACATCGCGCGCCCTGAAGGTCGAACAACTCCGGATGCTCGAGCGACCTGATCCGATAATAACGCCCGGTGAGCGACTCGAGCATGAGGTCGCGTTCCTCTGGTCCCGCTTCGCTGAACCGCGCCGAGAACAGCGCCTTGAGCGGGTAGGGGCTCTCGATGAGTGTACGAACTCGGCGAGCCCGATCCATTTGACCGTCGGCGAGCACCTGGAGCGCCGCCGCGTGCGCTCGTCGTGCGATTTCGTCCTGACTGGGTTTCTCGAAGACTCGATACTTGAGCTCCCGCGCGAGGTCGTGCAGCCCCGGCGACGCGTCTCTCGTTACCTCAATCAATCGATCGAGGAGCTTCGCGAGGCGCTCCGACGGCCCCGTTCCCTGCCGTTGGAGGCGAGCCTCCAGCAGTCGGATGATGGGAGACTCCTGAAGCTCGAAGCGCTGATGGGCGACGAACAGCCGAAACAGCGCGCTCTCGAGCTCCTCCGAGCGCTCGAGGCTCGCCACACCGTAGTGGGCGAGGGCTCGCCGCAGATGCTCGACGTAGCTCCCTGGGATCTGATCTTTTTTCCAGTTGAGGTCTCTCAGGTAAGCGAAGAAGAAGTCTTCCGGGCTGTGGCCCCGCGGCTCGATCAGCGTGGCCGAACGTCTGAGCACGGACGAGACGTCGGCGAAGATCTCCAGGATTTCGACCTCGCGCCGTTCACACTCCTTCACCGACGAGTCTCGTAGGCTCGTAGAGAGTCGGCGCAGATCCGCGTCGAAGCCGAGCATGAGGGAGCGGAGCTCGTCGAGATCCACCCCTTGGCTCGTACACACCGGCCGATGGGTTCCGGCGATGGACTCGAAGGAGAGTCGATCGCCGACGGCGAACCCAACCTCGCCCGGCGGCTCGATCGTGCAGATGGGTGTTCCCGTCGGCACCTGGACGTTGTCGAGCACATGAGTGTCTCTCACCACACCGGCGAAGGGTGACTTGAGCACCATCTCCATCTTCATGGCCTCGAGCACCGCGATGGGCGTGCCGACGGAAACAGCGTCGTCGGTCTTCACCAGTACGGACACCACTACGGCGGGGTAGGGGGCGCGGACGAGGCCGCCGGCGTCCTTGGATACGCGGTGAGGAACGCCATCGACCTCCACCAGGGTCGAGAGGCCTTGCTCGACCCGCCGAACCCGGTAAGCATGCCCGTTCGCGTCGACTCGCTCGTCGCCGTTCGCGAAGCGCTCGACGTGGAGCTCCAGGTGTTGCCGATCTATGTCGACGCGGTACGTGTTCGCAGACTCGAGTCCGACCGACACCTCGTACACGTGCCCGAGGTAACTCAGCTCGATCTCGAATTCGGAGAGCTCTCCGATCTCCGGACGTCCCCGCGCCGCAGCGGAAAAGAATCGGGCCCGTTCGACCGCTCGGTCGACGTCGTAGGCGCCGATCGCCGCGCGTGCGATGGCGAGCTCCGCGTTCGCCCGAGAGACGTGCGCTCCGTCGACGACCAGTCGATCCATCCAGCTCACGTCATACCGGCTCGACCGGAGCTCTTCCCGACTCAGGAGCCCGAGCAGGAAACCTTTGTTCGTGGTGCCTCCATCGATCTCGATGGCGGACGACCGCAGCGCGCGACTCAACCTCGAGATTGCCTCCTCTCTCGTCGCGCCGTACGCGATCAGCTTGGCGATCATCGAGTCGAAGTCGGGAGGCACCGAGTCGCCTTGCTCCACGCCGCTGTCGATGCGGATGCCAGGCCCGGACGAGTATCGCAAAGAAGTGAGTACACCCGGAGCCGGCGCGAACTCACGCTCGGGATCCTCCGCGTTCAGCCGAACCTCGATGGCGTGGCCGCGCCGAGGCGGAGGCTGCGGGTCGAGGCGGCCGCCGCGCGCGATGTGAAGCTGGAGCTTCACCAGATCGAGACCATGAACGACCTCAGTGATGGGGTGCTCGACCTGAAGCCTCGCGTTGACTTCCATGAACCAGAAGCGCCGCGATCCCTCGTCATAGAGAAATTCGACGGTCCCGGCGCTCCGGTAACTCACCGACCTGGCGATCGCCAAGGCGGACTCACGGAGCGCCGACTCTTGTTCGTCGGTGAGCACAGGGGACGGAGTCTCCTCCAGGATTTTCTGGTTTCGCCGTTGGATCGAACAGTCCCGAGCCGCGAGGGCCCAGGTCGTTCCGTGTTCGTCGCCGAGGACCTGCACCTCGACGTGCCGAGCTCCGGACACGAGCCTTTCCAAGAAGACCGCCCCTTCACCAAAGGAACGCATCGACTCGGCGGTCGCGGCGAGGAAAGCGCTCGCCACGTCGTGTTTGGATCGGACGACCCGGATCCCGCGCCCGCCGCCGCCTGCGGTTGATTTGAACAGGGCTGGGTAGCCGAGGCGATCGGCGTGAACGAGGGCCTCCTCGACGCTGGCGATCGGGCCGCCGCTCCAAGGAACCACCGGCACACTCACCGCCTCGGCGATGCGTTTCGCGGAGATCTTGTCTCCGAGCTTCTGGATCATCGCGCTGCTCGGGCCGACGATTTGGAGGTCCCTGAGCTCGCAGAGTTGGACGAAGCCCGGTTGCTCGGCCACGAAGCCCCAGCCGAGCCACACAGCGTCCGCTCGGGTTTCGACGAGCGCATGTTCGACCCGTGCGAAGTCGACATAGCTGCTCTTCCGATGGCCACTGTCATCCACGAACATCGCGTCGCCGAGTGAGTAGGCGAGGTCGGCCTCCCGCGTGAACATGGCCCGGCGGTCGGGCTCCGTGTACAGCGCGACCGTCTCGATGCGATCGCGATGCTCCGAGTTATACTCACGCACGGCGGTGATGAATCGCATCGCCGCCTCTCCCCGATTGACGATCGCGACTCGGCGAAACTCGTGAGCGGCCATACTCATTCCATCCTACCGAGAGCCGGTCGAAGCACGATGAGGAGTGAGCCAGAGTTGCTGCGTGAAATCAAACGGGCGAAGTGCGCTCGAAGTCTGCATTTGCGCGGGTCATCGCCGGGCGCGCAGTTTTTGCGATGAGCCGGCCATGCCAGTTGGATCTGCGAGTTTGTCGTCGAGCGCCGGTCGTTGATTCCCGGCGCGGGTGATGGCCTGGTCGGGCACGGGCGCGGGATGAGTTTCGGAGCCTTTTTCGGTGACCTGTCAGCGGGAGATACGGGACGGGACGGCCGTCTTGAGTCGCACGGACGCGACGAGCTTCTGCGCTTCGGAGGCTTCGTCCGATTGGCCGAGGTCAGCGAAGAGGTCAGCGGCCTTGGCGAGCGCCTTCTTTGCCGGCTCGAATCGAGACATGGAGAGAAGCGCGCGTCCTCGGATCAGGTTGGCCGAAGCGAGCTGTTGGATGGAGCCGGATCGTTCGGCCAGGGCCTCGGCCCGATCGGCCTCTCCGTTTGCGGAGTCGGCCTTTTCCTCGAGAAGCTGGAGCTCAGCGAGGCGGAGGTGGGCCTCGGCCCGAAGCTCGGGCCGGGCTTCGGACGCCTTGCCGACACCCTCCAGCCACGACCGAGCCCTCATGGGATCTTCCGAGCGGAGGAGAAGCCGGCCGATCATGAGTGCGAGGTCGAGCTCCGGGGGACCATGGAGGGCGATGGCCGCACTCATGGCTTCGGAGAGGGCTTCGGGTGTGCCTGCCGCCTCCGCGACTGCGAGCAGATCGAACAGAGCGGTCGTCCCGCTCTCGCCTTCGAGCTCGACGGAGAGCTCGGACTTACTCACGAGCTCTGCCTCTGCTCCGACCGGGTCGCCTAGCCATTTCTTCACGGAAGCTCGTAATTCAACGGCATCGTAGGTGGACCACTCGACGGGAGCATCGGCGCGGACGGCGACGTCGAGCCATCGGGACGCGGCGTCCGGGTCGAAGGTCGCCAGGGTCGTGACGGCGCTCAGACCCTCAGGCGTGTGGACATTGGGAGAGAAGGACTTGGCCTCGAGCAAGGCCTTCAGCACCTTCGCCGCGCCGGGGTCGAGCCCGAGGCCGTTGACCGCGGCGAGCGCTTGTCGCGTTTCGTCTTCGCTGCTGCCTGGCTCGGCGAGCGCGAGCGCCGCGGCTCGAAGGCTCTCCTGACCTCGAATCAGAGCTCGCGCCCCCATGGATCTGAGCGCTCCCCGCTTCGCGTCCGGGACACACTCGGCGAGCGCCTGACGGATCCAGATCTGGTCGTAGCCGATCTTCTTCTCGTCGACCGAAGACCGATTCATGAGCCCGCTCTTGAGGCACTCACGCACCGCTCTCTTCGGATCGGAGAGCTCCCCGACGCAGCTCAGGACGACTTTCGGAGAGAAGCTCGGCGACATGAGGGCGCCGGTGACGGCGATCGCCCGCGCCTCTCGGTTGAGTTGCGCGAGGCAAGCGGCGACGAGCTTTTTCTGAGTTGGCGGCCACTCGATCCCTGCGATGCCCTCTCTCTTCGTGATCCCGTCGGCGTTGACCGATCCGGCCCCGCGGAGCCATCTTCCGAGCAGGGCGGCCGAGCCCGGCGAACCTTCGGCCGAAGTCACGACGTCATCGATCAGGATCGGAGGGAGCGCCGCGCCTAGGGTGGATTGAAGCACGTCGAGGATGGCGGTGTCCGTGAGCGGTCCGAGCGCGACGCGCTCGCCCGGGATTTCGGTGCCGAGCGAGGAGTCTCGAGTCGTCGCGATGACACCGACCCTGCCGCGTGTGACGCGACTCAGTCGACTGAGGAAGGTGACGAGCTCCTCGTCGGCGAGCTCTAGATCGTCGACGAGCACGCAGATCGGTCGACCCTCGGACGCGAGCGTGAGGGCATGGATCATGGCCGCGCGGTGGTTGGATACCGAGAGGCGAGGGTCAGCGCGCAAAATCCGGGGGCGGCCGGTGGTGGCTCGATCCGGGCCGCGCTCGACGGCCTCGATCCAACTGTCCAGCGACTCTTGCTTGCCTTCGAGGCGCGCGGCGCGAGCGGCGGCGGCCACACGAGTCCGAACGAGTCTGTGACCCTCTGCGTCGATTTCGCATACGGGGAGCATCAGCGGGACGACTCGGCGGCGCTTGCACGCGGCCTCGAGGTCTTCGAGGAGCCTCGTCTTGCCCGATCCCGGTCCGCCGACGAACACGACGACTCGGTCGTCTACACGGTGAATCGAGGCGCCGATCACCCGTTCGGCGCGGAGCCGTTCCGCATGTCGGCCGACCGCGGGCTCCCGTTTGGGAGGGCTCGATTCGGCGCTCGCGCTGCCGGAATCGTCGGGGAGAAGGTTGCCTCCGCAAGAGCGACAGGTGGGCTCGTCGCTCGGACTGGTGGAGAGGCAGAGGCCGCAAACGGCGGCGCGATCGGCGACGAAGCCGGGCACGAAAGTGGCCTCGACGGTGGGTTGAGAGGTTCTGTCCTCGAGCTTTCCGAGGAGGCTGGTGAGCATGCGTCGCTTGAATTGGGCGTCTGCACCGCCCGCTTGGGCCGCAAAAGCAAGGAGGGCTTCAGCGGCCGCCCCGCAGCTCTCGTAACGTTCGCTGGGATCGATCGCCACGAGCCGCGAGAGAATTTCGTCGAGGGCTCCATCGCCGGTCGACAACTCAGTCCCGGCGCGACTCAGAGTCTCCTTCGCGTCCGTGGAGAAAGTCTCCTGAGTCAACAGCTCGTACAGGACGACACCCAAGGAGAACTGGTCGGAGGCGAACGTCGCGGGCTGTCCGAGCAGTTGCTCGGGCGCGAGAGTCCGGGCGGCCTGCCGCGGATTGCCCGCGAGTCGAAAGCCAGTCTTGGCCTGGCCGATCCCGTCGACCTTCACCAGGCCGTCGATGCGAATCCAAATTTTGGAGGCGTCGAGTGATCCGTGCGGCACGCCGTCTCCGTCCGAGTCCGAACCGACCGCTCGGTGCGCCGCGTCGAGCCCCAGCGCGGCCTCGCCCATCACCGCCGCAACGAATCGTGGGGACAGGCGCACGTTGCGCTGCGCCGCGGCGGCGAGAATCTCCGCGGCCGTCGCGCCGCGCACGTGCTCGTGGACCACGTACGAAACGCCTTCCACTTTGCCCTGGTCGATGAGACCGACCAAATTCGGATGGTCAATTCCGAGCGCGGCGCGGGCGTCTTGCTCCACCAGGCCCGTCAGCGCCCTGCGCTCCATGAGCTCGGGAGAGAAGGTCTCGAGCACGACAAGCCGAGAGGACTCCTCGCGTCGCGCAACGAAGCGCTCGCCCAGGTCGCCCGGCCCCAACGACCGAACGATCTCGTAACTGCCGAAACGCGTGGGCTGGTCCATGACCTCTTGCGGCGACGCCGCCCTCGAAGCTCTACCACCACCGGAGCGGGACGAGGAGCCGATCCGTGCACTCGACATTCGACCGTTCGTCGAGGCTCCTGGGTTTTCACGAGCCGTGCGCGACGCTCTTGCGCTCAGCCGGTCGGGTCACCGCCCTTTTGGCGCACGATCTCCGCAAAGCCACTCTCGTCGATCACCTGAGTTCCGAGCTTTCGGGCCTTCTGGGCCTTGGAGGAGCTGCTGGTGGCGTCCGCGAGGACGAGATACCCGAGCCCTTTGGTGACGTCGTTGGCTACTTGGCCACCGTACTTCTCCACGATCCCGTGAAGGACCTTTCGCGGTCGCGAGTGAGTTCCCGAAAAACAGAATGACAATCCGGCCAGCGGCCCCCCTTCGCGAGGAGCGACCGGCACCACCCCGACCTCGGCCAGGCGTGCGATCTCGGCGAGGCGCCCGCGCACTCCCTCGAGGATCTTTTCGGCCTTGATCGAGCCGAGGCCCGGAATCGACGAGAGAGTTTGGACCGACGCCTGAGCGATCTTGTCGAACGTGTCGAACCCTGCCTTGACGAGCAACTTTCCGGTCTCGAGGGAGACCGACTCGATGCCCAGAGCCGCGATCATTTGCGGCAGCGGAATCTGCTTGGCCGCTTGGAGCGGCTCGAGGAGCTTCTTGGCGCTCACCTCGCCAAAGCCATCGAGGCGGGAGATTTGCTGAGTCGTGAGTTTGTACAAATCGGAAGGTTCCCTGGCGAGTCCCTCCTCGTAGAGCCGTTCGAGGGTCCGCTCGCCGAACGCCAACAGGTCGAGCTGCCGAACCCAGATCGCCAATCGCCCGATGCGTCGCGCGGGACACTCGTCGTTGCGGCAGACGAGGTACTCACCTTCCTTGAAGATCGGAACGCCGCAGCGAGCGCACGTGGTCGGCGCCGCGGCGACCGGACCGACTTTGACTTCGACCTTCTCTACGTAAGGAATCACGTCGTTTCGGCGCGACACCAGGATCTGATCACCGACGCCGATGCCGAGCTCCTCGACGCGCCCCGCGTTGTGCAGGCTCGCTCGCACGACGGTCGCACCGGCGAGCTGCACGGGGTCCACGAAGGCCACCGGAGTGATTCGGCCGGTGGGCCCGGTCTCCCAACGAATCTCCCTCAAGGTCGAGATCTTCATCTCACTCTCGAACTTGAACGCCACCGCCGCGCGCGGCCGGTTGTTGAGCTCCCCGAGCAACGCCGATCCACGAAGGGAGTTTGCGCGCACCACGAGCCCGTCGATCTCGTAGCCGAGGGAGCTACGTCGGCCCGATGCGTACGTTCGATAGGCCTCGAGCACGGCTCGCGTCTCACCGAAGATCACGGGCGGGGTCTCAAAGCCTAGCGCCGCAATCAACTCGAGCTTGTCTTTCTCGTGCTCTGCCTCCACCCCCTCGACGTCGTACGAGAGCACGCGAAGGTACCGGCACGCTGGAAGCAACTTCGGCTCCTTGGCGCGCGCCTGACCCGACGCGGTGTTTCTCAAGCTCGTGAGCCCCGTGAAACGTTTGTCGACCTCGCGTTTGTGCGCAGCCAGCTCCTCGCCTCCCTGCTTGTCCAACAGGATTTCGCCGCGGACCGAGATCCTCCCGGTGCGGTCGATCTTGGCCGGGACGCCGCCCATGACTGCGACATTCGGAGTGATTCGCTCTCCGATCGATCCGTCCCCGCGAGTGATCGCCGCTTCCAGCGTGCCGCCGTCGTACACGAGCTCCACCGACAACCCATCGAGCTTCTCGGTCACGACGAGATCGTGGCTGATGCTTTCGACACCTGCAGACTTCGCGAGCTCGTCGCACCGCGCCGCCCACTCGAGGAGCTCCCCTTCCGAGTTGACTTTGTTCAAGGAACCCATCGGAAGCTCGTGCTGGGCTTTTTTCCACTCTCGGCCCGTCGGAGGCACGACCGCGTCCAGGACGGGATGGCCCGGGGCAGAGCTCTCGAGCTCCGAGTACATGAGCTTGTAAGTTTGCTCCGAGACCTTGGGCTCCATCGAGTAGAACGACTGGCTCGCCGCCCGAAGCTTCTCTGCGCGAGCCTCGACTTCGGGAGAGTATGCCTGCTCGGCTCGCCGAACGGCCGGAGCGACCGCCTCGCGAGACTCCGGGGGTGCTCCAACTTCCGCGAGCACCTCGTGGCGCGGATCGAGCGCACGAAGTTGATCCTCGAGCGCGTCGAACTCCTCGTCCGAGATCTCCGGAGCGCCCGCGTAGTAAAGCTTGCGATGGAGCCGGATCAGTCGGGCGAGCTCCTGGATGGTGTCGTCGCGCTCTGGGTGGTTCACGCCGGAGAGCCTCCCCAAATCGCGGGCCGATCACAAGAGGTGAGCGAAGGTTCCGACGATGAAGGTCCCGCCGGGCGCCCCAAGTGTGCTCGAACGGACATCGATTTTCGGGAGTTGCGCCCCCGGAGGAAGCGAGGCTGAGGCGAAAATGAAGTCGATTGATTGATTATCGGGTGGGTTCCTATTTCGCTGCGGGACATTCTTCTCCGTTGCCGGCCTCACTCATTCTGTGCCCGGCTCGATGGCCGTCCCGGCGCTCGAACATCGCGTCTGCCTCGCGTACGCTCTCCGACGATGGGTTCACGTCGCGATAGAACTGTTCGAACAACACGTCGAGCTTCCGAGGTGCTCCTCGAGTCGCTCCGCGACCCAAGCCGATACAGGCACATTTCCGGCCGCTTTCTTGATGCGCTTCGCAACCCTATCCGGCGCTGATCGTGATGCGCGTAATCGACATAACTCGAGCATAACGACGTCGCCTGGCGAAGCGCAAGGCGCGGCCCCGAACGGCCGAACGGCCCGAACGGCCGAACGGCCCGAGCGGGATGGCTGGCTCCACCTCCGCCTCGGTCTTGAACGTCCTGAGGTCGTCTTCACCGGCGGCAGCCGCTCGAAAACTTGCGCGCCGCCCCCAGTCTTGCAGGATGGAGCCGTGGACTTGCCATGGCTGGACCCGCCCCGTCTGAGGGCGCGTGTGTTCCGAGTCATGGCCAACCCAGCTGTCGACCTGGCCATCGCCGTCCTGATCGTGTCGTCCGTCGTGTTGTTGACGATCGAGCAGGCGACCGATCTGCCCGAAGAAGCGCTGAGCACGGTTTCCGATCTCGAGTCGGTCATCACCTCGTTGCTCGCGCTCGAGCTCCTGATTCGGTTTTGGCTCGCGCGACACAAGGGCCGGTTCTTTCGGCGCTACTGGCCGGACATCCTCGCGGTGGCTCCGATTTTTCGGGCGCTGCGATTCCTGTGGATCCTCCGCTTGTTTCGTCTCTTTCGACTTGGGGTCGTCCTGAGTCGCAGAGTCGGACTTTTTCGAGACGTCCTTCGGGTCAACGTCTACGAGTTTTGGGCGCTCGGTGTTGCGGGTGTGTTGCTCGTGATCGGCGCGTCGATCGCGAGCTTCACCCTCGAAGGCGCAACCAACCCCGACTTTTCGACGCTCACGCGAAGCTTCTGGTGGTCGATGCACTCCGTGATCGCGGGTGAACCGGTGGGCGCGAGCCCTGCTACGACCGGCGGCAAAATGCTGCTCGTCGCGGTCATGATCGGCGGTAGCACTCTGTTCGCCGCGGTCACCGGTGTCGTCTCAGCCACGATGGTCAACCGCTTGGCTGGCAGAAAGGACATGTTCGACATGGATATCGAGGAGCTCGAGAGTCATATCGTGATTTGCGGCTGGAACGCGGGTGTGCCCGCGCTGGTGGGCGAGATCTCGCGGGACAAGAGACTCTCGAGAGTCCCGCTGGTCCTGGTTTCGGACACCGACAATCCCTTGCCGCAGCTCAAATCGACCGGGGCTCGGGCCGAGCTCCTGTACTGGATGCGCGGCGATCACGCGCGGATGGACGTCTTGCGCAAAGCGGGTGTCGAACGCGCCGCGCGCGCCGTCGTGATGACTGACGCGCATGTCAGCGCGGTGACCGACCGAGACGCCCGAACGGTCTTGGCTGCACTCACCATCGAGAAGCTCAATCCCAAGATCCATTGCACCGTCGAGCTCATGGACGGCGCCAACGAAGGGCACCTGCGCGTCGCCGGCGTCGAAGCGATCGTCATGCGGAACGATTTGGCCGGCCGCGTGCTGGCGATCGCCTGCCGAGATCCTTCGGCAGCCTCTGTGCTCATGGATCTGGCTACACTCACCTTTGGCCAGACCATCGTTCGGAGAAAGGGCCCGCTCATCCCCACGGCCTTCGGAGAGATCGTGATCAAAACCAAGGCCGAGTCCGGCGCGCTCGCCATCGCGGTGGAGCGGGGCGACAAAGTTGAAGTCAATCCGAGGGCTTCGAGCCTGGTTGGGCCCGACGACTTTCTCCTGGTCATCGACTCGGCCCTCTCCGCGTGATCCACGAGAAGCTTCGGAAGGAGCCTTCGTGTTAGACTCGGTGCGTGGAAGAGATCTCGGACGTCACGACAGCGCCCGGGAGGGCCGATCCGCCACTCGTGGAGGGCGACACCGACCCTGAGCCCGCGGAGGCTCCGGCGCTCTTCGGCCCGATCGAGCTCCTTGGGCGCCACGCGCTGCTCCACAAGCTCGCCACCGGCGGCATGGCGGAAATTTGGCTGGCCAAACACGTGGGTCAGTTCGGATTTCAGAGATTGGTCGCGGTCAAACGTATCCTCCCCCACCTCGCGGTCCAGCCGGCGTTCCGGCGGATGTTCCTCGACGAAGTCAGGACGAGCACGCAACTCACCCACCCCAACATCGTCCAGGTTCACGAGTTTGGGGAGGTCGGCAACGTCCCCTACATGAGTATGGAGCTCGTCGTGGGTGAACCGGCCTCGGCGCTGCAGTGGAGGGCCAAGAAGGCCACACGACCGATCGGGCCGGCGCTCGGAGCCCGCATCGTCGCCGACGCGGCCAAGGCGCTCCATTATGCCCACCACTTCGTTCGACCCGACGGCACTCCGCTCGAGATCGTCCATCGAGACATTTCTCCCCAAAATCTGCTGATCTCCTACGAAGGCGTCGTGAAGGTGGTCGATTTTGGAATTGCGAAGGCCGCGACCAACTCGGAGCGGACCAGCACAGGGACGCTCAAGGGCAAATTCAGCTACATGAGCCCTGAGCAGTGTCGCGCCGAGGCGCTCGACAAGCGATCGGACGTGTTCGCGCTCGGCGTGGTGCTCTACGAGCTCGTCACCGGGACTCGACTCTACAAACACGAATCCGAGCTGATGCTCCTCGAAATGATCACCAAGGGCTCCGTGGTGGCGCCCTCGACGGTGGCGCCGGGGATCGACCCGCGGCTCGATGCCATCGTCATGAAGGCGATCGAGAAGAATCGGGCGCTACGGTACCAAACCGCGCTCGAGCTCCGCGTGGACCTCGAGGATTGGCTCCAAACTCAGACTCAGGGCACGAACGAGGATCTCGCCGAGCTCATGAAGGCGCTGTTCGCCAAGGAGCGCGCCAAGAAGCAAGCGATGCTCGATCGCGCCGCGCGGATCGAGCCCCCCGCCCCGGAGCTTCCTCTCGAAGCTTTGGTGCAATCGGCGCCCATCCCAGCGCCCGTTTTTCCGCCAACTCCCGCGGTCCCCTTTCTCCCTTTCGAACCTCCGCCTCTGCCTCCAACGCGCCCGCCCGAGCGGTCGGCGAAGCTGTGGCCGCTCGCCATTCCGCTCCTGATCGCGCTCGCCACGCTCGTGATCTTCTTGCTTCCGACGCCACAGCCGAACGGTCCGCAGCCGCCTCAGGAAAGGCTGGGCGCAGTTGCGGTCGAGTCCGTTCCGCCTGGCGCGATCGTGATCGTCGATGGAAAGCGGTTGCCGCTCGGCGAGGGGTGGGCCCGGACGCCCCTCGAGAAGGTCACGGGGTTGGGCTACGGACGAACCTACGAGCTTCGGCTCGAGAAAGAAGGCTACCGGCCTTTCTCCACCAAAGTGACGATGAGTGAGGCCGTAGACGCGACCTCCATTCTCGCCCGGCTCGAAGTCATCCCGGCGACACTCATCGTCGAAACCTTTGGCGTCGAAGAATCGGAGGCGCCGAAGGTCCACGCGGGCTCGATCGAGGTGGGTCACGCGCTGCGAATGACCGGCCAACTCGAGCCGGGAACCTACAAGATCTGGACGGACTCCCGACGTTGCCAGGCCGAACCCGAACAGGTCGAGGCGCTTCCGGGCGCGACCATCAAGGCGGTGGTCACGTGTACGCGCGATAAGGTTCGGGTACCCGATCCGCCCAAAAGAGAAGAAGTCGTCGTGCCCGCGTGTGCCCTCACTGCGGGCGCCAATCCGGGTAGACTCAACATCGACACGGTCCCCGTTGCGGCACAGATTTACTATGGCGACAAACACCTCGGCGAGACGCCGCTTGCTTTGGTCAAGTTACCGGCGGGCTGTCTGATGCTCCGGGCGGTGAATCAGGAGGCCGGCTTCGACGTGAGCCGGGCCGTCACCGTGCAGCCGAACACCACGAGTCGATTTCGGTGGGATCTCGCTGCGAAGTGAGGCCGCGGGGGCACGACCGACCTGCGGCGATTCAGTTCAACCTCCGCATGAACCACGGAGAGCACAGAGAAGGAACACGGAGGGCACGAAGGACTTTTCTCCAGAATCCGCTGTGTTCTCTGCCTTCCTGCTCTGTGTCCTCTGTGGTTTGCCTAGCGCCGACCGATGATCGTCGATGTGTCGCGCAACTTGGTCGTGCACCCGCGGGGGTGACAGGGTCCCTTCGCATGGCCGCGGGCTTGACGAGCCAGCGCTTCGGGCTGAACGTGTCCGGATGCCCGCGCTCGTAGCGCTCGCCGCCGTCCTCGCGCTCGTGGGCGTCTGGGTTTGGTGGCTTCACCGTACTCACCCCGAGCTTCATTGGGACTGGTCAAAGGTCGATCCCTCGAAGCCGAAGCTGCCGAAGGGTTTTCTGTTCGGCGCCGCTACCTCCGCTCACCAAGTCGAGGGGAACATGCCCGACAACAACTGGACGCGATTCGAAGCCAGTGTGGACGCAGAGGGTCGGCCGAGAATCAAGGGCGGCGAACGCGCAGGCGAGGCCTGTGACCACTACCGGCGGTTTCGGGAGGACCTCGACCGAGTGAAATCTCTGGGTTTGTCGGCCTATCGTTTTTCGGTCGAGTGGAGCCGAGTGGAGCCGCGGCCGGGTGAGTACGATGAGGAGGAGCTCGCCCACTATCGTGAGGTCGTCCAAGCGTGTCGAGAGCGAGGGCTCGAGCCCATGGTGACGCTCCACCACTTCACGAATCCCGGTTGGTTCGACGACCTAGGGGGGTTCGAAGATCCAGCCAACGTCGGGCACTTCGTTCGGTTCTCGAAGAGAGTCTTCGCCGAGCTCTCCGATCGCGTGACCCTCTGGGCGACCATCAACGAGCCCAACGTCTTCGTGGTGCAGGGCTACTTGTTTGGGATTTTTCCGCCGGGTGTGATGAGTTTGTCCCGAGCTGCGCGGGCGTACTGGGGCCTTCTGCGCGCCCACACCGAGGTCTATCGCGAGCTGAAGTCGATGCCCAATGGGGACCGAGCCTCGATCGGCCTGGTGATGACGCTCTTTCAGCTCGATCCGTGGCGACGCTACAGCCCCATCGACTGGGTCGCCGCGCGGGTCGGGAGTGGGTTCTTCAACGACGCGGCGCTGCGATATCTGAAGACGGGTGTCTTCGAGGTCGGTATCCGCGGCTGGCGTCGATTCGTTCGGGAAGACAACCGCGGTCGCGGCGCCGGTGACTTTCTGGGGCTCAATTATTACTCCCATGTCCGCGTCACCGTGGGTTGGCTCAAGCCATACCTTTCGGCTCGATATCGTCCGGGCGAAGTCATGACGGACATGCCGTACGCTGAGTACCCGGAAGGTTTCTATCGCGCGCTCAAGTCCGCTGCCGAGGTTGGGCTGCCCATCTACGTGACCGAAAATGGGATCGCCGACGCTCGAGATGATAGGCGGGAGAGATTCATCGAGCGGTACCTGCACGCCATGGCCCGGGCGATCGAAGATGGCGTCGACGTGCGAGGCTATTTTTATTGGTCATTGCTCGATAATTTCGAGTGGAGCGAAGGGTATGGGATGAGGTTTGGATTGTACGAGGTGGACTATTCTACGCAGGAGCGGAGGCTGAGGAAGGGGAGCGAGGCGTTGGTTCGCGCCGTGGCGGTTCATCGTGGAGGCTGGATGGGAGCAGGTACGGACGAGGGATGAAAGGGTCGGTCGGTCGGTCGATTGGGCGGTCGGTTGGTCGGTCGATTGGGCGGTCGGTTGGGCGGCGCGAACTTTGGGTGATCGTGCTCCAGCGGGGGATCGCTTCGGGCACGGGCACGGGCACGGGCACGGGCACGTTCCAAACCTCGCTTCGCTCGGTTTCGGGCACGTTCTAGACCTCGCTTCGCTCGGTTTCGGGCACGGGCACGTTCTAGACCTCGCTTCGCTCGGTTTCGGGCACGGGCACGTTCTAGACCTCGCTTCGCTCGGTTTCGGGCACGGGCACGTTCCAAACCTCGCTTTGTTGGTTTCCTTTTGATTGCCTGGACGGCCGAACGATGCCTGGATGGTCGAGTGAGTTCGTTCGATCACGAGAAGCTCGACGTCTACCAAGCAGCCATCGAATTCGTGGCTCAGGCTGACGATATCGTGGCAGCGTTTCCGCGGGGTCGAGCCTACTTAGCCGATCAACTGCAGCGGGCGGCTACGTCGATTCCGCTCAATATTGCGGAAGGCGCAGGTGAGTTTTCGGCGGCGGACAAGGCTCGTTTCTATCGGATCGCCAAGCGCTCTGCGGCCGAGTGCGCTGCCACGCTCGATGTTTGCCGCCGGCTTCGATTGATTGAACCCGAGCGCTACACGTCAGGGCGCGAGCTGCTGCTTCGTATCGTCGCGATGCTCATCAAGATGGTTCGGCCCCGACGTGATGTCCGTGATATCGGAGCTCACGAATAATCCGATGCGACCTTACCGCCGTCGGACATCCCAACCGGAGCGTGCCCGTGCCCGTGCCCGTGCCCGTGCCCGAACTCATGAACCCCGCAGCGACGAACGCAGTCTGATGCAGAGGCAGAATCTCAACGGGAGCGCCCGTGCCCGTCCGTGCCCGTCCATGCCCGTCCGTGCCCACTCAACGACTGCACACTCAAGGACTGCACACTCCGAAATCTGGCAAATCCGTGAAGATCCCAAAACACGTCAATCCTCCGGTGCACGGCGCGTTCGTCGTCGTATCACACAGCTGGAAGCAAGAAGCCTGAGTGAAGTCATTCGCCGTCACGGTTTCCAGGCACATGAGCCCGTCGTCGCAAACCGACGTGTTCGAACCGACACCGATGATGTCCGAGCAATCGCCGCCGTCGGCGACGATTCCGTTTCGGAAGCGGCAGGTCCCGAGCGCGGTTGCTGGGTTTCGGGCGTCCGCGATCACCGTGCAGGCCCCGGTCGCTCCGCAGTCACCGGATTGGAGGAGCGTGCAGGGCTGGTGGCAAAACGCGACGGTGTCGGGCGCGGCGCCGAGCTCGATGCAGGCTTGGCCAGCGGTGGCGCAGGCGGGAGCTGCAGTGCAGGTCGTTCCGAGGCGCTGCCTGCAGAATCCGGCGAGGCAGACGTCGTCGGCGGCGCAGGTCGTTCCGTTCAACTCGTCGCAGGGCTGATTTCGCGCCACTACGTGGGCGCACGGGCCGTACACGTTCGAGTCGCCGTCCTGGATGAATTGAACTCCGGTGCAGACCTCGTGCGGCGCCGCGCAGGTGTAATTCGTCGGGTTGGTGGTGGAGGGTTGAACGGTGCAGAGTGGCATGCAGCGTCCGGTGCCGGCCGCCGAGTCACCCGGAATGATGAACATGTTGGTCACTCGCGGATCACAGACCTGCACGTCTTCGGTGCGGTCCCGATCACCGAAGGAAGGAATGACGTTGAGGCAGCGAGCGTTGGTAGCGCCATGCTCGAAGTAGTCGACGCAATCCGTGGCTCCGCCGGTGCACAACGGGTTCGAGAGTCCGTTGGCTCCGGTGTTCGCGCCTGTGTTGCACGACCTCAAGCAGATTCCGTCTTGCAGGTCGTTGGGGTCGGTTGGGCTGAGGATGGGTTCGCAGACCACGTCCGGTCCGCCGCAGCAGTTGAAGTTGTCTGGGTCGCACAGATCGAGCTCGGTGACTCCGGTCTGACAGTTCGCGGGGCCCGCATCTGGGTTGACTCCGCCGTCTACGGCAGCGTCTGCGAAGATGAACCCACCGTCGGGACCCGCGTCCGGCACGACGACGACGCCGCCATCGACGCCCGTGTCGGTGGGTGTGACTCCGGTATCGGTGGGGGTGACGCCGGTGTCGGTGGGGGTGACGCCGGTGTCGGTGGGGGTGACGCCGGTGTC
>CAYXDO010000025.1:0-19520 GCA_964463485.1 uncultured Myxococcales bacterium | reverse complement strand
TGACGCCGGTGTCGGTGGGGGTGACGCCGGTGTCGGTGGGGGTGACGCCGGTGTCGGTGGGGGTGACGCCGGTGTCCGTCTCGATGAGTCCGGTGTCCGCGAATCCCGCGTCCGTTTCCGCCAAGCACGCGGATCCGGTCCATGAGTAGCCCGGCAGGCATTGCGGTCGACAATCACAGGCTGGTGCGGGACCCTTGATTTGGTTCGGGGCGCAGCCTTGTGGGTTCAAGTCACAGTTGGCCAGGATGCCCGTGTCCACGTCGCCCGCGTCGGGAGTCTCCATCCCGAGATCGGGCGTTTCGACCAAGCCTGTGTCCTTCGTGCGGGGTCCAGAGTCGGCTGTTCGAGAAGTCGTCGCCCCTTCGCGACAGGCAGAGATCGCGAGAGGCAGCATCAAAACGAGTGTGCGAATCAGTTTCATTTCATTCCTCAGAGAGCAGATGGGACCGGCGTTTCTTGGCCGGTCAGACGGTCATAGAGAAGCGATTGGAGCACTACGCAGAAGGCCGCGGCCACGAAGCCGCCGACGATCACCATGATCGCGCTGGACACGACCGCGAGCGCCATCGAAGCGGCGACCGCGATGGCGATCTCTTCGACGTGGTCCCGCACCAAGAGCATGCTGGCCTTGAGCGCAGCGGTGGGTGTGAGGCCGGGATGAGTAGCCATGACGTGAAAGGTGAATTGGGCAAGGAACCCGAAAGTCAGCCCGGGGACACTCATCAGCGCCATGGCCGCTGCCACCAGGAGCAAAATTCCGATCGAATGGAGGACGCCGCTCTCAGGCGTGGCCGTGACTGCGACGACGGGAATCATGAGCAGGCCGAAAGCGACCATGCCCACGAGCGTGCAGACGAGGAAGGCGACGAACGTGTCGGCGAAGCGCGTGCGCACGCCTTCGAAGAGGTCCGCCAAGGTCGTCGGCTCGTCTCGCGCGATCCGCATGCCCATGCGCGCGTAGCCGTAGAACATCGGCCCGGCAAGCACTCCGAGCGAGCACATCGAAATGACGGGGACGAGCAAGCCGGCGACGGTGAGCCACGCCATCCCGTCCACTTGACGCGAAGCCAGTCGAATCGTGTCCCGGAAGAGGGCCGAGAACGAAGTGCCGCCCGAGCTCATGGCGGGAGAATCACGACCTGATTCCGTTCGGTCAAGCGGGCGAAGATCACAACGGGCCTGACCCGCTGCGGTCCCAAGGTGGCGCCGTCAGGCGGCGATGGCCGTCTTCGTGCGGAGGCTCGCGGTCCCACAGCCGGCAAGTCACGCGTTTGTGTCGCTGATCGAGGCCTTCGCAGTAGTTCGTGAGCGCGCACCGACGGATCTCCGAGCCCCGTCCGAGGCGCAGCTTGAGCCACCAGTCGGGGTCTGCGAGCGATTGGCGCGCGGCTGCGACGACATCGCAGTCACCGCGAACGAGCGCTCCCTCGGCGAGCGAGAAAGTGCCGATTCCGCCAGCTCCGACCACCGGCGTCGAGAAACCAGCGGCCTGCACGGCCCGGCGGACCTCGCGGGCAAGCGGAAGGTTGCGGCCGAAGGGACCGACCTCGTCCGAATAGACCGTGGGCATGCACTCATGGCCGCTCGGGCCGGTGTACGGGTAGGCGGCTTCGCCCACTCGCGGCTGCTTGGCGTCTTCGAACTTCCCGCCCTTGCTGATCGACAGAAAGTCCATACCAGCCGCCGCAAACCGGCTGCCGAACCAAGCCGCATCTTCGACGCGGCTTCCACCCTCGATCACTTCGTCCCCGAGGAATCGACAACCCACGAGTGTGGTGGGCGCGAGCGCGCTCCGCGTCGCCTCGTACACCTCGAGCGGCAGACGCACGCGTCCTTCGAGCGTTCGCCCATATCCATCGGCGCGTGTGTTCGTCCGCGAGAGGAACGAGGCCATGGTGTACGCGTGGGCGAAATGAAGCTCTATGCCGTCGAAGCCCGCGCGCTCTGCACGGAGCGCAGCCGTAGCGAAGAGCTCCGGGAGCCGCCCAGGCAACTCTCTGATCTGCGGAAGCTCGAGGTCGGTGATGGACTCTCGCGCTCCAAACCGAAGCGACTCTAGCTCCCGAGGCGTGAGCACTCGTTCTTCCTCGGCCTCGCTCAGCTCTGAGAGCCGCGACCTGACTTCATCCCCCGACGCCGAAAGCCACACGAGATCTCGATCGAGCTCGACCAACCATTCACGGTGTCGGGTGGTGAGTTCGAGGAAACGTGAGTAGAACTTCGCGCGCTCGGGACGACGCCGGATCGCGAGGAAATCGATGAGCTGTATGAGGATCCGCGTGCGTCCTCCGCTCGCTTGTCTTACCGTGTCGGTGAGTCGTCGAAGCCCCGACACGAACCGATCGTGACCAATACGGAGCAGCGGGCCGCTCGGGACGTCGCGGATCCCGGTCGCTTCCACGACGATCGCGCCGGGCTCTCCCAGCGCGAAGCGCCGATACCACGCGAGCACCTCCTCCGTGACGTCGCCGTCGGGCGAGGCGCGCCAAGGGACCATCGCGGGAACCCACGTCCTGGAGCTCAGAACGTGACCTCGGCCGAGGTCGAGCGGTTGGAACAACAGCGACGTCGAGGCCTGAGCGGCCGTCGGCCAGGCTTCTTCCGGAATCGGCCAGCGCACGAGCTCAACCTCGTCGGAGCGACCCTCACGGTCAACCGGACGCTGACACCGGCTGCGAAATCGAACAGGAGAGACACATGTTGATCGACGCCAACGAGCTCCGAGCGTTCGCGCTCGCGATGCGCTCGCGGTTCGAGTCGGAGCTGAGGACGCTCGTCGAGATCCCGAGCGTGTCTTCCGATCCGGCGCGCATGGGAGACGTTTGGCGCTGCGCCGATGTCGCCCGAACGATCCTCGAGGCCTACGGCGCCAAGGCCGAGGTGCTCGCGACACCAGGAGCGCCGCTCGTGGTTGGGAACTTCGTCTCCGATCCTAAACATCCCACGATCACGGTGTACAACCACCTCGATGTTCAGCCCGCGAACGAGCCCGAGTGGCGAACGGATCCGTTCGTCATGGTCACCGAAGGAGATCGCTATTGCGGGCGCGGCACCACCGACGACAAGGGCCCCGCGCTCACCGCGCTGCTCGGCGCGGTCGCTGCGCAAAGGGCGGGCGTGCCGCTCAACGTGCGGTTCCTTTGGGAGCTCGAGGAAGAGATCGGCTCGCCGAGCTTCGAGGCGGGCCTCGTACGTCATCACGACGTCTTGAAGACCGACTCGATCGTCGTGTCCGACACGATCTGGCTGACGCGCGGGCGTCCGACGACTCCTGCAGGTCTGCGTGGGCTCCAGGGCTTCAGGCTCACGCTCGAGACTGCGAGCCACGACCTGCACAGCGGGCTGGTGGGCGGCGCCGCGAGGAACCCGCTCGCGGAGCTCTGCACGCTCGTAGGCGAGATGATGGACGGGCGCACCGGCGCGGTGAAAATTCCTGGCTTCTATGACGAGGTCGACGAGCTGACCCTCGCGGAGGCGCGCGACTTTGCGGCGTGCGGCTTTCGCATCGAGACCTTCATGAAGGATCACCAGATCCGTTCGCTGCGATCGGACGATCCGCTCGATTTGATGGCGAGGATTTGGGCGCAGCCCACGCTCGAAGTTCACGGCATCGTGGGCGGCTACACCGGACCTGGCATCAAGAGCGCGGTGCCGGCGCGCGCGGAGGCCAAGCTTTCTTGCCGGCTCGTGCCGAGGATGTCGCCGGACAAGACCCTCGAGCGCATCAAGGCCTTCATCGCGGAGCGAGCGCCCGACGTCGTGATTCACGAAGGGCCGAGGCTCGAGCCCTACAAAGGCAAGACGAGCGGCCCGTTCGCGGACGCGCTGCGAGCGGCGTACGAGTTTGGGTTCGGGGTGCGAGCGGCCTTCACGCGCGAGGGCGGGTCGATTGGCGCGGTTCCAACGATGGAGAGGGTGCTCGACGCGCAGGTCTATTTTTTGGGGCTGTCGTTGCCGGAACACGGTTATCACGCGCCCAACGAGAGTTATGACTTCGAGCAAGCGCTCGGAGGTGTGTTGGCCTTCGCGAAGTATTTCGAGCTCGTCGCGGCGACGCTCGCACCGCCGCAGCCCAGAGAGGAGTAGGATAGCCTTCTCGGCGGCCACGTGCGCCCGATCGGGTACGAGTCTCCGTGCCTCCTTTCAGGGACATGACCACGAGCCGCGGAGCGTTTCGGTTTTCGGTTCGGCAAATCACCGCCTCGACGGCTCGACGCTGAGTCCGTCCCTGGTCGGCTCAGAAAGGCGACCATCCTCGGTGTCCTGGTCGGCCAATTCGAGGGCCCCGAGCTGCGCGTCCCGTTCTGCGCGTCCAGCCTGAGGGCGCGGAAGGAACTTGTTCATTTCCATCTTCGCAACCAGAAGGAGGCGATCGAGCTCCGCGCTCGAGGCGGAGAGTTGGTGGCATACCAGCCCAGCCGGTTCATGAAGAGAGTCTATCGGGTCTGCCGCCGAATCGGGAGGCAGTCGTCGCGAAGGCCGAGTCAGAGGCGGAAGTCAGAGTCGGAAGTCGGAGTCGGAAGTCAGAGTCGGAAGTCAGAGTCGGAAGTCAGAGTCGGAAGCCAGAGTCGGAAGTCCCGGAGCCACAGCAGTGCTAGGTGGCTGTCCACCATCGTGCGAGCACTCTCAGCAGACTCGTCGAGCTCCTCGCGATCGCGTGGGACCTGAGCCCGATCAGCGGCGCCGGATCGATCGGCTTCCCGCCGACCTCGACCTGGAAATGTAGATGCGGTCCGGTCGAGCGACCCGTGTTCCCCGACCGGGACACTTGCTGGCCCGAGGCGACCTCCTGGCCCTCCGCGACCAGCACGTCGTCATTGTGGCAGTAAGACGTACTCACGCCGAAGCCATGATCGATCTGAACGAACCTCCCGTTCACGTCGTCCTCCTTCACGCGCGAAACGATCCCTCGCCCGCTCGCGAGCACCGAGGTGCCCGCCTTTGCCGCGAGGTCGAGCCCTCGATGGTGCTGCTTCGATCCGGTGATCGGGTGCGTACGCTCTCCGAACCGTGAGGTGATTTCGAGCTTCCCCGCGAGCGGCGGCCGGAGCTCGTAGGCCACCGAGTAGGCGAGGGTGTCGAGCACGAACGGCTCCGCGGCCAACCGCCGTGTGGCCGGAAGATGCCGGCTGAATCGCGACCACCGGAGCGGATCCCGGCCGACAGCCCGGGTTCGATCCATCGCTCGCCGGACGCGAGTCTCCCCGAGCACCAGCGCCGCGACCGCGGGCTCTTCTCCTCCGAGGCGCCGACTCAACAGGACCAACGCCTCGGCGATCGTTTGATCTCGAACGGCCGGGTCGGTGCTCGGTCCGAGCTCCTGGAGTCCGAGCTCCCGGAGCGTGCTCGTGATCGCGTCGGGCTCGGACGGCGCGAAGTCGAGCGCCGCTCGCAGCAGCGCCGGGCGGGCCGAGGCTCGCGTCGCAGTGACCACCGGCAGCGCGACATCGGGCGGGCCGATCGACGTGTCCGAGGTGTCCGGTATCGGCGTCGCCGCCGCGACCAGCGCGACCGCCTCTTCTCGCGCGCGGAAGAACGACGCGAGGGGACGACGAGCTCGCGGCCGGTCGAGCGCGAGGGCTCCCGCGTCCATGACCAGCGCTCCGACCGGCGTCGACGTCAGCATCACGTAGACCGCTATCCCCGCAGCGGCGAAGTCCAAAAGCGCGAGCGAACCTGAAGCTCGCTTCATGGCATCACACCCGCGACGAGGTCGCGGACGATCGGCAGCGAGTGAAACGCGCCGAGCACCGCGATGGGCGCCGCCAGCAGCGCCAGCTTCCCGCGAGCGCGCCGACGCCAAGGCGGCAGACCGAGATCTAGATCTGCTCGCGCAGCCCTGTGCGCGTAGGTCGCGGTCCGTATCGAGCCGCGGACTCCGAGCAGGAGGAACGTCGCGAAGAAGCCACACGTCGCGCCGAACGCACCGAAGCCCCACGCGGTCGAATGCGACGCGTACAACGCAAAGCTCGCCTCCGCGGCCAAGCTCTCGGCCTGCTCCGCCACCATGAGGGCGCCGCCGAAGCTGCTCGTCAGGATCGCGATCGGGAGCGCGAGCCGCAGCAGCGTGAAGTCGTGAACGATCCCCCGCGCCGCTTCTCTCAGCTCGTCGATCGTCGAGCGTCGTGCGAACAGCACGGGCAACGCGAGGGCCAGCGCGAGCAACAGCTCGATCCCCAGCGCGACGATCCCCGCGGCGGCTCGGGCTGAGCTGTCGTCGAAATACTCCACCAACGTCGAGGTCACGCCGGCGACGGTGCGGGATCCGTACCCGAGCCCGGCCAGAGCCCACTCCAACAAGGCCGCGGAGAGCCGATCGACGGCGCGGTCCAGCCCGGCGAGCACCGAGAAGGTCACGTCGTCAAGGGAGTCCGCGCCCGCATGAAGCCCAAGGGCGACGAGGGAGAACTGGCCTATGACGAGCCAAGCCCGCCGGATCAGCCCAGGATCAGGGGAATCAGCTTTGGGAACGATCACACGACCTCCGACCCAGCGATGAACGGCCCAACCTGCTTCGGGATCTTTACCCGAAGAAGCGGAGCCTGCGAGGGAGAGAATCGCGCGAGGAAGCTGAGAGATTCCGCTCGGTTCAGCTCTCTTCTTTGGCGGCAGGGGCGGGGGCTTCGGCCTCGGCCTTCTTCTTGAGCTTGCCCTCGTTCTCGTTGATGAAAGCGCGGATCTCGTCGGCCATGTCGAGCAAGCGGGTCCACTGCTCGCGATACAGGGTGACCGGGAATCGACCCAGGCCATAGACGGACACGCCGCCTTTTTCGCTGACTTTGAGCGATACGCCCTTGGTCGCTCGGTTTTTCAGGCGCTCGTTCTCTTGTTTCAGGCGATCGAGCTCGGCTTTGAGATCTTCGTCACTCACAGTTGCCTCCGCGGGGCACACTCGTCTGGACGCGGGATGGCGTCAAGGGTCCGCGAGTTTGGACCCAACGCCGAGGAGGCGAATCCTCTCTCGGACTTCGGCGGCCTCGGGATTTCGGTCGAGCGCGTCCTCGAGCACGACCCTGGCCGAATCCTGTTTTCCCCGCGCGAGCTCGATGTCCGCCAGGAGGAGCACCAGCGAGATGTCGTCTGGGTGCAGCGCCCTGAGGTCGTCCGCGATGCGACGGGCCGCCTCGAGGTCGCCGCCGTAGTCGGCGGAGAGCCGCGCGAGCCCCCTGAGCGCGCCGCCGTTGTCTGGCAAAGTCGACAGGGCGAGCTGAAAAGCGCGCCCGGCGCCGTCGACGTCGCCGACCGCGGCCAGCGCGTCGCCGAGCTCCACGTGGGCGCTCGACATGCCCGGAAAGGCGGATGCCAGCGCTCGGGCCGCTCTCAAAGCGGCCGTCTCTTCGACGCGGATCGCGAGCACGATGCGCTCGAACAGCGGGGCGTACGCGGCGGCCCACGCCTCGCGTGTGGACAACACCACCATGTAGCCGAACTGGCCGCGCGCGAAGAGGAACCCGCGCACATGAACGCGCCCGCCGCGCGATTCCAGGCGTGCCACGAGCTCGACCCCTTTGGCTCCGTCACGCGAAAACGGGCTGCGCTGGCCGACCTGAACGCTCGAGATCTCCCCAGAATCCTCACGCGACGCGAGCTCGCGCAAGAGCTCGCGCTCGAGCGCTTCGGCGCGGATCGGTCGATTCTCGGCACGGATGCGGATCCCCATCGTGACGCCCAACGCGTTGCCGAACGCAGGGAAGCCGAGCGCGTCCTCGCCGAACGTCCAAGTCTCCGGATAGAGAACGGCCAGCCCGGACGTCGCGTCGGTGAAGGTGGCCATCGGCGGCCTGAAACGAACGATCGCCGGAGCTGCGGCGAGAGGCAGAAGCAAGAGCGCCGCGAGCACGATCCCCGAAGGGAAGCGCTTGCGTCCGTCGACGAGCAGCAGCTCGGGCGTCAGAAACAGCGTCGCCAAGGAGCCTCCGAGGAGCCCGCCGAGGTGCCCCCAGTTGTCCGTGTCCTCGGTCGCGAGCCCTACGTAGAGAACGAAGATCGAGTACGGCAGGACCGCCCACAACAGGTATCGCTTGAGACGATTCGGGAGAATGTCGCGGTACTTCTGGCCGAACAGCGACGCAGCTCCGAACAGCCCGAGCACGATCCCGCTCGCGCCCACCGAAGGTGCGTCTGACATGAGCGCCGAGAGCAGCGTCGTGCAAAGCGCCGAGGCTACGATGATCAACACGAAGTCGCGGGTTCGATAGGCGTTCTCGAGCGTCCCGCCGACGTTCACCAAGAACAAGACGTTGAACGCGAGGTGGAGCGGGTCGCGATGCAGCAGGTTCGCGGTGAACAGCCGCCACGTCTGGCCGGCCTCGAAGATCGCGCTTGGAGCCTTGGCGCCGTAGCGCAGGAGATTGTCGACGTCCGCGGTCTTGGTGCGTGTCACGAGAAAGAGCAGCCCGCAGACGGCGCCCAAGGTCAGCGTAACGATCGGGAGCGATCCGAGCGAGAACGCGCGCGAGAAGTAGATGCGCGCGGGCTCGTACAGCCGCCAGAAGACCTCGAGGTCGCGGGCTTCGACCCACCGATCCCCGGTCAAGATGGGAAAGCGAACGAGCGTGGAAGGCGCGATTCGACCGGCTCGAACGGACGATTCGAATTCCGCGAGCGAGAGGGGAAGCTCCCCCTCGTCGGTCCGAATCCAGATCACAGGAGCCAACAATACCAGTCGACCGATGCATTCGGCCGAAGACTCGGGTGCACCATTCGATCGTGCGTGCGCTCGGCCTCTTCGCCATTTCGCTCGCGCTCAGCGCGTGTGGCCGGGCGTCGATCACAGAGCGCGAGCACGGCGGGCGCCCCTACGACTCCGGGCCGTTCGTCCCCTTCCCGTACGGAGACGACGCCTCCTCGGACCCCGACGGACGTCCGCGCCCGGACGGGCGACGCGACGGCGGCCCGCGTCCCGACGGCGGTCCGCTCGATGGAGGACGCCGCGACGGCGGCCCGCGCCCCGATGGGGGACGGCTCGACGGCGGCCCGCGTCCCGATGGAGGACGGCTCGACGGCGGTCCAGTCCCAGACGCGACGCCTCCCTTCGATGCGGGCCCGCCCGCTTGTGTCATCGACGATGATTGCGGCCGCGGCCAGCGCTGCCACCCCGCGCTCGGCCAATGCGTGGAGTGCTTGGGCGACGACGACTGCGGCTTCCGCCGGGTCTGCGATCCGAACGCGTTCGTTTGTTTGTTCCGCTGCCTCAACGGCAACTGCGGACCCGGAGCCGTTTGCGATCCGGCGCTCGATGCCTGCGTCGACTGCCTCGACGATTCGCAGTGTCCCAACGGCGAGCACTGCTCGCCTAGTCGGACGTGCGAGACCTGCCTCAGCGACGCCCACTGCACGAGCCCGAGCCGGCCCTTGTGCGATCCCTCGCGGCTCGAGTGTGTAGGCTGCCGAGACGCCTCGGACTGTCCACAGGGAGAGCTGTGCGATCCGGGGCTCGGCGTCTGCGTTCGACCTGCGGCGCGCGACCTCTGCGACCCATGTACGGACGACGATCAGTGCGGAGGCCCGGACGATCTCTGCGTCGGCTTGATCGACGCGGCGGGCATGAGCTTCATCGATCGCGCGTGCGGCATCGACTGCGCGAACCTTTCATGTCCGTCTGGCTTCGAGTGCCTCGACGTTCGCAACGGGACCGCGCGTCAGTGCCGACCAGGCTACGCGATGCGAAATCCGACCTGCACGGCCGTGAGGAACCTCGGCTCGTCATGTGAGTACTCGCCGAACGCGCTCGATCCCGGCTGCGGAATTCCGAACCTTCAGGACGCGCGCTGCGTGCCGACCGCGGGCGGCGGCGTGTGCACGGTCTGGTGCGCCGACGACACGGACTGCCCGAGCGGAACGAGCTGCGTGGTCGCTGGAGACACCGGCGTCTGTTTGTGAGCGTTGCTCCCAACGATGCTGCGCGGTCAGTCGAAGATCGGCGATTCCGTTCGGTTTCGACCGCGGCCTTTGGCTTGGTAGAGGAGCTCGTCGGCCGCTTGAATCAGCTCGCGTGAGGTGAGCCGCTCGTCGCCCGCGGTGCTCGAAAGACCGAGCGACACCGTGACCGGAATGCGGCGACCCGTGTGGACGATCTCGACCTGCTCGATCGTTCGACGCACGCGCTCGGCCAAGATGAAAGATTTTTCGGGCTCGGTGTTGCGCAGCAGCAGCGCGAACTCCTCGCCGCCATAGCGCGCGAAGATGTCTTCTTTTCGGATCACGCCATGCACCGCGCGCGCGACGGCCTTGAGCACGTGGTCGCCAGCGATGTGGCCGTACGTGTCGTTCACCTTCTTGAAGAAATCGATGTCGAAGAGGATCAGCGACAGCGTCTGTTTGTGGCGGATCGCGAACGCGATCTCCTTCTCGATGGCCTCGGCGAAGAAGCCTTTGTTGTAGGCCTCGGTGAGCGCGTCGCGCGTCTTCGATTCATAGAGCGACTGTTGGAATCGCCGATCCATCGGGTCCTGCAGCTCGAAGCGCAGGAGCGTGTTCATGCCGATCTGAACTTTGGCGCCGTCGTAAAGCGTGACGACCTGGATGCGCTCACCGTTGTGGTAGCAGCCGTTCGTGGATCCGATGTCCATCAGGACCCACTGATCTTCGGTCTTCACGACCTTGGCGTGTCGTCGCGAGACGCCATCGTCATCGAGCTGAATGACGCACTCGGGGGCCCGTCCTATCAACGTTTCTTCCGCGTCGAGGGTGAAGCTCTTGCCGAGCGATCGGCCGCTCATGACGATGAACGCGCCGGTTCGCTTTTGCGGATCCATGAGCTCGAGGGGAATGAAGCCCATCGCAGCGGTGTGCTCGGTGTACTCGCCGTCTTCGAAACTCTGTTCGATTTCGTCGCCCTGCGTTCGATCGATCAGAGACATGAGAAAAGGACCCCAGACGAGGCGGGTAATCATCCTAGCAGCAAGTGGGCATCCGGATCGAGCGTGTGAAGACCCGCAGGTGCGAATCGTCGTGGTCGTCGCGTTGACCTGATCGGTCCAAGTCGCTAGCTATGCGGCTCCCATGCGCTTTCGCCCGGCTCTTGTCAGCCTCACCGGGTTCGCGACGCTGGTCGCGGTCGCCGTGTCGGGTGCAACCTGTAAGGGCGGCGACCCAGCGCCCGCAGCCACTCCGCCGAAGTCGCCGATCGAGCCTGCCAAGGTCCAGCCCCCCGAGCCCGTGGTCAAGGCGCCCGAGGTCACGGACATCCCGGGCGTGGACATCTCGTTGGTGCCTCCATCGTTTCGCGCCGACTTCGTTCGGCTGATGAACGAGACGTTCTGCTACTGCGGGTGTCCGCGGACACTCGCCTCGTGCCTTTCGAATCGAGCGGACTGCGGTTGCGTCAAGTGCTCGGAGCGTATGACGCAGTTCATCCTCGAGCAGTTTCGCGTCGGGATGTCGACGCAGGACGTCGAATTCCAGCTCCTCGAAGGATTCGCCGAAGGGTTCAACGGCCCGAACATCGAAGTCGACACGTCCAACCACCCGATGAAGGGCAAGCAGGACGCGCGGCACACGATGATCGAGTTCGCCGACTTCCGCTGCGGCCACTGCGCGGCGGCGTTTCCGGTGGTGAAGAAGCTCGTGGAGACGCGGCCCGACGTCCGTGTCTTCTATTTCTACTTCCCGCTCGGCGACGATCAGAGCCCCTCGATCCTCATCGCGGAGGCCGCTGAAGAAGCGCGCAAACAAGGGAAGTTCTGGGAGTACGCCGAGCAGCTCTTCCTGAACCAACACAACCTCGATCCCGCCAAGCTCATGGAGCTCGCGCAGAAGGTCGGGCTCGACAAAGCCAAGCTCAAGGACGCGCTCGACAAGCACACCCACCGCGCGACCGTGCTCTCCGACAAGCGCCTCGGGATCTCGCTCGGCGTGGCCTCGACGCCGACCTTTTACGTGGACGGCCGCCCGTTCGGGCTCGATCGCACGCTCGATTCGTTCGTCATGCGGCTCGACATGGAATCCGAGCGCGGTCAGTGCAAGTGAGGAACGAATGAAAAAGTTCAGATGGCTTTGCTCCAGCTGGCTCAGCTCCGGAGTGCTCGCGGGAGGCATCGTCTCCGCGGGGTCGGCGTTGGCCGACAAGCCCCCGTTCACCGACGACAAAGCGCCTGGCGCAGCCGAAGCCAAAGCCGCCGCACCCAAGCCCAAGGAGCGCGGTTGGACGGTCGAGACCGACAGCGAGGCTGGCAAGCTCAACGTCGCCTTCCACTTCGTTCCCGGCATTCCCGACCCCGACCACGTCGTCGAGATCGGCGTCACCGTGAGCTCGATCCCCGCCACGCCTCATCCCCGCTACGGCCGCAGCGTCCCCCTCGAAGGCGCAAAGCTCGTCGTCGAGCTCGAGACGCCTGGGCGAGAAGTAATCGGACGGTACCTCGCCCACCCTGTTCCGCTCTCGAGCGGCCGCTACGCACTTCACGTCACGCCCCTCGTCGAAGGCATTCACACGCTTCGCCTGCGCGGCTCCACGTCAGACGGCAAAGCGTTCAGCGCCGAAGTGAAGCTCCCGGTCAAAGTGTGGCCCCTGCCCCCAGAGCTCATGGGAACGCCCTCCGAAACCGGTGGCGCCCAACGACGCCCGCTCAAGCTGTGAGGACCAAAATGTTGGCCAAAAAGCTCGCTCTCGCCGTTTCGCTCTTCTCCGCTCCCGCGCTCGCCGACGACCGCCCGATGGTCGGCGATCCGGTCAACGGCAAGAAGCTCTATGCCGCCGAATGCGCAGCCTGCCACGGAGCAGACGCCCGCGGCGGTCGAGACTCCGTCTCGCTGGTCGGCGCGGGTCGCATGAACCTGCTCCACGACGCCGCGCTCTTCGCCATGCTCTCCAAGGGAGCGGGCCTGGACAGCGCCAAGAACGCCCAAAAAGTCCACGCTCTCGAAGGCAAGCTCGGCTACCTCGGCGTCTTCGACGTCATCGCGCACCTGCGCAGGTTGCACATGACCCTGTCGGACTTCTTCCCCAAGTCCGCCCGCTACATCGCCAAGGACTACACGATCGACGCGAACGGGATCGATCGCCTGAAAAAGCTGCTCGGATCCAAACCGGAGTATGCCGACAAGCCGATCACCGTCTTCACCTTCTTCGACTTCGACGGCGAAGAGGGCAACCTGCGCTTCGTCCCCCAAGATCCCATTCAGCTCGATCAGCTCAAGAAAAAGAACAAGGCCGGCTACCTCGTCTTCAGCCCCTTCAAAGCCGAGGGCTTTGATGGCGAGCTCGGCGTCGGCTTGGACGTGTCCGGCAAGATCACCAAGATCCTCGTGCACGCTGGGGCCCCCGGGGCCGACCTCCTCAACAAGTCGCTCTCGCGCTTCGAAGGCATGGGAAAGTTCAACCAGGCGGAACCGTTCAAAATTGCCGGTGGTGGCGCCGTCGCCGACCTCGCCGATCCGGTCTTCCAGGCGTTTCTGCGGTCGATGGAAGCGGCGACGATGTTCGTTCGCGACGAACGGGAACGCACGTGGGCCGACGCGGACTGACGCTCAGCCCAACTTGCGCGGTATCCTGACGACGTGAGCGAGGATCGGCCGCGACCTTCTGAAAGCGCGCTCGACGCGATCCGAGCTCGGCTCGCTCGAGAGCTCCCCGATGGCTCCGTCATCGCCGACCCCGATCTACTCGAAGCCTACGCCGAAGATTACTCGTTCAGCGGACGCTACCTGCCCGATCTCGTCGTGCGCGCTTCGACCACCGAAGACGTCGCGCGGGTCATGCGCGCCGCCTCCCATCACGGTGTGCCCGTCACCCCGCGCGGGCTCGGCTCCGGCAAGGCGGGCGGCGCGCTCCCCATCTACGGCGGGATCGTGCTGTCGCTCGAACGAATGAGAAGGCTCAAGGAGATCTCGCGCGACGACATGGTCGCCGTCGCCGAGCCAGGCATCGTCACCGCCGATCTGATGGCCGCGGTCGAAGCCGAGCACTTGTTCTATCCCCCCGACCCCAACAGCCTCAAGATCTCCAGCCTCGGCGGCAACGTCGCCTGCAACTCCGGCGGGCCGCGCGCCCTCAAATACGGAGTCACGCGCAACTACGTGCTCGCCCTCGAGATCGTCACGCCGACCGGAGACATCCTTCGCGTCGGACACCGCCCCATCAAAGGCGTCGCGGGCTACGACCTAGCCGGGCTCATCGTCGGCTCCGAAGGCACGCTGGCCGTGATCACCGAGATCACCGCCAGGCTGGTCCCGCTGCCTTCGGCGATCGAGACCGCGCTCGTGTCCTTCGCAGACCTCGAGACCGCGTCCGTCGCGATCACACGTGTGTTCGGGCGAGGCATCGTGCCCCGCACCCTCGAGTTCCTCGACACCTACGCGCTCAACGCCGTGCGCAAGAAGACCCCCGGTCGCTTCCCGGAAAACGCGGGCGCCGTGCTGATCCTCGAGACCGACGCCGCGAGTGAAGACGCCGCGCGCGCGGAGCTCGAACGGGCGGCCTCCGTGTGCCTCGAGCTCGGCGCGCTCGACGTGCTCGTGGCGCAGACCGAAGCGCAACGAGAAAAGATTTGGGAACCGCGCAGAGTCCTGTCGATGACCCTCGCCGAGACCGCCCCTATGAAGATCTCCGAAGACGTCTCGGTTCCGCGCTCACGCATCCCAGAGCTCCTCGCGGCCTCCCACCAGATCGGCAGGACGCTCGGCATCGACCTGGCCACCTACGGCCACGCGGGAGACGGCAACATCCACGTGAACTTTCTCTTCGACGAGCCTCGCAAAGAAGCCGCCCACCGCGCGGCCGCCGAGGTCATGGCCAAGGCCGTGGAGCTCGGCGGGACCATCAGCGGTGAGCACGGGATCGGCATCGCCAAGAAACGTTTCCTCTCCCTCGAACAAAGCGAACCGCTGATCGAGCTTCAGCGGCGCCTGAAGTCCGTGTTCGATCCCCACAATGTCCTGAACCCAGGGAAGATCTTCCCGTCGCGAGGCGTGCGTGAGTAACGACGAAATTTCCGACGCCGCGCTCGCCGCGCTCCCCGTCTTTCCGCTGTCCGGAACGTTGTTGCTGCCTCACACCTTCGCCTCGCTGCACATCTTCGAGCCTCGCTATCGCTCGATGATCTCCGACATCGTCGATGAAGCGCGGGCGTTCGCGATCGCGCTCCTCGACGACGAAGGCCAGCCCGACGAATTCCAGCGGCCTCCGCTCTTTCCGGTCGCCGGCGTGGGCATTCTGCGGCGCTCCGCGCGGCTCCCCGACGGCCGATTCAACGTGCTCGTCGAAGGCGTCGCGCGCGTCGAGATCTCCGACGAGCTTCCGCCCGACCCTCGCTATCGCTATCGCCGGGCCCGCGCGAAGCGCCTCAAAGACGTGTTGCCCAAGGATCCTTCGGTGTTGGTCTCGTCTGTCGCCGCGCTCACCGCGCTCACGACGCACGTGGTTCACGCGATGGGCGGTGACTCCGATCTCGTCAAGCGGCTGGCCGAGCTCGACGATCCGGGACAGCTCGCCGACACCGTCGCCGAGGCCGCGCTGCAGGATCAGCTAGAGCGTCAACGATTTCTCGCCGAGCTCGACGTACAAAAGAGGATCGAGATGGCCTCGAGCGCGCTCGGAGCCCTCTACCTCAAGAGCCAAGAGGAGCGCCTGAAGCTCCCTAAGAACGCGCTGTCCTAGCTCAGCGCGAACGCACGAGCTCGAGCATGTGCCCAAGCCGTACCCGCTTGGCGCCCAAATAAGAGGCCGAGTGCGGATTCGCCTCGACCTCGATCGACAGTCGCTGATTCACGATGATCCCGCTCTGCTCGAGGCCTTCGATCTTGTCCGGGTTGTTGGTCATCAACGACACGCCCCGCACGCCCAGATCGTGCAGCATGTCCGCGGCGATGTCGTAGGTCCGCAGGTCCGTCGCGAACCCGAGCTGATGATTCGCATCGACCGTGTCGAGCCCCTGCTCCTGGAGCGCGTAGGCTCGGATTTTGTTCCCAAGCCCGATCCCACGGCCTTCCTGGCGCAGGTACAACATCATGCCGGAGCCGTTCTCGACGATCCGCGACAGACCCGCATCGAACTGCTCGCGGCAGTCGCACTTCAGCGAGCCAAAGACCTCCGACGTCAGACACTCGCTGTGAATGCGCGCCAGTACGTCGTCCGGGTCGGGCCGACCACACACCAGCACCGCGTGCTCACGCACCTCCGGGCTCCGCGCCTCTCGATACACGACGACCCGCAGCGGCCCGTGGGACGTCGGAATCTCCGCTTCCGCGTAGCGAATCACGCTGGGACCAGCCTCCGGGAGCAAGCCCTTCGCAGGGTCCATGACCAGTTTGTACGCGGTGCTCACTCTTTTGGCCTCACTGATTACGTAGGAAAGCGAGTCTTTGGTGTCAACGGATCGGGGTTGACCCAGCTGGCCCTTCCGCGTTTGCCTCTCGCGTTGGCCTCGAGAGCTCGCCGCAAACACCTGCCCGATCCAGCCGGCGCGGTCGAAGACGAAGCGAAGGTTTCGGAGCCCGAGCGAAGTGAGGCCCTTCAGCGCGAGGCCGCCGCCGCGGCCGTTCGCAGCTTCCTTCACGCGCTTGGCATCGATGTCGACGACCCCGAGCTGCAACACACGCCCGATCGTGTGGCTCGCGCGTGGATCGAGGTGCTCGTCGCAGGCCAGCGGCACGACCCAGCCGAGGCGCTCGGAGAGCTGCATGTCACGACCGGTCGTGGCCCGGTGATCGTGTCGAAGATCCCTTTCCTTTCGACGTGCCCGCACCACCTGCTCCCCCTGATCGGACACGCCGACATCGCTTTCGTTCCCAACGGCCGCGTGCCCGGCTTCGGTCGAATCGCGCAGCTCCTCGACGTGCTCGCGCATCGCTTGGTGCTCCAAGAAACTCTGGGACAATCCTTCGTCGACGCCTTCTCCGATCACGTCGGCTCGATCGCCTGCGCATGCCTGCTGCGCGCAAGACACACTTGCGTCGCCGTCACCGATCCGTCGCGTATGGATTCGCCGTTCACGACCATCGCAACCAAAGGAGACGAGACGGTGGCGGCCGAGCTCGTCCGACTCCTGACACCCAACTCCTAACTTCGGTTCGCTTGGCCCACCGTCCGCGTCACGGCGCGGGCGACGCAAAGGCTTTGGTCGGATCCGAAAAGATCTCCTTGAGCACACGCACCATCGCGGCGGCATGAGCGCCATCGATGAACCGATGGTCGAACGTGGCATGCAACCGCATCACCTTGCCCGGCACGACTTGGCCCGATTCGACGACGGGCTCGTCGATCACCTGCCCCACGGCCAGCAGGATCGGGACGCGAGAGAAGGGCACGAGCGGCACGTACGCAGACTCGAGGCCGAGCGATCCGATGTTCGTGACCATCACCGAGCCAAAGCCGTCCTTGGGGAGGCCGAGCCACGAGAGATCCAGGTTGAGCGTGTAGAGCAGGAACGCCATCCCGTTCACGAGAGTGTTCAACAGAAACGAAGGCACGAAGCGGAAGCTCTGCCGCGTCTTCTCGAGCGACGGGTCCTTGCGCGCTCGGACTTCGGCGACGCGCTTTTCCGTGGCGTCGACCAACGCGCTCACATCGAGCTTGTCGACGTCGTGGATCGTCACGCCCGACAGGTCTGGCTTGTTCGTCTCCGGATCGGTCATCGCGACCTGAAGGAACACGGAGATCCGCTTGCGCTCGTAAACGCGGTTCATGCGAAGGATGGCGTTCGCTTCGGGCACACGCAGCAGCGCCATGGCTGCGGCCTTGGCGACGAAGTGCGTGACGGTGAGGCGCTTGCCGGTCTCTGCGCGAACACGCTCGATGAACGCGAGCACGGGCTCCATGCGGAAGGTGATCGACCCGTAGACCGAGGGGTCATAGGCCGTCTTCCAAGTCCCGATGGCGATGCGTCGAAAGGCCGGCGAAGGTTTGGGGGGCCAGAGCTCTACGTTGGGCACTCTTCTGTCTACTACGGCTCGCATGGCCACGAAGCGAGCAAGGACGCGCGTCAACTCGATCGACTCGTGACAGGCTCCTCAGCGCCTTCAACGACCTTGGACTCATCCTCGCTCGCCGAGCCCTCTCTCACCTTGCGAATCTCCTGGCTCGTCATCGGTCCCTTCAAATACGACATCGCCCACCTCGGATTCAGCAGCGACAGCTCTCCTTTGGTATCCCGCACGACGAACCACCTGGACGAGATCCTCTTGAGCAGCGCGGCGACTGGGCTCTTTTTTTTGTCCTCGCCCAGCCCTTCGACCACCCTCGATCGATCCGCGTCCGTTTGCAGCCTCCCGAGCATCCAGGTCCCGGCATTGCTCAACGCCCGATAGTCCAGATCCATCGGGTTCTGGGTCGCGACCACACAGCCCACGCCGTACGCTCTAGCCTGCTTCATCAGCGCGACCATCGGCCGTTTGGTCGGCGGCGACTTCGGATGTGGCGGAATGAAGCCAAAGACCTCGTCGAACACGATGAGCGCTCGAAGTCTCGCGGTGCCAGGAAGGCTCCGCACCCAAGTCAGAGTCTCCTCGAGCACCACACCCAAGACCAACAGCCTGGCTTCATCATCCAGATGCGCCACACTGATGATCGTGGCCGGTGTCTTGCCATCGACCGGAGCCATCCAACGGCCAACATCCAAGTCCTGCCCCTGCCGCCAGTTCGCAAACGCCGGAGACGCAATGAGGTTGTTCAGATCAGCCGCCAGCTCGCACCTGCGTCCGGGGCTCATGTATTGATCGACGGGCAAGGCCCCAATCGACTCTAGGCCGGGCTCGAGCACATCCGGGATCAGCGAACCGAGATCCGCCGGGCTGCCTGCCTCGAGGCGACGCACGGCCAACACCGAGAGCAACGCGTGCTCCCGGCTTTTGCCGGGCTCGGGATCGCGCCCGATGAGTCGCAACACGAGCGAGACGGCTGCGCTCAACGTGGCTCTCGCTCCGTCGAGATCGTCGTCCCACCGATCGGATCGCCGCTCCAGCGCAGACAACAAGTGCAGAGACTCTCCGGCATCACTTCCCGGAGTGATGATCCGAACATGGGTGCTCTTGGCGAGCTCGGCCAACTCGGTCTCGGAAATGGACCACTTGGCGAGCTCCCGCTTTCGTTTCTGGACCACCGCTTCGACGACTGGCGGATCGGCGATCCCGTCTTCGTCACCGCGTTCGGCCTCGATCCAGGGCTGCATCATCGTCGCATCGAAGCTGGGAAAGGCCAGCTTGAGGTTCGGCAGGTCACCCTTGATGTCCACCAAAAGAACCGGGATTTGGGCCCGCAGCGCCTCTTCGACGAGGACCATCAACAGGCCAGTTTTGCCGGACCCGGTCATGCCCGTTATGACTGCATGTGTCACGAGGTCGTCGATCGACATCGAGAACGGGGTACTGCTCGCGTTGTTGATTGAGCGACGCTCGCCAAGTCTCAACTGAAGTGTCATGATTGAGGATTGGGATGCAGGAAAGGGACCACCTCCGCCATGATTCGAGTCTTCGTCGTTGCCAAACTGGCCTCGTCGAGCTCGTAGCAGTTGCAGTCTCAGGATCCCCAGCGGACCGATACCTGAAACCGAGCGAAGCGAGGTTTCGCACCGTGCCCGTGCCCG
>CAYXDO010000024.1:60538-90398 GCA_964463485.1 uncultured Myxococcales bacterium | reverse complement strand
AGACGCAGACGATCTGACGCAGACGCAGACGATCTGACGCAGACGCAGACGATCATACGCAGACGCAGACGCAGACGATCTGACGCAGACGCAGACGATCCTACGCAGACGCAGACGATCCTACGCAGACGCAGACGATCTGACGCAGACGATCTGACGCAGACGCAGACTATCTGACGCTGACGCAGACTATCTGACGCAGGCGATCCGACGCTGACTCTGGGGGTCGCATGGACTCATCCGACGGCCCGCTCTCGCTTCAACGTCGCGATTTCCTCTGTCGTGAGACCAAGCAACTCACTCAACACTTCTTCGGTGTGCTGGCCGAGCGTCGGCGGAGCCGCTCCTGCCTTCGGTCGCTCTCCGTCCATCCGTACGGGACTGGCCAGCGTTCGGATCCGCCCTGCCACCGGGTGCTCGTGCTCCAACACGACTCCTCTTGCTATGAGTTGTGGGTGAGTGAGTGTCTGGGCGACGTCTAGCACCGGCCCTCCCGGTATCCCTGCCTCTGCCAGCATGCTGTCCCATTCCCCGCCCGTCCGAGTCCTTAGCTCGGGACCCAACAGCTCTAGGAGCTCACTGCGATGGGTCACTCTCGCGGCGTTGGTGACAAACCGAGTGTCGCTAGCCAGCTCGTCCATGCCGAGGAGACTCGCTAGCTTCCGAAACTGGCCGTCGTTCCCGACCGCCAGCATATAGCGTCCGTCCGCGACCTCGACGGTTTCATACGGGCAGATCGACGGGTGGGCGTCTCCCATCCGCTTCGGATGTGCTCCGGTGCCGAAGTGGATCGCCGCCTGATAAGTCAGCAACGACGTCATCGCGTCGAGCATGGAGACCTCCACGTGTCGCCCCGCTCCGGTTCGCGCTCGCTCCACCAGCGCCGCTAGAATTCCTTGGGCTGCGTAGAGTCCCGAGACCAAGTCGGCGATCGCGACACCCACTCGGGTGGGCGGACCGTCCGGCTGACCGGTGATCGACATGATCCCCGAGGCGGCCTGCACGACGGCGTCGTATCCGGCGCGATCATCGTACGCCTCGACTCCGCCCGTGCCGTAGCCGTTGATCGAGCAAGTCACGAGTCGCGGATTCAACCCCCGCAAGGTCGCTGCTCCGAGCCCGAGCCGGTCGGCTGCGCCGGGTCGAAAATTCTCGATCAACACGTCAGCCTTGCGCGCCAGGGCGAGCACCAGGTCTCTCCCCTTCGAATTCTTGAGATCGATCGCGACGCTGGATTTTTTGCGATTGATACTCATGAAATAGGTCGACTCACCATTCAAGAACGGCGGACCGAATCGACGAGTATCATCCCCGTCCGAAGGATGCTCGACCTTCACCACGGTCGCTCCAAGGTCGGCCAGCTGCATCGTGGCGAAGGGGCCCGAGAGCACTCGGGAGAGATCGACGACGAGAGTTCCTTCGAGTGACGACAAGTGACTTCCTATCCTTCGTGGCGCGACCGCTCGTGCGCTGGTCCGATGGCTCCCGTAACCTTCGTCACGGCCCGAACAACTTTCGCAACTCGATGGGAACGACCTGGGACGCCAAACCTAGCAACGCGAACGCATCTGGCCCCACGAAATCGACGCCCGGTCGGCCTGGGCGCAACGCCACGACCTGAAGCCCGGAGATGATCGGAAGGCCGGGCCCGAGCACGAGCGGCGCGAAGAACGGCGGCGGGTTCAACTCACCCGTGGTCAGATCCAACACGTGGAGGCGGTCGGTGTCGAACGACGGGACGAACGCCAATCCATCGAAGAACGGAGTGAGTCGGAAGACACTGTCGACCTCCTCCTCGGACACGGCGACGACCTGCCGCGGCGCCGATTCGTCTGGGTGAAAGAGCCCAACTCGCCCCCGGACCAATGACGAAACCCAGAGCATGCCGTCGGACCGCTCGATCGCCGAGCTCGGCCCAAAATCACCCAAAGGTACGGACCTGAGCACCTGCATCGTGCTCGGATCGACCTCCACCAGGGCCCCCGGCGAGATCGCTCGGGTCGGCCCTCCGGAGCGAGCGAGCGCTCCCGAGCACACGACCCAGAGCGTCGAGCGCGGAGAGACTCTGACCTCCTGCGGATCGAGCGCGGGAAGCACGAGCGTCTCTGGAGGCGTCGCGGGCGCCTCGAGATTCCAACGCGCGAGCACGCCCGGCAACACGACCGGGAGCTCAGTGCCCTCCGACGCGCTCACCACACTCGTGAAGGTCGCGAACAACTCATGACCAGAGATCGCCGTCCCCTGAGGACCCTTCGGTACGAAGCGCGTCACCTCGGTCTCGAGAGTCCCGTTCTCGTCTACGTCGAACGGCCGGGTGAGTTTGAAAGCGGAAGGGAGCACGACCTCGTCGGCGAGATCAAGAGTAGACTCGATGGCCCGACTCGAAAGATCGACGATGAATACGCGCCTTTGGCCGTACGCCGTGGTGACCACGCGTTGTTCGTCGAGCGCAGCCACGAACCATGGATTTGCTCGAAGCTCCCTGCCGCCTTCCTCGACTGACGGGAGCCTGACGCCGAGCTGGAGCTCACCGGAAGGTGAGATTACGCCGACCGCGTTGTCGCCCGATCGAGCGACCGCGAGGGTTCCGTCCGGGAGCGCGGCGACGTCGTTGGGGACGTTCCCGAGGCCGCTCCAACGAGACCTTGGAGCCGACGACCGACCGGACTCGGCGTCGCGCACGCGAAACGAAATCGAAGCTTCGGGCAGCACGAGCTCGATCGCGGCAGCGTCCGAGTCCACGACCAGCCGAAACCGCCCAGATTGATCCGCGACCGTAGAACCTAGCACCTGGCCATTCAGGCGGAGCTCGATGGGCATGAGCGGTCGAGCGGATCCAGGATATCCTCCAGCGTGGATCTTCCGATCGGGCCCACGAACCGCGTACATTCTTTCGAGACGCGCGCCCTCGACGTCCGTCACCGCGGGCTCCGCGAGCTCGGGGTCCACCTTCTCCCCACACGCGATCCCGACGAGAAACAGCGAGGCCGCAGCGAGAGTCGGGCGCACAAAGGCATGCTCAGTCAGAATTCTCGATTTGGCAAACGGGGCAAACGGCTGCGCCGCTTTACTCCCTCTTTGAACCGTGGCACCACGGCGCATGGGTTGCGCCCGCGGGCTCGCATGAATCAGGCTCCGAAGCCGTGACGGTCTACCTTCTCTTCTTCCTCTCCGGAGTCAGCGGCCTCATCTATCAGGTCGTCTGGGTACGTTCGTTCGGCAACGTCTTTGGCAACACCGTCCACTCGGCTTCACTCGTGAGTGCCATCTTCCTGTTGGGACTCGGCCTGGGCGCCTACACCTTCGGCCGATGGGCCGATCGAAAGCGGAACGTTCGGAGCATGCTCCGGGCCTACGGCTCCCTGGAGTTGGCCATCGCGCTCTGCTGCGTTGGGCTCGCGATGGGTCTCCCTCGCCTCGACACGCTGTCGGCACTCACCGCGAGCGAAATCGTGGGGGAGCACGGTTGGCTGTACCCATCGATCGGTGGTCAGTTGGCTCGTTACACCGCGGCCGTGGTCCTGTTGGCTCCAGTGACTTTCCTGATGGGTGGGACGCTCCCCATCCTCATCCGGGCCCAAGTGGCGGGAGATGTGCATCGAGCTGGCTCTCGTTCCGGCGCCCTGTACGGGCTCAATACCCTGGGCGCCGCGCTGGGAGCGTTCGGGAGTGACTTCTGGCTCATCCCCGCTCTCGGGGTCACGACCACCCAGCTGGTCGCCGCGGCGTTGAACGTCGTGGCCGGAGTGGGTGCGCTTCTGCTCGCATTTCATGAGTCCGCCACCACGAAAGCGGACCGAGTTGCCGACGTCGAACCAACGCCCCGCGAGACGGCACCTTCCAATGCCAAACAAAGGCGCGTCGCGCTGGCGTTGCTGCTCTTCGGCGCCAACGCGATGGGCCTCGAGATCGTTTGGTTTCGACACCTGGGCACCCTGCTCGGATCTCTGCGGTCGGTCTTCTCACTCCTCCTGTTCGTGATGCTCCTGTGCTTCGGATTCGGCGCTCTGCTCGGCGGCTGGATGTCCCGTCGCTTCGAGCGAAGAGTTCCCCAAGTGCTCGCGCTGACTCAGGCGCTCGTCGTCGTGACCGCCATCGCCGGCCTCACTGCCACCACGATCGATGCAGGGACACTCGGCGGCACCGGGCTCGGCCGCAACCTGCGAGTGATTTTCGCGGTCGTCGCGGCACCCGCCCTCCTCATGGGTGCAACCTATCCCCTCGGCAACGCCCTCGCCCAGGACGCCGCGAGCCTCGTGGGTCGTCGCGCCGGAGTCTTGTACTTCGCCAATACGACCGGCAACGTGCTCGGCTCCCTCCTGGTGGGTTTCGTGCTGCTCCCTACTCTCGGAATCCAACTCACAGTCACCAACCTCTCGGCGATCGCCGCGATCGGCTTCGTCCCGCTCTTCCAGGCCACGCCGCTCGACTCCAAGACCCTCGCCGCGACCGTGGCTGTCCTCGCTGCTGGGTTCATCGGCCTGTCCGCGCTCCCGCCGGACTTTCTCATCCGGCCCGCCGTGCCTCCCGACACCGCGGAGCGACGCACCATAGCGATCCGAGAAGCCACCAGCGAAATTGTCGCAGTCACAGACTCCGGCGTCGAACGCCGCCTGTTCACCAATGGGTACTCGATGTCGTCCACGAGCCGCGGAGGCCAGCGTTACATGCGCGCCTTCGCTCACATCCCGCTCTTGCTCGTCGACAACCCCAAAAATGCCCTGGTGATCTGCTTCGGCGTCGGCAACACGGCAAACGCAGTGTCTCGGCACCCCGTGGAGCGCTTCGACATCGCCGACGTCTCGAAGAACGTCCTCGAACATGGTCGCTACTTCGAGCGCGACAATCAACGAGTCCTCGAAGACCCAAGGGCGCGGATCGTCGTCGACGACGGCCGACACCACCTGCGCGGGCAGCCCGACGGTACCTACGCGCTCGTCACGCTCGAGCCACCGCCCATCTTCTTCGCAGGCGTCTCCGCGCTGTATTCGAGAGAGTTTTACCAACTCACGAAGGAAAAACTCGATCGCGGCGGGTACCTGACTCAGTGGCTGCCGATCTACCAAGTCACCCCGGACGTCGCCCGCTCGCTGGTCAAAGCCTTCATCGACGTCTTTCCGAACAGCGTGCTCCTCTCCGGAAAGTGGTCCGAGCTCATCCTTCTGGGGCGCAAGGACGCGCCAGTGACGCTTGATCCAGAGGTCGTGACGCGAAATCTCCGAAACCGACCGCGTGTGAAGGAGGACTTGGATCGCATCGCCCTCGGGACCATCGACCAGCTCGCGGGGACCTTCGCAGCCTCCGGAGCGCACCTTCGCCGTGTCACCGAGCACGTTCGGCCGCTCACCGACGACTGGCCCATCCTGGAGTACACACGACACTCGATGTTCGGCGCCGTCGAGCTGCCTGCTGAGTTGTTCGACGTGGACGACGCGGTGACGTGGTGCCCGTCCTGCCTGGACCCCTCCGCTCCCCTCACCTTGCGCGAGCTCGTCTCCGCGCAGCTGCTCATCGCCGGCCACATCTATCGAAGCCCCATCTTCCTCGAGACGACCGGCGCGCCCGACGCCTCCGCCGAGCTCGTCGAGGTTCCGGCCACTCCGGGGGTGCTGGCGGTGATTGCTGCGAGTCGCTACCTGGAGGCATGGGTTGCGACCGCAACCCTCACCGGACCTCCCTGAGCGGCCGCCGTCCGCTGGTTCCCCAGCCAGGAAGGCAGGGAGGCAGGGTAGGCAGGGAGGCAGGGGAGGCAGGGGAGGCAGGGGAGGCAGGGGAGGCAGGGGCGCAGCGCTTGAGCCGTAGTGGGTTATCTGGTAAACTCCGTAGCGATGGCACCAAAATCCGGCTGCGCTCACCAAACAAACTGCGAAATGTTCAACCAGTTCGAGCTGGATTCCACCCTCCGGATTTGGAAAATCCGCTACTGCGAGAGCGATGAACGCCACTCGACGTGCGAGCGGTTCAAGCAGTCCAGCAAGGGTATGCGGGTGTCTCCGCTGCTCCTCCCGAACGGTAAGATGCTGTCGGTCAAAGAGTGACCCGTGGAATACTGGCCAGCCTGGCTCGGCGCGATCGCGCTCGGCTCAATCCCGGTGCTCGTTTGGAGCGTCGAGCGGAGATTGCTCGGCGTCTCCGGCAGCTTCGGAGTACTCATGGCGCCCCGCGATCGCAGCGCCGAGAGGCTCCTCGCAGATCGAAAGGCGCTCGAGGCCGAGATGGTGCGGGCGACGCTCGAAGAGTTCGGGCCCGAAGCCGCCGCAGAGGTCGCGACCGCCGCGCCCTCCCTGAAGGCGGCGACTCGACACCTGCCGCGACTCACTCACTTGATCTTCCTGACTTTCATTGCCGTGGGTGGAACGCTCGGCGCGGCCACGAGCGGCGGGTGGGATCCGAGCTGGAGCATGGGTACGACTCACGCGGCTTTGTTTGGAACGTCGACTTGGGCCTCACTGGGTCTGCTCGTTGGAGGAATCTTCGTTGGCTTTGGCACTCGGCTCGCCGGCGGCTGCACCTCGGGACACGGACTCTCGGGCGTCCCGCGAATGCAGGTTGGCAGCTTGATCGCGACCGCCTCGTATTTCGGAGCCGGAGCGTTGGTCTCGCTCGGGCTCGCGAGGTTCCTCCCGTGAGTTGGTCGAGCGGAGCGCGCTACGCTGGCTATGGCTTGGGTTTCGGTTTCGTCTTGCAGCGGATTGGATTCTCGAGCTTCGATGAAACTCACCGGATGTTCGTGTTCGCCGATCTCCGAATGCTCCTCACTTTCGCCGGCGCGGTCTTGATCGCCGCGATCGGCTTTGTTCTCACGAAGAAGCTCGGCGACCCGCCTCGTAAGCCGTATCACCCCGGCGTGATCCTTGGCGGCCTGATCTTCGGGGCCGGCTGGGCCATCTCGGGCGCCTGCCCGAGCATCGTGATGACCCAGCTGGGCCAGGGCTCGATGCCGGCTTTGATCACCCTGATGGGTTTGCTCTTCGGAGTGTGGCTCCATGACAAGATCAAGCCGAAGATCTTCAGGTTCGACGGCGGAAGCTGCGAGATCTGAACCTCCAGGCTACTCATTCTGCCCGCCGGCGCGACAGCTTCCGGAAGGAGTAGCTCAGATCCCTTCGGCTCGGATGGTGAGCCAGGCGGTTCGACCCGGAGTCGGAATCAAGAACACGGTGGACAGAGCTCGGTCGTCGAGCACGTTCGAGAGTGTGAACGAAGCTCGAACCGACGGGTTTGGACGAACGACGACGGTGAGATCCAGTCGAGCTTGTGAATCGTTCGCGAGCGTCGCGTAGATGTTGGCGGTGGCGGTCGTCGACGCGTCGACTCGCGCGATCAGCGACGCCCAAGGCGGCCCTATTTCCAGCTCGAGGTCGCCGGTGGCGGCCGGCTGCGACGGGAGCGGCTCGGACGTCACCTCGAGCTTGGACGCGACGAGCGCGGCGTTGGCGCGCGCCGTAGCCACGAGCTCGCCGAAGAGCTCGAGACGTCCGTCGAAGGCGAGCTCCATTCCGGCGAGCTTCGCGTCACCGACGTTTTCCGGACGGATCACGAACGCGTCTCGATGGACGTAGACGATCGCGCCAGACACGACTCGGCCAAAAGCGCTCAGCGAGAGCTGCCAGTCCCGTGAGCTCGGGCTTCGTACGTTGGCCTCCAACTCCCAGGCGCTCTCCGGAGCGAGCTTCGGATTGCCTTCGAAACCGGCCTCCTCAGGATGAAATCGCTCGTCGAGCGTGGGAACACGGAGAGACCGGCCCACGCCGATGGACGCGACCCAGTTGGTCCCGTACGTGGCACCGACACGCGGCAGCAACTCGAGCGCGGTATCGGCGTCGTCCGCTCGCAGCGCCGCCCGCAGCCCGAGGAAGAGACCCACCGAACCGAGCTTCGCGTGCTCGAGCGCCGCGAGCGCGGCAGACGTGCGCGCAGGTCGACCGATCACGGAGGAGTACGCCCCGTCTCGAGACGCTTCGGCGCGCAGCACCAGACCATCGAGCGGTTCCGCCTCGGCCATCGCGTCCAACGAGACGAAATCCGTCACCGAAGACCTTTCTTTCGCGGGCCGATAGCCGATGCGCTGAAACGACGCGTCGATGGCCGCCAAAAAAAAGCGGCTCGAGATCCCCGCGCGCGCCAAGGCGATCGCGCGCGTCTCCCTGGCGACCTGATCGGCCTGGTTCTCCGCGCCAGCGACGCCGGACTCTCGAATCGCGGCGTGCGCAGAAAACGGAAACCTCCAGCGAGCGCTCCCGAGCTCTCCGCCGAGCGTGACGGCGCCGCTCTGAGAGTCGTTGTTCTCTCTTACTGCGGCAACGTCCGGCAGGCCTTCGAGGTGCGAGACGTAGTCGAACGCGCCGCTGCTCCTTCGATAACTTCCGGACAGCGCGACGCCCGGGAGCGGCTGCGTCGCGCGGATCGTGACGGTATCGAGCGATCCGTACCCGAGCGAGAGGCTCGGTCTGGTCCGACGTCGCGTGTCGATCGCCACGGCGCCGGTGAGCGCTCCATCGCCGAGCGAGGCCCCTGCTCCGCCGCGAAGCACTTCGACGCGATCGACGGACGCGAGGTCGACGAGCTCGAGATCGGGCCCGGTCGCAAAGGCCGATCGAATCGGGACGCCGTCGATCACGAGCAACATCTGACTCGGCGAGCCTGCACGCAACGAGGCCCGACGCGAGCCTCCGCCGAGATCGATGACCCGAACGCCAGCCGCCGTGTCGAGCAGATCGGCGAGCTCCCGCCCGCGATCCAGCGCCTCGCGAACGTCTTCGCGCGTGAAGGTCTGCGTGCTCGCGCTCGGATCGGGTGTTCGCTTGCGACGCGCCCGAACCTCTACGGGCAGAATGGGTTCCGACGTATCGTGGCTCTCCGCGATGATCGAGGTGGTCGAGGTGGTCGAGGTGTCGGATGTATCAGCGAGGGCCGTTCGATCGAACGAGAGCGCGAAGAGTACGATCCCGAACTTTTTCATGCGCCGCGTTGGCGCGTCACTTTTGTGCGTCGAACGCGGTCTCGCCGTTCATCGCTGCGCTGATTCCGTAGGAGATGCCACCGACGACGACGCCAGCCACGAGCGGGATCCACGGGAACTCGTCCTTCTCGGTGAAGAGCTCGAGCTGGCTCCCGACCGCCCACGTCGCGCCCGTCCCTATGAGGCTGTAGCCGAAGGGCGCGGCCAACAAGGAGCCTTCGTTCGGGTTCGTGAAGCCGGGTTGAGGATCCGAGAACACCGCAGACAGGCTCCAAAAGACCTTGCCCGATCCGCAGTTCGCTTCACCTTCGGAGTGAATGCAATAGATCTTCCAGTCCGAGTGGGAGCTCGCGTGGGTCACCGCAGCGATGGTCACGACCGTGCCGACGGTCGCCGCGAGCACGCCGCTCCAGAACACGATCTCCTTGGGTCCGAAGGCGAAGGCGCCACCTTTTGAGATCACCTCGGCTTCGAGCGTGGTGGTCTCGCCGCGTTTGACGATCACCTCCGAACGAAAGAGCTCGTACTCGGGATGCTTGAGCTGAATGACGTGGCTGCCCGCGGGCACGTCGGAGATCCGCGTCTCACCCGGGAGCGTCGTCCCGATCAGCTGTTCGTCGACGACGACCTCGAGGCCCGGCACCTTGGCCTGCACCAACACTGCGCCAAAGGGCTCCCAGTTGCCGGAGTTCTCGAACTCGTTCTTGAACTCCACTTCCACGAGCCGCGTGAGATACGCGCTCGCCTCCTCCTCGCTGTTGACGTCCGTGCGCGGTGTTCGAACGACGACGGCGCGCTCCAAGATCTGCTGATCGATCGTCTCCTGATCGGCGCCTTCGTGAACGAATCGAAGCGCGGCGTCGGTGTTGATCAGCATCGACGCGAGGCGATCTGGGCGATCCTGCTCGGTCTGAACCGTCATGAGGACGAGATAGAGCGGATATTCGACGTTCTTGGCGCGAAGCTCCGAGAGCCACGTGCTGAAGGGTTTCGACTTGTCGATTTTCGTCTCGTCGTAGTCGCTGCGGACCCGCTTCACCATGCACTTGAGCGAGCCCTGACAATCAGAGACACGAGCGCTCGGAATCTCTTCGAGCGCGAAGTCGGTCCTTCGCTCGAGCACTTGTCGCAGGCTCGACTGAAGCTCCGATTGGCCGACCTTGCCGCGCACCGATGTGCTGGGCGTGATGAGAATGAGCCCGAGCTTCTGACGCTTCTGCATGGAGAGCGAGCTACCCTCGGCGTACGCGGAAACGGGAAACGCGCAGAGCATCGACGCTGCGGTCAGCGCCAAGGCGCGGACAGATTGCATGGGGCGGAATGTAGACGACGAAGCCAATCGCTGGAAGTATGGTCGAAGCGCATGCCCCTCGAGTCGGCCTATATCGTGATTCACGGGCCTGACCATAACGGAACCAGGCTCGCTCTTCGCGAGGGGATTACCTCATTCGGACGACTTCCTTCGAACGACGTCATCTTGCTCGGCGATCTCGTCAGCCGTCACCACGCGCGCATCGTGTTCTTCGACGGCAAAGCGTCTCTTCAAGATTTGGGCTCCCACAACGGCTCGTGGGTCAACGGCGAGAAGGTCGGCACCAAGGCGTTGAGCCCCGGCGACGTCATGCGCATCGGGAATTTCAACGTCACGCTGTACGCGGGCCAGCCGAGCGATCACTTCGCCGACGAAGCCACCGCCGAGGGACGCGATCTCCAAGAGGCGATCCAAGACGCGCGCAAGCCTCGCCCCGGATCGGTCGTGCGCCCGACTGAAGAGGACCGCTCGTCGCGCCCACGCACAGCGTCCGCGGCCCGACCGTACGACGTCGTCGACACGCGCGAGACCGAGGCCAAAAGGAGCGCCAAGCGTCGAGAAGCGCTCCCCGACGATGTCGCCGTAAGAGATCCCGCGGAGTCGCAGCTCGTGCGCGAGGCTGATCAAACGGCGCGAGCGGGCCCATCGACGGGCGGCGAAGTCATCAAGATCGTCTTCGAGGTGACCCAAGCCCTCGTCGACGCGCAGGACGCGACGGCCTTCTTGGAGAAGGTGCTGGCGCGGATCCAGGCGCGCATTCCTGCGGACGGTGCCATCTTCCGAGCGCTCTCCGCGGACGAGGTGGTCAAGGTGTCCGAGGTCGGCAGCGACTTGCGGGTGAGCTCGAGCGTGCTCCGGTGGACGATCGAGAAGAACCAGACTGCCTACAGCCGCAACGTGTCTCTCGATCAAAGGTTCAAAGGAGGGTCCAGCGTCGCGGAGCTGCTCGGGCAGGCGATCGTGTCCGCGCCGATCTCCGTCTCGACCGGAGCCGCAGGCGCGGTCTACCTCGCGCGACCCAAAGATCGCGGCTTTTCGGACGCGGAGATCGAAGCGATCGAGGCGATCGCTCGCATCGCAGGCGTCGGCCTCGAGCGGATCTCATTGCGCGACAAGGCGATGGACGAGGGCATCGCACGCGAGGCGCTCAGCCGATTCCATTCGCCCGAGGTCGTCGATCGGATCCTGAGCGGCCCGAGCCCCGGGCTCGAAGCGCGAGGACCGGTGACCGTGCTGTGTACGGACGTCCCCGGCTTCACCGAGCTGGCAGACGAGCTCGAGACCAACGAAGTCAGCGAGATCATGAACGACTACATCGAGACGATCAGCGAGATCGTCTTTGCTGCCCGCGGCACGATCCACTCCCTGGCCGGCGAAGGGCTCATGGCGGCCTTTGGTGCGCCTGTGTCTCACGGCAACGACGGCGCGCGCGCGCTTCGGGCCACGCTCGAGATGCGAGCTCAGTTCGAACGCCTGCGACGCGACCACGCCTCGCTCACCGACCTTCGCTTGCGGATCGCGCTGGCCACCGGAGACGTCCTCGCCGGCACCGTCGGGTCACAGCGTAGAATGGACTACAAGGTGTTGGGCGGGCCGGTACGCATGGCCTCCCGCATCCTGACGGCGGCAAAGCCCGGAACGATCGTGCTCGACGAGGCGACCTTTCGTTTGGGCGCAACCGCCTTCACGTTTCGCAAGGTGGGAAAACAACCCACTCAGGTGCAGCTGTACGAGCTCCTCGGAAGGGCTCCTGCCCAGAGACCCGCAAGCCGACTCGACTCGAACGAGGCTCCAACCTAGTCCAGCCTCGCAACCGCGACGAGGTGAGGCTAAGATAGTCGCGCACTTTCGCCCGTGTTGCAGGTCGAGAAAAACCAAGAGCGTATCCCTGATCGCCTCGGGCGCTACGCCATTCTCAAGTCACTCGCACGCGGCGGGATGGCGCAGGTCTATGTCGCTCAGAAGGACGGGGCCGATGAGATCTGCGTTCTCAAACAACTGCTCGTCGAGCTCGAGGAGCACGAGACCGCCGCCAAACGCTTCCACCGCGAGGCGCACGTTGCCTCTTTCTTGATCCATCCCAACATCGCAAGAGTCACCGACGCCGGCATGCAAGGCGATGCCTTCTGCATCGCGATGGAGTTCATCGCAGGCAAGGACGTCGAGACCATGATGCACACGCTCATGCGCGACGGTCGAATGCTGCCCCACGAAGTCAGCCTCGCCGTGGCGCTCGGAGCGCTCGAAGGGCTCTCGTACGCTCACGACGCCACGGATCCGTCTGGAGAACCGCTGGGGCTCGTCCATCGAGACCTCTCTCCGCGCAACATCATGTTGAGCTTCAGCGGTGACGTGAAGCTCATCGACTTCGGCCTCGCGCACGGCCGGCTCGACGACTTCAAGACTGCACCCGGCATGATCTTGGGCACACTTCGGTACGTCTCGCCGGAGCAAGCGATGACCCAAGCCGTCGACCGTCGGAGCGATCTGTACAGCCTCGGCGTCGTGCTTCACGAGATGCTCACTGGTCGCTTCTTGGTGCCTCACGGCAAGCCAGTCGAGGTGCTCAAGGCCGTCGTAGGCAAGCCAGCTCCGACGCTCTCGGAGCTCAACCCCCACTTGCCCAAGGCGATGGACGCGGTCCTCCTCAAAGCGCTCGACAAGGATCCGAGTCGTCGATTCCAGAGCGCCGCGGAGTTCTCGCGCGCCCTGCGCGGAGCGGCGGGTGCGTTGGCCGAGACACCTCCCGAGATGCTCGGCGACTTCGTCGAGCAGATGTTTCCCGAGGACCTCAACTTCGCAAACGAGTTGGTCTCGATGGCCCGTCGTCGCGCGCGATCCTCGAGGAACGCGGCGACCGCGACGCTCGGCGAAGAAGACCTCGGCCTCGCCACGCGCGGAGCCGTGAGCCCGCGGGACTTGGCCGAGGGCGACGCAGGAGCTGCGACCCGCTCGGGGTACACGCCGGACGACGCAGGATCGAGGACGCGAACCGCGATGGTCACGCCGCGCGGCATGGATGGATCGGACGAAGCCACGCGGGCCACGCGCTTGTCGCCCGCACCCTTCGACAGCCTGGCCGACATCGGGATGGCCACACGCACGGTCGTCGTCGACGAAGAGACCCGGATCGCCGATCCCTCGGATCAATCAACGGCCGTCGTTCGCCGCAAGGGATCGGCCTTTCGCGACCCCATTCCGATCCCGAGCACGATCTCGGTCGATCCGCCTCCGCCTTCGCGACGCCGATCGATGCCGCTCGTCTTGATCGGCGGAGGCATCGGTGTGCTGGCCGTTGGAATTCTGATCGGTCGATTGATGGCGCCCCCTCCTCCAGCGCAGCCCATCACGGCGCCCTCACAGCCCGTCGATCCGGCCCCGCCGGGAGCCGTCACTGGGCCTCAAAGCCCTGGGGCAGTAGCGCCACAGAACCCGACGCCCGCTGCGAACCCCACCGATCCCGGCGCCATCGCGGTTCGAGTGACGCCGGAACCGACGAAGCCCGACGTTCGCCCGACGAAAGCGCCGCCGAGCGGCGCGCTTCCGGTGAAGTCGAAGGTCGCGCCGGACAAGCAGCCCGAAGGTCCCGCGGAGCCCCCGGCGCCGAAGGATCCTCCGGTCAAACCGAAGAAGGACACGATGCGCGAGCTCGAGCAGCTCCTTCGCGAGGTCGAGTTCGAGCCGACCTTCACCAGCGAAGCGAACGCGAAGTACTCCAAGCTGATCACTCGCCTTCGCGCTGCCGTGGCCTCGCTGCCCCCAGAGAAGCAGAAGACGCCCAACAACAAGGTCAACTCGCTGAGCTCGTGCGTGGACATCACGTGCGCGACCATGGAAGATCGATTTCGCCAAGCCAAAGACGCGGTCGAAGCCGTCCGAGGCGCCGGAGACTGAGCCATGAGCATCGCGAAGCGGCTCTTCAACGTCGCGCGCGCCGAGGTGGGCTCCGTCTTCAAGGGCAAGGACGTCGACCCCGCGGAGGTGAAGCTCGAAGCGGAGTTCGAGGAGCTTCGCCGGAAAGCCAAAGCGACCCCGAAGGAATCCAAGCGCACCGAACCCAGGCAGGAGACGCCACGCCCGCGATCGCAATCCCAAACCCGTGCCCACGACGAGCCCACGAAACCCGTCCGCTCCGACGAGCTCGCGAGGTGGTACGCGAACCTCGAGCTCCCCTACGGCGCTCCGCTCGAAGAGGTCCGCGCGGCCTATCGACGAATGATGCGCCGATACCACCCCGACCGGCATCGCACCGACCCCACCTCCGAGGCTGCCGCCGCGGAGCTCGTGATGGCTCTAAGAGAAGCGCACGACGGCCTCATCGATCACTTGACGCGGCGCTGACTCGTTCGACCCGAGACGAAACCGGCCCGGAGATTTCCACGATCCCTTCGTCGATGGAAGCTCGCAGCCCCTCGCCGACCACCGCGAAGTTGCCCCCGCGAACCTCCACGCGGTGATCGGCTGCCGCTCGGTTGGTCGCCGAATCGAAGCGAATCGATTCCGTGACGAGCGTGCGGCCGCTCGCGTCGGTGACTCGAACCCCTCCCTCGAACACCACCGTGCTCGTGTCCGCACGCCCAGACGCTAGAGGCGCTTCGATCTCCGCGCGGGTGTGTCCGTCCTCGTCGAACACCCGCGCGCGCACGAAAGAAGCAAGAACGTCGCCACGAGCCCGATCGACCTCGACGTTCTTGGCGCTCACTCGCTCGACACGCCGATCCGAAACGAAACGATCGAGCACCGCACCCTCGAGCCTCAGCCGCGAGGCCGAAATCGAAGGGCTCGGAGGTGGGGCCGTGTCGCAAGCCAAGACCGCGCCTTGACACACACACAGTACCCAACCGATGCAGTGATTCATGGCCGCCAAAGACCTCGAACGGTTCGACCAGCTGATCCCACAGCTCGAGGCCGTGTTCGCCAACATGGACGCGCTCCGGCAGGAAGTCACGGCGCGCGCCAACGAGCTCGAGCGCATGGGCTACGCCGCGTCCCGCAAACTCAAGGCTGAAGCCGATCCCCCGGAGATCTCCGATCGGCGAGCGCTCCTCGAAACCGCAAAGAACCGACTCATCGAGGAGGGCCGGAAGTTCGAAGGCCTCGGGGTCACGATCCTCGACCTCGACCTCGGGATCGTGGGTTTACGATCAGAAGTCGACGGCGAGCGCGTGTTCTTGAGTTGGCAGCGAGGCGAGCCCAGCGTTCGTTACTTCCACGCGCTCGACGCAGACTTTCGGGCTCGTCGCCGCTTGCCCGGATGACTCGGAAACCACTCTCTAGGCAAATGTCCCTCCCCAAATCGTCATTGAAAGCCGCAATCTGTTGAGGGAGCATCCGCCGCGTCATCGCCGGAGGGTGATGAAGAGGCGCCGAAGCTCGAAAAGGACCTCGCGGAGTTCCGCAGGTAGGTCGCGGCGCCACGGAGCACAGACGCAATGTCTCTCGAAGTTCGGTCCGACACCACAAGCGCAAAGAAACCGCAAAAGACGGTCGACTCGTGTGTCATTCGCATCGCCGGGGACTCCGGCGACGGCATGCAACTCACGGGCAGCCAGTTCACCAATACGGCTGCCCTCTTCGGCAATGACCTCGCGACGTTTCCCGACTTCCCCGCGGAGATTCGTGCCCCCACCGGCACGACCTTCGGCGTGTCTGGCTTTCAAATCAACTTCGCCTCCAGCGACATTTTCACGCCGGGCGATCGGCCCGACGTGCTCGTCGCGATGAATCCCGCCGCGTTGAAAGTGAACTTGATGGATCTCAAGCCTGGCGGGCTCCTGATCATCAACGAGGACGCCTTCATCGAGACCAACTGGCTCCGCGCGGGCTACAAAACGAATCCCGTCGACGACGGCTCGCTCGACGGCTTTCGCGCGATCCGAGTGCCCATCTCGACCGCGGTGGAGAAGGCGGTCGTATCGACTGGTTTGAGCTTCAAGGAAGCGCAGCGCTCCAAAAACTTCTGGACCCTCGGGCTGCTCTACTACCTCTACAACCGCCCGCTCGAGCCTTCGCTCGAGTTCATCTCCAAGCAGTTCAAGGGCAAGGAGCAGATCGCGGAGGGCAATCGGCTCGCGCTCAAAGCGGGATACATGTACGGCGAGGTCTCGGAGCTCTTTCACGAGACCTACGAGATTCGGCCGGCCAAGCTCGAGCCGGGCTTGTACCGGAACATCACGGGCAACACCGCGAGCGCGTGGGGCTTCATCGCCGCGGCGCAGCGCGCGGGGCTCGATCTGTTCTACGGCAGCTATCCCATCACGCCGGCCTCGGACATTCTCCACGAGCTGTCCAAGTACAAGAACTTCCGCGTCGTGACCTTCCAGGCGGAGGACGAGATCGCCGCGGTGTGCTCGGCCATCGGAGCCGCATACGCTGGCAAGCTCGGGCTCACCGGCACCTCTGGCCCTGGCGTCGCGCTCAAGAGCGAGGCGATCGGCCTGGCCGTCGCCACGGAGCTCCCGATCGTCATCATCGACGTGCAACGCGGCGGACCTTCGACCGGTCTGCCGACCAAAACCGAGCAGGCCGACCTGTTCCAAGCCGTCCTGGGACGAAACAGCGACTGCCCCGCCGTCGTCGTCGCTCCGGCCACCTCCTCGGACTGCTTCGACGTCGCCATCGAGGCCTGTAAGCTCGCCCTCGAGCACATGGTCCCGGTGTTCTTCTTGTCGGATGGGTATCTGGCCAATGGGTCCGAGCCCTGGAAGATCCCAGACCCAGACTCACTCCCGCACATCAAAGTCAATTTCACGACTCAGCCTGACGGGTTCCATCCGTTCCGGAGAGACTCCGAGACCCTGGCTCGCAACTGGGCCACGCCCGGCACGCCTGGGTTACAACACCGAATCGGCGGAATCGAAAAAGGCTTCGACTCGGGGCACATCTCCTACGATGGGCTCAACCACGAAAAAATGGTCCGGACGCGTCAGGAGAAGGTCGATCGGATCGCAAATGAAATCCCGCCGCTGGAGGCCTTCGGCTCCCCGAACGGAGGTAAGTTGCTCGTCGTCGGCTGGGGCTCCACCTACGGCGCCATTCGCCAGGCCGTAGAGCTCGCGCGAGCCGAAGGCAAAGACGTCTCCCACGCCCACCTGCGCCATCTCAGCCCGTTCCCGAAAAACACGGGTGAGCTGCTCCGAAAGTTCGAACACGTCGTGGTGCCGGAAATGAACATGGGTCAACTCTCCACCCTGCTCCGCGCCAAGTACCTCGTCCCGGCCGAGGCCTACACCAAAATCCAAGGCAAGCCGTTCAAAGTGTCGGAAATCAGCGCTCGGATCGATCAGGTCTTGGCCGGCGGAGGTTCGTGATGGTCACCGTGATGAAGAAGCCAAACGGCGAAAACCACAAATCGGAGCTCTCGCGGAAGGACTTCCAAAGCGACCAAGAAGTCCGTTGGTGCCCGGGCTGCGGCGACTACGTCATCTTGGCGACGATGCAACGAATTCTCCCGGAAATCGGCGTTGCGCCACACAAAACGGTCTTCGTGTCCGGTATCGGCTGCTCGTCCCGATTTCCGTATTACATGAACACCTATGGGTTCCACACGATTCACGGCCGCGCGCCCGGCTTTGCGACGGGTATCAAGCTCGCCAACCCCGAGCTCTCCGTGTGGCTCGTGACCGGCGACGGCGATGGGTTGTCGATCGGCGGAAATCACATGGCTCACGTGCTCCGCCGAAACCTCGACATCAACATCATGCTCTTCAACAACCGAATCTACGGGCTCACCAAAGGCCAGTACTCACCCACGAGTGAGTTAGGCAAGAAGACGAAGTCCACCCCCATGGGCTCGGTCGACCACCCCTTCGATCCCATCGCCTTCGCGCTGGGCTCCGGAGCGACCTTCGTCGCCCGCACCAGCGACACCGACCCGAAACACATGGGTGAGGTCTTCAAGGCCGCCCACGCTCACAAAGGCACCTCCTTCATCGAAATCCTTCAAAACTGCGTCGTCTTCAACGACGGCGCCTGGGACGAAGTCGCCACCAAGCAGGCCAAGGCCACCGCCCAGATCGCCCTCGAGCACGGAAAGCCGCTCGTGTTCGGCAAGAACCGCGAGCGAGGGATCCGGTTGGCGGGCCGAAACGGGCTCACGCCCGAAGTCGTCGAGCTCGGCAAAGACGGCGTGACCGAGAGCTCACTCCTGGTGCATGACGAGACCGACCCGACGATGCCCAACATCCTCTCGCAGCTCCAATGGCCGAAGTTCCCAATCCCGATGGGTGTGTTCCACCGCATCGAGAAGCCCACCTTCGAGACGATGGTCCTCGCACAAGTGGACAGCGCCACCGCCAAGATGGGCCCTGGTGATCTCGGCAAGCTGCTTCGCTCCGGTGAGACCTGGCAGGTGAAGTGACTCTGCCTCCGGCCTCTGCCGATCCTCCCGTTCGCGACGACGCCTGCCTCGGTCGCCTCTTCGCGCGCTCCGAGCTCATGCGGGCCACGCTCGGCCGCCTCTCGACCGTGGCCTCCGGCGAGACCACCGTCCTGATCGAAGGAGAGACCGGGACCGGCAAGGAGTTGGCCGCGGAGGCCATCCACGAAGAGAGCCCGAGGCGAGGCGGCCCCCTCATCGTCGTCGATTGCGCGGCGGTGCCGGCCGAGCTCATCGAGTCCGAGCTCTTCGGACACCGCCGCGGCGCCTTCACGGGCGCGTTCGCCGACCGCGAAGGTGCCTTCGAAGCGGCCCGCCGCGGGACCGTGTTCATCGACGAGGTCGGTGAGCTCCCCCTGACTCTGCAAGCTCGATTGCTAGGCGTTCTGGAACGCCGCCAGATCAAACGAGTCGGAGACGACGTCGTCCGCCCAGTAGACGTGCGATTGGTGGCCGCGACGAATCGCGACCTCGAAGCCGAGGTCGAGGCGGGCCGCTTTCGCAAAGACCTCTACTTTCGCTTGGCCGTCGTGAAGATCCGGCTTCCCCCGCTTCGGCAGCGCCCAGAAGACCTGGAGATGCTCGTCGAGCGCTTCCTCTCCAGCACTCTGTCCGCGACCGGCCAACCCATTCGAATCAAGCCCGAGGAGCTCCGTAGACTCGCCCAGTACTCATGGCCTGGGAATGTCCGAGAGCTCCGAAACGTGATCGACCGCGGAGCTTCGATGGCCGATGAGTGGTTCAGAGTCCCCGATGACTTCGACGTGGGACTTGGATTGACCGTCCCGAGCGCCGAAGTCGGAGAGCCCGAGGCGACCGACCCGCATCCCGCTCCGCCCGCACTCAGAGCAGCGCTCACCGAGCCGCTCTGGCGAGACCTCCCGTACAAGGAGGCGCGACAGCGGGTCCTGGATGATTTCGAACGGGGCTGGCTCACCGCGCTGCTCCGAAAGCACGCCGGCAATGTTTCCTCCGCCGCACGTGAAGCCGGAATTCACCGAAATATCCTTCACCGAATGATCGCGCGATACAAAATGGGAAACGAACGCTGAGTCTTTGTTACGGACCTTCGGTCCTGAGGACTTTCGTAACAGGCTCTAGCTAGCTAGAACTGGAATGGAGTGCAGTTTACGACCTCGTACGCGATGATGTCGAACGAACACGCAGAAACGCCGTCGGCCACGTAACCCAAAGTCCCACCCTGATTCGCGCTTCGATAGCCCCACGAACCCGTCGCGCCGTCCGAATCGAGGTCTGCTTGAGCGCCGATCCCAAACTCAGCCGTCTGAGTTCCTGCAGAGATTCGATGCGGCGTCGCGTACCGAAAATAGACCGCCGTGTCGGATTGGAACCCAATACAGTCGAACTCGGTGCAGTTCTGCGGGTTGACCTTGTCACAAGCTGCGGGACAGGGCGTGTTCACCCAAGCCGTTTTCAAAGCGCTCGGGATGATCGCTGGGTTCGCTGTGGTGACGTTGGCGTAATTGTCGTTCTCCGCCAGGAAGGCCTCCTGGCTGATTCGAATGCCGCTCATCATGTTCCGGGCTTCCGCCGTCATCGACCGATACTTGTAGTAGACGTAGGCCGGAATGGCGATCGACGCCAAAATGGAGATGATCGCGACCACGATCATGAGCTCGATCAGCGTGAATCCGCGGGCCGCTTGTTCGGCGAGCGTGCGAGCAGGCTTCGTCGACGTCATTTCAGATTCCTCTCCTGTTTGAGCTGCTCCAGCTCGTCTTTCACCAGTCCGTCCGACATCACACCGAACGTGACCAGAATATCATGCTTCTTCACCTCGAACGCGACCCGAACCTGGTGAACGTCCACGAGCGTCGCGCCATTCAGCCGATTCTCCTTGCGCAGCACGTCGGCGAGGTCTTTGAGGGCCTTCTCGCGCTTGGCTAGGTTCAACTTACGCCAGCTCTCCTGGTCGATCTCTCCGACGAAAGTGCCCTGTATCAGCCGAACCGATTTCATTGGAAATACGCCAATATACGGTTCGATCGAGGCACCCTTCACGGGCCGGAGGACCAAGCCGGCGCCGATCGCGGCGGCGCCGAGCACGAGAAACGCGACGAGGCGAATGATCGTGCTCTGCTTGCGAACGGCAGCCGCATCCTGAACGACGACCTCGGCGAGGGTGGGCGTCGGAGTCGGCGTCGCTGACGGAAGAGCGACCGGCCCAGACGTGCTGGCCGAGGACTCGCCCATCACGATCTTGGCGGCCAAGTCGTCGCCATTGCGGCGCGCGTTCGCATCGATCGAAACCGCAGGCTCCCGGACCGGAATGCTTTGCGTGGCCGCAAACAGCGCGAACGCCGAATACGCAACGTAGGCGCCCTCGGGCTCCGCGCCAGCCGCAATCAACTGGTCGAACACCGGCCCGTAGTCGAAGCGCGATCCGTCCCAGAGCGAGTCGTAAAAACGGTCGATGTGGAATTGAAGCTTCGTCGTGTCCACCTGCCGACCCGCGGGGCTGGCACGCAAATACCGCACGACGGCCGAGACGATCTTCTCCTTGCGTTGAGCGTCCACGAAGGCCGCACCCGCAGCGACTTCGATCGAAATGGGCGAGTCTGCCGAGATCACCGAGCCCAGGTTCTCGAGCGCAGCCACCCCGGAGAGGGACGGAAGGTCACCCACGTTCGGTAGGTTCGGCATGTCCTGCATGGCCATCGCGAGCTCGGGTGGCAGGTCGAGCGGCATCGACTGCGGCGTGCCCTGGCCAGAGGAATGGACCATACCCACGCCCGCCGGCATTCCACCTCCGGCCGGAGTCAGAATGTTGCGAAGCGACGCTGGTGAAGGAAAAGCCGCGGGCGAGTTTGCGAACGCCGCAGGTCGCGGGAACGCTTGAGGTTGCTGCGCCTCGGCCACGGCCGCCGGCGTGGGAAACGATCCCGGAGACGGAAACGCACCAGGCGACGGAAAGGCGCCGGGCGATGGAAAGGCGCCGGGCGACGGAAAGGCCCCTGGAGGCGCCGCAAAGGCCCCGGGCGACGGAAACCCACCCGGAGACGGCGCAGCCTGCGGCCCGCCCATCAGTGAGGGCATCTGCCCACCTGCAAGCATCGGCGCAGGACTCGCAACCCCTGCCGTAGGCGTGCGCTCCCCGGTCCATGGGTCGGACTCGAACAGCGAAGACATGAAGTTAGACCGATCCCCCGAGCTAGGCGCTCCGGTCGGCTGGAGCCCCGGCATCCCTGAGGGACCGGGCATTCCTCCGGTCTGGGATTGAAAGTGCGCCATTCCGCTCGGCGCGGCTTGGAACGCACCCGGCATGGAGGCCGTCGGCATGGAGGCCTTCGGCGCCTCGAATGGAGCCGGGGAGCGTCCGAAAGGCGGCGCCACCCCCGACGTCGTCGTCATCGCGAACGCGAGCAGATGGTGAACGCGATCTTCTTCAGGCAGGCTCGCGACGTCGCTGGGCAGATCAGCGTGGATCCCGAGCTCCTCGGCCGCAGCGGCGAAACGCAAAAAAAGCCCGTACAGCTTCTCTTCGCCCAACGTGGGCACGAGCTCGTTCCAGAGCATTCCGAGATTCACACGGTCGCCTGCGAGCACCATGTGTGCGTTGGTGCTCACGAACATGAGCACCGTCTTGGGTTCGATCGATCCCGCGAGGGGCCCTCCCTCGATGACGCGAACGAAGGAGGCGAAGAGCTTTCGGCGTGTCTCTGGGGAGATCACTGGGTTTTCAATCTATAACACGTCGTGGCGCGCGCCGTTTGATATTCATCTGGGGCTCTGGCTTTCTCGAAGACGTTGGGCTCTCCGAGCGGTCTGTCGAGGCAACTCGCCCTCGCCATCGTGCTGCCGGCCGTCCTGGTGTTGGCTGGGATGGGTTATTTCGCAGAGATCGGCCTCCGCCGCGCTCTCGAAGACTCGCTGGGTGATCGTCTGTGCGCGATCGCGGTCGGAGGCGCGCAGCTCGTCGGGTCCGCCGTCCTGTACCTGGAGGTTGGAGAGGACGATGCCCGCTCCGCACTCTCTGCGCGAAAGAAACTGGACGACGTCCTGCGCTCGACCGGCGTCCACCGTGCGCTCGTCATTCGGTTGGACGGAACGACCGTGCTCGACTCGGCCAGGAAGCTGCGGGTCGGCGACCCCTATGTGCGTGCCCACCTCGACGCTTCCGAGGTCGCGCGGGTTGCTGAAGGCCATCCGGAACCCTCCATCTTGTTCGAGGGGCCGGAGGGCCGCTGGTACAAGAGCTGTTACGCGCCCCTGAGAGAGAAAAGCGACCACACCAAGGTCGCCGGAGCCCTCGTGGTGGAAGGACCCGCGTCGTTCTTCGACGTGATCGGCGAGATGCGGGCTCGGCTCGTCGCGATCATCGCGCTCGGCTTCGTCGCGCTCGTCGCCTTGACCGCGTGGGCGGCCCGCCGAATCACCGGCCCACTCGCGAGACTGTCGGACGTCGCGCGACGCATCGGAGCCGGCGAGCTCGAAACGTATGTCCCCGTGGACGGTCCCCAAGAGGCCCGCGTCCTCGCCGAGACCATGCGCGGCATGGCGCAGTCCCTCGCCGAGAGAGATCGCGAGATGCAAGTCATGCTCGCTGGCATTGCCCACGAGGTCCGCAACCCATTGGGCGGCATCGAGCTCTTCGGAGGACTGCTCAAGGAAGACCTCGACTCCGCCGATCCGCGGAGCAAACACGTCGACCGGATTCTCGGCGAGATTCACGTCCTCGGCGGCGTCGTGAACGACTTCCTGGCCTTCGCGCGCAAACGTCCGCTCGAGAAGCAACGAGTAGCCGTGGGTGAGTGTATCGAGGAGCTCCTGTCGAGCTGCGAGCGCATGGCGAAGGAGAAGACGATCTCGCTCGCTCGAGAGATCGAGCTCGAGCTCACCGCCGTGTTCGACCCGAACGAGGTGCGGCGAGCCATCATGAATCTGGTGCAAAACGCCATCCAGGCCACACCCACGGGCGGCACGGTCACCATCCGCGCGAGCCGAGAGCCCACGCGCGAGCGGATCGTCTTCGAAGTCTCGGACACCGGACCAGGCGTGCCCGAGGCCATGCGTGAGGAGATCTTCCGGCCTTTCTTCACGACGAAACAGAAGGGCACCGGGCTCGGGCTCGCGCTCGTGAAGAAGTGCGCCACCGCTCACGGAGGAGACGTCTCGGTTCGCGACGCAACTGGAGGCGGGGCCTCGTTCGTCCTGTCGCTCCCGCTCATCGACGCCCCGCCGCCGGCGGGCACGCTCGCGTCGGGCCTCATCGGATCGGGTGAACTTTCGCCGATCGAAGCGCTACCGATCGCGGGGATGGAGTTCCGCCAGGTAAAGCGAGCTCCAGCGGTCACGCCCCACGACTCCGACGACCGGCTCATCGACGACGAAGCTCCGCCCGCAAAGCGCTCGGAAGAGCCTGGACTCATCGACGACGACGGGACCTTCGAGCCCAAGAAGTGACCCGTCCGCTCCTTGGTCGGCCCGCTGCCCGACGGCTGAACGCTCCAATCGAGTAGACTCGCTCCGTGGCCAACGTGCTCGTCATCGACGACAACGACACCCTCCGCGACGGCGTCGTCGCGGTCACCGAGCGTATGAAACATCGCGCGCTCGCAGCGAACTCCGGACGGCTGGGCCTCGAGCTCTTCGGTCAAAACGACGTCGACCTCGTCATCACCGATCTCAAGATGGATGGGCTCGACGGGATCGGCGTGTTGAAGGCCGTCAAGGAACGCGCGCCGGATGTCGCAGTCATCGTCATGACCGCGTTCGGAACCATCGAGACCGCCGTCGAAGCGATGAGGTTGGGCGCGTTCGATTTCATCACCAAGCCTTTCTCTACCAGCGCAGTGCGGATGAAGATCGAACACGCGCTCGAGTGGCGTTCTCTGAAAGAACAAAACGAGCGGCTGGCTCAAATGGAAGAAATGCACCGCCGGGATCGAGACCGCGCGGTCGCCGTCGTCTCCGATGCAGCACCCGCCGACGTTCCCGCCAAGCCCACGTCGGACGCCGACGGCGTCTTCCAAGGGATGGTGGGTCCGAGCTCGGCCATGCGCGACTTGTTCGGAAAGATTCGAAAGGTCGCGGTCTCCGACACCAACGTGCTCATCACCGGAGAATCAGGCACCGGCAAGGAGCTCGTCGCGGACGCCCTCCACCGCCTCTCTCGCCGCGCCTCCGGCCCCTTCGTCAAGGTGAACTGCGGCGCCATCACCGAGACGCTCCTCGAGAGCGAGCTCTTCGGACACGAAAAAGGCGCTTTCACCGGCGCCATCAAGAAGAAGCTCGGCCGCTTCGAGCTCGCCCACGGGGGCAGCATCTTCCTCGACGAGATCGGCGAGATCTCGCCCGCCATGCAGGTGAAGCTGCTGCGCGTGCTGCAAGAGCGGACGTTCGAACGAGTCGGCGGCGAAAAGCCCGTCTCCGTCGACGTCCGCGTCGTGTCCGCGACGAATCGAGACCTGAAGGCCGAAGTCGACGCCGGCCGATTCCGCGAAGATCTCTACTACCGCCTCCACATCGTTCCGCTGCACATCCCGCCGCTGCGAGAACGCACCGACGACATCGTCCCCCTCGCGCGACACTTCGTCACCAAGCTGAAAAAACGAACCAACCCAGACATCGTTGGGCTCGCGGCCGAAGCCGAGGCGAAGCTCCGCGCCTACCACTTTCCAGGCAACGTACGAGAGCTCGAGAACATCGTCGAACAGGCCCTCGTCTTCGCGACGCCACCCTACGTCGACGCCTCCGACCTACCGCCCCAAGTGTCCGGAGCCCGCGCGTCCCCAGACACCTTCTCCCTGGATGTCTCCAACATGGGCCTCGACGAGTTCCTCGAGAACGCCGAACGCCAGATGATCTTGAGCGCCTATGAAGCCTCCGGCGGCGTGAAAACCGAGACCGCGCGCCGACTGAAAATCAAAACCAGCGCGCTCTATTACAAGCTCGAAAAATATGGCATCGGCTCCGTCGCCGGTCGCGACCTCTCCAAACCCGAGACCATCGCCGACGAGCTCTCCGGACCAGAGTAGAGGACGATGAGTACTTCCTCTGATCTCTGCTTTTTGGCGGCGCAACCCCTGCGCTCTCAGAGATCTGAGCAATCTTCGGGACCTGGAGGCCGAACGCCTCGCCAGAAAGGCTGGATCGCGAATTGCTACCCTTTGGGGACGTGACGCGCTTGGTCCTCATGGGAGCGCTCCTCGGAGTCGCGACCTCGGCTTGGGCGGGAACGCCCGAGATCGATGAGGCTACCCGTCACGTCGACGTCGCCGCAGCCGCCCTGACCTCGGTCGAGCGCGATCGCGCCGCCGCCGAGCGCGACGTCGAAGCGTTCGCGCGCCGGATCAAGTCCCTTCGAGCGAAGCCTGACGCTTCCGCGCGCCGAGAGCTCGAGCAACAGCTCGCCGCCTCGGTCGCCGCCGAAACTCGCGTCCAGTCTCTCGCCAGGCTCGAACGTGATCGCCGAGCGGAGACCTCCGCGCGCATCACTCTGGCCATCAAGCTCATCGACGCGCAGCTCGTGAAGGATCGACCGCTCCTGAAGTCGAGCGATCGGACCGAACGCGTACGGATCGCCCAAGCCATGAAGGGGCTGATCGATCTGCGCGCAGGCCTGCGCAAGAAGCTCTCGAGCAACGCGAGCTCGGCGACGACGTCCGCACCCGAAGTGGAGATCGACCCGCTCGATGGGCCGGAGGAGCTCCGTGAGAAAGCCGACGTAGCCGAAGATCAGCGCGATCGCATCGCGAAGAAACGCGGCGCTCTGTTCGCGTTGATCGCTGAGGTTCGTCAGGAGCGCGAGGTCGCGCGCGCCGCGGGCAACTTCCAACGCGACGTCGAGCTGTTCGGAGAACCTTTTCCAGAGCAGCGAGCGCGGACGGGCGCAGTCAAAGCCGAGGCCGCATCTCGCACGAACGACCGCGCGCAAACGACGGACAAAAGCAGCCCCGGCGCGGCGCGCGAAGTGGTGGTCGCACAACCTCCGCCCGCCGACGGCCGGGCCACGGCTGGGCCAGACCCGCAAGCGCCCCTCGCCGGGACGCCTCTCGCGGGGAACTTCGGCACCGAGACCGATGACGCGACCCAAGGCGCCCCTCCACCTCCCGCTCCTGTTCGCGTGGCGCAAGAGGGCGGAGCAGCCAGGGCGCCCGCGGCACCGCCTTCGTTCAGCGGCGTCGAAGCGCCAAGCGCGGGCGCAGCACGGCTCGATTCCGCGTCGCTCCTGCGGCTGCGGGTCGAAGATCTGGACGGGTCGAGGACTGACCTCGCGGCGCTCGAGCGGCTCGAGCAAGATCTGGCCAAGCTCGAAGCGCAGCTCAGCGCCAAAGCGCGTAAGATCCGCGACCGCGCGGTGCGGCTCGAAGCCGACGAGAATCGCTAGAGCCCCAAGCATCCCCGCTGTCGCCCCCCCGCGAAACTCCGGGGCCGTCGTTTGGGATCTCCGACCTACAGGCCAAAACATACGCTCTGCGCTAGCATTCGACCCGCGCGATGGCAGCGCTCGCTCTCCTCCTCGTGTTAAGCGCAGATCGTGGGCTCGTGCTCGAGCCACACGCGGACGGTCGCGTCACCGCCGGCGCCGAATGGGACTCCAACGCCAACCGCGTCTTTGGCGAAGGACCAGGCGACGCGGCCACGCGCGCGGAACTCGACCTCGCATTGAGCCTCGACCTGACGGCCCGAGATCGCATCTTCGTCAGCGCCGTCGTCGGCGTGAAGCGATTCTTCGAGGTCGAGGACGAGGACGTAGTGGTCCAGGACTTTACGCTCACGTCGAGCCATGAGCTCGGACCGTTCGAGCTCGGAGCAACCGGGCGGCTGCGGTCGAGCCACGCACGCGAAGCTAGCCGGGATTTTCGGCTCCTTGGAGCCGGGGGGTTCGTCACCTGGAGAAACGGGTCGTTCGAGCTTCGCCTCAAAGCGGAAGGTTCGCGCAGCGATCTCTATTCGATTCGGGAGCTGAGCTACGGGGCCCCCACGTTGGGCGTCGCGGCGAACCTCGGGCTCGGCCGCCGCTGGATGCTGCAGGGATCGATCGACCTGGCCCTGCGTCACTTCGACGCCGGGATCTTGCAGAAAGTGCAAGTACCCCAAGTCGACGAACCTACGCTCACGTACTCTCGATGCGATGGCTCCGACGGGATCGGACCTCCCGCCTGCAACCCCTCGCTGCGGCGAGACCAACTCCTCGAGCTCTCGGTGCGCGCGACCTACCGCTCGAAGATCCTCGTCAGCCTCGAGCCGGGAGTTCGAATCGACCGCAGCAACTCCGAGCTCGAAGACTTCGTCCAATACCGGATCACCGGCAACCTGACCGCACCGCTGCCCTATGGCTTCATGCTGAACTTCTTGGGCAGCATTCGCCTCGATCGCAGCGACACCTACTCTGAAGTCATAGCGCTGCTCATCGACGAGAACCTAGCTCAGAACCGCTTGGAGGCTGGCATCAGCCGCGTCGTCGCCTCGCCGATCTCGATCGACCTCCGCTATGCTTTGTACACGAATCAATCGACGAGTGACGTCGACAGCTACGTTCACCAGACCGTCTACCTTGGCCTGTGCGCGACCCTCCCTTCTGCCGACACGCGATGAGAAGCTCGAGTCTCACGCGAGCGTGCATCTCGGTGATCGTCGCCATGAGCTCGGTCGCCGAAGCCGACGATACTCATTATGACGACTTTCCGGTGGGAGGGCGCGCGGTCGGTCTCGGCGGCGCTTTCACCGCCATCGCCGACGATCCGAGCGGCATTTTTTACAACCCGGCTGGACTCGTCGACGCCTCGCGCGCCAACGTTCAAGTGTCCACCAACCTCTACGGCCTCGAGTTCGCGATCAACGAAGACGACGTCTTCACGACCGTCGCCAAGCGACTCATCGACATCGACGCCGTCTTCGCGGAGCTCGCGATCATCCCGAGCTCCGCAGGGTTCATCGAGCACTTCGGTGGGACGGACGAGCTGGGACGAGCCCATCATAGCTGGGGTGCGGCGGTGTTCGTCCCCGAGTTCAACAGCGCGCAGATTCGAACGGTGACTGCCGGGCCAAACCCAGGCGAGGTCGTGCTGTACCGAAGGCAGACCCTCGACCGCTCCCTTCGCCCGGCCCTCGCCTACTCCTATCGGGTCGACGACGTCTGGAGCTTCGGAGTGGCGGGAACTCTCGCTTACCGATCGCTGAAGGAACGAGAGGAGAGCTCGCTGGTCTCTGACCTCTCGGCTGGCGCCCAGACCTTCACGAGCGCCTCCTCGGAGCTCGACGCGTGGTCCGCGGCGCTCCATTTTTCGTTTGGCCTCAAAGCGAAAATCGACGAGCGGTTCGTCGTCGGAACCTCCATCACGGCGCCGAGTGTGCAAGTGGCGGACGCCGCCGCGCTCGAAGTCACACGCACCTTCGTGCCGGGTGACGCTCCGTCCGTCTTCCACCTCGAGCGCCCCACCGACATTCGCTTCCGCTCCGACAGCGGCACGGCGATCCGCGTGGGCGGAGCGTACGTGATCCCAAGGGACATGACCCTCACCTTCGACGTGTCGTTCCACGCGCCAGTGAGTTATCGGTTGCTGGAAATCTCCGCTTCACCGATCACGCTGGAGGCACTCACCCTGATCACCAAAATCGAGCGCCGCGGAGTCATCGACTTTGCGGTCGGGTTCGAGCGTCTGTTCACCAAGTCATTCTCGCTGGCGTTGGGGCTCTACACCAACTTCAGCTCCGCGCCGCCCATTCCCGGCGACGTCGGCGGGAAGCTAGACGAGGCCCACCTGCCGAACGTCGACGGGTTCGGCGGAACCGCCGTCCTCGGGTTCTTCTCCGAACACACGCTGCTGCGCCTAGGTTTGGTGTCGATGTACGGGGCAGGCGAAGATGTGATCCCGAGAAGCGAGGAGCTGCGACCGATCGGCTCGGGAGGAACTTACCGAAAAATCCAAGTCAGCCAGCTCTTCCTCTACTTCTTTCTCTCGTCGACGTTCCGGTACTGATCTGATTCCTCGCGGAACAGGAACCTGCGCGTAAGCCTTCGGCCCTGGGAGCGCAGCCATCTTGCCTGCGACACCTCCGGCCCTGGGAGCGCAGGCATCTTGCCTGCGCGTAGGTTTCGCGGACTCACGTCTCCGGCTCCAGGAGCGCACACCTCCGGCCCTGGGAGCGCAGGCATCTTGCCTGCGCGTAAGTTTCGCGGACCCACACCTCCGGCTCCAGGAGCGCACACCTCCGGCCCTGGGAGCGCAGGCATCTTGCCTGC
>CAYXDO010000024.1:0-60438 GCA_964463485.1 uncultured Myxococcales bacterium | reverse complement strand
CTCCGGCTCCAGGAGCGCACACCTCCGGCCCTGGGAGCGCAGGCATCTTGCCTGCGCGTAAGTTTCGCGGACCCACACCTCCGGCCCTGGATAGGGGTAGGGAGGCCCGGTTACCCGGGCCCCCCTCCCTCCGAGCGGCGATACTCTTCTCGGGCGGCTTCCAGCGAAAAGAGCCCGAGTTTTGTTGAAGTATGACGCCGGCCAAAGGAGATTGGCCGCGAAAGTGCTTGCCGCTCACTTCACTTCAGCGGGAAGGTCGGCCACGGACAAGTGGACGTGGCTTGGCATTTGTCCCAGGAAAACTCACGTCCCCCGCTCTGCATGAAGCGCGCGACTTGGTTCAACACGTACGTGCCCTGGTCGAACTTCGCCGTCGGATCCGGCGGAGAAAATCCGTGCTTCCCTTCGGGGCTCAGCATCGGAACGATGAGTCCGCTCCAAGTCCCGTCCGCCGCCTGCCTCATGAGTCTGAGCGGTGGGTCGAGCCTCGGCACGTCGAGCCCGTCGTCGACCGGCACGACCGACGCGAGGTGCTCGACGTCCATCAGCACCGGGCTCCCCGCGCTGTTCCGGTAACGCGCGAGGCGCACCGTTCCCTCGATCGTATGAGTGTCGAGGGCGACCTGATTTTGTGACTTTCCGTAGCGCGGGTCGATCCGATCAAACTCCGCAAACCCGGCGGCTCGGGCGAGCGCCACACCGGCCGCGATCATCACGCCGGGGTCGCCCGCGGACGGCATGACCATCACCTGAGTTCTCGTGGTCTCTCCAGTCCCGTAAGTCATCGGGCGCGTTCCGTTCCACGACGGTGCCCAATTCATGGGGTCCGCGGCATCGAGCGCAACCTGAGACAACCCCAAGAATCGCCGCAAATCAGGCGTGGCGCGCCGCAGCCCGAAGCCGTCCCCAGGCGCGACCAGCGGTGATCCCGCCGCGAAGGTGGTCGCGCCGAGCCTGGCTTCATGGCCAAACATGTCAATCGCGACGATCGGGATCTCAGTCGGAATCATGCACCCCTCGGGGGTTCGTGGAGCGAGCGGTCCGCGAAACACGCGCAGGTAGAGTGGGTCACCCGCGTCGCACGAGACCGCCACTCGGAAGGTCCCGGAAGGCTGAACGGCTCCACACCGATACTCACCCGACCGTTCATTTCGCAGCACGACCGTGTCGAGCGGGGTGAGCGTCGGGAGGTCGTGAACCTTCAGCGAGACCTCGTCGGTCTGACCCAGATTGACCCGCACCATGAGCGCACCTTGGTCCGCGTAAAAGATTGGCCCGAGCGCTCTGAGCACCATCGCATTCTTCACTCCCCCGAGCGTCGAGCGGGTTCCAATCTCACTCAGCATCCCTCCCGAGACGATCGAGACAGTCGTATCGAGCTGCGGCTCGACCCCCGCGATCACCGCCCCGGTGATCCCGCCAAGCGAGCCTCCAAGCAAGTGCAGCGGCGCAGCGCCACCGACGTCGACGATGCCGTCTCCGTCAAAGTCACCGGCCAAACCGTGTCCGTCGAAGCCCCAGCGCGCGACGCCGTCGAAGCCTCGCAGCGTCCGCACGACCTGCATCACGTCGACCGCGGTCTGCCGGACGTTGTCGCGGGTGTGAAAAACATACGACGTCCAAAAGTCATCGCCCGAGTCCACCTTCCCGTCACCCGTCCAGTCAAACGCCCGGCCCATGAAGATCGACTCACCCAACCCAACGAGTCCCGCGTCCTCGAAGAACGCACTCAGGAGCTGACGCTGGAGGTCCGAGACACTCGTCGCGTGGCCCGGCCCGTCGATGCCGAGCGTTGCGATCCCATAGCTCGCCAGCCCCCCTGCGAAGGGGAGCGCTTCGAACTTGCTGCTCCCATGGCCGTGTACGTAAATCGCGACCGGCGCTGGTCCGGCTCGGTGCTTGGGCACGAAGAGCCAAAACGTGACGTCTTCGGAGCGAGGCGGGGCGTCCAGGCTCCAGACTTGGCGGTAGAGCGGCAACATGGCTCCTTGCGAGTCTTGGCGCGGAAAGAACTGCGGCGACGGGATGGCTCCGGCCACTACGAAGTCGACGTTCTCCATCGTCGCTTCGAACACGTCTTGGGCTTCCTTCGAGGAACCCGCGAGCTGGAGGAGCTGGAGCGCGAGAGGAACGAAGTCACTCATCGGCACGAGCTTCGGGGCGGCGGAGCGCGGGTCTGCCAGGACATCGAGGCGAGAGACTCGCGCTGGAAAATCAGCGCCGATCTGGGCAAGCGGCCCGATCCCATAGAGACCGTCGCGAACGCGGCGGTAGTCATCCCGAATGTCTTGGGTCGTGAAAGTCCAGGTGAACGCGACGTCATCGATCGTGAGCCCGTGGCGCACCAAGCAATCTGGCAGCGGCACGAGCGCGGGAGCCTGAGTTGCTTGGTGGATGGCGACGAACGGCGAGCGCACCGACTCCCCGGCCGGCGAAGTGAGGCGTTTGGTGAGGACCACCGCGTACGTCGTCGCGTCGCGCATGGGCATGACCGGCTTCATGATCAGTGTGTGACTCTCGCGCTCGTAGAACTCGAGCCGTGGTGAGTTGACCGTGCCGTCGAGTGTGTTTGGGTGATCCAGCGCTCCGTCCATGTCGGTGTCCTCGCCAGGATCGAGGAGGCCGTTGGCATTGACGTCTTCCTCGGTCTCTTCGACGGTGAGGGTCTGGAGCGACGCTCTGGGATCGGAGTCGTACTCATCCTGTTCGGCGAGGACCTGCGGGTAGTTGCCTTGTCCGAGGTCGAGTGGCACTGCTTCGCACAAGCCCGGTGATCCTGGCGTCACGTCGAGCACGAGCACCGCGTCGTCTTTGGTGTCGAAGAGATCGTTGCCGTGGCGGGCCAGAATGACGGCTTGATCGAGGTCTTCGGAGAAGCTCACGGTGATGGGCGCGAGAGTGCCCCAACCCGAGAGTCGATCGAGCTCCGCCCGAGTAGCTCGTTCCCAGCGGGTGGGGCCGACCTCGACGCTGGCATTCAGGCGTCGCTTGGTCGGTGAGCTCGGATCGAAGCGAGTCGCAAAATCATTCGGGAGCGGAATCTCCGCGAAGGGCCTGTGAAACACGTCAAAGCTCACCACGGGTCCGTCGCCTGGAGCGGTGAGTCCGAGGTAGGTAGGTGGCTGGGCGAAGCACCCTGCGACGAACAGCAGTGCGGTGAGTAACTTTGTTTTCATGGTTCGACTCACAGGCGACACCCAGCCATGAGACGTCCGCCGAAGACGGGCTTCGAGTCACCGATCGCGGAGCCAGGAAAAAGGACGCCGCCTTCTGCACCGAAGGAGAGGCGCTTGGGTGAGTAGCGGATCCCGAGGTCGAGCTCAGTCCCAAGATACGAGCCAGGATCGCGGTCGAGTGCGTTGCGCGGAGGTCCGCCCGCGAGATCGGTGTTGAACGGATCGATGGTCTTCTCGGGTGCGACCGCGACGAGCACGCCTCCATAGGTCTCGAGGTCGGCGACGGGACGCACCCAAAGGCGTGGGAAGGCCACGAGCGCGTTGGTGAGTCCGCCTCGAGTCGGGAGTCGCTCGATCCCTGCGGGTGGAGCTCCGACGAGCATTGGGTCGGCCGCGGTGCCGTACCCTCGCCCGGTTTGTGCGGCCTGCACGGAGCGGAACAGCAGGAGTCCCGTCTCGAGGCTCGGGTCGGCGTGAAAACCGGTGGCATGAGCATCGTGGGCGTTCGGGTCGCCCGAAGCGTAGACGAGGTCGACGACCGCGCCGAACGTCGAGAAAGAGAGTGACGCGCGCGCTACGGCCCCAAGCTGGAGCACGTCGCTGTCGGGAATTTCGGGGGAGCCCCCGAGGCTCGTGCCCCCGGTAGCGAGCGCCGCTTCGACTTCGAGCGTGAGTGGCCCCGAGGATACTCGGGCGGTGAGATCGAACAGACTCACGTCGAGGTAGCGGCCGTCTTCGGAGGTTTGTCGACGGTGCACGAAGAACATCCCGGCGTGTACGGGGAGCTCGACGAGGGCCGAGGCGACGAATTGATAGGCCGAGTCTCCTTCGACCCTGGCGTCGTCTCTTTGTAAGTTGTCGACAGCCATCGCGATCACGAGCTCTGCGTCTGTGAGGGGACCCGTGCTGACGAAGCCGCGGAGCACGACGTCTCCGGCGCGAGGATCGAGAAATCGCGCGGAGCCTGGGGTCCAAGCATGTGCGCCGTCGTTGGCGACCAAGCCGAGTCCAAAGTGGCTCGTCAAGATGCCTGCGCCCCCGTGAAGGAAGGGCCCGTAAGAGACACGGACCCAAGCCTTCCTGAGTTGCGCCGCGACCGGCGCCGAGCCAGGCAGACCTTCGCCAGCGACGGGTGTATCGCTGGTCCAGGAACCCGTCGGCAGATCGTGCTCGTACTCGGCGAACAGCGACACCATGCCCGAGAGGGTTCGTTTGAACTCGAGACCGACACGCAAAAGCGGCGAGAGCGCGAGGCCCGGCTGGAAGTCGTTCGCGTCGCGATCGACCGGAAAGCTGGAGGTCCCTTCGGCGCTGAGCGAGAGCATGAGCGGGACGGTCAGGTGACCGCCGAGGAGGTCGAAGCCAAGCAATGCGTCGGATGACGACGCGGGGTTCGGTTCGCGAACGGAGACCGCCTCGGCGGTTCTGGTGGCGGTCTTGGTGGGCTCGAGGAGAGCGACGGTCGCGGTTCGCGTCGCGATCGACGACGTTCGAGTCGCGAGCACACCGGCAGTCGAGGTCACCACTCCTTCAGCGCGGGCGGGCCCGGCGCTGGCGAGCAGGCTCACACTCGCCATGAGGCTCGAACGAAGGAGCATCGCGTCGCTGTGCTTCGGAGTTGGAGGTGAGTCAACTGGCCTTCCCGTCGCCCTCGATTCCGTGTAGCTTCGCCCGGTGCGGGAGTTCCTGAACATTTCGAAATTTGCGCCCCTCTTGCTGCTGAGCTGCGCCACGACCCAGGTTGATGATTGGGGAACCTCGAGCCAAACAGTCCCGAAACCACCCGAAGCGGCGGCCCTCCGGAACGAACCCAACCAACACGGTCCAGCCAAACAGGGCATCTTTCTTTGGGAAGCTTCGAAAGGCGACGCGGTCGTCTACTTCTTTGGATCGGTTCACATCGGCGACCTCGGCATGAGGATTCCCGACGTCGTCCTACGGGCGCTCCGCCGCTCTCGCACAGTCGCGTTCGAGATCGACCCTCGCGACGAAAGCCAGGGCGAGCGGCTCCTCGAAAAGGGGACATCTCAAGACGAAAGCCTCGAGGACGTCATCTCTCCGTCAGACTACGCAAAGGTCTCGAAGGTTGCAGCTCAAATGGGAATGCCGATGACGATCGTCGACCGGTTGAAGCCTTGGATGGCCGGGCTCTTGTTTCAATCGGTCGCCATGATGAAGCTCGGATACACCCCGGAAAACGGGATCGAAAACCAAATCCTCCAGTACGCCGAGGGCCGCCCAATCGTTGCGCTCGAGTCGATCGATTTGCAGGTCGGTGTCTTCAGCAGCATGCCGCTCGAGCTCCAACGAGAGATGCTCGCCGAAGCCCTTTTGGATCTGGGCGAGGTCGAGAAGAAGACCGACGAGCTCATGAGTCGTTGGAAATCAGGAGACGAGGCGGGGATGGAAAAGTTGGTGTTCAAAGATCTCGAGGATCACCCGGAGCTGACCGCGCCCTATTACGAGTCGATGATCTTCAACCGGAACGTCGGAATGGCAAACAAGGTCGAGAGTATGATGAGAAGCGGCGGCCGGCACTTGGTCGTCGTGGGAACTGCACACCTGATCGGATCAAAGGGCGTCCCCGCGCTCCTGGCGAAGTCAGGCGCGACGGTCAAGCGGCTGCACAAGGGCTCCTTGCTCGAACCGGAGCTCGCCCACTGAGTCTTCGCGGCATAGGCCCGCCTGAGTGCTCGAGCTCGGTTTCTGACCCCTCCTCCTTGTTCACCATCGAACCCAAGTCCGCAACCCAAGTCCGCAACCCAAGTCCGCAACCCAAGTCCGCAGCCCAAGTCCGCAACCCAGATGGGCGTGTTGACGGCCGCGTCATGGTTTTCCGGACTGCCCGAGATTTCCTCGGCGCTCGGGCCGAATCCAGAGTATGCTGGGTCCATGGCTTCCGGATCTGCTGCGCGCATTCAGCCCGGCCCTCGGCCGCCGCGGCACCTCAGCGTCGTCAGAGACCCAGATCCGCTCGAGATCGATGCGCCGGTGGACTGGTCGTCTTGGCACCTGACGGACGAGGAAGACATGGGACAGGGCGGAGAGCAGAGCGAAATCAACTCGGAGCTCGGGAGCTCGATCGGCGTGCTGCTCGGTGAGAGGGGAGTGACGAACACGTACGTGGGTACGGACCAGTTCTTCGGGTGGATGAAGAGCGAGCCGCGAGTTCGGGTGTCGCCGGACGTGTATCTGCTCGACGACCCGCCACCGCCACCGCTCCCGGCGATGTGGAAGACCTGGAAGGGTCACAAGCCTCCGAGGCTGGCATTGGAGATCGTCTCTGGAGACGACAAGAAGCGAGCTCGGTGGAAAAAAGACTACGAAGACAACCCAGAGAAGTACTCTCGGCTCGGCTCCAACGAGCTGGTCGTTTTCGACCCCGACGTCGCGGTGGGTCTCGCGCCCGAGCCCGAGAGAGTGATCTTACAAGTCTATCGCCGGCAGGCCGACAACTCCTTCGTGCGCGTGTACTCAGGGTCGGGGCCCGCGGAGTCGCGTGAGCTCGGGGCGTACTTCGTCCTGACCTTCGTTGGCGCGGCCGCACGTTTGCGTGTGTCGAGGGACGCCGCGGGCACCGATATCGTCCCCACGACGAAGGAGAAGTCGATCGCCGACACGGCCGCCCGCCTCCGCGCCGAGGCCCAAACGAAAGAGGCCGACGCCAAAGCAAAGAAGGCCGACGCCAAAGCAAAGAAGGCCGACGCCAAGGCAAAAAGGGCCGACGCCAAAGCAAAAAGGGCCGACGCCAAGGCGAAAGAAGCCGACGCCAAGGCGAAAGAAGCCGACGCCAAGGCGAAAGAGGCCGAAGCGGCGCGTGAGTTGGAGCGCAGCGCCCGAGAGCAGGCGGAATCCGAGTTGGCCCGGCTCCGCGCGGAGCTCGATCGGCCGAAATCTCGACGATGAACGGATTTTCGGGCGTCAGTGCTACACGATAACTGGCTTTGCCTTGTCCCATAACAACGCGTGCTCGGCATGGTAGGCCTCGGCCTCCTCGACGTTGTTCTTCAGCTGAAAGCGGTCTTCGGAGTTCTTGTCGGAGGCGCTGCCCGATGAGTTGGCGCTTCCCTGAAAGAAGTCGTCGTTCAGGACTCCGAACTTCTCGTGCATCGTCTTCGACTTGAGAATTCTCACCTCGATGGGAAGCCCATTCTGTCCCAGCGTGGCGAGCGACTTGGCGATCCCTTCGTTGAAGTCGTCGTTGAGGACGACCTTGAACCCAACTCCTCGAGTGGCCGCGTCCACGAGCTCCGCGTAGTCGGGCGTGTTCGCGCTCAAGCCATAGAGCGCCAGCTTGACGACGTCTCCAGGCTTTGCGCGTCGCATGAGATCGACGGAGGCCGCGGAGAGCTTGGCGGGCTGGGCGCCAACTACGCCGTCCTTGCCCATGACGGGCACGAGCCTGGCTGCGTTGGTCGAATCGTAGCCTGTGCCAGCCGCGGCGTCGGCGAAACCTCGCGAGCTGAAGTAGGCTCGAGCGGAGACCTCGTCTAACCGAGGTGCGATTCGAGAGAATACGCCATCGTTGATCCCGGGCAAGCCGCGGATTTGCTCCACCGACTCGAAATCGCCGAGCTCGGCGCGCTTGGCGACGATCGCGAGCGCGCTCGTCTTCGAGATCTTGAGGCTCTTCATCAGCTCGTTCGCGTTCGCGCTGTTGAGCGCGACCCTTCCCGTACCAAACTCGAAGACTGCCTCGAGCGCTGCGCGCTTGGACTCAGGGAGCTTGGAGAGCACAGGCACGCGCTCGAGCAGGTTGGAGAAGTCGACGAACGCCCCGTACGTCGCGATCTGGTGCTCGATGGACCGAACCAACTTGGAATCGCCGATGGACGACTTGAGCCTCTCGTGATTCTCGTCGCTGAGCTGATTGAGGTCGAACGACGAGGAAGCAATCGGTGGGGCATAGACCGGAGTGGCGGCCACCGAGGCAGGTACGGCCAGCGGCGGCAACCCGTGGGCGACGCGCAGATCGCTCCAGATCTTGGCCTTGTGGGCCTTGGCCTGCGCTCGATTCAGAGAGTCCGGATGATTGAAAAAAGCGACCGCCTCCCGCGCGAAGTCCTCCATCATCGGCCGATTCGCGGGATTCTTCGCGCTGACGACGAAGAGATTCTCGAAGTTGTCGTTGGCCGCCGTCGGGGACCAGTTGAACGATCCGGTGACCAGAGTGTCGACCTTACCTTCGATGCGAGTGATGAGTCCCTTGTGGTGATTGAGTCCCTTGCTCGACGAGTGATTGTACACCGGCCGCGAGAGCGAGTCGCTCCAGATATACGGGCTATCCTTCTTGTATTTGACCTGGATATTCTCGAGCTTCTTCTTCTTCGCCAGATCTTCCATACGCGAGGGCTGCCGCCCACCGGACGTGGTGAGCTGGCCAAAGTCGGTGATGAGATGGAAGTGAGCGTTCGGGTTGCTTTCGGCGAGCTCGAGGATCGCGTCTGCGATCTTGACCTCGGTGAACGCGAACACCATCAAGTCGATGTCTACCCGCTTACCTTTGGCCCGCGCGATCGTCTCGGTCATTGCCTCGATGACTTTGGCCGAGATGTTGGGAGTGGTCGAAGTGAAGTAGGTACGAATCCCATCCGGGTTGGAAGCCTTGAGTCGCTCCGCGACGCGTCCGGTGACCGTCGTGGTGAGCTTCGCCAAGTCGAAACCTCCGGCCGGACTCTTGGCTCCGTCGAGCGCCGCCTTCACCAGCTGCGCTTCGTCCAAAGACAGATGCCTCACCGCGGCGTCCGAACCGGCCGCCTTCACGAACACGTCGCGCACCTTGGCCTGGTCGGCGATCGGGACGGCTTCGAGCGACTCCTTGACCAGGGCCTTCGCGGCTGGAGAAACGAACAGTCCTCGGATCGAACCGGTTGCCATGCCGCTTCCTACTACGCGGGAGCCTACTTTGCACGCCTTCGCGGAGGGTGTCCGCGTGTGCTTTGGCCGCGGCCCGACGGTCGCGCCGTGATACATCGATCGGATGGACATCGAGGTCGAGGTCGCCGACTCGGTGAGCTCCGTCCCCCGAGCGAGCTGGGATGCGCTGGTGGGCGCCGACAACCCATTCGTCGAGCACGCCTTCCTCTCGCTCCTCGAGGACTCCGAGTCCGTCGGCGCAGGGACCGGTTGGTTGCCCGCTCCCATCCTGGTCCGAACAGAGGGTAGGCTCATCGGCGCAGCGCCAGCGTATGTGAAGTCGGACAGCTACGGTGAGTACATCTTCGATTGGTCGTTCGCGCAGGCTGCCGCGCGAGCCAGGATCCCGTACTACCCCAAGCTCGTCGTGGCGGTCCCGTTCACACCCGCGACCGGCCCCCGGCTGCTCGTCCACCCGGACTTCGAAGCCTCGGTGATTCGAAGGGCGCTGCTTGCCGGCATGAATCGGTTGCGCCAAGCAACTCAGTCGTCCAGCATTCACATCCTGTTCAGTCCCGCCGACGAGGCCCACGCTCTCTCCGAGCTCGGGCTGCTCCACCGCACGACCCATCAGTACCATTTCACGAACCCAGGTTATGGGTCCTTCGACGACTTTCTCGGCGAGCTGAGATCGGAGGATCGCAAACAGATTCGCAGAGAGCGACGCAAGGTCTCCGAGCAAGGCATCGAGACCGAGCTCCGACGCGGGGACCAACTATCGGTCGAGGAATGGTCGATTCTGTTCGAGCTCTACACGTCCACGAGCGGCCGTAAATGGGGGCGGCCCTATCTCACGCGGGCCTTTTTCGAGCGGGCCAGCGCCTATGTCGGGCACCGAGCGCTGGTCGGGTTCGCTCGCGACCGTCGCGGCGAAATCCTCGCCGGAACCCTCTCGTTCGAAAAGGGAGCTTGCGTATACGGCCGGTACTGGGGGTCCTTTGGCGAGCTGGACGGAGTTCACTTCGAGCTCTGCTATTATCAGCTCATCGATCACCTGATCCGGACCAAAAAGAGTCTGCTCGAAGCTGGCGCTCAGGGGGAGCACAAGATCAAGCGGGGCTTTCGACCGAGCCCAACCCATAGCCTCCACCACTTCGAGAGCTCAGGGCTGGCTCGCGCCGCAGCGCGCGCGTTTCACGCCGAGAGCGCCGAGCTCCCTGGGTTGCTCGAGACCCTGTCGACCCACCTCCCTTTTCGACGAAGGTGAGCACCGAGCGAGCTCAGGACCCCACGAACGAGAAGGTCGCCCACCAGGCCGGGTGCGGCAGCCGCTTTCGTACGGCTTGCTGCGCTGCCCTCAAGGCCTCCGCCGGGCCCCGACGCCGCGCGGCCCGGTACATTTGTTTCATGAGCACCGCGGCCGCCACGTCGTCCACTCTCCCCTGAGTTGCGACGATCGCTCGCGCCCCACCTACTCTCAGCGCCTCGGCCAGCGATGCGAGCTCTTCTCCGCTCACGGACCACCCGCGCTCGGCGCTCGCGGCCCAAGTCTCGCATCCAGAGAGGATCACCAACGAGGCCTCGATCCTTCGGCCGATGATCTCGTGCAACGCGAGCGCTCCGTCCACGAACGCCAGAGTGCCGCCCAATGGGTCCGCTTCGGACAGCCGCGTATGCCCGGCAAAGTGCAACACCCCCTCGAACCGGGAGAGCGACGAGAGCCATGACTCCTTGGTCGCCTCGGCGGCCATCTTCAGGGTGCTCGCCGGGTACTCTTCTCGGATCAGCTCCACTTCCTTGTTGGCGAACGGAAGGACACCGTCCCCCGCCGCGCCGATCGCCACGATCCCTCGCTCGAGCAAAGACACGTTCTCCGCGCCGAGCGCCCGCACGCCGTCCCGCAAGGACAGAGACAGGATCGAGCTCATGTGATCGACGAGCAAGGTCGTAGAGGATGTCTTCGTCGGGGAGTAAGGCAGCGCCGCGAAAGGCACGTAACGCAGGGCGCCGGTTGGTACGAAAGCCACGCGAGCTTTGTCTTTCAGTTGTTCGGCGATCGGACCGAGCAGAGTCTCGGAGAGAGCTCTGAGCGGCGCGTCGACCTCGGCGCGAAGCAACATGCGGTTCGCGACCGTCTTCACGAGCTCGGTCACTTCGACGCCGGTTCTGGGAGAACCTGCGAAAGACACACCCGATCGTTGGACCACGAACAAAAGCACGGCGTCCCGCGTCGCGCGCGGCACGACGACGGCAGAGTCCTCGGGGATTCTGCGCACGAGGTCTTTGATGGGCTCGAGGGTGAGTGCGTCCGAGAGGCGCGGGTCCACGCCCTCGAGCTCGGTGAGCACGGCTCGCGTCGTGGTCGCCGTGCCGGCTTCTCGAAGTTGGCGCAAGAGCGAGGGCACGGACTTGGACGGCCACTGAATTCGCCGATCGTCGAGCGCGACGATCTCGGCAAGCCGCCGCGCCTCTTCGAGGAGCTCGAGGGCCGACTCGATCTGCCCGCGTTCCAGTTGAACGGTCGCGAGATTCTCGAAGGGGCTCAAACGATTCGGGCCGGCTCCCGAGGCGACGGCTCGTCCACTCATCGTCCGCACGACCGAGATCGAGCTCCGAAACGCCAACTCGGCCGCGGGCAAGTCCTTGGCGGCGAGCGCGATCAAGCCCCGAGCCTCGAGGATTTGCCAAGCCAGCTCCTTGACCTCGAATCGTTCCGCTAGAGGCAACGCGAGCTCGTAGTACCCGGTCGCTCGCTCGATCTGGCCCTTCCTCCGCATGAGCTCGCCGAGCGAGAAGAGCGCCCGGAGCTCGTTGTTGGAGTCCTTCACCTCACGGGTCAGCTCCAACGCCCGAAGGAGCGACTTCTCGGCGTCCGCTGACTTCCCTTTCGCAGACAGCGCATCGCCGAGATTTCGAAGGTCGTAGGCGATGCCGTACTTATGATCGAGCCTCTCGTCGATCTCCTGCGCGCCAGAAAACGCCTCGATGGCTTCGTCGAGCCGATTGAACTCCAGATACAGTCGTCCGAGGTTGTTGAGTTGGGCCGCGACCTCGGCTTCGTCGTCGATGGCAAACGCCACCGCCTTGGCACGCTCCAACACCGACTTGCCGGACTCGAAGTCGCGCGTGCTCATGTGAAGCAGCCCGCACACCGATAACACGTAAATCAGATCCTTCTTCGCCCTCTTGATGTTCTTGGCCCGCGTCGGTTTGGTCGACTTGCGTGAGGTCGCCAAGATCGTGTTCGCCAACGCGTCCCCTTCGCGACACAGAGCATGGCCGCGCGCATAATCGCCCTGGTACCAAGCCACGTTCGCCGCCTCGACGATGGCAGCGAGTTGGAGCGACTTTCGTTTGATCCGAACGGCCTGGGCGCGCGCGTTCTCGGCCCGCTCGAGCGCTTCATCGAACTCACCGGCCTGCCGAGCGACTCGCGCGAGATCGATCGACGCCGACACACGGTCGGAAGGCTTCTTCGCGAAGTCGAAGAGTCGCTGATAAGCTCGACGCGCAGACTCCGTGTCGGAGAGTCGCTTCAGGTAGACGCTGCCCAGAGTTCGCAAAGCGCTGAGCGCGGCGTCCGGATCTTTGGTCAGGAGCGCGCCGAATTGCTTGGAATCCGACACCACGGACTCGATGGTCTCGGCTTGTTCCTTATACGCGCTCATCTGTTTGTAATGGTCCGCGAGCGCGAGCCTGGCCCGCGAGAGCTCGAGCGCGTCGCCGAGGGACTCGTAGCGCGTGATGGCTTCAGCGTAGAGCTTCGACGCGGTTTCGAACGCCTTTGCCTTGCTGTAAGTCTCGGCGAGCCGAAGCCGAGTTGCGGCGAGCTCGCCGGGCCGCGCACCCGCTGCCTCGAGGGCCGCTAAGCACTCGGTCTGCGATTCGGCCCCGCGCGCAAAGTCGCCCAACTTACCGGTGAGAACGTTGAAGAGCGCCGAGCAGGTGGCCTCGAGCTTCTCCGTCGACTTCGTCTGTAGTTGGCCGTCGAAGCGCCGCAGAAGCAGCAACGCCCCGTCTTCGAAGGCTTGGGCCTTCAACGTATTGATCACCGCGCGAGAAGCCACTTCCCGCTCCGCCAACACTCGTGCTCCCTTCGCGTCGACGCCGGCAGACCCGATGAGTGTAATCAACCCCGCGGACGGAGTCGCTACGAGCTCCACTCGCAGCGCGTTCGCCAATGCTCGGGCCGGCCCCAACTCTTCCGCCTCTTTCCTCAACGCGCTGGACACGCGGCGGCGAACGTCGAGCGGGACCTCCGCGGGCATGAGTACCGCGCTCGGAAAGCCGAGCAAACTCAACCCCAAGTCCATCGCGGGTGAGATGGGCCCTCGCACGTCTTCGAAGATGACCAGTCGCGCGGGGATTCGCAACTCGTCGAGCGGAAGCTCGCGGATGAAGTCGTCTTCGGGCCCGCGGTCCGCGGCCTGCCTCTTGTCCCAGTCGACGAGCCTTATCGCGCTGCGCTCCGGCGCGCCCCGTTCGAGGTACAACGGCGCCTCGACCGAGAGTGTGGACAACGACCGATCCATCAGACCCGAAGGCGCTTCGACGGATTTTCGACTCTTCTCCGTACCGAGGATCGCGAGCGCCTCGGCTCCAACCAACAAGCTCCGATCGGGGAGCTTCGACTCGTCCCCATGGGCGCGAATGACGAGGGAGCGACTCGTCGCGGCAAACCTCGTGGCCCTTGCAACGGCGAAGCTCGTTGGAGCTCCAACATGAACGAACGCGAGCTTCGGATACTGGTCGAAAGTGTACGCAGGGATCGGTCCCCCCACCGCAGCGTCCGCCATGACGAGCGTACGCCGGGTCCGAAGTCGCTCCTCGAAAGGGTCGAGCAGAGCGGCGGCCAAGAGTCGCGCGCTGACGTTTGGTGAACGCCCCGCTTCGAGCGAGCTTCGCGCTCGTGAGACCAAGCTCGCGACCTCACGAACCGACAACTCACACGTTCGGTGCACGAGCGGAGTCTCCGCGAGCGTCGACCCGTCGACGAGGAAGAGCTCGAGCACACCCTCGCGGGGCGCGAGCACGAGCAAAGCCTCGTCGGGATCCAACTCGAAGAGATCGACGCCGATCGGCTCGGCGAACACTCGAGCCTTCACCGCGTCGGAGCCCCTCGCCGCGCGAAACGAAGCCAGCTTCTTCTCCGCGGCGTCGAGCCAAGCGAGCTTCGCTCGCCGCTCGTCCGGGTCCGCGTCGACCGACAGCCGATGAAACACACGCCGCGCCGATTCGGCCGAGCGCCGAGCTGCCATCAACGATTTCAGCAACGCGCGATCGGTTTGAGACCAAGCCGAGCGAGGGAGACCGCGCCCTGCAATGTTGCGGTAAAGCTGAGCCCTGTCGAGCGCATCGAACGCGGCGCCGAGCTCGTCCTTGCTGAGTGATACCGATGCCGAGCGGGCCAGCAAGAGCTCAGCAAACTCGCTGCGAGCCGAAATCGCAGGAATTCGCGCGAGCGAGCTCGTGAGCGTGGCGACGACTTCATCGAGCTCGTAGACGCTCGCACGCCGTCGTAGCAGGGCTTCGTAGGAGTCCCGACCGCGTGCCAAAGTGAGCTCGGACCTCGGCAACTCGGCCTCGCCCAACCCACTCTCAGCCACGGCGAGCAAGCCGTCGGCGGCCGCGAAAACCAGCTCGCGCGACGACTCGTCGGTGGATGCCAGCGCGACGCGGCGACCTCGCACGAAGTCTTGCCGCGCTTGCTCGAGCGACGCGATCGAGCCGTCCAAGTCCGAGAGCCTCTCTTCGAGCGAAGCCTCCGGCCCAGGCGCCGGATCGAACGCAGCGGCCAGTCGAAGCGAACCACGCGCGTGAAAGGCCCGGGCCCGCGCCGCCAGCAAGTCCTTCACCGCCAGAGGGAGCAGAAATCCACGCGAGCTCGCCTTGTCCTCGGAGATCGTCGAAGCGAGGTCCTCATCGAGCTCGTACGCGCTGCTCGCAGTCTCCGCCTCGGGGATCGAGTCGAGCATTTTCGACGTCTCGGAAAGCGCGGCTCCGACGGCCTCGAGCAACCCAGGCAACAGCGGACGAACGTCGGATCGACTCACCCAAAGCGCGAGCTCCTCGCCCCGCAGCGCCTCCAAACGCGCCCGATCGGCGAGAATGAACACCGCGTCTTTCTCGTCGGTCTTCCCAGCTTCCAGCCACTCCGCAATCTGCGACGCGGTCTGACTGAACCCTTCGAGGCACGCCGCTACGTCGCCACCCCGACAGCGCTCACGGGCCCGTCCCAATCGCAGACCCAGCCACTCCCGAAAAACTCCTAGCGGAATCGGTTTCAACCCGTTCGCGAGACTCTCCACGAGCCGCGTCCTCTCCTCGCGCAACCCATCCGCTCGGCTCGCCTCCTCCAGGAGCTCATGGCCCCGCTCGGCCCAAGCCAGATTCACGTCCCGCTCCATCTCTTCGCCGAATCCGAAAGGCGCCCGAGAAGCGTTGGGTACCTGGCTGAATACCGATCCCGGGATGGTCACTCTCACGCCGCTCTCACGGGCCTCCGCCCTCGCCTTCGCAAGCTCCTCGAGCGCCGCACGAACACTGCCGGCACCGGTGGCCTCCGCCGCCGACAATGCAGTGATGGCGCGGTTGCGACGGGCGATGGCCAAGCGGTCGTTTTGCTTCAGCCGCTCGAGCTCCTGCGCGAAGTGCTCGAATGCCTCACCGGCATACTCGTCTTCGCCTGCCTGCGAGTACGCGAGCGCGAGGTTGCCGTAGAGCTGCGCCATTCGGTCCACCCGTCCCGTGTCGTCGGCGAGCCGGAGCGCCTCTCGGGTCGCCATCGCGCTCACCGCAAACTCACCGTCCCAAATCGCTGCGCGACCAAGACGCTCCAGAAAGACGAGCTCCGACTCCGGCGTCTCGAATGGCACCCGAGCCCGAAGCCGCTCCATGTAGTCCTGAAACGCTGAACGGAAATTGGTCGCGTCGTGCGTCTTCGAAGCCAGCCTCCAGCGCGCATTCGACAGATCGAGCAGAATCTCCGCCTCGGTCACTCTGTCGCTGGCCTCGGGATTCAGTCTGGCCGCGACTTGATAGTCCTCGATCGCTCGCTCCAAGTGATCCCCAGAGGAATCGTCGAGGTCCATCATCTCCTGAATCCAGCCGCGCGCGATGTACGCGCCCACGAACTGCGGGTTGATGGCGAGCGCAGTCTCGGCCTCGTCGAGGGCCTCGTCCAAGGCAGGCGGGGACTGCCAAGTCAGCGCGATGGCGTAGGCCAGGTGCGCCACCGGAGACCGATCTCTGGTCGCAGCCACTTGCCGAGTCTCCTCGAGCACCTCTTCGGCGTGGCCGGTCATCGCCGAGAGTGCGACATATCTCCGGTGGGCACGCACCTGGTTGAAGTCGTTGGCCAGAACCGTCTTGAAAGACTCCCTCGCAGCCTCCTTGGCCCCACGGCGCTCCTCGAGCGTCGCCTTCGACGTGTTCACTCGAGTGATCGCGGAGCGCGCGAGATCTGTGACACCTGGGAGATCGGCGTACCCATCGAGCAAGCCTCGATAAACGTCGTTGGCGCGATCGAACGCTCCGAGTGACTCCTCGAGACGGGCGAGCTCCAACAACGCCGCCGAGGCGCTCGCCCGATCCTCAGCCGCCGCGGCTTCGGCCGCGAGTGACCGGAGCTCCGCACACGCCTCGTCAAGCCGCCCGTCTCGCTCGAAAGACGCGGCGATTCTTCGCCGAACCACCGATCGTACGATGGAGCTGCGTGAACGCATGGCGACCCTGCGCAGCGTGTCCGTCTGAGGCTCTAGAAGCCTCCTCTCGGCTTCCATCGACACCTCGACCAGCCGCTCGGCAGCCCGCTGAACCCACTGCCGCTCACCCGGAAACTTCTCGATCACGCGCTCGTAAGCGAGCCCGAGAGTCTCTGGATCGAACGCCGCGGCCAAGAGCTCGGTCCGACGAATCATCGCTCGAGCCGCCGAGTACGGCACGTCCGCGTGCTCCCGAGCGACTTCGTCGAAGGCTTCGATCGCCCTGCTTCGCAGTCCGCGATCGACGAGCACCTCCGCTCGCTCGAGATCGACGCGAGCTACGACCCGTCGAGCGGATGCGTACCTTCGCGTGATCTCGTCGAGCGCACCCTCGACTCGACGCGAAGCGCGCTCGCGCTGCCGCGAGGTCTTGGCCTCCAGAAGCTCGAGCTGACGGTCGAGGCTGGCCGTCTCGACCCTCGCAATTCCGCCCAACGTTCCGATCTTCGACTCAGGAGGCACGCCCTCCGTCGACTCGACGAGCTCGGAAAAAGCTGCGCGAGCCAAACGAAGCCTCTTCTGCTCCAAGAGCAGATTGGCCGCGTCGAGCAGAGCCCGAGCATGAGTGAGCTCCTTGGGCTTCGTACGTGCCAGGGCTACTCGCGTCGCAAACCAAGCCTCACGCCGATTCGTGAGTGAGCGCCCAAGCTCGACGTAACCCGCAGGATCGGCGAGCGCCGGAAACATCCCCTCGATCGGAAGACGCACCACGTTTTGGCCGAGCTCGGTCGTCGCCGTGAAATAAAGCCAGGCACCCCGCGGGTCCGGAAACAACTCGTCGCCGTTGCCCGCCGTCAGCGGCTCCGGCTGACTCGCCGAGCTCGGGTCAGCTGGGTCGAGCTCGATCCGCCACAGGCTGGCCTGGTCCTTCGCGTCGGTTTCGCCGCTCTCGTCGTCGTCATCGGCGAATCGTACGTACACCAACGAAAGGTACCCAGCCTTCCTCGGACGATCCGAAAAGCGCGCGAATCCCGCGGGGTCATCGCCGCGCGTGATAGCCCGGGTCGAACCGCTGGCGAGCTCGAGGAGCACGAGGTGAGGATGGGTACGTCCCCCTGTGCCCGACGGCGCGGTGTACACCAGGAATCGGCCGTCGTCCGAAGGCGCTGGATCGAAGCCAGGTGTCGGAGAGACGGTGCGAGTCGTGCGAGACTCGAGGTCGAGCTCGGCGATCATCTCGAGGCCGAGCGGAGTCGATCGCGTGTAGTAGATCCGACGTCCATCAGGAGAGTAGATGGGTTGCCGTTCGGCCGCGGCGTCATCGGTGAGTCTTTCCGCGCCCCCCTCCACCGATCCGAGAAACAAATCTCCCTTTGCATCGTGGCGGCGAGATGTAAAAGCGACGGTCATCCCGTCCGGCGAAAAGGCCGGATCGTAGTCGTCACCAGGGTCGTCGGTGATGGGGAAGGTCGCATCGGTTCGAAAGTCACGGACCCACACATCGAGGTTGCCGGTCTCGGAGCTCACGAAGGCCACGTACCTTCCGTCTCTGCTCGTACTGGGAGTGAGCTCGTCGCCAGGGAAGAATGCGACATCTTCCGGACGACGAATGCCCGCACCGCCCTCGGGGGGCTCCGAGGGTACGTAAGGGACGTCAGAGCGGAAGATCGCGCAGCCGCCGATGAGCAGCAGGTACAGAGATCGAATGACGTTCAGCGTCCATCCGTTCGTGCGGTGGCGAAAGCTCTGGAGCTCCGTATTCGTGCAAGAGCTCGTGCCCGGGCTCGTGTTCGAAGATTCCAACTCGCGGGCACCACTCATCGAGAGGCCTCGCCGAACACACCTCTCTCGGTCTCGAACAGCACGCCCGGCCGCGCTGAGTCTCGAAGCAACCGAGCGTAGGTGTGGCGAAGCTCTTCGAGCTCTTCTGGCGTCGCGCTGGCCCGTCCGGCGCTCCGGGCAGCGGCGAACGCCGCCCACGCTAGAATCTCCGAGCGCGACGAGTTCTCCTCAGTCACGACGCGAGCACGCCTTCTTCGCGCCGCATCGCCGTTGTCGACGACGAAGGTACAGTCTCGCTCCACGACCTCTCCGCGTAAAGTCTCCGCGATACATCCGGCCTGCTCGAGCTCCGCGAGGTCGTCCGCGTTGAAACGCTGGAGGGCCCGCGCGCGAACGGCCCGCGCCTTCGCGTCGGCGAGCGTCCCCGGCGCGGGGCTCCCGCGGACGCTCGACGAAAGCACCAGATCCCGATCGAGCTCTTCATACTCACCGAGGAGCTGTCGCTCGAGCGCGGTCGGCGTCGCCACGCTCAGCGACACCGTGATGCAGCCAAGAAGGGACACCGACGCGATCACCCCTCCACACACAACCGCTAGACCGCGCGAGCACCTCAAGGTGCGACGCGTATAGTCCTCGCGAATCTGGAGGACAAGGAGATGTGCCCCCGAGCCCCTTGTGGTCGGCCTCGCGAACGATCAAGCTTCGCCGATGGACGTCGTCGAGCTCGCCAAAGAACTGATCTCGATCGATTCGACGACCGGACGCGAAGGCCACGTGTCCGCACTCATCGCCGAGCGGTTGAAACAGAACGGCTGGATCGTCACCACTCAACCAATCCCGGGCGGCGACCCGAGTATCCGCGAGGATCGCATGAACGTCCTCGCACTCTCCGACGAGTCGGGACCACCAGACCTCATCGTCACCACCCACGTCGACACAGTTCCTCCGTTTTTCCCGCTCACCGAACGGGACGGGCGGCTCTTTGGGCGCGGCTCGTGTGACGCCAAAGGAATCCTCGCCGCGGAATGGGTCGCCATCGAGCGGCTCAGAGCGCGCGGCTTCGAGCGCGTAGGGCTGCTGGCAGTCGTTGGCGAAGAGACGAATTCCATAGGCGCCAAGCGCGCCCCAGAGCTCCTGCCAAAAGCTCGCTATCTCATCGACGGAGAGCCCACCCGACTCATCCCTGCCTCCGCGATGAAAGGTGTGCTCGGGTTTCGAGCGACGGCGAAGGGCGTGGCCGGTCACAGCGCGTACCCGGAGCGGGGGCACTCTGCCGTCCACGAGATCGTTCGAGGGCTCGCGCGACTGATCGAGGAAGTCATGCCGGGGGAACCCGAGTTTGGTGCCACCACCGTCAACGTCGGGCTCGTAGAGGGCGGAGCGGCGATGAACGTGATTGCTCCGGCCGCTCGGGCCGAGATCATGATTCGGCTCGCGACGGCCTCCGAAAAAGTGTTGGAGCGAGCTCGCGCGGCGCTCGGACCAGGCGTCGAGATCGAGATCCACACGTGCGCGGAGCCACGTCGAATCCACGTCCCGCTGGGTTTTCAGGGTGAGCCGGTGAGTTTTGGATCCGACGTCCCTTACTTGTCGGCGATCGGGACGACTCTCTTGGTGGGTCCGGGCTCGATTCACGACGCACATACGGATCATGAGTCCATCGGGAAGGACGAGCTGCTCGCGGCCGTGGACCTCTACGAGAGACTCGGCGAGCGCTTGCTCCAAGCGGGAGCCCGCGCTACGCCGAGGGCATGACGATCGTCATCAACCGGGTCACGACGAAGGTCGGTGACTCGGGCACTACGAGGCTCGCTGGCGGGCAAGAAGTTTCCAAGGACGATCCGCGGATCGAGGCTTACGGCGCTCTGGACGAGTTGAACGCGGTGCTCGGAGTGTTGATCGAGCGACTGCGCGACGACCAAACGGACCAGCAACTCGTCGCTCGGCTCTCCCGCGTTCAGAACGAGATCTTCGATCTCGGCGGAGAGCTCGCGGTGCTGCCGCAGGACCGACACCCTCAGCAGTCCTTGGTCTCGAGCTCCGACATCGACCGGCTCGAGCACGAGCTCGACGAAGTCAACGCCGAGCTCCCCACGCTCCGGTCGTTCGTGCTCCCACGCGGAGCCATGGCGGTCGCGCTCTTTCACCTCGCAAGAACGGTGTGCCGTCGCGCCGAGCGCGCGCTCGTCACTCTCTCGACCGCGATGAGATTACCCTTTGGCTCGGCGGGCGGTGAGCGCCATGAAACCCTCGTGTATCTCAACCGTCTCAGCGACTGGCTCTTCGTCATGAGTCGCAAGGCTGCAAAGGATGCGGGCGTGGAGGAGGTCTTGTGGCGTCCTGGTGATCGACGCTGACGATTGAGTCGACGCGAGCGCTGGCCCCGTCCATGCAGGATTCTGGGTTTGGCTGGTGCATCGATGAAGAAGTCCCTACTCATCCTCGGTTTGGTCTGCGCCCTCGGTCTCTCCGCTCGCGCGCAAGCCAAGACGGTCAAGCTGGGCACGCTGGCGCCTACCGGGTCTCCTTGGCACAAGGCGCTGCTCGACATGGCTCAGCAATGGAGCGCCGCGTCGGCAGGCACGGTCGAGCTGAAGATCTACCCGGACGGGAGGGTCGGGAACGAAACCGACATGGTTCGGAAGATGCGGATCGGTCAGCTTCAAGCTGCCATGATCACCGGAATAGGCCTCGGCGAAATCTCGAGGCTCCCGCTGATGCTCCAGGTGCCCATGTTGTTCGAAAGTTGGGAGCAGCTCGACTGCGTCAGGGACATGGTCGGTCCCAAGATCGAGCAGTCGATTTCAGAGCGAGGCTTCGTGGTGTTGAATTGGGGGGACGCTGGGTGGGTGTATCAATTCTCAAAGGCCCCTGCCAAGACAGCGAACGACTATCGAAAGCTGAAATACTTCGTCTGGGCAGGGGACGCGGAGTCCGAGAAGGCGTGGCGCACTGCCCAATTCAACGTCGTTCCGCTCTCCTCCACCGACGTGCTCGCCGCGCTGCAGACCGACATGGTCAACGCCTTCGGAACCTCCGCGATCTACGCGCTCTCTTCCCAGTGGTTCGGCCTCGCCAAGCACATGGTCAAAATCAACTGGGTCGCCCTGAACGGCGCCACCGTGGTGGACAAGAAGGTCTGGGAAGGCATCGACGCCGAGCTCCGCGCAAAGCTCCTCGATATCTCCCGCGTCAAGGGCGCTGAGCTCCGAAAGACCATCAGGGAGATGAGCGACAAAGCAGTCACCGCGATGGTCGAGCACGGCCTCGTCGTCCACGAACCCTCCCCGGCGGAGATCGAGGAGTGGCGCGAAGCGGCAAAGTTGGGCTACCCAGTCGTTCGAGGCGAAGTCGTGCCAGCGGAGAGCTTCGACGAAGTGCTGAGCCTCGCCGCAAAATGCAAGAAGTGAAAACGAAGTCATCGCGAACGAAGGCCTTCCGGGAAGTCAACTGAAACGTCGACACACTGAGTACGCGAATCCGTACACGAACGTTCAGATTATCTCCAAATCAGTGTACGTGTGTTCAGTCAATCCACGTGGACCGTCGGTCGGCACATCAGCCTGCACACGAGTCGGTAGCAAGTCTCGGCTGGCTGCCCTAGCATCCTCGGCGTGGACGTACCCACTCGCGGCTTGCACGTCGCGGAAGCTCAGCCCCCCCGATATGCTGGATCGATCCGCATCGACGGATCCGATCGCAGCCCGATCGATCCTCAACGTGTCGATGGTCACCTTCGATCCGTGAGGAGCTTGGCGCCCTACGCAGAAATCGAGAAGCGCGGAGCCGCGACGGACTCAGCCTGGACGACCTCGGACGGACACCAGATCGTTTTTTTGACGAGCGGAGTGCTCCACCTGGAAGTCGACGGCGCGCGCTGGTTCTTGCCGCCCAGGCGCGCCGCGTGGTTGCGCGATGGAGCTCGTCATCGATTCACTTATTGCTCCGACTTCGAAGCCAAAAAGGTCGTGCTCCCCAAACAGAGCTTCAACGGCGACGTGCCGCAACACGACTGCTGTGTGTTTGCGCCCAGCATGCTCGCGCAGGAGCTCTTCGATCACGCGCTGCGCTTTCCGGCGGGCGCCCACGCCTGCGAGCTCTCCAACGCGACGTTCGAGTTGATCGCCGGACTGACCTCCGAGTGGGTCCGCTCCACACTCCCGCTGCGACTTCCGACTCCTAGGAGTGAGGATCTGGCGAGGGCCATGAGTTACACGCTCGAGAACCTCGGCAATCAGCCGACGATCGAGGAGGCCGCGCGCGGCGCGGGGCTGTCCACCCGATCCCTGGCACGGCGATTTCAAGACGAGACCGGCACGACGTGGAGAAAGTACCTTCACGACGCGCGCATGATCCGAGCCATGGAGCTCCTCTCGATCAAACACGCTCGGATCGAGGCCGCCGCCCGGGCCGTCGGGTTCGAGAGTGCCGCGGCCTTCTCGCGGGCCTTCGAAGCCTTCACCTCCGAAAAGCCTAAAGACTACCGCCGCCGGTTCACTCGATAGTAAAGAACATCATGGCCTTCGAAGCAGCCGGGATCGATGCCCGGCGCGCCCTCCGCTCATCCGTCCTCGGCGCCCTGCTCGCCGCAGGCTGCGGCGACGAAGAGCTCGCGCAGCTCACACCGAAGATTCGCACCGATCCCGAAGTCGTGACCCTCGCCGACACTCCGGTCGGCACCAGCGCCGAGCATGAGCTCACGATCATCAGCGCCGGATCCGCACCCCTGGAAGTGATCCGCGCGAGCTACGTGCCGCGCGAGGGCGAGCCCGCGTCGATGGACCTCGGTGTCACCGTCGATGACACTCTCCCGATCACGCTCGCGGTCGGCCAAAAGCTCCTTGCCAAAATCATCCACGCCCCGCGCGACGCCGCTGCGGACGAAGGCTTCGTGAGAGTCGAGTCGAACGACGCGATGAGCCCGGTGCTCGATGTCCCGATCCTCCACCCGATCAACGGCGGAGTTCGGATCGCGGCGGTCCCCGATCTGGCCATCGCGGACGCAGAGGCTGCGACCTCTGGAGGTGTCCGCACGACCCTCGCCTTGCTCGATTTGGGCCTCGTCCCCTACGGCACCGCCAAGTCCGAGACTTTTCATGTCGTCAATCTCGCCGCCGGAACTCGCCCCCTGGTCGTGACTTCGGTTCGACTACGGGATCAGACTCCCGGAGCTCAGCTCTCTGCGACGCCCAACCCCGAACCCGACGGAGTCGCCCTCCCCGTTCTCGGCCCCAGCAGCCAGAGAGCGGCTGTTCGGTCGGTCGAATTGTCCGTGACTTTCACTCCCGCTGTCCGAGGGGAGCTCGTCGACGACGTCATCCTCATCGAGAGCTCCGACCTTGCCAAACCCACGCTCGAGATCCCGCTGAGAGCGAGCAGCGAGGCGCTCGATCCACCGAAGCTCCGGATCGTCCCAGAACGCGTAGACTTCGGCCCGGTGGCCATTGGCGCTTCTCGTCGCACGACGATCACTCTGTTCAACGACGGCGGAAGCACACTCCACGTAGGCGCGCGCTCGATCTCGATGAACCCCGGCGTCTTCGCGCTCGTGGGCACGTCATCGGCAGTGGCCATTGCCGCGATGAGCTCCCTCGCCCTCGAGGTCGAGCTCACGCCGACGGCAGGCTCCGCATACACCGCGACGCTCCTCATCCCGCACGACGACGGCGCGCGGGCCACGCCCGCCCAAGTTCCACTCACGGGCAGCGGAGACTCCGTCGAAATGTGTACCGCACCCACGACCGATCCGACGGAGCCAGCGAACGGACAGTGCGCTGGAGCCGTCGTTCGCACGCCCATCGCGCTCGGCTTCGGTGGCAACGAGAGTCGGACGTGGAACGACGCGATCCTAGAGCAAGAGGGAGATTCGGACTGGTCGAGGATCCAAGTCAGCGTCGACGCCGGCTGCACGCTGACGGGCTATGAGTTCACCGCTCAGCTCGCCGGGCTGACCGAGGACACCGAGGTCTGCTTGCACATCGGACACTGCCCGAGCCTCGAGCGCTCGACATGCGCTTCGAACGGGTCGCGCGCGCGCATCTACGTCTCGGCGTTCGGGTCCACGGTGTGTGATGACTATGGGAACGACGTCCCTGTGCTGGTCGAGGTCCGGCACACCTCGGGGGCGCTGTCGTGTACGCCCTATTCGGTGAATTTCAGCGCACGCTGAGTGATTCCGAAGAATTGTCGCACTGATCGCGCCTCCTCTTCGTGCTGCGCGATGTTCACGGCTGAGGCAGTAACGAAATGATCGATCGACACGGGCTGCGCCGTGCGCTTTGCTCGATCCGTGCGTCCGTTGCATATGGCCCTTGGTCTTGCCCTCGCAGGGTGCTCGTTCGACCCGACTCGAGCGCCGCCGCCTCCGCAACTCGCTCAGGAGCTCTCCGAGCTCCAGGGGAAGCTCAGCGCCAATCCCGAAGACCTCGATACCCGCGTCCGCCTGGTCGAGGCTCACGTGCGGGCCGGGCACCTCTTTGCCGCGGCCGACCTAGCCAAGGAGACTACGGACCGTTGGCCCCGCGAGCCTCGAGCCTACGCCGCGCTCGCGGCGACGTACGATCGCTTGGGATATTTCATGAAAGGGTTCGAGACGCTCAGAAAGTGCCTCGAGGCCGTGCCGGAGAACGAGCCCTGCACCGTCACGATGGCGTTCATGTTGATGGGAGAGGGTTCTGACTTCGCTCGCAAGGAAGCCAGGCGAATGCTGAGAAAGCTCGTCGAGCGCGCGACTCCGAGCACGCCACGCCTGGCCGAAGCAAAGGCGACCCTCGAGGTGCTCGAGAAGGAGCTCGGTCCCGACACGGGCGCGCCGCCCGAAGTCGCCGCGAGTCAGCCGGGCATGCCGCCCACGCCCGCGAACCCTCACGGCACTCCGACCTCGCCAGTCGACATGATTCCCGGCCACGGCACCGCCGGGCCCGAGGGCGCCGACGTCGGGGAGCTCAACGATTTCGGACGTGCGTTCGCTCGCGCGCTCGAGGCCACGCGAAATCAAGACGTAAAGGGCGCCGAAGCGGCCTTTCGAGACGCGCTCAAAATCAAAGGAGACGACGCGTCCGCGCTGGCGGGGCTCGCCGAGACTCTCCTCGTCCAGGGGATGACCAAGGAAGCCGTCCAACACGCCAAACGAGCCTACGAGCTGGCTCCCGGCGAGCCCCAGACTCGCTGGACGTTTGGCTTGGTCATGACCAAGTCAGGCGTCGATGTCGCGGCCGGCGTGGATGCGTGGCGTGCTTTGGCCCGAGACACCCCTGAGGTCGCAGCCCAAGTCGGAGTCCCCCAATTCATCGAACAATTCGACCGAGCCAAGACTCCCCAAAAGTGAGCTGAGCTGGGCGCAGACTCACTCCCGCTCGCCGACCAAGGTACCCCCGATCCGGCAATGACGAGCTCGAGTGGACCGGGAAGGAACGTCGCGCGGCCAAGTACACGTCCTCGGAAGTTCGTGACCATACTGAAACCACGGAGGAGGCGGAGAGAAGACACGGAGGACACCAAGAATGGCTCACTCCATCGTCTGTTGCTCTGTGGGCTTCGCTCCGTGCTCTCTGTGGTTTCTCCATGGTCACGAATTTGCGGGGACCTGTACTTAGGACCAAGGAATGCCGTGCTCGCTCTTCCCTCGGCCGCGCTATGCCATACTAAGGACGTGTACGGCCGCGTGGCCATGATCGCACTGCTCTCTCACGGCTGCGCCGATCGAAGAACCGTAACCGTGGATGCGGATGTTGTCGTCGCCGTACACCTGGCTCACGACGAAGTCTCCAAGATCGAGACCACCGAGCTCACCGGACGCTTCGACGTCGAAGTCGACCGCGACGAGGAGCTCGTGCTCGTACCCTTGTTCGGAGACGATTTTTTCGAAGGTTCCCCAAAACGCCCCATGACCGCCGATAGCCTTCGACGATTGGCCTTCGGCTTCCCCGAGGCGGGAGGTGCAGGCGCTTGCGGCTATTGCACGGCCTCCTCGGTCCGTCGCCCTCACGTGCTCTTTCCAGGCGACGTCTGTCCGATCGCCGTCGATCGATCCCAGGACCTCGACGGCAAACCAGTCGACGCTAGAACGAGCGAGCTGGTCTCGCGGAGCCTGAGAGTGCAGTCACCCGGCACCTGCCGCCCGTCGAATCCAAGAGCACCCGATCCGAGCACCCATTCGTTTTCCGTGATTTTGCCGGGCAAGGAAGGCGAACCCATTTCGGCCGCCGCAGCCAACGACGAGTCCGTCGCTCTCCTGTCCGAAAACTATGCCGCGCTTCGAATGGAGAATGGCGAGCTCTTCGAGCGTCGCGAAGACTTGCCGTTCCGAGGGACCGTCGGATTGGTGATCCCGCTGCCCGATGGCGAGTTTGCAGTCGGTAGCCGCGACATTCAAAGTCCGCTCAATTTCCGCTTCGATCGCCTGAGTCGCGACCTGAGCGCGACACAGATGGGCTTCGGACCCCAGCCCATCCAGGTGAACGCCCACGCCGTACTCGGCTCCGAATATCTCCTCGCCGGACAGATCGTGGCTGGACAAAATGGCCGCGGCGGCGTGGCGCGATGCCATCTGTCCAGCTTCGGATTTCGCTGCGAGATCATTCATTCGACCGGCGTCGCCAACGACTTCGTCGGAATCACCTCGGTCGGCGAGACTCGCTTCGCTGCGCTGAGTCCGCACGAAGTCTCGATCGGAGACCTGAGCGGCGAGGATGTGCTCCAGCTCCCCTTGCCCGAAGAGCTCGCTCTTCAGGAGGGCCAGGGGATCGGGTGGCTTGCGCCGGAGTTGTTCGTGTGTACTCACAACCTCGTGACCGGCTCGGGGACTCTGCTGGCAACACGGCTCGACTCGACGCCAGCTTGGCGGACGGTCCCTGGTCCGGCCGCCGGCTGCCGCGCCTTCGTCACCTTGACTTCCTCGGTCGGGCTCGTGTTTCTCCAAGACGGGCGCTCATTCCAAGTTTCCGAAGGCGCGGCGCGAGAGAGACCCCTCCTGCCGAGCGCGACCGTCGTGCTCGAAGCTCAGGCGAACGGCGCGGGACAAGCGATCGTGGTGACGACCGGTCACGCCGTGTTCCGTGTCGACTCAGCGGGAGCCGCGCTGCTTCACGGAGTAGCCTCGCCGGACCCGCGGGTCGCCGCGATCGTCCCTGACGCCGATGGCTTCGAGGTAATTTCGTCGGTTCATGCAACGACACGCAAAGTGACCCTCGACGGCACCGTCTCACCGGTGACCAACCTGCCGAGCCTGCCCACAGGCGCAGAAATCGCCGGAGCGGTGCGGGACGGAGCCACCGGCGAGCTCGTCCTCGCCGTGAATCGGCCGGGCGGCCCTAGCCTCGAGCGGTTGGGGCACAATGCCGAGAGCTTCTCGATCGACGGAGCCAAGCAGATTCGGGCGATCGCAGAGGTCGAGCCCGGAGTCCTCTTGGTGAGCGTGGATCACTTCACTCTCCTTCGCATCACGAATCGCGAAGTCACTCGTGTCGCCCTCGAGTGGGATGATCCAGCGACGAGCGAGATCGAAGTCGAGCCCGAGCTCTCCGAAGGCCTCAGCTCCTTTGCCGGCCTCGACCAACGCGACGGCGTCGCTTTTGCCGTGGGTGCAGGAGCGACGATCATGCGCGTGCTCCCGTACGGCCCGACTCCTCACGCACAACGTATTTCCATTCCCCCCGAGCTCCAAAGCTCCGACGACTCGGAGTACCATCGCCTCCTCGAGCTCCGCGTAGTTCGAGCTTTCGGGCCCGGTCACCTGGTCACTGCCGCAGTCGAGCAGAACAACCATCGCTACGACACCGCCCGAATCCTCGAGCTTTGGACAACTTCGACCGGTGTTCGAGTCACCGAGTACCAACACAACCGACCACCGGATCGCAGCATCTCGTCGGCGAGCCCCACGCCGGTGAGTCTCGTCGGGTCCCCAAGTCGATTGGTGGTCCTGATGGTCAGCGGGACCTTGGCCCCGTTTTCGACACTCATGGTGCTGGGGTCACCGGACCGGTTCCTGAGAACGCCAGGCCGCGTCTTTGCCGCCGCGATCCACGAACAGTCGTCCTTGATTCTGGCGGGTGACGAAGTGGGGCGACTCTACCTCGGCGCCCCGTAGGACGGCTCCGAGGTGTACCTCAGTCAGACCGACTTCGCTGATTTGGATCCCGCGCGGCCAGGCCGAGGCTTCTGCCTACTCTGCTTTGACGGCCCAGAGCCCAGACGGCTCGACCAGGATGAACGACTTCGCTGAGATGTCGTGGAACGTACCTTTGAGCCCATCCGGGCCGCTCATCGGGGCGAGGTCGAGGACCTTGGTCTCTCCGTTGGTCGCTTTGATCACCAACTTCTGATCGGTCTGGTCGACCACGACGCCCCGCGCTTCCCGCACGAGCTCCTGCTCTTTCCACCATTGGGCACCGTACCCGGCGCTGTGGACCGACTCGTCGACGAGCTTGGCCGTCACGACTTGGCCGAGGAACGAAGGCACCGCCGCGTCCCCTTTGGAAATCTTACGCGGCGTAGTCGACGGAAGCGCGATGACGTGGGCTGCGGAGAGGTAGTTGGATTCGGCGTCTAGACCCTCTGCGAGTTGATATTTGAGCCGCAAACCGGACGCGTCCTGTTCGAAGCCGGTGATCTTCGCTTCGACGCTGCTCTTGGCGCTCACCGGGTCGAATCGAAGGTGCACGAACTGTCCGGCGAGCTCGCCCAAGTCCTCGAAGGCATCCTGCCACCTTGGACTGCCTTCGGCGCTCAGGGCGGTCGACGGTACGGTCACGACCTGCAAGAAACCGGCGGCCGGTTTTTCGTACCGAAGCATCTCTCCCTTGGCGGTCCTGAGAGTCACCGAGTTTTCGTCTTGGTCGACGACCTTTCCAACGGCCGGCGTGTCCACGGACCGCTGATTCGCCTCAGGCCCCACGGACCGCTGATTCGCCTCAGGCCCGCCGCGAAAACCGCGTGCGAAGACGACGAGGCCGCGGTAGTCTTTGGCCGGCTGGAAGCTCTCGTCGTTCAGCTCACGGAGCGTGTGGCCATGGACGACACCCACGTAGCTGGTGGGTTGGTATTTGTTGAAAAAAGGGACTTCAAAGCTCTGCCCGTCCTCCCCCCGGAGCGTGTAGCGCACAAAACCCATCTTCTCTTCGGCCTTTTCCACCACGCCGGTGAAGCTGCCGTCGACGTGAATATGGCCGTCGACGTTGGCCATCGGCGTAATACAGACCGCGCGACCCAACAAGTCACTCGTTCGGCCCGCATGGACCTCGGTCGCGCCGTCTTCGGAGATCCAACGCAGAGTCTCCGGACTCTTCGGATCCTTCTTGTCGACGTAGCGGATCCTCGCGAGATCGCCGTTCACATACATGGGTCCCGGGGCCACGCCGTGCTTGCGCCAACTCTTCTGGTCGGCCTCCAACCGCGCATGGAGCGCGGCCGGAAGTTGGACGCCATCGATCGGCGCGTTCCCCCGACCGGTCGCCTTTTCGACGAGGGTCTCGAGCCAGCCCTTGGAGACCGGAGCCCGCGGGCCCGCGGCCTCGTTACGCGGGCCCGCGACTTGTGGCCCAAACTGTTTTGCAAAAGCCCGCGCTCCCGTCGGATCGAGCTCCCCTGTGGGTTGCGATTCCGCACGCACGACGCTGCGCGCGCCCAACGACTGAGGCTGCTGAGTCGCCCCAACTCCGATCGGTCCCGAAGAGCGCACACTCGACATGGCCCATGTTTCCCACAGGCGGATGTGGGTTTTCAACCAAATTCCCGGCTCCAAGCGGGCCGTCGAAAATGCCTCAACTCATGCCGTGCCCGTGCCCATGCCGTGCCCTGCCCATGCCGTGCCCTGCCCGTGCCCGACTCATCCAGTAAGCGCCGGAATTTGCTGTGCTATGCCGACCTGCCGATCACACGCGCGGTCGCAGTCCGAAAAAATCGAGCCTCAACGACCTGCTCGACCGCAGAACGCCCCGAATCGCCTCAAGCCGGATCGTCGAGCGTGAACCAGAACGTCGCGCCCTGACCCAACTCGCTCTCGGCCCATACCCTGCCGCCGTGCCGGCGGATCACACGCTGCACAGTCGCCAGCCCGACCCCGGTACCCTCGAAATCGCGGCTGGAGTGAAGCCGCTCGAACACCCGAAAAAGCTTGTGCGCGCGCTTCGTATCGAACCCAACCCCGTTGTCTGACACGAAGAACTGCCGGCGCCCATTGACCCCCTTCGCACCAAACTCGATCTTCGTCACCTCGTTCTTGCTCGTGAACTTCCACGCATTCCCAAGGAGGTTGTCGAGCACCGAGCTCATCAGACGAGGATCCGCGTCCACCCAGACCCCTTGTTCGATCCGAGCCTCCACCACGCGTGACGACGTCGCCTGCAACCGGGCGATCGACGCCTGGGCAAGAGCACCCAGGTCTACTCGCATGAGTTGGAACTCCGAGCTCGTCAGGCGGCAGAGCACCAACAACGCATCGATCAGCTCTCCCATGTGCCGCGCCGAGTCCGAGACGAGCTCGAGCAGCCGCTGCCCATCCTCGCTGAGCGACGCCTTGTGGTCCTCGATCAAGATATGCGCAAACCCATCGATCCCACGCAGCGGACCCCGAAGGTCGTGGGCCACCGAGTAGCTGAAGGACTCGAGCTCGCGGTTCAACGCGGCCTGCTCCTGCAGGCTCCGGCGCAGAGTCACCTCGGCGAGCTTACGCTCGGTCACGTCGCGGATCGCCGCGATCATCAGCGCGCCGCCGTCCGTGTCCAACCGACTCGAATTGACCTCCACCGGAATCTCTCGCCCGGACTTGTGATGTGCGACCAGCTCCCCCTCTGGTCGGTCCGACACAGTCTCGCCGACGTCGTCGGCCGTCGTTCTCGCCCCGATGAGGTCGGCCATCCGGCGTTCGAGGAGCTCCTCACGAGCGAACCCGAACAGACGCTCCGCCTGAGTATTCACGATCGAAACGACGCCAGCTGGGTCGGCGATGAGGAGCGCATCCGGAGCCACCTCGAGCAGCGCCTCGAAACGCCTGCGCTGGAAAGTCAGCTCCGTGAGATCGCGCGCGATCTCCGAGGTCCCAACCACGTTGCCCAGCGCATCGTGCACCAGCGACATCGACAGAGCGACGTGTACGACGCTCCCGTCCTTTCGCAGACGAGTCGTCTCGAAATGTTCGATTCGCTCGCCGCGACGGGCCCGACCGATCATCGTTTGGTCTTCGCGATCCCTCGGCACCAGACGGTCTAGGTTCCGCCCGATCATCTCTTGCGCCGAATACCCGAAAATTCGCCCGGCGCTCTTGTTCCAGCTCGTCACGAAGCCATCGAGCGTCCGCCCGATGATTGCGTCGGGTGAATCGTCGACCAGACGGCGAAACCGCGCTTCGGTCTCCGCGCGCACGAGCTGCTCGCGAAACCGTCGATTCTCATCCTCGAAGTGCTTGCGCCGCAGCTGCGCGCGCAAACGAGCCTTCAGTACGGTAAAATCAGGAGACTTCGGGATGTAATCGTCGGCGCCGGCGTTGATGCCGTCGATCATCGTTCGACGATCGTCAAAAGCGGTGAGCAACACCAGCGGGATGTCGCGCCACTCCGGCACCTGCTTGATTCGATGACACGTCTCGTTTCCCGAAAGCCCGGGCATGATCAGATCGAGCAGCACACAGTCGATGACTTGCGTCCCAAGCAACGAGAGGGCCTCCTCTCCAGAGCCAGCGAGCACCACGTCGTAGCCTTCTTGCTCCAACTCTCCGGCGAGCTCGTTCAGGAAGGTCGGGCTGTCGTCGACCGCCAGCAAGCGCTTCGCTCCGAGCAGCCGGGAGCCTGAGTCGGTGCGGTCCGGCACGGTACGAAGCAGCGCGGCCAAACGGACCAGCAGGATCCCGAAATCGTCCGATTTTCGCACGAACTCATCCGCACCGGCGTCGAGCGACCGAAGCTCTCCGCCGCTGGTCTCGTCCGCAGTCAGCAGGAGGCAAGGTACTTGCCGCAGCGACGCGTCCGACTTCAAGCGATGGATCACCGTGAGTCCATCGATCCCGGGCAGCATGCCATCCACGATCGCGGCGTCAGGCCGAACGTTCGCGGCGAGCCTCAACCCTTCCTCGCCGGTCGGCGCCTGATGGACTCGATAGCCTTCTCGCTCCAATGCCTCCCTGAGTTGTTCCCGAAAAGTCGCGCTGTCGTCGATCACCAGGACTTGGCGCGCGGACGCCGATCTCTGATCGAGGAGCGCCCGGGTCTGCTCGAGCACTTGGCCCAACTCATACGGCTTGCCGACATACGCGTCGGCGCCCGCCGCAAGGCCCCGCAGGCGCGACCGCACCTCGCTCTCCGAAGAGAGGAGCAACACCGGCAGCCTGGAGGTCCGATCAGAGGACCGAAGCCCCTGCAAGAAATCGAGCCCATCGCCGTCCGGCAGCAGGACGTCCAAGATGATCAGGTCGGCCTCGGACACCCGGGATCGGGCAGAGCGCAAGTCGGAGCAGAGAATCGGATCAAACCCAGCGGACTGAAGCGACTCGCCGAGGTCCATCCGGACCGTCAGGCTATCATCCACCACGAGCACCCGCGGTTTCATGGCTTTCTCCGTTGAGAGTTTCGGCAGAGTTGTTTGAGCGCGGGAGCGATCGCGCCGAGGGAGAGGGTCTGCTCGGCAGCGCCCATCAGGATCGCTTCCCTAGGCATGCCGAAGACGACCGACGAGGCTTCGTCCTGCGCAATGGTGCTTCCGCCAGCCCTCCGGAGCTCCAACAGGCCTTCGGCGCCGTCCTTGCCCATTCCTGTCAGCAGGCATGCCGCGGCCTGCGCGCCGAGCTCGCGAGCCATCGAAGAGAACAACACGTCGACCGAAGGCCGACACGAATGCCTCGGTGGATCCTGAGTGAGGGTGAGTCGACCTCCGTTGACCACCATATGTCGGCCTGGCGGGGCCATCACCACTCGGCCTCCTATCGAAGCCAGAGGCTCGCCCTCGCGAGCGTAGGAGACCCTCAGCGCGCCGAGCCCATCCAGCCAATCGGCCAGGGCGGGCGCGAAAGACTCGCCGATGTGAATCACCAGTAGGATGGGAATTGGGAAGCCGGATGCAAGGCCGCGCAGCAGCTCGGCCACCGCACCGGGCCCCCCGGTCGACGCCCCGATGCCGATGGCCTTCAGCGGCTCCGATTCTCGGAATGCTCGCGCTTCGGTTTGCATCGGGGTCTGACCGAGGTGACCAAATCGCAGCCTCGGATGGGTAATCACCTTGATTCGGGAGATGAGTTTGACCGTGGAGACCAGGGTTTGATCCCAGGTCCCTTCGGGCTCCGTTCCGACGGGCTTTTCGAGCACATCGAGGGCGCCTGCAGCGAGCGCCTCGTAGGTGCGAAACAACTCACCTCGGTTGGTCGAAGCGGAGACGATCAGTATGGGGGTCGGACAGTACGCCATGAGGTACTCGGTCACCGCGAGGCCCGTCATGACCGGGAGCATCATGTCGAGCGTAATGACATCTGGTCGAGTGGCGAGACAGAGGTCGATCGCCGACTTGCCGTCTTCCGCCTCGCCGATCACCTCGAGCTCGGGATCGGCGGAGAGGGCGTCGACAATGCGTCCCCGGATGGTTCTCGAATCTTCGACGACGAGCACTCGGCTTCGCGACATGGCTACCCCGCCAACCTCCGAATGGTCTGGAGGAATCGATTCTGATCAAACTCACCCTTGACGACATACGCGCTCGCCCCCGCCTGTTCGCCTCTGCGTTTGTCTTCTGGGGAGCTACGGGAGGTCACGAGGACGGCAGGGACCTCGCGGAGCGTCGCGTCGACTCGAGTCTCCTTTACGAACGCAAACCCATCCATGCCGGGCATCTCGACATCGACGATGAAGACGCCATATGCGCGGGCTTTGGCCTTCGCGAGCGCCTCTTCGGCGGAGCTCGCGAGGTCGACCTCATACCCAGCGGACTCGAGGATGGATTGCTCCATCATTCGTGTAGTCAGAGAGTCATCGACGACGAGGATGGGCTTGTTCGGGACGAGGGGTGGCGAGTCGCCGGAATCCCGGGCGCCATGGGCCTTGCTGATGAGCCCGATGGGATCGAGCACGAGCTGGAAGGATCCCTCGGCGTTCAAGGAGACTCCCGAAATCACGGGATCGGGGCGAGCAACGGAGGGCACCGGCCGCACGACGACACTTTCGGAGCCGAGCAGCCGGTCGACTCCGAGCGCTGCCTCGTGGGCACCGGCGCGCACGACGACGGCGGCGCGGAGTTTCCTGAAGCGCGGTCGACCGGAGCCGATCAAGACGTCGAGCGGGGCGTACGGGACGACTCGTCCGGAGATCACGATGGAGGCGCCGTCGGCGCTCCGGGCGACGTCGGACTCACTCAATCTCGCGGCATGGCGCACGGACTCGAGGGGCAGGCCCACGACTTCGCTGCCGACTTCGAGCATCAAGAGCTCGATTCGCGCGATGGATACGGGCACGAGGAGCCGGACGGTCGTACCAAGTCCAGCCTGACTTTGGAGCTCCAACTCACCTTTGAGGCTGGCCGCGGTGGCACGGACCACGTCGAGGCCGATTCCGCGACCCGAGAGCTCGGTGAGGCGACGGGAAGTGCTGACTCCGCCGAAGCGAAGGAGCGCCATGACATCATCGCGACTCAGCCGCCTCGCGGCATCGGCGTCGATCAAGCTCCGGGCCACGGCGGCGGTCCGAACGGCCTCGACGTCGACGCCGGCCCCGTCGTCGGAGCAAGAAAAGGCGACGCGGTGGCCTTGACGAGAGACCTCGATTCGAACGGCCCCCCTCGGCGGCTTCGACGTCGCCCTTCGCAGCGCCTCGACCTCGATGCCGTGGACGACCGCGTTCCGAACCACGTGCAGAAGCGCGTCGCGAAGGGCCGAAAGCACGTTCGCGTCGATGCGCACGTCTCCACCGCTGGCCTGAATCTCTACGCTCTTGTGGGTAGCCTCGGCGGCGTCGCGAAGGGCTCGCTCGAGCGCCGGAAAGATGGTGTTGGCTGGCACCAGCCTGAGTTGCTCGGATGAATGTCGCACTTCGTCCATCCCGGCCTCGGCATCTTCCAGGGCGCCTTGGACCCTCCGGCGCAGCCCAACCGTCTCGGCCAGGAGCTCCTCGGCGATCGTGCGAGCTTTGGCGTTGGAGCCCTGAGCACCCCCGCCCTCGAGGGCGACGAGGAGCTGTTGTACGGACTGCTGTATCCGTTCGATCGAGACGCCCTCGGACCGCAGAGCGCCCAGCCGAACGGAAGCGCCGTCCACACCCACGCTGAGTCGGTCGAGCTCCCGCATCTCGACTCTGAGTGTGCTCAGCGTCTCCTCGGCATCGGCGGCCGCTGCTCGCGCCGTGGGGCGCGGCATGGAGGCGTCGATGAGATCGACCCGCGCCGAAATGTCGTCCACCAACCTGAGAAGCTCACGTCCCTCAGCCTGAGTCATTTGCCGACTGGAGTCCCGCTGCGCCGTGAGCAGGTCCTCCGCTCGGTGGGCGAGCTCCGCGATCTCTACTTGCCTCACGACCCTCGCGGCACCCTTCAGCGTGTGCGCGAGCCTCAGCATCTTCTGGGAAGCGTCTGGCGAGGGTCCCTTCTCGAGAACCAACACGCCCTTGCCCAGACCCTCCAGAAGCTCCCGAGCCTCCACGAGAAAGTATTTATACGGATCCTTGGCCATTCGATTCCGCGCTCGCTCAGCTCGAGCGAATCATCCTCGTCAGCTCCTTGGACAAGTTGCTGAGCTGCGCCGCGGTCTGAAGAGTCTGCGTCGAGCTGGCCTCGGTCTCCTTGGTGGCTTGCGCGACGTTCGCCACTGCGACATTCACTTGCTCCACCGCGGTCGACTGCTGCTTCGTGCTGAGCTCGATCTCCCGAGCCGCGTCCGTCGTCGTCGTCACCGCAACGACCACCTGCTTGAGCGCCACCGCCACCTCCTGGAATTGACGCGTGCCCGCATCCACCGCCTTCGTTCCACCCTCCGTCGCCATGACGCTCGTATTCACGGCTGCGCGAATCTCCTCGATGAGACCCCGAATCTCGCGCGTCGACCCACCGACTCGATCGGCCAGCTTCCGAATTTCGTCCGCCACGACGGCGAACCGCTTCCCAGACTCACCCGCGCCGGCCGCTTCGATCGTCGCGTTGATGGCGAGGATATTCGTCTGCTCGGATAACTCGTTGATGATTTCGAGAATCCCCCCGATCTGCTGCGACTTCTTGCCCAGGTCGAGCATGTGCGTCACGATGAGATCGACCTGGCGTTTGATGCTGGCGATCGAGTCACTCGTGCGCAAAACGGTGGCCTCGCCGACGCGCGCCGACTTCACCGTGTCGTCCGCGATCCGCGAGATCCGCTGAGCGCTCTCCGCGATTTGTTTGGACGTGGCGAGGAGCTCCGTCATCGTGGTGGTGATCTCGCTCATCGCTGTGGCCTGTTCCCGCGACCCAGTGGCCTGCTGGTTGGCCGAGGCGTGGAGCTCCGATGCGGAGCTCTCGACGTGCTGCACGGCCGAACCGATCTGCTTGCTCAAGGTTCGGGTCAGGAGCACGGCGACGATGAACGCCAAGAGGGCTGCGCCGGCGGCGAGAACCGCGAGCGACGTCGAGGCCCGGTTCGCTGAGCTCGACGCCTCGGCGGCACCTCGCTCCAGCTGCTGCTCGTGATGGGTCGCGAAATCCTCGAGGGCTGCTCGAAAATCGCGCATCCGGGGAACAGCCGTAGCCTCGAACGCTCGAGCGAGCTCCTCGGCGGAGACATCGCCGTTGCGAAGCTCGACGAGGCGATCGTTGGCGTCACTGAGCGCGGCCGCCGCGCTGTCGATCTGTCGAAGTCGTCGCATACTCTCCTCGGTCGAGACGCTCGTACGAAGCAGCGCAAGCCGATCCCTCAGCTCGCGAAGCGACTCCTGACGGTTGTCGAGCGAGGTTTGATCCTTGGTCAGCAAATAACCGCGGAGCGCGGATGAGCCCCACTCCGCCGCCCAGCGAGCCTGATGAGCCAGGATCACGGCCCGCGCGTCTCCGGAAATCACTGTATCCTTACGAGCGACCACACTGCCGAGCGCGACGATGGCTCCCGCCGCGAGCATCGCCACGACGAGGGCCATGACGGCGAACCCAGCCGCGACCTTCTGCCCAAACGTCCAGGAACGACTCATAAACCTACCTGCCTTCCGCCGGCTTGGGCTCCTGCCCACGAATTTCACTCACCACACGCCGAATCGAGATCACCGGTCGAAGACGGTCGGCGCGCAAGACTTCGTCCCCGGTAAACCGGGGACTCCCAACGGAAGCCGCGTTCGACGACGAAAGCGCATCTTGCGTCGCACCCAAGTGCCCTTCGAGCTCCGCAAACGCCAAACCCAGGGGCGCCGGTTCCTTCGAGAGTGCGATCCAGGGTGACTCATCAGGCTCAGGCAGGCCGAGCAAACGCGCGAGCCCGAACACGGGCACGACCAACCCTCGAATCCGCGCGACACCGAGGAGCGCAGGCGCGCTCGACGGGATCCTCAGTACGCGGCGGGTGGTCTCGATCCCACCGAGGTCGAGCACACGGATCGAGAGGTGCTCCGAAGCCACACGTACCAAGAGAAACGGTTGAGTCTCGACCGATCGCGCTCGCTCTGGCGTCGCAAACTCGGCGTCGAAGACACGACGAAGCTCGCGAGCCCGCTGGTCCAAGAGATCGGTCATCTTGCTTCACCGATTGGGCCGGCCGCGAGCGCGGCGCGGCAGACTTCGAGGAGAGCCTCCCGCGAGAAGCCTCCGCCGAAGAGCAAGACGCGGGCGGAATCCTCGCGATGAAGCAAGGCCAGGGCCAACTCGAGCTCGCGGCGCGCACGGCCAAAATCACCGAGGCGGCGGTACAACATCCCCAGGTGCAAATGAGGCATCGCGAAGCCTTGGTCGAGGTAGATCGCGGTTTCGTCGTGTTCGATCGCACCCTCCAAATCAGCGGCGTGCTCGCGACAGAGTGCGACGGCGTAGTGCGCGCCGGAATTCAGCTCGTCGTGTGCGAGGAGACGAAGACCCACCGCTTCGGCCTCGACGAGTCGGCCCGCGTTGGTGAGAAGCACCGCCCGGACCAGGAGCACGTCGGGCTCGTCACCCACCTCGAGCGGCAGCCCCGCCAAAAGGTCGAGCGCATCGACGAACCGCTCCTGCCGCATCGCTTCGAACACGAGCCCCATCCCGTTGGCGCTCTCAGGCCGAACGCGTCGAAGGCTCGCGGTCGTCGGTGCTTCGGTCGAGCTCTCCGGGCCCGCCAGGTGATCGGCCAGCGCGGTGATTTTGTCCGATGCCTTCTGGATCGCCTCGACCCAAGAGGTCGTGAGCTCGATCCGAGGAACGACGCGCTCGGGCTCGGTTTGGGACCCATCGGAGTCGAGGCGACTCGATCGACGCTGATAATAAAAGGTCTCGTGGGAGTGACAGAGGTGGAAATCTTGGTTGACGCCGCGGAGGGTCTCGGCGTGCCCTAGAAACAAGTACCCCGCCGGCCGCAACGCCCGACTCAGCCGCCGAACGACCTGTCGAGCGGCTTCGGGAGTGAAATACATGATGACGTTGCGGCAGAATATGACATCGAACGCGCCGTCGGCCCAGAACATCGAGTCGTCATCGACGAGGTTGCGCACCTCGAACGTCACCCTCTCTCGGACCGATCGGTCGAGGACGAACTCCCGACCATCCTGACGAAACCACCGGCGTTGGGAGAGCTCGTCGGTGGCGCGCAGCGACCATGCCGAATACCGACCTTGGCGGGCCCGGTTCAACACCGACGGATTGACGTCTATACCCAGGATCGAGACACCGAGCTCGAAACCCGGCGTGACAGACTCGAGGGTGAGGGCCGCGAGTGAGTAAGGCTCCTCGCCCGTCGCGCAACCCGCCGAGAGGATCCGCAGCCGCCGCGGGTTATCTCTTTTTCTCAGGGCCTCGGGGAGCACACGCTCGGAAAACACGCGGAAATGGTCCGGGTTTCGAAAGAAATAGGTCTCGTTGACGGTGAGCTCCTCAGCCAAATGGGACCACTCGGCACGTGTGAGGCCCTCCAGATAGGTCTCGACGCTCGATTTGAACGCGTCGGCTCGCCGAGTCAGCACGTCGGCGAGGAGGTCGAGCTTCGAGTCGTCGAATTGAAGTCCCAGCACACGAGCGACCTCCTCGCGCAACCGCTCGACCGCTGATGAGCTGACCAACACGCTCACCGGGCCTCCCAGTCGCGCCACGTCGCAGCAGGGATCACTCGACTCGACTCGAGAATGGTCATGAGTTGTTGGTCTTGCACTTCGACGACCCGGACGCCTGCCTCTCGGGAAGAGGCGATGAGCGGCGCGAGCGACTCGGTGGCGTGCACAATGGAGCGCACGCCGAGGACCTTCTCGACGGCGAGCGCTACCCGTCGCTCTCCCGGGCGCACGATGACGAAGCGTCCATACTCGGCGCCCTCGTGACGACCCGAAAGGAGCGCCTCCAGGTCGGCCACGGGCACCGCCTCGCCGCGAATGAGTGCGACACCCAGAACGTACTCCGGCGCGGCGGCAAGCGCCTCGAGCGGCAGCGGCCGCATCGTCTCCAAGACGACGTCGATGGGAAGGGCGCAGATGCGTCGCCCCGTGTCTACGATGAGTGCTTCGTTGCTCACGAGTCCGCTCCCGCGTCTCCGCCGTAGCAGCTGGAAGGTCGAATGTCACCGGCGAGCGACCGCAAATGTGCGAATTCGAACGTCCGACACCCGGTCCCCCAGACGCCGCGGAGCAATGAGCCACCACGGTCTGCCTGGTAAAGAAATGAGCTGCCCGGCTCGCGGTCGCCACGAATCCTGTTCCCTTCAATTTTGGTCTGATGTTGCCCAAAGAGCGGTCTTCGCCTCACCTCGATCAAACGGCGCTGATCCGCTACATACATACTCCCCGTTGCGAAATCCCCAGGTTTCGCAACAGGCAGTCATGAGTCTGGACTCCAATCATCGGCCCCTGTACCATGAATGCAGGGTCCCCTCGTGCCTATGAAAGAGAGAACAAGCGGATTTCTCAAAAACGATGTCGTTCGAAAACGCCTCGCAAAACTCTTGGTGTTGCAGTGTTTTCGAAACACATTTCTCGAAGACCTGCACGCCGGAATCACGCCCAACTCGAGGTGTGGCGATTTCAGCGATGTGATGGTGACGACCCCTGATGGCGACATTCCATGGAATGAACTGTCGCGCTTGTCTGATGATGAGATGAAGAGGCTCATGATCGACTCCGTCAATCACGTGTATGAATTACTGACCAGCATGGCCAGTCCGCGGTTCTGGCTTGTGCTTGAAGAACTTTCAAAGGCCGACCCTCTTCCAGAGTGGTTCGATCCACCGCATACCTTGGATGGCCTCCAGAAGAGCGAGGACACGGCGCATGAGTGACTCCGGTTTGACCCCATGTCCAGACAGGGTCGCAGGATGCGCTTGCCTAACGCCGGCACGGCCGGCGAAAAGGGGGAAATGAGGCGCCTGTGTCCGTTGCTGTCCGCGGCGCTGGCACTCTCCTCCCCGCCCGCGCGGGCGGCCCCTGACGAGATCGCGGCCGCCCTCGACGAGCGCGTCGTTCGCGGTCCGAAGTTCGCCGTTGAACGAATCGAGGAGCTCGCAGGCCGAGGCCCCGCGACGACGTCTTCGGTCACTTCGGCCCTCCTCCGCGCTCGCTTCGAGGTGGCCCAACGGATCGAGAACGTCTCCAAGAAGACAGAAGTCTGCCGGGAGATCGTTCGAGAAGGGCTCAGTCACCTTTCGCGGCTCACTTCGTTGCCCCTCGACAACTTCGAGGCACTCGAAGCCCAGCTGGATAGCGTTCCCAAGGAAGCGACCGGGATCTTACTCACGACGTCCGTCGCGTTCGCGTCGACGATTCCCGAGATGTCCTTGTTCGCCCAGCTCCCCGCCGCGGGCTCGTTTCGTCGGGCGGTAGAGAGGACGGTCGCGCTCGATGGCAGCTACTTTCACGGAGCCCCCCACAGGATTCTGGCCCAGTTCCTGTCCGAGGCGCCATCGCTGTTCGGCGGGGATGCGGACGCGGCGCTCGCTCATGCGCTGCGGGCGGTCGCCGTCGCGCCGAAGTTCGCGGAGAATTTGTTGATCTTGGCCGATGTGTTGGAAGCGACCTCGGGTCGCGAAGCGCCCCGTTATCGCTCCACGCTCGCCGAGTGCGCGGCGCTCCCGATTCACTTCGCGCCGGGAGCCGAGTTGGAGCATCAAAACGCGCGCCGCGAGGCTCGCCGGCGGCAGCTAGCCGAGAGTGAGTGATGAGAAGGAGTTTATTCGGCCTGAGTTGGATCGGACTCATGGCCTGCACCGATCCGCCTCCAGCGAACAACGTGACCGGTATGGAAGGTGAGTGCGCCGGGACCGCGTCGGGACGAGCTTGTCTGGTGTTGCACGTCTTCGTCGATGACGGCATCCGGGACGAGGTGGAGCCCGGGAGACTCGCGGGAACGCTTCACTGGGGCGTCTATGCGGGCGGCGACGTCGGACTGTTCGGACCTCGCGATGGTGTCGTCGAAAAATACGGCGGGGACACGGAGGTCGCCGTCGATCTCTCCGCGCCAGGCTCCTTTTACGACGTGGTCGTCCCAGACGTTCCAGCGGTCGACTATCAAGTGCTCGGATTTCTCGGCCCGGCGGACACTGCGGGCGAAGCGGTGAGCGGTGACCCGGTCACGTTCCCATCCGACCCGTTCCCGACCATTCCCGACCGCCGCAACTCGGTCGACATCGCACTCAACTACGTGCGGTGAGAGACGAGTGCCCCCACACCGTCGAGAGCCGCTTCGCGCTGACTCGTGGCCCGTAATCTCCAAAGCATCGAGCTGAGCTTGCTTGTCACGCCTCGACCACGGCGAGCGCCCGCATCAGGGACTTTGGAGTTTCGGCCCCGACGTTCAGCGGTTCGATTCGGATCCCATCGACCAGGCGCCAACACCCGAGCCGAGTCACCGCGGTGGGCTCGATCTCGACGCCCAGGAGGGCGCGTACGACCTCCACCGGGCGCAGGCTGGGTCCGCTGCCGGCCTTCAGCGTGAACCTCACGCCGAGTCTCTCGACCGCTAGATCACCGAGCGCTGGCGCGGCGAGCTCGGCCTGGACCGAAGTCACCACGTCATTGAGCACGAGGGTTCGCGACTTGTTCTTTCGCTCCACCTCGACCTCGAGCCGCGCCTCGAACGCGGCCTGAACCCTTCCATCGACGTCCGCGAGCGAGGTCGAGCCGACCTTCCCGATCAACGCCGAATCCGATACTTCGGCAAAGAGCTCGAGGGTGTCGATGATCTGCGCGAGACCAGGCGCTCCCGTCTCCAGCTTCACACACCCATCCACGTCGAAGCCCATGGGAGAGGCGCTCCGGATCAGCTTCATGAGTTGCCTCGGCGGCATGTCCTCGAGGAGCTTCAGCTCGGCATACTCGGCCAAGCTCCGCGCTCCGAGCGGCAGCGCGGGACCGAACGACATCACGGGCTTCGGGCTGAATCCCTCGGAATAGTACGTTCTGACTTTCGCTCGCCTCAAGATCTGAGGGAGCGTTCGCACGAGATCCAGGTGGCCCTCCAGGCTGAAAGGAGGGAGCTTCTTGAACCTGATTCGATACCGAGCGGCGACTCCTTGTTTGAAGTCGTGCGGCGTAAGCCCCTTCTCGATCCGCAGGAGGGCCTCGCCGCGCTCGGATCTCTCCTTCTGCACGGGCGCCTCGACCGCTCCGAGCTTACCCAGAAACACGAGCCTCTCGTCCCTCATGTGGTCGAGGTCGCACGCGATGCCGCAGTTGTAACAGACCAGCTTGCGATGATCGTGGGTGGCTTGTTCGAGATGGGTTGCGTGGATCTGCGCCCCGGCGGGCTTGCCGCAGGGCGGACTGAGCCGGCCGTCCAACGCTCGCCGGTACTCCCTGAGTAGGAACCCATCGTCGAGCCCCACGTCGATGTGATCCCAAGGGAGGTGCCCGTCCGTGGGCAGAGTGCCGAGATAGACCTCTCGGGAGATCTCGAACTTCCTTTCGAAATCAGCCAGCGCGCCCTCCCACGCTTCGAACTGGAGTTGGTCGTCCCAGGAGTCGAATCGAGCCCCGCGACGCCAAGCCTCCTCGACGAGCCACCCGACCCGGAAGTCGCCCCGAGACATGATGCCTTCGAGGTAACTCACCTCGACCGGATGAGTCTTGACTTTGATGCCTAGTCGCTTTCCTTCCGCCCGCAGCATCGTCTGCTTTCTTCGGAGCTCCTCGATCGAGTCCATGTGGACCCACTGAAAGGGCGTATGTGGCTTGGGCACGTGACTCGAGGTCGAAGCGGTCACTTGCGCGTCTCTAACATATCTCTTACCGATCAACCGCGCCTTGTGTCCGAGATCGGCGATCCCGAGCACGTCTTCATCCGTCTCCGTCGGTAGGCCCAAGATGAAGTAGAGCTTCATCTTGTTCCAGCCGCGCGAGAACACGTTGTGGCAGGTGCGCTCGAGATCGGCTTCAGAGACGTTCTTGTTGATGACGTCACGCATCCGCTGAGTTCCGGCCTCCGGCGCGAAAGTGAGCCCGGTGGCCTTCACGGTGGCGATTTCGTCGAGCAAGTCTTCGCCCAGCCCATAGGCACGCAAGCTGGAGATGCCGAGCGAGACCTTCATCGGTCGAAGGCGCTCCATGACCCGCTTCACGAGCGGCGAGATACACGAGTAGTCGGCGGTCGAGAGAGACGTGATGGCGGCCTCGTCATATCCACCCTTCTCGATCGCGGAAACGAGAGTCTCGACGACTTGCTCGGGGTCGCGCTCTCGCACGGGCCGATAAATCATTCCGGCCTGGCAAAACCGACAGCCCTCCGTACATCCTCGCGCGATCTCCACGGACATTCGATCGAAGATCGCTTCGGCGACCGGCACCGGAGAGTCGTCTGGGAATGGGTATCGATCGAGGTCGTCGACGAACGCTCTAGACACGCGCTCGGGCACGCCCGGGTGACGAGCCCGCGAAACGTATTGCAGGCCCGAACGCTCGCAGATCTCCCGATCGTAGAGCGCCGGACAATAGAGTCCGCCCTCCTTGGCCAGCGCGACCAGAGTCTCGGTTCGAGAAAGGCGCTTCTTTCGAAGCTCCGCGACGTGCCGGAGCAGCCGCGGCAAGCGCTCCTCCGCATCCCCGATCAAAAATGCGTCGATGAATGGAGCCATCGGTTCGGCGTGAGTCGCGGTGGGGCCACCCGCAATCACGAGAGGATCGTCCTCGGATCGATCTTCGGACCGGAGCGGAACGCGGCCGAGGTCCAGCATCGTCAGTACGTTCGTGAAGGTCATCTCGTACTGGAGCGAGAAGCCCACGACGTCGAAGTCACGGAGGGGGCGCGCATTCTCGAGGCTCAGCAGCGGGAGGTTCCGCTCACGAAGCTGCTTTTCCATGTCGAGCCACGGACAAAAACAACGCTCCATCAACAGGTCAGGCTCCTGGTTGATCACGCGGTAGAGGATCTTCGTCCCGAGGTGACTCATGCCGATGTCATAGACGTCGGGGAAGCAGAGCGCGAAGCGCGTCGCCGCGCCGCCGAATGGCTTGACGACGGAGTTGAACTCACCGCCGAGATATCGCGCGGGCTTTTCGACGAGGTGGACGAACCCCGCATATGGATGGCTGCTCATCGTTGAGCGGAGGAACGTAGACCGGCGGCGCAGTCTTGTCACGGTCCGCTGATCTCGAAGTTTCCCATCGCCTCGACGCATTTGCTGGGTCGGCCGGGTCGTCGATTCGCCGATGGGATCCGATCGGATCCGATCGACAGGCGCGGACTTTCCGACCAGCATCACCGCCGCTTGTCTCCGGGCGCGCTGTTGTTCTTGCTTCTGGGGGTCGTCCCCGCCGACACCGACGAGCCCAGGGAGCCCGCGCCGCCCGACGATCCGGACGTGCCTCCGGCGACGTTGCAGAAATCCGCGGAGGGCTCCCCGGACGGCCCCTTGCTGATGATCGAGGTGCGCGGGGCGCGGGCGATGAGCCCGGAGATTTACCGCGCGGTCGCCGCGATCGGCCAGGACGAGCGCGTCGACGAGCGTTCCAGATCGTTGGCGGAGAAACGGATCCGACAGTTCTTGTCTCGAGCGGGTTATGAGCTGGCCGCCGTCTCCGTCTCGGTGGTGGCAGACGAGCACGATCTTCGCAAAAAGAGACTCGTCGCCGAAATCGACGAGGGGCGCCTGGGTAAGCTGATTTATCGAGGAGCGGGCAGCTTTCGCACGCTTCAGCTTCAGCTCGAGTTCGCGCTGCCGGAGCTGATCTTCAATCGGCCCATGCTGGACCGACGGCTTCAAGAGATGTCGGAGCGCTACGGTATTCGGTCGTACCGATATCTGTTGGTCCCAGGAGATGCTGGGGACTCGGGTGGGTTCATCGAGGAGCTCTCGATCAACCCCCGACTCAGCCTGATTCGTCCGGGGGAGGCCTACGACCTTCACGTGCTGCTCGAGCCCGAGGCTTGGGAGACTGGCCTCAAGCTGAGCGCAGAGGTAGACGCGGAGGGGCTCGCCGGCGGTATGTTGTATCGGTCCACGGATTTCTTGATCGACGAGACTCGGTGGGAGCTCGAGGCCTTGGTTGGGGCGAAGCTCGGGACGGGTCTCGTCGACCGGCAACTTCGGGTGCTGTTCTCTCGAGCCACGCTCGAAGCCGGGTGGCTGACTCCGCCGTTGAGTGGGACGACCTTACGTGGCCGCGCCGCCGCTCGAGGAGCGATCAGCCATCGAAAGCGAGCAGACCTCGACCTCGAGCGCTATTTTCGGACGAGGACGGAGGGTCTGGCGGCGCTGTCATGGGAGGCCGCACGAGGTCTGGAGCTCGAGCTCGGCTTCGGAGCGGAGCTTTCGACCCGCTTCAGCACTCGACAGAAGGAGGGTGCGACAACCGAGCTGCCGGACGCCCGCGGACGCACGATTCGCGCCTTTTCTGAGCTCCGGATGACTTTGGTGCTCGACCCAGACGAGCTTCGTCGTGATATGCGCCATCGGATCTCGGCAAAGGCACGAGCTTACCGCGACATGGCCGCGGCTGATATCACCGCCGAGGCGCGCGCGCGGTGGGACAAGATGCTCTCGTTCGGGTGGCACGAGCTGCGGATGGGCCTCGCCGGGACCTGGTTGTTCGGGCCAATCGCGTGGCCGGACGAGGAACCGCTCGGGGACCATCTTCGAGGTGTCTTTGGAGACTTGTTGTTCACCCGCAAGGTCGCATCGGCCACGTTGGATCTGCGGATTTCTCTGGCCCGAGACGTCTTCAAGCTCGGCGTGTTTCACGACGGAGCGGTCTACGCCGAGCTGGACTCGACGAGGACCGACGAGTCGCTGGGTCTCGCCAATTCATTCGGTGCGGGAGGCCACCTACTCATCTTGGACGCCTTTCAACTGAGCGCCTTTTACGCCTTTGGATTCTCGAGGCACGGCCGCTTCGACCACGGCTTCGCTGCGGTGTTCGAACAAGCGTTCTAGTATAGTAGCTCCGGCGGTCCGTGTTACGATGGTCCATGGCGCTTCGGCCCTGGGTGCTCTCGGCGCTGCTCTTCGGATGCGCCGAGTCAACGACCTTGTCGACCTCCGACGCGCGAGGCCAAGGCGCCTTCGACTCATCGGATTCGGCGATCGACGTCGGCGACGCGACGGACTCGGATCGAACGACGAATGCGAGTGATGCGGGCTTCGCGGCGGACGCCGCGGCGCTCGATGCCATGGAGCGGGATGCGGAGCCTGCTGACGCCGGTGAGTGCCCGCCTCCGCCCGTCACGGACTTCAGCTGCGGGAGCTCCGAGAGCTGTCCCGGGGGCACGTGTGTCTTCGGGTTGTGCATCGGTCCACGACTCGACCCCGACCGCTGGCTGAGTTGCGGAGATGGAGTGTGTGATCGCTGTGAGGTCGAACGATGTCCCGCCGATTGCGGGCCCGCGCCAGCCGTCGAGGGGGCGATGGGCTACGACGATGGGAGGACCTTCACCCTTTGGATTCACGGGTTTTCGAACAAGTCTCCCGAAGAGATGAAGCACAAGGTGTATGGGGCCGAGCAGGGTTGCCCGGAAATCCTCGAGCTCGCGGGTCCGCTACTCACCGCCGCGCCCTGCGGAGACACCCCCGGGGGCTCGACCGACCCGACCCAGTGGAGCTCGATCGAATATTATGGCGGGGTGCCGGACACGTGGCTGAGTCCGGCCGACGTCCGGGAGATCGAGCGGCATCCTTGGGACGGCACGAGGACTCTGCATCGTTATGCACTCATCGTGGCAAAGTTCATTCGTCACAAGCTCGTTCAGTCCGGGGCCGAGCACGTGAACGTCGCGTGTCATTCGATGGGTTGTTTGGTGACACGATATGTCATCGAGAATGACATCGAGGGCCTCGCAACCGAGCGCAGGATCGTTCGGTGGTTCACGAGCGCGGGGGTCCTTGGGGGAGCGAGACTGGCTTATCTCTACAACAACCCAGCGATTCAAGACGGCGCAGACGCGATCGGGCTCGCTCTGTCGGACTTCGCAGTCATGAATCCAGACTTCGTCAGCGACCACGCGGCGGTGTGGGACCACAGGTTGCATGAGGCGAATCATCCGCGAATGGCGGGCATCCTGATTCATCACATCGGCGGCACCGACCCGCACATTCGAGAGGCCCTCGGGATTCCGTTGCTCGACCTCAACAATCCGGACGACGAGCCGAACGACGGCATCATGTTCACGTCGGACGAGTATTTCTGGAGTCAGGCCCCCGAAGCCTCCGCCACTTCGACCTCGGGCGAGCACATTGCCGCGACGCACAGCTACACTCATGAGTATCATATGAAGGTCCCCGACACCGATGCGGCGGTGGTGTTGGCCGCGGCGAGCCTCTTCCATCGCCGAAAGGTCTTCGTCACGCTCGAGGAGCTCGAGCTTCTCGAGGATGGTGAGTCTCACGGTCCCTTCGACGGGCAACACGGCGATCCTCCGGCGGAGCTGAGTATGGAGGTACGAGCTCGTTTCGACCCCTACGTAGAGTCTCGGCTCGGTCGATCGGTGATCGTACACGAGGACACCGTCGACCATCGCACCTCGACCGTGCTCACTCAGGCGGCCGGATCGGTGTCGATGCCCCGCCAGTTGCTTTTCGCGGGACCGGTGTTCGACGAAATGACTTCCTTGAGGCTCGAGGCCGACGTCGTCGAAGTGGACTGGTACCCGCGGTTTGGGGTTCGAGAGTCACTCCTCACGCAGACTCAGGCTCTGGGTGGCTTTCGCGGCGACGTGCCCCTGGCCGATGGTGAGCACGTGTTCGAGTCCGCGGCCGTTCGGGGACGAATTCGGGTCCGGATGGTCAGCCTGTATTGAACATTTCACGACCGGCGCGGCCGTGGTGCGCGCGCCTGTCGCGCCGATCCGCCAAAGACGAACTTACGGGGGCAGACCTGACTCGTTGAACGAACGCGGCGTCGCGTTGAACGAACGCGGCGTCGCTGCGTCTATCGAGCTTCGGCATGGCGTTCGGGGACCGGGGCGACAGAACGGAGTGGACTCCGGGTCTCCAACCATCGATCCTTGGGGCGTGCGTCGACTCCTTCCGCTCCCGCTCGTCGTAGGGTCCTTCGTAGCGTGTACGGACGAGTGCAAGACCGGCGCGCCCTCGATTCGCTTGGAGCTCAGCGCGGACTCTCGGATCCGAGAGACCGTGAAATCGCTGGAGGTCACCTTGGAGCTTCCTGACGGGCGATTCCGTCGCGCTTTCGACATCGGCGCGCAGCTCACCGACGGCACGACATCTCTGATCGTGGAGCTCGATCCGGCACTCTCGGCCGACGTGCCGGTGGCGGTGCGGGCGGTGGGATACTCGGAGCTCGGCGCGACCGGAAATCAGGTTGCGACCTCCGAGGGCCGTTTCTCGGCGACACCTAACGCCTGCAACCAGTTCCCCTTGGCTCTGGGCGAAGGCCAAACCGATGCTGGGCTCGGCGACGCGGCAACTCTCCTCGACTCGAGCGAAGAAATCGACACCGGAATCGAGCACGACGCGGGCAGCGAGCTCGACGCCGAACCGATGGATCGGCCCGTCGACCTCGACGCGACGGATCCCGACGCTGAGACCGTCGACGGTGCATTGGACGATGGGGCGATCCCAGACAGCGGCGTGGCCGAACCTGACTCCGGCGTGGTCGACTCGGACGCCGGCGACACCAGCGTGGCGGACCTCGGCTTTCCGGATGTTGGCTTTCCGGACCTTGGTTTTCCGGACGCCGGCTCTCCGGACCTTGGCTTTCCGGACGCCGGCTTTCCGGACCTTGGCTTTCCGGACCTTGGCTTTCCGGACCTTGGCTTTCCGGACCTTGGTTTTCCGGACGCAGGATTCTATGGGTCGTTCCCGTTCGAGCCGACGAATTTCGACCCAACTCAGATCAACGAGCCCGATCCGGCGGTCGTCATCGACTGCGGCACCTCGATTTTCAACTCATCGACCATGTCCTTCTCCAACTGGTGCTCACGGCAGCCCCCTTCCGTCGATACCATCCAGCAGCCGTTGTCGCTGGAGGTCGTACTCATCTCGATCTCCGGACTGGAAGTCGCGAGTGGCAGTACGCTGAAGCTCGTGGGTACGCGCCCGGTGATTTTCGCGGTCGCCGGTCCGGTGGTCGTCGCCGGAGTCATCGACGCGAGCGCCAATCATGTGACCGCAGGAGCAGGAGGGTCGCGATCCTGCTTGCTCGCGAACGGGTTCGATGGAGTCGAAGTCAACAGCAGCGGCGGCGGCGGCGGCGGCGCTGGCCACAGCGAGGCGGGGGCCGCAGGCGGTGCTTCGAGGAGCGGCGCGCCGGGTGGGTTAGCGGGCGGAACGCGCGGCTCGGACCAACTCTCGCCCATCGTCGGCGGGTGCATGGGCGGAGACGGGGGCGCGACCTCCAGCTCGGGAGGTGCAGGCGGGGGCGCCGTGCAAATCTCGGCTTCTGAGCAAATCACCATCTCGGGCGCGATTCGCGCTGGCGGCGGTGGCGGGATCGGCGCCAACCGGCGTGAGGGTGGCGGAGGGGGTGGCAGCGGAGGAGCCATCTTCGTCGAAGGCCGTGCAGTGGAGATCGCCGGAAACGCCCTACTCTCGGCCACCGGAGGGGCAGGGGGCGAAGGTGGAGGCGAGGCCTCCGGCTCGGACGGAGCGGACGGTGAAAATGGAGGCGGCGCGCTCGCGGCCGCCGGGGGCCAGACGCAAGCAGAGGGTGGAAACGGCGGCGCGGGCGGGGCCGGTGCGGGCACGAGCCCGACCGCCGGCGGCGCAGGGACGACAGGCCGCGCGGGAGGGGGAGGAGGAGGAGGCGCGGCCGGAAGAATCAGACTTCGCGGAACCGAGGGCTGCTCGATGTTGGGAACGATCGTGCCACTCGGACTGGTTGATTGTCCGTGAGCCGCAGAGATCCCTCGTTGGACGCCGAGTGAGGCGATGGGTGTCCGGCGCGCCAACACGAGGCTTCGCCGTGCGGCGGAAACTCTCTCCGAGGTCGCCAAACAGCTGGGTCTCGCTGCGGTCGCTTCGCCCGCTGAGCTGACGGCTAGCGACGCTCCTCGCTTCGCCGGCGCGCTAAATGGGCTCCCCGCGAGACTTGCGCTCGCCGAGGAGACCATCGACCTAGCTCACCATCCCGAATTTTCCGACCTGTTCCAGCGACACGGAAGCGCCCGCATGCCTTTCGCGCGACTCACCTTGCTGCCCGAAGTGGCGCTGGACCCGCGCGTCTGCTTCCAACTCATCCGGACCACTCCAGAGACCATCGAGTACGGACCCAAGGAAGCCATCGCCCTGCTCGACCACACGACGCGATCACGCGTGAGGCTGGGCGATACGCTCGGTGTGTTCGAGGATCACGTTCGCTTCGATGCCTTGATGACGCGGACGCGATCGTTGGACCTCGAACTGTCGATCCGGGCGATTGCGACCTTCTGCTTGGGTCTCGTCGATCCCGATCACGAGCCGCTCCGGACGCTCGAGGAGCGGGCGCACGGCGACCCGAGCGCGGACGTTCGTGCCAGAGCGGTCGAGGCGATCCTCTCCTTGGACCTAGCGGAAGACGATCGGGTGGAGCGAGTCGTCAAGGGTGCGCTCGCCGATCCGCATGCCGAGGTGCAATTCGCCGCAGCTCGACGGATAGGATCTAGAGGATTCGACACAGTCGAGACTCTGGCCGAGAGTCACGACGCCTTCATTTCCGACGCGTCGGGACCGACCATCATCTTCGAGCGTCCCCCTGTGCCCGAGGAAATCAGAGAGCGCGCTTTTGTTCACGCCGCGCGAAATTTCCCGGCGCCTCGGGCGCAGGCCCTCTTGCTCAAGGGCCTCGATGACCCGAGCTGGACGATCCAATTCACCGTCCTTTCCGAGCTCGCCGACAAGCGGTTTCGACCTTGTGTGCCCGAGCTGATTCGTGCGGCGCCGCGTGTGAATCCGCCAGCGCTGGCCCGGTACGCGGAGACTCTCGGAGACTTAGGAAACCCATCGGCTCAAGCCGTGCTGCTCGAGATCCTCTCGAGCGCCTCGATCGAAGCTCGGACGGCGGCCGCCGATGGCCTCGGTCGGATCGGAGATCGCACGGTGCTCCCGGCGCTCGGACGAGCCTTGCTCCACGCCAGCACCCGCGAGCTCCGCCTCGCGATCGCGACGGCGATCGACCTCGTGCGGACTCGGTCGGGGGAGTCGAGGGTCGGGGGATTGACACTCACGAGCACGGATGAGGACCGTGGAGCGCTCGCAATGGCTCCGGGGCGAGGTGAGCTGAGTATGCAGGACGTCGGCGAATGATGGAGACTGATGGAGACTGAAGTTACTTATCGAACCAACGAAGTGTTATCCGTCGAACAAATCATCGAGGTTTTCCAGTCCAGCGGGATTCGGAGGCCCACGAGTGAACCTCAGAGGATCGCGCGCATGTTCGAAAATGCCAACCTGGTCGTTTCGGCCTTCAGCGGACCACGGCTCGTCGGCGTCGGACGGGCGCTCACCGATTTTTCGTACTGCTGTTATGTCTCCGACTTGGCCGTGAGGAGGGACTTTCAACACCAAGGGATCGGAAAGGCGATTCTGGAACGATTGCGGGGGGCCGCGGGTCCCGAGTGTGTGTTCTTCCTGCATGCCGCGCCCTTGGCAAAAGCGTATTATCCCAAGATCGGAATGCTCCCGTGGGAGGACTGCTTCCACATCCCCCGCCAGCATTGAATCTGGCCGGTGCATCCTCGCCTCGGGCTTTGAAGCTCCATCGCAGCATCTCGTGGTTGGGACTCGCTACCCTGGCAGCTTGCGGCTCGGAGGCCGAGCGTGTGGCGGTGGCGCTGCCGGACCCCGTCGGCTCGACCAAATCGTTCGTGTTGCTCGTCGACGATCGGAATCTGTACGGGGGCACGCTCGACGAGCCGTTGAAGCTGGAACAGTCGACCGCGAGCCGCCTCGAGCTCGCCTATTACGACCTCACGCTCGAAGAATTGGGGCTTCGATCCGGATTCCTCGAAGGCCGCGCGAATCGCTGTCGATCCTGCCTGTTGCTAAAACCTCCGGAAACGCACGTGGCTGAGGGCCTCGACGGCGAATGGACCGTCGGGTCGCCCTCGGATGGCTACCTCGCTACGGTCGTGCCCGACGCCTACCCGCGGTGCGCCTGCGCTGAGTTCGACCAACACTTCGTGCCGATCCCCGTGCCCGAGCAAATTGCGGTCGTCGCGGCTCTTCGGGAGGCCAGCGGGTCGGCGCTGGTCGTCATCGACGACGGGAGCATCGTTCGCGTGCGGGAAGATTTCGTCGCCGAGCGACTTTGCTCCGGGCGCCCGCCGCTCGAAAGCGCGGCGCTGGCTCAGGACGGACAACTCTGGGTTTCGTCGGGAGCGGAGCTTCGGCGGCTAGAGCTGACGGGCTCGATGAGTGCGACATGCACCGTGACTGCCTCCGTTACTGGTGCTCATAGGTCGTACAGCGAGCTCGACGCCATCGGGAATTTCGTGGTCGGAGTCACTGGGTCTGGCGCCATCGTTCGCTCCGACGGCGCTTCGATGGCGACGCTCGCCGAGCCTCGGCCGAATCACGTGGGCGGTGGGTTCTATCACGTTCGCGCGGTCAGCTCCGAGCTCGTCGTCGCGACCGTTGGGACCGACAGCCTGCTGATCGTGGAGGACGGTGTCGTCGACTCCGAGTTGGTCCGACGAGGATCGTTGCTGGGTGCACTCACGTCGTTCGGGGGCGGAGTCATGGTCTCGATGCACTCCGGGCTGGCGGTCCGCCGGGGCGATGGGTGGAGCCTCACTGATTTTCCCGAGCGCTGGTCCGGCGCGTCCGCGCTGATTCCCTTTGACGGGGGAGTGATCGCCATGACCGAAGCGGGCTCGGTCTTTCAAATCAACTCGAAGCTGGAGCTCTGTCCGGGCCAGCCTGGATTCAGTCAGGAGCAAGTCTACGAGGGCGCGCCCTTCGGAGCTAGCGGGGTGTTGCTCGGAGACATTCGGACGGACGACGCTCTCCCGAGCGGCGTGGGCGTGCTTACGAAGAACGACCGGTGTGAGTGAGCGGCGAGTGACGATGCAGCGACGACTCACCAAAGTTGTCGCACTCACCCACCCGCAGGCTCAATCGAGCTCGATGGCCTTGCCGTCCTTGATTCGCTTGTCCGCCTCGGTCGCGTCTTTGGCGCCGGCGTCCGGACGGGGAGCGGTCGCGGGAGTCTTCTCGAGCTCCACGATCGTCTTTGATCCGTCGAGCGCCTCCTGAGTCTTCTCGATGATCGTTCCGGCGCTTTCTCCGAGGGCCTCGAAGGTATCGCGAGCCTTCTGCGCGATGGCCGGGTCGGTGGCCTTGTCGGTGAGCTTCTCGACGCCCTTGCCGACCGAGTCGAGCGCTTCCTTGGCCTTCTTTCTTGCGTCGGTGACCAGGTCGTCGATGCCCTCTCGCGTCTCGAGGCGTTTGGCGATCTTGTCTTCGAACGCCTCCTCCCAGGCTTTCTTGGCGACGACGAGCTTCTCCTCAACTTCCTTGCTGGGTGCGGGTCCGAGCAGCTTGCCGAGGGCGTTCTCTTTCCATGCAAAGCACAGCGGGCCCGCCTGCAGCGTGCAGTGCGCCACCAAGCGATCGGCCTGCGCGCGGCCGTACACACCGTAGGTTTCGACGGCCAGCAGCAGCACGAGGATCGCGACGAGGGCCTTCACGTCGCGCTCACCGGTCGCACTCACCGCCGATCATGTTCACGGACCCGAAGGTCGGAACGATGTCGGCGATCATGGATCCTTCGATGAGTCGGGGCATGGACGAGACGATGGGCCAGCAAGGCGGTCGGACTCGCACCTTCCACGGCCGCCCGCCGCCGGTCGAAACGACGTAATAACCCAACTCACCGTTGGCTCCTTCGACGTACGAGTATGCTTCGCCCGCCGGGACCTGCACACCATCGATGATGATCTTGAAGTGATTCATCAACTCCTCGATCGCAGTGTGCACTCGTTCCTTGGGGGGCATGGCGACGCGGGAGTCTTTCACGACGAGCTCAGGCGGCGTGTCCTTGATGAGCTCGAGACTCTGCTTGATGATACTTGCACTCTCCCGAAGCTCCTTCATGCGGACGAGGTAACGGTCGAAGTTGTCTCCGACCGCGCCCACCGGCACTTCGAATTTCACTCGATCGTAGTAGTCGTACGGGTGCGCCACACGAACGTCGTACGGCACACCGGTGGAGCGGAGACAGGGACCGGTCCAGCCCCACTCCACCGCCTCTTCCTTGGTCATCGTGCCGACGCCTCGCATGCGGCCGATGAAGATCTGATTTCGGTTGAGCAGAGACTCGGTGTCGTCGAGCAGAAACATCACCCGATCGAGCTTCTCTTGGACGTGGCGCTGGAAATCGGGCGGCAGATCGGCGGAGACTCCGCCGAGCCTCACGTACGAGACGGTGAGCCTGGCGCCGCACAGCTCCTCGGTCAGATCCCACATGAGATCGCGAGCCTCGATGAGATAGAGCATGCCGGTGAAGGCCGCGAGCTCCATCGTAGATGCGCCGACACACGTGCAGTGATCGGCCATGCGTGAGATCTCGGAGGCGATCATGCGGCAGAACTTGGCGCGGGGTGGCACCTCGAGGCCCATCAGCTTCTCGACGGCCATCGCGTAGCCGGCGTTGTTGATGAACGGCGACAAGTAATTCAGGCGGTCGGTGTACGGAAACACCATCGTCCACGTCGCGTTCTCCGACGATTTCTCGAACCCGCGGTGCAGATAGCCGACGTCGACGTCGATGCGCTCGACCTTCTCGCCGTCGGCGATGAGGTTGATCTTCACGGTGCCGTGCATCGCAGGGTGCGATGGGCCCATTTCGATGAGCTGTTTGGTCGAGCCCGGAGGTGGAGGATCGAGCGGTCCGAGTCTCGGCAGGGGCGACCGCTTCTTGAACGTCTCGGGCGTGATGACGAGGGGAAGGGACTCGTCCTTCGCGGACGCCACGGTGGGATGCATGGGACTCTGTTTGGTTTCCTCGAGACCTCGTGTCAACGGGGGTCGTTCATCGCTTGCCGGACATGACGCAGCGTGACAACGAAGAGGGCATGAACGGCGCTGGGCGCCTCGTGCCTCTCTTTGCGTCCGATCGGCTCGCGCTGTGGGAGCATCCGTCGTCAGGGCAAAGAAGCGACGCGTTTCTGTTGGTCCACGGGCTCGGGCAGCATCGATCGACGTTTACGGCCGGCGCGATGCCCGGGGAGTTGGCGCGTTTTGGCCGGGTTATCCTCGCGGAGCTCGACGGACCGGACCGAGCTACGGGCGCGCGGCCGACCCGAGGGCTCTCGGGATACCTTTTCGACGTGGTGCCGGAGGCCATCGCGCGGGTGAGGGAGCTTCCCGGTGTGGAGCGAGTGCATTACGTGGGTCACTCGATGGGCGCATATTTGGGCTCGGCTCTATTGGCCGGGGACCCTCCCATTCGATCGCTGGCGAATTTCGCGGCGCCTTTGCCGCTGGCTCGCGGGAGGCCGCAGATCAAGTTGGTCGGGGCGGTGGCGCGCAAAGTGCTGATTCCATTTGTGCACAAACGATTTCCGATGGACGTGGTCCTTCGGTTGGCCAAAGACATCGCGACGCTGCCGACGCGGGGCCTGGGCGTGTTCGACCTCGTGCGTCTTGGCGTTCCTGAGGAAGCGCCCCGGGAGGTCTTGCGCGCGCTCTTCACGACGGGTGTACCGGAGAGCGTGAGTGTCATGATGGACCTCGCGGAGCTTGCAGTCGGGGGCGGAAGGATCGCGGGCATCGACGTGCTCGCGGCGATCAAACGCTGGCCGGGGCCCATTTTCTCGGCGCTGGGTGACGCCGACGTATTCGGGAGCGCGGCGTGTTTGCAGGGCGCGCTCGATGGGGCGGGTCCGCGACGAACCGTGCTCGTCGAGCGCAGCGGCCATTCGGACCTGGTGATTGGGAGGCGAGCGCGTTCATTGGTGCGAGAGCTGATTGGATTCTTGGTTCAGACTGGGGCGATCGCAGGTTCGACTCGAGCGGGCTGAGCTGAATCGACAAGCGGCTTGACTCTTCGCGCAGCGATTCGTACCGAACCCTGCCTCGCGAAGGTGGCGGAATTGGTAGACGCGCAGGATTCAGGTTCCTGTGGGTGAAAATCTGTCGGGGTTCGAGTCCCCGCCTTCGCATCAGGCTCTCCTAGAGCCGGTTGAGTTTCCGGGAATCACTCGAACGGGCTGGCTATCTTCGGGCTTGCCCCGAAAATTCACTCGGACTGAGCACGGACGACGGGATTGAGATAACCTGGCCGGCGAAATGGCCCGCAATCAGCGGCGGCTCGGTGGCCTATTCCAGCGACTCGGCTTCGTTGACGAGTGGCAGCTCGACTCCGCGCTCGAGGAGCAGGAGCAATCCGGACGCGGACTCTGTGACATTCTCGCGAAAGCCGGGATCGCCTCGGAGGACCGACTCGTTCACGCGCTCGCGAAGAGCTTGGGGCTCGACATGGTCGAAGGACCAAACGTCGCTCCAGCGCCCGAGGTCCTCGCGCTCATCCCCGCGGGCACCGCCCGCAGGCACAGGATCGTCCCACTTGGTGTGATCACGACCGAAGGCGGCCAGCGACGCCTCAACATCATCACCGCGGACCCGCTCGATCAGCTCGCGTTTCAGGCTGTGCGGGCCTGCGTGGAGCCCTCGGACGAAGTGCGATGGACGCTCATTCGAGAGAGCGAGATGGGTGCGCTCCTCGATCGATTGTATGAGCACCAACCATCGATGCCCTCACAGCCTCCTCCGGATCCGAGGGCGAGCGGGGCCGCTGTGGGCGCGCCCGTCGTTGGCCACGTGCCCGTTGGCGCTCCGGCTACTTCCGGCGTCGCGCCGATCGCGCCGGTGCTGTCGGGCACGCCGACACCAGCCCAGCCAGGAGGTCCCTCTTCTTCGAGCTCCGTGCCCGTCCGCGTGATTCAAGGTTCGCCCGTCGCGAGGCAGGCTCCCTCGACGCCTCGTCGCGAGCCCGAGCAAGTCGCGAGGAAGGAGGTGTCCGAGCCCAACAAACCTGCCCGTTACGTGCGCGCCTCGAGGCCACCGCCCCCGCCCGCTCGCCCTCCGGAAGTCGTTACACAGGGCACTCTCCGCTCGGGCGCGAGCCCTGCGCCCAGCGGATCTTCACGACCCTGGGCCGTCGCCCGACCAGCAGACGACGAGGCCTCGCAGCTCGCCCGCGTCGCGCTTCGGCGCGTTCCGAGGTCGCTCGAAGACGAGCCCTCGGCGGCCAACCGACGAGTCAAGCTCGACTCCGAGATCCCTCGGCGCGATCGGCGCTCACCGCTCGAGTTCCTACGCCCGCAACCGAACGCGCGACGTCGGATTTCGGTGGGCCCGGGCGAAGAGATCCTCGAGGTGACCGAGGTCGTGGACTCGGATGAGATCATCGAGCCTTCGGAGCTCGATGTCGTCCCGGCCTCCGAGCCCCCTCCCCCGCTCGTGCAAAATCCGGCACTGCGCCAGGCCATCCCGCGATCCGACAGCATTCCGATCGACGTCGAAGAGGAGATCGTTGCAGGCGAGATCGTCGAGGAGCCCGAGCAGGTCTGGCCCCTCGCGCAGAGCGAAGGATCGTGGGCGGACCAGCTCACGCCGGCCGGGCGTCAGAGCGTCATTCCGGCCGCCCCCGAACCCAAAGTGGAGGAGCTCCCTGAAGCTCCAAGGTCTGCGGCAGTAGCCACTGAGCCTCAAGACGTCTTACCCGAAGTCGAGATCGAAGACGCCGAGGAGACAAGAAGCTCCGCCCGGCTCGCCGAGGTCGACGATACTGCAGCCACAGTCGAGGTCGTCGCGCTGTCTGACGAGGCCCCAGATCCAGGCGGGCATTCGCAGGTCGGCGGCGACGCGCTCGGGCCAGCTGAAGCGCCCGTCGAGCTCGAGGCGATCGTTGGAGAAGGGCCGTCGTCCGACGCACCCGTCGAGCTCATCGCGGTGGTTCAAGAGGGGCCTTCATCGGAACCTCCCATCGAGCTCGACGCGCCCGTGCAAGAAGAGCCCGCCGAGGCCCGCGCGGCCGTCACGGAAGAAGCGCCTGAAGCCCCAATCGAGCTCGAAGCCATCGTCCAGGAGGAGCCTCTCGCCGAAGCTCCCGTCGACCTCGAGGCCGTCGTTCAGGAGGAAGCTCCCGTCGAGCTCGAAGCCGTGCTTCAAGCGGAGGCTCTTGCCGAAGCTCCCGTCGAGCTCGAGGCGGTCGTTCGAGTGGAGCCTCTCGCCGAAGCTCCCGTCGAGCTCGAGGCGGTGGCTCAGGAGGAGGCTCCGGCCGAGGCTCAAAGCGACCTCGAGGCCGTGCTTCGACAGGAGACCCCGGCCGAAGCTCCCGTCGAGCTCGAGGCTGTCCAAGAGCATCTCGTGGCTGGGGAGCCTGTGCCCGAAGGTCGCGGCGACCCCGAGGCCGTCATTCAGCGACCCCGGTCCAAAACACCTGCTCCGAGCGAGGCCGTTCTGGCGCCTGCGCCGGAAACGGTCGCGGACGCGATGATCGAGGACCTCGGAGCGCGAGAGGTCGCCGCGGAACCTCTCCCCGAGACCCCCGTCGATGTGCCGTTCGAGGACGAGCCGATCGAAGCGGCTCAGCCTGCCGCCGACTTGGCCACGGCTGAGCTCGTTGGGCCCCCTCCATCTCCCGATCAGCTCGTCGAGATCCGATCGCCCGTCGAGTTCAATCCGCGACAGGATCGCTCGACCGAAAATTCGTTCGACCGAAGCACAGATGAGTCGAACATCGAAGCCGCCGCGTCGGAGCTGCTCGCTGCGCCGGCCCAGGATGTCGCACTCACTCCCCTCGGGGTGACTCGAGAGGCCACGGATGACTCGTCCTTGGACGCCGTCGCGGTCGACGTCGACGATCTCTCCGAGCCCACCGAGGTCCGAGTCGAAGAAGTCGCATCGAACGAGCTCCGCGACGAGAGCGCTCTGGCCCAGGCGCCCCACCCCACCGCTGAGTATCTCGACGGCGGATCCCAGGACGCTCCGGCGCCCCCGCCACTCCAGGAGGTGCTGCTCGAGCAGGAGCGGACGGAGGCGGAAGAGCGAGCTCGGTCCCTCGCCGAGCTGCGCCAGTCGCTCGACGATCTTCTGTTGGGTAAAGAGCTGCCGATGGGTACGGAGCGACGGCTGCTCCGCGTCGTCGCGACCGTGCTCTGGGAAGAAGGGTTCTTCGACGACGGCAGACTACTCTCCGCGGTCGCCCGAATCGCGGAGTGGGATTCATGACTCGTCCGACCGCGACCTAAGCCCTGAATTCGTCCACCTCCACGCCCACGTTTCCCGCCCAGGCCCACGAGTTCGTCCACCTCCACCTCCACGACAACCACGACAACGATGACGACGTCGGTCAGCATGAAGCTGCGTCAGCCGCGGATTCCGACGCCCTCGGACCTACATCACACCCTTGAGGTTAGTCTCTTTCTCCCAAAGTTCGCGCACGATCTGGCAAGACTTTGGACGCGAA
>CAYXDO010000023.1:4779-92010 GCA_964463485.1 uncultured Myxococcales bacterium | reverse complement strand
CGTCGCACACCGATCGATCGCCGCAAGTCCTCGTTCTATCTATTTTTTTTCGACCGACTTCCCCGCAGCGCACTCAGATCCAGGGCCGGCTGCACCCCTTTCGTTTTCCGAATGGCCACACGACTCGAGAATTCTAGCGCCGGCTTCGCTGACTGAGTCAAGTGCGCTCACCCGCGTCTGCTGGCGCCTCACTCACCGGACCCAGGTGGCCGCAGGCAAGATGCCTGCAGTCCCGGGACCGAGCACGCTCAGGGAGGTGGTGGAGTGACACTCTCGGAGATCGCGAAGTGGATCTTGTAGCTCGTGTTGCCGAAGTAGTAATTCCCGTCCGAGCCGCGCGCCATGATGACGCTCTTGGGTACTCTGTCGCCTCCGTTCGCGTCCCCTTGGGAGCCGTCGTCTCGGTATCGACCGATGAAGTTGCCCGCGTCGTCGACCTTCAACCCAACGAGCGTCACGATATGCGCACTGTCTGGAGGAGACTGAAACGCGATCTCGACCGCTTCGGTCTCCCACTCTGCCGTAAGCCAAGGCGCCAAGTCGCCGCCCGTCTCCCCGACGCCAGCGGGTGAGTCGACCGCGCTCCCGGAGTCCCAGACCTTCGTCACGACCCGGCCCCCCATCATGGTGTCGGTGAAGTTTTTCTTTGCGGCGAGGCGACGACCCTCGGCGGCCGGAACCGTCTCCGACGGACCCGCAGGAACGGTGACGCCCGCCCCGAGGAGCTGCCCAAAAAAGGCCTGCGCCGATTTCGGCGGACCGAGCCTATACGCCTTGTGCAGCCACGCGAGGCTTCGCGCCATGGCGCCGCCCATGCACTGATTCGCCCCTTCCTGCACGCCCTCATACTCCGTCTTCGGACGATTCTTCCCGAGCTGAGTGACCTTCGTTCCCTTCTTGAACTTCAGCGGAGCCGGCTTGCCCGCCTTTGGCGGACCCGCCGTCGCTCCGTGCAGAGGATGGTCGCCGAACTCATAAACTTCCGGCGTCGCAGGCCCGCATGCGATCGGAGCAGTGGGCAGGGATGCGGCCTCTTCCCCCTCCAAAGTCACCACGAAACAAAGACCGGTCAGCGCGTCACCTTCGGCCAAACCGAGCTCCGTCAAATCGAAGAAGAGCTGATCCGACTGCAGCGGATCCTCTCCTTCGGGGAAGATCGGAAAATTCTCGATCACCCACGCCGGAGGAACGACTGGAGGTTGCGCCTGCACCACGACGTTCAAGAACTTCGGGCGTACGTCATTGCGTGGGTAGGTGATCGTGACCGCACCCCAAAGACTATGAGTCAGGGTGCTGAGCTTGTCGGACGAGACCCAGTCGAGTTGATTGAAGGTGATCCCGGAGGGCTCGATCATACACGTGGCCGAACACCCGTCGCCCGGGTCCGTTCCACCATCATCACACTCCTCGAGCGCATCCAGAATTCCGTTTCCACAGCCGCAGCCGGCGGCGGGGTCGCACGTACCGTCCGCACACTCCGAGTCGGCCAGACACAGCACGCACAACCCGGCGGGGAGCGCGCAGCGACCGACCGCGCAGTCGGCGTCCGACGCGCAGGCGCTCCCGCCGTCGGTCGACTCACAGTTGAGCGCCGCGGGCTCGTCGCACTGGTCCGTGTCCGGGCCACCGTCGATTTGATCCGTGCTCGGGCCACCGTCGATGAGATCTCGACCCGCTTCGCCGTTCAACACGTCGATACCGTCACCGCCGGCGAGGATGTCGTTGCCAGCTCCGCCCGAGCCGCGATCGGCTCCAACTCCCAGACTCACCACGTCGTCACCGGCGCCGCCAAAGGCACGATCGGAACCCGCCGCACCGTCGATCGAGTCGTCTCCGTCGCCGCCCGAGAGAACGTCGTCGCCATCGCCACCGTGCAGCTCGTCCAATCCGGCTTCGCCCGTCAGCGTGTCGTTCCCTCCGCCGCCGTCGAGGAAGTCGTCTCCAATCCCAGCGCTGAGCTTATCAGGCCCGTCGCCGCCCTCCAGGAGGTCGTTGCCTGCTTGGCCCCTGAGTGAGTCTCGCCCCTGACCTCCGCGCAGGATGTCGTCGCCTGGGCCGCCCACCAACACGTCATCACCTTCGAGGCCCTCGAGGGTGTCGTCTCCGCCAAATCCCAAGAGGCAGTCGTTCGCCGCAGTTCCGAGGAGAAGGTCAGCGCCGTCTCCTCCCGAGACAACGTTCGACCCGCTGGGGCAGTATGCCGCGATCGCCGCCGCCAACTTGGAAGGGCCGAGCCCCGATGTGCCTTGGCCGAAGCCCGCCGAGTCGCACCCGGCGACGAGCAGCGAGAAGAAGAGAAGTGGTCCACCTATTCGGGTTGTAGTCATCGGGCGGACTGTAGCTGGGGATCAAACTATTCGAAAGTCCGCGAGCCGAGAATCCGAGAATATCGCAGGAACGTGGTTCTGTCGGGCACGTGAATAGTACACGGCCGAATCACAGCCTCATACCGTCCATGGCGAGCCTCGCACCGGCCGGGGTGAAGTGGTCACGGTCAAAGAGCGTGGGCTGACTTCGATCAGTCATCCGACACTCACCCGCAGGGCATAGTTGGTCGATGGCAGAGTGGTATGTGACTTTCGAACCGAACTCGGCTCGCAGCTTCCGGTCGAGCTCGACTCGATCCGTTCGGAAGAGGCGGTGGCGGAGGTCGACGGATAGGACGCCCTCGTACGCAAGGATGAGTGGGACGGGGATCAGGAACTCAGGGGCCGGACCCACCAGGACGACTCGTTTCTGGAGCGTGTGGAGGTGCGCGATCGTTCGCCGAAGCGGCTCGACGTCGTTGTCCTTCCATCGTCCGATCAGCACGACGGTGCCGACCTCGCGGCCTTCTCCGGGCAGCCACTCTCGATAGACGTGGTCGACGAGCTTCGAACATCGTGGTGGGCCGTCGGTGTCCAGCGTGGGGCGACAACCTGATGCCGTCGCCTGGAGCACACTCACCTCCCGGTTGAGCTCCGCAAGCGCGGCGACCACGTTGGCGGCATGACTATCCCCCACGACGACCGCTTGGGACCGACCGGGTGTTTGGGCCAAGCACTGACCCTTCTGAAAGGCTTCGAAGCCGCGGCTCCTTTGATCGAGAAAGCAGGTGCCGGGCTTGAAGAAACTCTTGTCCTGTTTGAACGCGCGAGCCATCTCGACCGCCTCGGGAAAGCGACCCCACGCCGTTCGGTTCGCTCCATGGGCGGCCAGGACCAGAATCAAGAGGGCACCGGAGCTCAACGCAAAACCGGCGAAGACTCGCCGTTGAGGAATACGTCCGGTGAGCTTCCGAGCCGGGCTCTCGACGAATGAAAAGCTCAGAGAGGCCAGCAGGAAGCTCGCGGAGAGAAGCGCGGGTCTTGCCCAGAACCCTGTCTCGATCTTGATGAACAGGGAGGCGAGGCAGAAGATCGGCCAATGAACCAGGTACAGTGAGTAGGATATCTTGCCGGTCCAAACCATAGGCCTCGAGGCGAGGAGTCGGTTGGCCAGACTGGCCGAACCCGCGCCAGCGATGACCGCAGCAGCCCCAGCTACTGGGAGAATGGCCGCCAACCCAGGAAAGACGGTTTGGTCGTCATACACCACACAACTCAGACCGACCGCGATCAGGCCCACATTCGAAAAAGCGCGTTTCCAGCGAAGGTCGAGCGCGCGGATGGGTGCGATCGCCAGGAGCGATCCGGCCAAGAGCTCCCAAGCCCTGAGCCACGGCAAATAAAAGGCCTGACTCGAGTCTCCGAACGCAAGATAAGAGGCCGCTCCCAGAGAACCCAGGAACACTCCGCCGATGGCTTTTGGAAGGGATCGGCGTCCGAGGAGGCGTGCGATGGCGAGCAGAAACAGGGGGAAGAACAAATAGAACTGCTCTTCGACGGCGAGTGACCAGGTGTGCAGCACCGGGTTCGCGGACTGATCGGAGAAATAGTCGACCGTCGCAAAGAACCAAAGATTCGAAACCGAGAGAATCGCCGCAGAGAAGGACGTCACGAGGTCTGTGGCGAGGACCGGTGGCAAGACCACGAAGAAGACGAGCACCGAGGCCAGCAGAGTCATGTACAACGCGGGCACGATCCGGAAAATCCGGCGCGTGTAGAATCGAGCCAGCGAGAGCGAGCCGCCGTCGAGCTCGGAGACCAATATCTGAGTAATGAGATAGCCGGAAATGACGAAGAACGCGTCGACCCCGACGAACCCACCCTTCACGGAGGCAAAACCAGCGTGAAACAGGAGCACGGCCATCACCGCGACCGCCCGAAGCCCGTCCACCTCCTTGATGTGCTTCACGGACTCGCCGACGAATCACGTCGAAGCCTCGGAGGCAAGAGTCAACTCGGTCATGACCGGCGATGAGAGCCCCTGATCATTGCGGCGGAGGCGCTTCAGAGCTTCAGAACTTTGGACCTGCGATCGGCCGCGATTTCGAGGATGATGGAGCGGTGCGCGGATTCGAAGGCACGACCTCACGAAGCGGCCCGTCGGCGCGCGGAGCGCTGTTCCTCGCCTTTTTTTCTGCCGGTTGCACGATCGTCATCGATCGTCCGCGCCTCGATCCGGTTACGAACCCGTGCGACGGGACGTTGCCTGGGCCCACCGCAAACATTCTTGCCCTCGTCCGCATCGATCGCACCACGACGGACCTGCGAGAGCCGTATGGGCGCTGGATGGAGACCTTCGCGCGGGGGCTGATGGCCGCAGGCATTCGGCCAACGGGAGCGGCGATGTTGCGGTTGGATGAGAAGGGGGACGTCGCGGAGCCGCCGCTCGGAGTATTTGGGTGTGAGGTTGGGTCCACGCCGACACCCGCGGAGGTGATTTGGTATTACGCAGCGAGGGGAGCTCCCGAAGGGCCGCCGCGCCATTGCGCCTTGAGCCCGCTCATGGCGGCCGGGCGTGACATGACCTCGTTGGTTTCGTCGTGGCCTTCGGACCTGTTCCCTTCGGCCTTCGTGACTCGGCCGTTCGGCGCGGCGCCGGACATTCTCGTGGTGCTCGAGTTCGACGGCGGCGAGCGCGCCTTTGGCGTCGAGGACGCGGCGTGCGCGGAGGCCTCCGCGCTCATGTCGACGACCGAGGAAGGGGATGCGGGGTGGCTCCAATTCGCTCCAGGCGGGCCCTGCTGGGACGAGGCTGGGTGCCCAGCTCAACGTGGCCGAGTAGCCATGAGTCATGTCTTCCACGCGACCTTCGCGACGGACGAGGGTCTGGATCGCGAGGCCTTCGTGAATCGATGCCGTGCGGTCGAAGGCTTCCCGCTCTCGCGGCTCGACGAGCTCGCGCCCTCGCAGAAAGCTCTCTACGGCCCCTTGGCCCAGAGCATCAACGCCGCCGACGGCTACGCGCGCTTCGTGCCCCTGTGCTCCATGCTCTCCGAGGATCGACAGAATGGGATCTTGCGGGAGCTGATCCTCGACGTCGTGGAGGGTTCCGGCCTGGAGCTTACGGCCTCGCTGCTCGAGAAGGTGCTGAGCGGTGGATCGATCGCTCCGGAGCTCGGAGGGGTCGCCGGCCCGTGAGGCGGGTCGTTCCGCAGCGTCGCAAGGTTCGGCGCGCCCGACGCCCGCAAAGGCCTCGGCCCGTGCCGACGCGGCCGAAGACGCGGCCGAAGGCACGACGGGCCCCGAGGGCGGCGAGAGTCGCGCCCGAGCCTCGTCCCTCGAACCGATCGGCCTGGTGGCTCGTCCTCGGCACGCTGCTCGGGTTCGGCTTTGCGGCCCTCCTGCTCCGTGCTCCAGGCGCCGTGCCTGAAGAGCGACAAGTCGCGAAGGCCATGGCCGAAGTCCTCGCGCCCCAAGAAAGTCCCTCGACCCCTTCGAGAGTCCGCCCCAAACCGACTCTCGCCAAAAAAGTCGCACTCTCCCCAGAGGGAGATGTGGAGACCTGGAAGTCACGCCTCGCAGTCGCCGCGGAGCCCTGTGCCCCTAGCAGCGGCCGACGTCTTCGTTTTCACATCGAGCTCTCGGGTGCGCCCGCCACGAAGCTGCAAGTGACCTCCCTCGATCCTGCCCCGCGCGAAGTGGCGGACTGCGTTCGAGGGAAGCTCGAAGCGCTCGGAGCTCCTCGGCCCACGGGCGCCATCGCAGTGACGCTGGTGCTGTGAGCTGGTGCTGTGAGCGCGCGCTTCCTCTCGCTCGCTTCGCTGCTGTTCGCATGTGGCGAGACCGCGCTCGTCGATCCAGATGCGGACCTCCGCGCGGCGCTGCGAATCGTGCGCGCGACGCGCTTGTCGCTCGAAGGCGACCCGCACGACTACGTCTTCGCAAGGTTGGCAGGCGACGCCGCGTTGAGGCTTCCAGTGACTCTCTCGTTATCCACGCCCGCGGGCCGAATCGCAGCTCCGACGGAAAATGTTCGGTGGGCGCCGTGCGGCGCCCAAGCCTGCGCCTGGCTGACGACCGCACCTAGCGGCGAATTCGAGCTCATCGCTGAACGACCGGAGCTCGACTTTTCAGACAGACGAGCGCTCGAGGACTTGGCGCTCGGCCCCTACTCGCTCGACGCCGGCGCCATCGAATCGAACTCGAGGGCAGGAGGCGTCCTTGGCGACCCCGCTTCCGAGTGGCTAATCGACCAAGACGCCCCCGAGCTCGGTCGAGAGTGGGAAGTCATCGCCTCCGAGGGGCCCTGCAACGAGATCCCCGGTCCATCGGACGACGGTTGGTCGCTGGCCCCGCCGTCCTTCTCAATAATCGTGTCGTTCGACGCGGAAGGCCTGGCTTGTGTGAGTCTGCGACCTCGACTCCCCCGGGCGAGCCGAGCGATTCTCTGGCGCACGATTTCGGCTTCGGCCGTTGCGGCGCGCTACGACGCGACCTTCACACCTCCGGTCACCGCGGAGCCCATCCTGTACGCGACCCTGTTCGACCTCGAGCTCCCTCAACGATGCTCCAACGTCGTCACGTCGGTTCAGCGCGCCGTGGCTCGGGTGGCGGCTCAAATCTCCCAACGCGACGCCGCCCATCCCAAAGTCATCGACCTCGGCACCTTCGACATCGGCACACCCGGTGAGCTCTGTCGTCAATCGAACGCGCCTTTCGACGACCGCGCCGTCGCAAGGACGATCCTCGCCCGCCTCGCGCAGGAGCTCGAACCCTCGCGGCGCGGACAAGTCGTACTCATTTACGTCAACAACCTCGATCTCTCTCCTTCCTTCGAAAAAGTCCTCTCGATGAATTTTCTGGCGTCGCGGCTCGAAGGTCTCTCCACGGACCCGGGACCGCCGGTCGCGGAGCACGATCGGCCGGAGGTCGACGCCCACGTAGTCGCCATCGCGGAGCCCTCCCCGGCTCAGGCGATCGGCGGAGAGCTCACCGTCGCCTTTGGATCCACCGAGGACCCATCGTTCGAGCCCGCCATTCTGGCCGGGTTTGGGACGTTCTGGCCATTTCGCACCAGCACTCATGATCCTTCCATCGTGATCCCTCTGCGGACCTCACCGGAGCGCCCCATTTCCTACTTCACCGTGTGCCAGTCCGAGTCCTTCATCGAGCCGGTGGGTGATCCTGCGGGGCTGGTGTTTCGCGCGCTTCCCGAGCTCGGCCCCGCGTTTCGAACGTCCGTGCCCGATCAGATTGGCATCCCCAACCACTCCTTCGTCGCCACGACCGTTCGACTCACCTGGGAAGGGTGCGAGGCTTTCTGTGATCGCCCCGTCCAGGGGCGCCCCGACGGTCCTGCTTGGCTCGAAGGCTTGGCTTGTTCTCTCGAGTGAACCGGCCCGATCTCGAGGGCAACCGACAGTTGGTCGGGGACGGCCCACGTACGGTCAACGTGGGTTCGAGGGTCCATCTGAGTCTGCGGATAAGTACATGCGCCGAGCCGTGGAGCGCCTAGGTTAAGGCGTGGTGACGACGAGTCGGCGTGCGAAGCGCCTGGAACGACACCTCGAGCTCGGGCTTCGGGGTCAGCTGATCATCGCATTCTCCGGGACTCTTGCCGCAGCCCTACTCGGCGTGGCCACTTATGACGGCTACCTCGATCGAAAGTTGGTTTCGGAGTCCCGTCGGGCGACCGAGTCCGTCGCCGAGGCGATGCAAATCAGCGTGCAGCAGCTCGGAAGAGGGGTCCGCGACACGGAGTTCCTGCGGGATTTCGTACGGCGCGCGGCGTCCTCGGGCATTCGTCGAATCACCCTGTTGGACCCCGACCGACACGTGGTCGCGGGAAGTCAGCCATCGAGGGTCCTGCTGATCGAGGAGGGTCGGTTGGGCAACACCTGGGAGCTCCTGGCTCCGATCGCTTTGGGCTCCAACAAAGTGGGCTACGTCGAGCTCAGACTCTCCACCGAGCCACTCGAGTCCTTGCTGTCGGAAGCTCGCAACGTACGCGAAGCGATGCTGGCGTTGGCGTTGATCGTCGGGATTCTGGCGGCCTTGTGGATGGCCGGCGCGATGACCAAGCCGCTCGAAGCTCTCACTCAGGCCGCTCGTTCGATTTCCTCGGGCAACCTGGAGGTGAGGTTGCCGCCAGGCAAACGCACCGGAGAGGTGGGGCTGCTGATCGGGGCCTTCGAAGAGATGCTCTCCGGTCTGCGCGAAAGAGACGAGCTCCGCGCGAAGTTGGAATCGGCGGAGCGAGCGGCGCTCCTCGGTCAGGTAGCCGCCGAGATCGCTCACGACGTCCGTAACCCGCTGAATTACATCTCCTTGGCCACCGAGCGACTCGTCGCGAGCTCGGAGGGTTCCAAAGCCGCGGAGATTGGACGTCAGATCGCGGCGCAGATCGATCGAGCCAACGACAAGATCGGCGAGCTGATGCGGGTCGCGCGGGCGTCCGACCCCAAGTTCGCGCCGATCGAGGTCGAGCCGTGGCTGACCGAGGTGGGGCGCCGAGCGGCCCCGCTCGGCCGGGTGCAGATTCGAGCGCGCGGGATCGGCATCGCGACCTGGGACCGATCGATTCTAGAGAGTGCGCTGGCCAATCTCCTCACGAACGCCATCGAAGCCTCGCCTCCGCTCGAGGCCGTCGAGCTCGAAGCAGAGACTTCGGCTGACGAAGACCAGATTCGCATCGCCGTCAGCGATCGCGGTGCCGGAATTCCGGAAGCGAGCTCGATCAACATCTTCGAGCCCTGGTTCACGACGAAGGCGAACGGGATCGGCCTCGGCCTGGCTGTAGCGCGCCGAGCCGCGGAGACCCACGGCGGTCGCATCGAGGCCGCCCGTCGGCCCGGGGGCGGAGCTTCACTCGTGATGACTTTGCCGCGTCATCCGCGGAGGGCCTCGACATGAACCCGAGAGTATTGGTGGTGGACGACGAAGCTCCCCAACGGGAGATCTTCTCGGCGATTTTGGGAGATGTTGGCTTCGACGCGGAGGTAGCCGCAGGCGGCGACGAGGCGTTGTCGGCGGTTCGCGCGAACCCTCCGGACGTCGTGCTCACGGATCTTCGCATGGCCGGTAAGAATGGTCTCGAGCTCCTCGAAGAGCTGCATCGCGCGGAGCCCGACCTGCCCGTGGTGCTGGTGACCGCCCATGGGTCGATCGACGCGGCAGTGCAAGCGATGAAGGCGGGTGCCTTCGATTTTGTGTCGAAGCCAGTCCGAGGGGATGAGCTCGTCATGATCCTGCGGCGAGCCCTCGAACGCACTCGGCTGCTCCGCGAGAACAAACAACTCCGCGCGGAGCTCGACGTGCGGACCACACTTCGAGAGCTCGTGGCGGATCATGGGTCGATGCGCGAGGTGTTCAGGCTCGTACAGAGGGTCGCGCCGACCCACTCCACGGTTCTGATTTACGGGGAGACGGGGACCGGCAAGGAGCTCGTCGCGCGGGCCATTCACTCTGCAAGCAAACGTGCCGACGGTCAGTTCGTCGCCGTGAATTGCGCGGCGATTCCGGCAAACCTGCTCGAGAGCGAGCTCTTCGGGCACGAACGCGGAGCGTTCACCGGCGCGGTCGCTCGGAGGATCGGACTGTTCGAGCAGGCTCAGGGTGGAACTCTGTTCCTCGACGAGATCGGCGACCTTCCCCTCGAGCTCCAACCCAAGCTGCTCCGCGTTCTTCAGGAACGTCAAATCACCCGAGTGGGTAGCTCGACGCCGATCTCCGTCGACGCGCGGGTCATCTCCGCGACTCACAGAGACGTGACTTCGATGGTCGAGGATCAAGCGCTGCGGGAGGATCTGTATTGGCGACTCAACGTCTTTCCCATCAAAGTCCCCCCGCTCCGGGAGCGGGCCACCGACATTCCGGCTCTCGTGGCGCACTTCCTCGCTCGCTTTGCTGAAGAAAACGACGAGCCCCCAAAAAGAATCGGCCCAGACGCGATGGGTGCACTCATGGCCTACCGATGGCCGGGCAACGTCCGCCAGCTTCAGGCCACCGTAGAGCGGCTCTGCCTCACCGCAGAGACTCCTGAAATCGAGGTGAGCGATCTGCCGCCGGAGCTCGTCTTGCCTCACGTCGTCTTGAGCGCGAGCGCCAACTTCGTCCTGCCCGACGACGGCTTCGTGTTCGAGGACTTCGAACGTGACTTGATCCGGCAGGCCATGGAACGATCGAGCGGTGTGATCTCCAAAGCGGCCAGGCAACTCGGCATGAGTTATCGAACGCTGCAGTACCGGCTCGAGAAATTCGGGCTCAGGAGCGGCGAATGAGCGACCGCCGACCGGGCGAGTATGGGCCCGAACGAGTCCGTGAGCGCCGGAGAGACACAGAGAGCACCGAGAGAAGCCCACACAGGACAATTGACCATCCCTCGGTGCTCCCTGTGTCCTCCCTCCGAGTCGCGCTGCTCTACAGGCTCACCTCCGAGACGACTCGGGAGCCCTCCTCCATCGCCGTCATCACGGTGACTTTGTCACCGGCCTTGAGCCCGGTCAGGGGGAGGTCCTTGCCACTCTTCTTGATCTTGGCGTTCGCCGAGAATCGAAGCTGCTCGTACCCGGCCGAGGTCTTGATTTCGACGGTTCGGGCCGCAGCGTCGATGGACACGATGGTCCCTTCGATCTTCGACGAGTGCTCCTTCTTCTTCTCGACCCTTTCGGGCGCGGTGACTTCCTCCTTTTCCGGAGCGGCGACGGCCATGGAAGTCATCGCCAAAGGCGCAGTCAGCGCCAAAGACAGGACTGTGGAACGAATCGATTTTTTCATGGGTTTCCTTCCTTGGTCGACTCGGTAGAGCGAGTCGGCTGAAAAGCAAACTCAGCATCGGCCGTGCCAGGCTGACGCCCGGCGGAGCGCCAAGCCGGAGTCCGATTCGCGCCCGAAATCGTCACATCCTGCCCCAAATGGCGCAACGCCGTGGTTTGATGGCCCAGGTGTGCTCCTTCTAGTCCTCTGCGCGTTCGTCGGAACGGCCACTTCGGCCGCCGACGGGGAGATCGTCCGGCGCGTCGAAAACCGAGCCTTCTCCAAACAGGATCGCGTCCTGCCACGCGTGGGCCTCGCCTATTGGACGCGCGGTGACCTGCGCGAGAATCCCGGGATTCGGATCGACGCGAGCTGGTACCCGAGCGAACGCTTCGGGCTCGACCTCATCTCCGCGACCCTCTTTTTTTCCACGCTCGACGCGTCCGCAGATGATCTCCGGCGCATTTACGGAGCGCTCCCGGACAGCCAGCGCCCGATCGCTCGGGTGACCGCCGGACCACGCTTCGCGTTCGCCTACGGCAAGCTCCTGATCGAAGGGCTCGACGTCGTCGTGCACATGGATGCCAGCCTTGCGCTTCACTTGGGAGCGATCTCGACCGACGTGACCACCAACTTTGCGTTCGACCTCGAGCTCGCCTTCCAAGCGCTCTTTGCCGATCGATTCGTCGGCTTCGTCTCGATCAGCGCCATCGGTTCGTATGAAGCGCGCACGCGGTCGTCGTTCGACGCAGGACCGATGATCTCGGGCGGGCTTGGCATCGTGCTCTGAGGCTCGACATGATCGTGCTCTTCACGACCCTTCTCGCCTCCGCCGAGTGTCCGCCGCTCCTCGACGCTCGATCGGCGCTCGAACGACGAGATTTCCGGGCGCTGCTGCAGTGGAAGGTGGAAGCGGAGGACATGGGTTGCGGGCAGAGCATTCGGGCGGCCTCTTGGCTCCTCGAGCTCGCGCGCTTCGCGCGCTGCCTGCCCGTCCAAGGTACGTCCGCGAACGCGAGGGTCCTTCGACTCCACGAGTCGATGCTCGCGCTATCGCGAGTGGCGAGCGACTACGAAGGCACCGAGCTCGAAGACCTCCGCAAGCTCCTGATCGCGAAGCCCAAAGACGAGGCTCCTGTGTCCGACCGCCTGAGTTGGCCGGTGGAGTCCGAACGGTGGCCCGGCGAAGGACCGGAGGCCTTCGTGGCCCCTTCTGCCTGCAACGATCCGCTCGATCGAAGCGCGGAGCGGGCCTCGGCCCTGCGCGTCGAGATCGCCTCGGAGCGGCTCGCGCTGATTCGAGACCCGCGCGACCTACTGCCGGAGTCGCTTGGCTTGCTAGCCTACCAAGCGCTTTCACAGCTCGACGCCGCGCGCACGTCGACGTCGAGCCTCCAGGCGATCGAGCGGGCGCTTCATTACGCGCCCAACGATGCGCGAGCGACCGGCGCCCTCATCCTCGCCGAGCTTCACAGGCGCCGTGGAGACCAGACCCGGGAGCTCTTGGCGCTCGACGACGTGCTCACGAATCCCGCGCGGAGGGTCGATCAGGAGTTGCGGGCCGCTTCGATCTTGGCGGCACGTTTGGTGGAAGAGAGTCCGCCGCGATGGGGCTCGATCCTCGAGCTCGGCCTCGGACCGAGCGGCCGCGTCCCTCAGGAGTCCGTAGACGACCTTCTGTTCTTACTCGCTCAAAGATCTCGGGCGCTGAACAGGGAGCCCGATGCGAGCGCCGAGAGCTGGCAGGAGCTGGTCGAGCGAGCCGCTCCGATCATGAACGGTTCGGCGAGCGCCGAGGCGATCATCGACTCCCTGGTGAGTCGTGCGAGCCGCCTTTCTGCAAACGAGGCCGTTCGCTGGATCGAGTCGTCGAAGATCGCTGGCCTCGACCTCGGCGTGCTCGCGTCGAGAGCGCTTCGAATGGGAGCCGCCGAGCTCGCGAGAGCCGCGATTCAGCGGCTCGAGTCGCTCGACAAGAGCTCGAAGTCCTTGTCGCTCCAGGCCGAGCTCGCCGTCCTGATGGACGACGCGGTTGCGCTCCAGAATATCGTGGCCGAGATGGCGCAGTCGGAGAGGCGGGGTGTGCGGCTGATTCGTGAGACGTGCCTGTCGCTCGCCGCACGCATCGCGAGCTCTCAGAAGGCGAAGCTCTTCGCAGGCGCGCTGATCGACGCCGAGAAGAAGCTCAGCGCTTCGAGACAGTGCGCCTCGCTCCTGTCGGTCACGCCGACGTCCGATCGACCGATCCGGCATCTAGGCGAGGTCGTCGTGATGCGGATGGGGAAGCTGCCCGAGCCGCCCCGACCGCCGCTCGTCAAAGCGCCGATGCGGATCGCGATGGCGTTCCAAGACGAGGGCGGAGTGTGGAGAGTTGGGTCTCCGTGGGAGCTCGAACCGAGCTCGTTTCACACGCCCCCATGACCTTAGTCACCTTCGTCAGTTCTTGCCGGCCTCGGCTTGCATGCGCGCGATCTCGGCGGCGAAGTTCTCCGACTTCTTCTCGATGCCTTCACCGAGCTCGTAACGTACGAAGCGGCGAACTTGCACGTTCTCGCCGGTCTTCTGCACCACGGAGGCGCGAAGGTTCTCGACGGTCTGCTGCGGGTCGCGAACCCACGCTTGCTCCATCAAACAGATCGACGCGATCCACTTGTCGACCTTCCCTTCGACGATCTTCGGAACGATCGCCTCGGGCTTGCCGGACTCGCGCACTTCGGCCTCGAAGAGCTTGCGCTCCTTGGCGATCTCGTCGGCCGGAACCTCGTCACGTCGAACGTACTTGGGGCTCGCCGCGGCGACGTGCATGCAGACCTCTTTGACGAACTCCTTGAACACGTCCCCGCGACCGACGAAGTCCGACTCGCAGTTGATCTCGCAGAGGACTCCGATTCGGCCGCCCATGTGGATGTAAGATCCGACGGATCCTTCGGCCGCGATGCGACCGGCCTTCTTGCTGGACTGGCTGAGTCCCTTGACCCGCAGCCACTCGATGGCCTTGTCGACGTCTCCGCTCGTCTCACCGAGCGCCTTTTTGCAGTCCATCATGCCCGCGCCGGTCCGGTCGCGGAGCTCCTTCACCAACTTCGCTGAGATTTCCATGGATGCCTCTCCGCCGCACTCTTGGCGGCGTCAGATGTCGATCGCTTCTGCCCCAACGAGCAGAAGGCAAATCATTCGTGTGATTGGTTGCTCAGGCCGTCGCGTCTTCGAACTGAGACGCCATCCCCGGCCTTCGCGCGACGCGGTCGACCTCTGGACCGTCGTCTTCACCAGCCGGTCGGGCCTCCTGCTCCTTCTCCTGCTCGGGCTCCGGCGGACGGCCGGCCATCTTCTCCTGCCAGATCGCGCTGCCTTCGATGCAGGCGTCGGCGATGTTGGCGGTGAAGAGCTTGATGGAGCGAATCGCGTCGTCGTTGCCAGGGATCACGTAGTCGACGAGGTCGGGATCGCAGTTCGTATCGACGACCGCGACGACCGGGATTTGGAGCCGGTTCGCTTCGGAGACGCCGATGTGCTCCTTCTTCGGATCGATCACGAACAACGCACCCGGCAGACGGGTCATCTCTTTGATGCCACCGAGCGCGCGCTCGAGCTTCTCGCGCTCCTTGTTGAGCATGAGGACTTCCTTCTTCGGGAGTCGCTCGAACGTGCCGTCGGTCGACATCTTCTCGACGCCCTTCAGACGATCGATCGACCCCTTGACCGTCTTGAAGTTCGTGAGCGTGCCGCCCAGCCAGCGGTTGTTCACGAAAAACTGAGCGCCTCGCATGGCCTCGTCGGCGATCACTTCCTGAGCCTGTTTCTTGGTGCCAACGAAGAGAACCTTCTCTCCGCGACTGGTCAGATCACGCACGAAGTCGTACGCGGAGCGCCAACGAACGACCGTCTGCTGAAGGTCGATGATGTAGATGCCGTTACGCGCGCCGAAGATGTAGGGCTTCATCTTCGGATTCCATCGACGGGTTTGGTGGCCGAAGTGGACGCCCGCTTCGAGCATCTGCTTCATCGTCACGGTGGACATAACTAACCTCTTGACGGCTGATTCGGGGTTGAGCCTCCGCCCTTGCCGAGCCCGCGAGCTGATTCCGCCGTTTGAATCAGCACCCCTGGGGCTCCGTGGGGCGTGTGTTTTTCCTCGCTGATCTCAGCGAAGGTCGGCCCTGGTACCACGCCGAATCGGGTCGGACAAGCGTCAGCTTGCCGGGCGATCGTCGAGCCCAGCTTCCGGCTCCTGCGCGCGAGGAGATCGAGTTCCCTTCTAAGTTCTCTTCTAGTTTGGGACGGCAGCGCCGCGCTGTCATGCTGTGAAATAGGGCGCGAAATTTTCGCGGGGCAGCCTCGCCAGAGCCGCGTCCGCGCGCACCGAGGCCAATCGATCCGATCCCGCGAGCGGGCAACCTGGCGAATGATCATCGAAGAAGTTGGATTCCGCGGGGAAACGTTGGAAGCTGCGCGGCCATGAACGAAAGTAGCCGCGGCCGAAACCGCGTGGGCATCGCGATCCTGTTCGCGCTCGCTCTGGCCGGTCCGGCCGCCGCCCAGACGCCCGCTTCGTCGACCTCGACGTCCGCCGAGCCAGCGATGACCGAGCAGGCCAAGGAGCATTTCCGCGCCGCCATGGACTTCTACAAAGACGGGAAGTTCGTGCAGGCGTTGCTCGAGTTCAAAAAAGCCTACGACCTCGCTCCTCGCGCGGCCATCACCTACAACATCGCCCGCAGCTACGAGCAGCTCGCGCAGTGGTCGGCCGCGATCGTTGCGTACGAGCGGTTCATCACGGAGACCACCGATCCGCGAGAAAAGGCCGACGCGCTCGACAAGATCGAGTTCCTGAAGACGAAGCTCGGAGACGACGCCACGACCCCGGACGGGCAGTACAAGTCGAGGATCGAAGCGGGCAAGAAGGCCTTCAGCAGAGGTTCCTACGAGGAGGCCATTCAAGAGTTCAAGGCGGCGTACGACCTCAAGCCCAGCTCCGGGATCATCTTCAACATCGCCAAGAGCTACGAACGCCTCGCCCGGTACGAAGAGGCGATCGACTATTTCCAGCAGTACCTCCAGTCCGAGCCCAACGCGAAGGACAAGGCGGACGTCGAGGAGACGATCAAGCGGCTGAAGAAATCGATCCGTGAGCGCTTCCAGGAGCTTTACGTCACCAGTGATCCTCCGGGCGCGGACATCTTCATCGACGATGCGAAGACGGGCCTTCAGGGGCAGACGAACTACCGGTTCAAGGTCACTCCGGGGCCCCACACACTCTTCCTCGAGTTGAACGGCTACGAGCCGATCAAGCGTGAGTTCGTGATGCCCGACGACAAGCCGTTGCAGCTCGAGTTCAAGCTCAACAAGCTCAAGAACGTCGGTTACGTCGAAGTGAAGTCGAACGTCGACGGGGCGCGGATCTACATCGACGGAGCGATCGTGGGCCTGACGCCGTACCGCAAGAAGAAGCAGCTCGAAGCAGGGCCGCACCAGATCGTGATCGAAGCGTTTGGCTTCCCCCGCCATACCGAGGAGTTCGTCGTGGAGCGCGACCAGACGGTCGCCTTGGACGTCACGATGGAAGCGGTCGACCAAACCGGAGAGGGCGATTCGACGGCGATGGAGGATTGGGGTCGGAATCTATTGATCGTCGGCGTGCTCGGGGGAGGCCTCGGTTTTGGGGGCGCGTTCGCCTATCAACAGCTCGTGCTTCGAAGACCGGTCTATGAGTATCTCGGGCCGAGCCAGGCCAACTGGGGTGGCGATCAGCCCCTCACGAAGGCGGTGTATTGGAAGGGGCTCCCTACGAATCCGGACGGCTCTGTGAGGGCCGTAGGGGACACGGATCTCGGGGACGCGCTTCGTGAGAACGGAACCGCGAACACCCTGCGGACGATCCAAGTCGTGTCCGCCTCTGTCGGTGGAGGCCTTGCGGCCCTAGGACTCGGGCTTCTCATCGCCGAGTGGGTCACTCCAGAAGACGAGAAGAAACAAGCGCCCGTGGTGTTGTCCGCCAATGAGTCCGCCAATGAGTCCATCTCGATCGACGCCTTCGGTGTGTCGCCCTCGGTTGGGGGCGCCACCGTCGGAATCATGGGGAGCTTCTGATGTCGCCGCGATACCTCTTGCCGCTTCTCTTTCTTGGCTGTGTCGAGTTGGCGGACCCGCCGAGTCCGACCGCCGCTAGGCCCATTGCTTACGGCGCCAAGGTTTACCTCGCCGACAACGCGGCTGCTTACGAGTGTCGCTTCGCGGGCCCGGCCGCCGAGGAAGCCACCAAGAGCCCCGAGCTCCGGCTCGACTCGGTGAACTGCTTCATTCGCACGCTGCCCGGGACCTTGTGGATGGAAGAGCACGAAGTCACCAACGGGCAGTTTCAGCTCTGCTTGGACTCAGGCGCCTGCAAGGAGCCGAATCCGTCGGACGCCAACAAGTCCAACACCTGCGAAAACGAAGATGACTTCGACAACTGCCCGGTGCTCGGCGTTCCGCAATTCGAGGCGCAGCGCTACTGCGAGTGGGTTGGTCGAAGGCTCCCCTCCGGGATCGAGCACACCATCGCGCGGCAGCGTTTTGTCGATGGCAACGTCGTAACGACACCCAAGGTGCCCTCCCAAATCGCCGCGTTTCCGCGCGGCAACGAGCCGCCGAGCTCCGACTGCAACAGCGGAGTGCTCCAAGGCTGCGGCAAGCCCAAACCCATCAAGGACCAGCGCACCACCGACGAAGGCTTGATTCAAAAGCCACGTGGCGCGGCTTCCGACGACGTCACTCCCGACGGACTCTACGACCTCACAGGAAACGTCTCCGAATGGGCCGCCGATCTCATTCCGCCCTTCCGCCGCGAGCTCGAGGAGTTCCCGTGGTTCTGCGCGGAGCCCGTGCCAGCAGGCGCGACCGAATGCCCCGAGGGTCGCGCCTGCGTCTACGGCCGCAAGGCCAACGGCGCCATCGCAAACGACTCAGCTCCGGTCTGCATCGCCTCAGACAACCTCGTGGTTCGTTCGGGGACCCTGACGACCTTTGTCGGAGGCAACTACGACACGAGCACCCGCGAGCCTTCGAGCTCCGGGACCTTCTCTCACGCCACGAGCGGAGCCCCCGAAGACGGACCTACCAATATTCATGGCTTTCGCTGCGCGGGCCGAGGCGGCGCGGCCGCCAGAGACTTCGTCGTAGCGCAATAGATCACAGGAGAAATAGTCAGAATTCCCACGGCCCGCACGCACTCAGTCCGGGTCCCCGGCCAGTTCGTGACTACCAGCTCGTGACTACCAGCTCGTGACTACCAGCTCGTGACTACCAGTTCGTGACTACCGGGCAGAGTCCACGGAGCCGAATCCCGGACTTCGTGCTGACGGCAAATGAACGGGCAAATGAGCGGGCTGAGTACAGGTCCCGCAAATTCGCGGGGAGAAACCACAGAGAGCACAGAGCCGAAGCACACAGATGGTGAAATGAACGATCCTCTGTGTCCTCCGTGTCTTCTCTCTGCGTCCTCTGTGATTCCAGTCCAGCATGGACCGAGATCCATCCGGCTCAAAACGCCGGGGACGCCGGAGGCTGGCGGGGAGGTCGATGCTGCAGCACGCCGACCAACGCATCGAGCATCTCGCGCACCGTCTTGAATCGTTCGCGTCGGTCGTTCTGGAGCGCTCGAGAGAGGATGTGGTCGATGCGAGGATCGATGCGGGGGTCGCGCTCGGACGGCATTTGGTAGCGGCCCACGGGCAGCATGCCCGTGAGGAGCTCGTACATGATGACGCCGTAGCTGAAGATGTCCGCGCGTTGATCGCAGCCGCCGGCATCGTGGCGCTGCTCGGGCGCCATGTAATTCACCGTGCCCATCGAAATGCGACTTCCGGTGAGGTTCACGAACGATCGATTGCTGTCGAGCAGATCGGCGAGCCCGAAGTCGCAGATCTTGCAGACTCGACCGCCCGCGCCGTCGTCGGCCATGAGCACGTTTTCGGGCTTCAGGTCTCGATGAACGACGCTCTTGCTGTGGGCGAACATCAAACCTCGGCCGATCTGCACCGAGTAGTCGAAGGCTCGCTCGAGGTGATCGGGTCCGACCGTGCGTGTGGAGAGCATCTTACGGAGAGTAGGTCCGTCGATGAACTCCATGACGAAGTAGTAGTGCTGGTCGAGGTTGCCGCGGTCGATGATGGAGACGACGTTGGGGTGCGCGAGCTGCGCGAGCGCGGCGGCCTCTCGACGAAAGCGCCGGAGGAACTCGTCCTGCCCGACGAGGTCCGAAGCCATGACCTTCACCGCGACGGGACGCTCGAGAGAGACCTGTCGCGCTTTGTACACCGTCCCCATCGCGCCTTTGCCCAGCACGTCTTCGAGCACGTAGCCGTTGAGGTTGGTGCCTCGGGCCAAGTCTTTCTCGGGCTCTCGTCGCCGACCGCCTTGTTTGTCGTGTACGGTCGCCCGCGGCTGCTTGGGCTGCGGCTGTCCTGCACCCGCCGGATACTTCGGCGGCGCGACCGGCGCGCGCTTGATGTGTGACGGGCCGTCTTGTCTCAGCACCTCGAATTTGTTGCCGCACTTGCGGCAGCGCACCTTCTGGCCCGAGACGTAGATCCCCACGTCATACTTCGTTTGGCACACGGGGCACGCTTGTACGACTTGCGGCGGCGGCACGCTTCAGCTCCCAGTCTCCGAAAGGCTTCGAGCCTTCGCGCCCTCGCGGATCGCGTGGCACTCGTAGACCTCGACGCCGTGTTCCTTGCCTTTGACTTGTCGTGAGCCGAGCCGCGTCGCCTCGAAGCGGTCTTCGACCTCTCGATAGGTCTCCTGTGAGATCAAAACTTGGTCCGCGTCCGCGATCCCGCAGAGGCGCGACGCAGTGTTCACGGTGTCTCCAATCACCGTGTACTCGAGCCGTCTCTTGGCTCCCATGTAGCCCGCGACCAGCTTGCCGTAGTTGACGCCCACGCCCATACCAATCGGCGAGCGACCCTCGGCCGCGCGCTCCTCGTTGAACGCGCGGATCGCATCTCGAAAGTCCAACGCGGCGGCCACCGCGTTAAAGACTGGATCTTCGTCACCGGGCAACGTGCCCCAATGTGCCATCAGCGCATCACCGATGAACTTGTCCAAAACACCGTGGCGCTCGAACACGATCTCGACGAGCCGCTCGAAGTAGTCGTTCAACAGGTCGACGATCTCCTGCGGGCCGGCCGCGTTCTCGCTCATCGTGGTGAAGCCACGGATGTCGCAAAACAACACCGCGGCGTGACACTCGCGACCGCTCTTGGTGATCGGGCTGCCCTTCCCTTCGACCATCGCCTCGACGACGTGGCTCGGAAGGAAGCGAGAGAGTTGTCCGCGGGTCCGCGCGTCGTCCTCGACCTTCTTGAGGAGTCGATTGTTGGCGATCGCGGTCGCCGCTTGAGAGGCGAGTGACTTCAAGAGCGAGAGATCTTTCTCCTTGAACGCACCGATTCGCTGACGAGAGTCGACGTGCATGACTCCATAAACCACATCGTTGGCGATCAAAGGAACCGTCATCGCGGACCGAATTCCCTGACTGATGATCGATTGAGCGGCCTGAAGGCGCGGGTCGAGGAAGGCGTCCGAGAGCAAGATCGACGTCTTGTTGTTCAAGACTTGGTTGATGATCGTCGTGCTGAGGACGATCTCTTGATGTTTGACCGAGATGTCCCGGCGCTTGACGGTGTGGGGCACCGGTTGGCCGTTGTCCGGGTCGACGAGCAGGACCACGCCGTTGTCACAAGGGAACAAGGAGAAGGCCACGTCGAGCGTCTTCTTGAGGAGGGTCGACACGTTCATGTCGATGCCGACACGCGCGAGCTCATGAGCGACGCGGAGCTTCTCGTAGTCGGCCTTCAAGATCTCCACGTCGTGGATTTCTTCTGCTGGTTTGAAGTCCTCGTCGTGATCCGCGATCGTGGCGTGAATGTGTGTGACGCCGCTCGGCTCGCTGGTGACGGGAAGAATGGTGACGAGCTCTCGCGCCTCTTCGCCTGAAGCCTTCTTCGAAGAGAAGCGAAGGCGCATCGAACCGAGCATGAGCTCGTCGCCGTCATGGAGCTCCGCGTCACGCACGCGTTTGTTGTTCAGGAAGCTGCCGTTGGAGGAGTTGAGGTCGCGGAGGTAGAACTTGTCAGCGCGGCGCTCGATCACCGCGTGCTCCTTGGAGACCTCGCGGTCATGCAGCCGAATGGTGTTCTTCGGATGCCGACCGATGTAGTTGACCTCCTCGAGCGTGAACTCGACCTCCTGACCCTCGGGCGTGGTGTGAATCAGCTTCGCGCCTTCATCCGCGCGAGGCTCGGGCCGAGTCGGGTGAGCGTCGGCGGGCGACCCGTCGTCTTTGGGGACGGTGACTCGCAAGCCAGCCGAAGGAGGCCTCGTGTCTTCGGTAGCAGGGCCACGCGCGCCTGGTTTGCGAGCGGGCGCGGCCGGCATGGGGCTAGGCGTGAGGGCACGGTTGGCGGGCGACGACGGCGCAGGACCTGCCATGGCACCGGACTTGGATGGAACTCGCGGACGCGCGGGAACTCGACCCGTCTTCTCTTGAGCGAAGGACTCCGACTCACCGAGCGCCATCGAGCCAAATGGCTTCCGACAGAATCGGCAATAAACGATGGGAGTGGCGGGCGCTCGAGTGAACTCGTTGAGCTCGCCGCAGTGAGGACACCGACCCTGCATTGAACCCACCCCGAAAGGGTGGTCCCGAACGCTAGCACGCCCCCCTCACCGCGGCTAGTGGCTGCGATCTCACTCCGAAGCGCGCGATCTGCTATCCCTGAAGTCCTTGAGCCGCAATGAGCTCGCTCTGCCGTCCAAGGCCCTCTCCCGGACCGGGATCCTCGGCCGCGCGGCCCTGCCGCTCTTCGAGCGGGTCCGAGTCGACAGAGACGCGCTCGAGCGACTCACCCGAGCACACACCGAAGGCGCCGTCGTCCACGTGATCCGTTCGAGTCGCCTCGTCGACCCGATGTTCGTGCTCTGGCTGTGCGACGCGGTCGGGATCCCTGGCCCGATCTGGATGCACGATCACTTCGCCGGTCGCGCCGATCCCGAGCCCGAGGCTCTAAGAAGCGCAATCCTCGCCGGTGAGCCCACGCTGCTCTTCCTGCGCCGACCCCGCACCCTGATACAACCCAAAGGAGCCTACGCGGAGCCCCTCGTCGAGACGCTGATTTCATTGCAGCAGAAGCTCGACCGCCCCATCCTGCTCTTCCCCGAGTCCCTTCAGTATCATCGCCGAGCGAGCGGCCTTCGGCGCACTCTGCTCGACGCGATCTTCGGAAATCGCGAGTCTCCAGGTCGAATTCGAGAGTTGCTCGGGTTCCTCGTCGGCTTCACCGAGGCGCGCTTCCACCTCGGAGCACCCCTCGACCTTCAGGAGCTCCTAGTGCGCGAAGGAAATGCACCGCCTCATGTGATCGCCAAGAAGGTGCGCTGGACACTCTTGTCCCACCTCGCTCGCGAAGAAGCGCTGCGAACCGGCATCGTCGATCGGCCGGTGTCGAAGACGCGCGCGCTCGTCTTGAAAGATCGCGACGTCCAACTCGCGGTCCAGGCCGCCGGTCCCGAAGGTCGAATCAAAGCCGAGCACATCCTCGAGCGAATGGTCTCAGACATGCGCCACGGGTGGGTGCGCGTGCTCGACCTCGTGCTCGATCGCGTCTTCTCCCGAATCTTCGATGGCATCCACGTGGACGAAGAAGGCTTCAGAGTCGTTTGGGCAGCGGCGCGGCGAGGTCCCGTGGTGCTCGTGCCAAGCCACAAGAGTCACGCCGACTACTTGGTCCTCTCGCAGGTCTTCTTTCGCCGAGGGCTCAGTCCGCCCTTCATCGTCGCCGGCGACAACCTCGCCATCTGGCCGATCGGCCCCCTCTTCAGACGAGCCGGCGCGTTCTTCATCCGCCGCAGGTTCGGAGGCGACAAGCTCTACACGATTCTGTGCTCCGCCTACGTGAAGCGACTCATGAAGGACGGAGCTGCCCTCGAGTTCTTCATCGAAGGCGGTCGCAGCCGCACCGGAAAGCTCCTGGCCGCCAAGCTCGGAATCCTGGGAATGACCGTCGATCCAGTCCTCGATGGCGCCGTGCACGACGTCGCGTTCATCCCCGTTTCGATCGGCTACGAGCAAATCATCGAAGCGCGCGCCTACGCCCAGGAGCTCGACGGAGGCCAAAAGAAGAAAGAAGACCTCGGCGCCATCCTCTCGACGCCCAAAGTCCTTCGCTCCAAATACGGCCGAGTCTACGTCGACTTCGACACGCCGATCTCGTTGGCCGCCTTCGTCTCCGCCCGTAGCGAGCTCGGCGCAGCCAAAGGAGGTGACCCGATCGCCCGCCGCGCCCTCGTCACCGAGCTCGGCCAGCGACTCGTCCGGGGCATCGACAGAGTCACTCGCCTCACGCCAACCGGAGTCCTCGCCATCGTGTTGCTCGCACATCTCGGCCGAGGACTGCCCGAGGACGAGCTCTTCTTGCGCGCCGACACCATGATCGAGCTCGCCACGGCGGCCGGAGCCCGCTCATCCTCGGCGCTCGCGAGCGACCGACGAGCTTCGCTCAAGGAGGCCCTCGGACGCTTGGCGCAGTTGGGCCTCGTGCTCATGCTCCCCTCACCCGACGGCGAGACGATCATTCGCGTCGAAGAACGCGGACGCCGCGGCCTCGACTACTACAAAAACAACGTCCTGCACTTCTTCGCGCCGCTGTCGAAGCTGTTGCTCGCGCTGCTCGCCCAAAAGAGCCCTGGCTCCATCGACGATGCCCTCACACAGCTCGATCAGCTGTTCGCCCTCGAGCTCCCCGCGAGCGTCGGCCTCGACCGCCCAAGCGAAACCGAGCGAGCCAGGCGCCTAGCCATCGACACCAGACTCGCGCTCGAAGTCGATGGGCAGCTCACGCTCGCACCAAAACGCAAAGCGACGGCCCTCGAGATCGCTCGCTTGCTCTTGCCTTTCCTCGAAGCCATCGCCTTCGTCGCCGAAACACTCCGAACTGCTCCCGAACCCATTCACGAAAAGCGCTTCCTCGAATCCGCGCTCCAGAGCGCCAAGAAACACGGAATGACCGGTCGCATTCGCTGCCCCGAGGCCGCAACCCGACCCACGCTGGAAAACGCCTTCGCACTCGTCAGCAAACGAGGCGGTCTGGCCAGACGGGACGGAGCCCTCGGCCGCGACGACGAGAAGCTCCAACGCGTCCTCCAGGAGGTCCAGAGCTACCTATCCTGTGTCTGAGCCCGCCGAGTCCGCGAGCAGGAGCTTTCCGGGCAAGTCCGAACGCAAGGACGGTCGATCGATCCTCCGATTTGCCCCAAAACGAAATTCGTTGGTTCGAACACCGCCCCCGTGTCATAGCTCCGAAATGGACCGACCCCCCGGAAAGGGCCCCGCTCCGGGTGCGCCCTCCCCCGAGGTCTCCGAGCTCCTCGAGCTCCTCGCCCGACCTAAATCACCCGAACAGGACAACCTATCCCGAAAGTTGGGCGCCCTCGACGCCGGCGCGATCCCGGATGTCTACTCCCCAGAAGGTAACACCGACGACCTCGACGCCATGCTCGCCGGACTCATCGAAACCGCCGAGTACGAACAAGAGTCGGCCCTGTCCAGCCTCGGGGCACTCATCTCGACTTCCGGCACCAACGCCCCCCGCGATCGCCAAGTGTCGTCACTCATCGAGTGCCTCGTCGAAGAGCTCTCTGAAAGAAAGAGCGCGCCGCCGCGGCCATCCACCAGCGGAACCGATTGGCCCGACGCCGAAATCGTCCTCGAACCAACCCCCTCTGCCGATATCATCATCGAAGATCCGGTCGAGGCGCCCCCGCAGTTGGCCGACCCGCAGTCGGCCGACCCGCGGTCGGCCGATTCGCGCTCCGAAAAGAGAGTTCATCGCTATCTCTCGGTCGAAATCGACATCGATGAAGTCGCCCCCGACCTCTACGATCCTACCGTCGGGTCCCGGGAGCTCCGGGAGCTCTGCGCCATCGCCGAGATCTGGCAGTCGAGAACGCCCGCCGAAATTCTAGGCTGGGATGGTCAAAACTCTGCCGAGCTACGCGCGAATTTCAATCACCTCCGCGGTCAATACGAGCCTACCGCAGCGGACGCTCCGGACGTCCGGGCGAAGAAGAGGGAGTTGCTCGGACTCCTCTTCCGCGCGGCAGCCGCTCTCGATGGAGCGCCGAACGCCCTTCCCAGCTTCCTCAACCCGTCCATGACCGAGACACCCGCGCCGTACCGAACCGCCAACTCGGCCATCGGTCGACAGCTCCTCGCTACCGCAAAGTCGATGATCAAATCAGGTCAACACGACCTCGCCGAACAGTCCCTCGAGACACTGCGACAAAACGCGCCGGGGCTCGCACCCATCGCCCGCGTGTGGTCGTCCTACCTCCGAACCCTCGTCGATCGCAGCCCCAGGGCCGCCGAGCTCGCCGTCGCCGAGCTCATCGCCGAGCTCAACCACGCTACCCTCGGGCCCGACGAGGCCGAGTCACTCTTGCTGCTCGGACGACTCTTTCGCCGGCTAGACCGAAACTACGAAGCCCTCGAGGCCTTCAAGCGCGCCTGCTCGATCGATCCGGGCGACGGCGAGGCCCGCGAGGAGCTCCAGTCTCTGAACCTCAAGAAGAGCGCCATCGCAGCGCTGCGCCTCTCCGGTCGCTCCGACGGCAAATGAGTAACTCGATCTGAGTCATCTGATCCCGTTGGATTCCTATGCCATTGAACGACCAGGCGTGAGCCTGTTGCACCTACCTCGACGATAGGTGAAGAGTCCCTCCGGCGCAGGGGCGCGCCCATAGAAGGAGAGAGCAAATGAAGAAGGTGATCCTGATTTTGTTGGCGTTGGTGTTGGTCGGGGCGGGGAGCGCGTTCGGTTGGGCGAAGGTCGCGTCTTCGAACCGGCTGGCTCGGACTTTCGAGACTCACAAGGTCGATTTTCCAATTCCGTTCCCGCTCACCGACAGTGAGCTCGCGGACCTTCGCGCCGAGCGCTCGGTGCAGGCGGCGCCGGGTGTTGACCAACCGACGAAGCCCGATCCGGCGAACAAGCCCGAGGCAACCAACCCCGCGGCGACCAAGCCCGAGGCGACCAAGCCTACGGAGCCCGCCAAACCCGGCGAGCCGGCCGAGCCAGCCAAGGATCCCCTCGAGGGCGTCGATCTGGCCGCGTTGGCCGCGGAGCGCGCGGCGGAGCGAGGCAAGCACTTGGTCGAGTCGCTTTACGCGTGTGTCGAGTGCCACGGAAAGACCTTTGGGGGTGGCACGATGATCGATGCCGCTCCGATCGGTAAGATTCTCGGCGTCAACCTCACGAGCGGAAAAGGCGGTGTCACTTCGAAGTATACGGCGGCGGACTGGGACCGAATCGTTCGTCACGGCGTGAAGCCCGACGGGACTCCTGCAGCCATGCCTTCGGCAGACTTCTTCGCCATGTCCGACCGCGAGCTCTCCGACATCGTGACTTACATTCGCGCGATGCCACCGGTAGACAACGACGTTCCGCGGCCTACGCTTGGACCGGTCGGACTCTTCTTGATGGCGAGCGGCGCGATCCAATTGTCTGCGGAGGAGCTGAAGGATCACAGGGCCGCGCACAAGCCCGAGGCGCCCAAGGAAACCGACGGCCTCGCGTTCGGTCAGCACATGGTTCAAGTGTGCACGGGCTGCCACGGCGCGTCGCTCGCGGGCGGCAAGATCGTCGGCGGGGACCCGTCGTGGCCGCCCGCAGCCAACCTCACGCCGCATGCCGAAGGATTGAAGGGGTGGACCTACGAAGACTTCGTGCGAGTCATGCGCGAAGGAAAGCGAAAGAGCGGCGAGCCGCTGAAGATGCCGATGGCCGCGATGCCGGCCTACGCGGCGAAGATGAAGGACTCTGAGCTTCAGGCCATGTGGGCTTACATCTCGAGCGTACCCGCGGCGGCGACGCCCCAAAAGTGAGTTGAGCTCGATCGACCGCTCGAAGTTGGCCGCGCCCGGCGATTCTGCTACGAAGCCTGCGGTGCGTCGCGCCGTCGTCGTTCTCGTCCTGCTCCTCGTGCTCGTCGTTGGCGCGGCCGGCGGCTTCTACGCCTACATCGACTTCGAGGCGATCTCTCCTTACGACCCCAAGGCAACGGAGAAACTCGAGCTCGAGGTACCCAGAGGCGCGACCCACGCGCAGATCGGCCGGATGCTCCTCGAACAGCGCCTGATTTCGAGCCTGTTCGTGTGGCGAGCCTACCTGCGGCTCCATCCTGGATTCGATCCCAAGGCCGGTCGCCACAACGTCGCGCGCTCGATGAGTATGGTCATGATTCAGAAGGCGCTCTCCGAGCCGCCGCTGCCTGAGGACTTGCCCGTGACGATCGTCGAGGGTTGGCGACTCATCGACGCCGACGCGAGCCTTGCCAGAGACGGTTGGATCTCGCCGGGTCAGTACGTGGCAGCCGCGTCGAAGGTCGAGGACTTCAAGATCCCGTTCCAGACCCACTCACTCGAAGGCTATTTGTTGCCCGAGACCTACTTGGTAAATCGAAGGAAACCGCTCGACCCGAAGAAGCTGATTCAGCGGCAGCTCGACGCCTTCGTGGAGCGGTTTCAACGGCCTTACGCCGACGAGCTTCAAAAGACCGGTCGCTCCCTCTCCGACGTCGTCATCATGGCCTCGATGTTGGAGCGTGAGGAGCCGACGCCGGCCTTGCGTCCCAAGGTCGCGGGGCTCCTCTACAAGCGCATCGCTTCGAAGTGGGCGCTCGGCGTAGACGCGACCAGCCGTTACACCCTGGATGACTGGAACGACCGAAAGGCTTTTCTCGAGAAGCTGAGGGACCCCGCGGACCCGTACAACACGCGGCTCCACAAAGGGATGCCTCCGACCGCGATCGGCGCTCCGAGCCTCGACTCATTGATGGCCGCGCTGCGACCCGAGCCAAACGACGCATGGTACTACTTACACGACGCCAACAAACAGATTCACTTCTCGAAGACCGCCGAAGAGCACGATCGAAGGCGCAAGGAGCTCGACGTCTGGTGAGTCGATGGACGCGGGCCCTCCTAGGCGCGACTGCGCCGGCCCTGCTCACCCTCTCGCCGGGCTGCGCCTCGGTTCAGCCCAGCCCGAGTGTGACAAAAGAGCTTTGGCCGCCTCCCGACACTTCGGTGGGGATCTCGAGCCCAACGCTCCGTCAGCTGGTGGAGGACACCTGGACCTTCACACTCTCCGACCAACCGCTGTTTGCGACCCGGTTGGGGATTCATCGCTTCGACGATCGGGTCGAAGATAACGCCCCCGCCGGCATCGCGCGGCGACGCTTGGTGCGGAAGAACCTCCTCGAACGCGCCGACGCGATGGTTTCGGAGGTGAAGGGCGACGACGCGCTGGTGCTCGAAGTGTTCCGCGCGTGGCTTTCGGGAGAGAGCGGAAGTGACGTTTGCGACCTCGAGCTGTGGGCGATCTCTCCGCGGTCGAACCCAGTCACCGAGTGGAGCTACCTCCCGACCTTGCACCAAGTCGAGTCGGAGCTCGACGCAAAGAACCTCCTGGCTCGCTATGAGCTCGTAGCCGAGTCCATCGACGGCGAGATCGCGAACCTCCGGACCGGCATGTCCCGAGGGCTCCTGACCAACCGCCGCACCGCGCAGCTCGTGCTCGAGGTGTTCGAAAAGGCCCTCGCGCAACCCATCGCCGAGTGGCCGATGATGGCGCCAGCCCTCGAGCCCAAGCCTTCCGAGGCAAAGGGATTCGCGATCGAACCGCAGACTCGAGAGAAGCTCGCCGAGTCGCTGAAGAATCAGATCCGACCGGCCTTCGAGCGTTACGCCGCGTTTCTCGAGAAAGAGCTGATTCCAGCGGCGCGGGGCGAGGACGCGATCGGCGTCTCGAGCAATCCCGATGGTGCCGCCTGCTACGCATCGCAAATCAGACGATTTCTCGGATCGGACCGATCGGCCGAGGAGCTTCACGCGCTCGGACTCGCCGAGATCGCCCGTCTCGATCGGGAGATCGAACGGCTCGGCAAAGAGGCCCTAGGCGTGAGCACTCTGCCAGAGACTTTGGCCAAGCTCCGCTCGGATCCGAGCTTGTATTTTCGGACGAGCGACGAGGTGGAGGCCAAGGCCAAGACCAGCCTCGACCGGGCCCGCGCGAAAATTCCGGAGGTTTTTGGGATTCTTCCGAAAGCCGATTGTGTCGTGACTCGAATTCCCGACTATGAGGCGCCGTTCACGACCGTGGCTTATTATCGCCAGCCGGTCCCCGATGGGTCCAAGCCGGGTGAGTATTTCATCAACGTCTACGCACCCGCGACCCGGACTCGGTACGAAGCCGAAGCCCTGGCCTATCACGAGTCGATCCCTGGGCATCACTTGCAAATCGCCATCGCGCAGGAGAGATCCGATCTCCCGGCGTTTAGGCGCCACTATGGGCTCGATGCCTACGTGGAGGGCTGGGGCCTGTACGCCGAGCGTCTGGCCGACGAGATGGGTTTGTATTCGACCCCGGTCGATCGGATCGGCATGTACTCATACGAGGCCTGGCGAGCCGCTCGGCTCGTCGTCGACACCGGCATCCACGCCAAAGGGTGGACGCGCAAGCAGGCCGTGGAGTTCATGCTCGCCCACACCGCGCTCGCGGAAAACAACGTCGTCAACGAGGTCGAGCGTTACGTGACCTGGCCGGGTCAGGCGCTCGCTTACAAAGTCGGGCAGCTCGAGATCCTGCGCCTCCGCGAGCTCGCCAAGGCCGAGCTCGGTCCAAAGTTCGATCTGAGAGCTTTCCACGACCGAGTGCTCGAGACTGGGGCGGTGCCCCTACCAACGCTGACCGACAGAGTTCGAGCATGGATCGATCGGTCCAAGTAAAGGCGAAGAGTGAGGCTTGCGAAGCGGTTCACGCTCACGAATCCCGGCGAAGTCAGCCTATTTGGCGGAGGTAGATTCATTAGCGGCCTCGCGCGTGCCGCCCATCCGGAACGATCTCTTCTCGACGCGCCCTGAGAAGCTCCCGAGCCCCCGACCCGTTCGATCGCTCCTCGTCGCGATGGCGCTGAGTTGATCGCTGGCATAGGGGAGATTGACACCGCGATGCACCAGGAATACAGCTATATGCATGCGAACCACTCTCGACATTGATGACGAGCTCCTCGATTCCGCTCGACGTCGCGCCGCCGAGAGAGGCTCCACACTCACCGCCTTCGTGGAACAGGCCCTGGCTGCGGCCCTTGCAGCTCCATCGCGACGCAGCAAGCGTTTTGTTCTCCGGTGGAAAACGCACCGAGGCAGTCTCCGGGCGGGAGTCGACATCGCCGACCGAGATGGCTTGTTTGACGTCATGGAGGGGCGGAGGTGATCGCAATCGACACGAACATTCTCGTCTACGCAGATCGGGCCGAGATGCCCCGTCACTCGGCAGCGCTCTCAGAGCTTCGCCGACTCGCGGAAGGCGACGAAGCGTGGGGGCTTCCAATTTTTTGTCTCGGTGAGTTTGTGCGCGTCGTATCACACCCTCTAGTGTTCAATTCACCGACTCCAGCCAACGAGGCGCTCGACAGCCTCGACGCGCTGCTCGAGAGCCCATCGGCTCGTTTGCTCGTGCCTGGGCCCCGGTTCCTTCCAATCCTCCGCCGAGTGCTCGCCGAGTCCGGCGTGGCCGGCAATCTCGTCTTCGATGCCCAGATCGCCGCCGTGTGCCTCGAGCACGGTGCTCGCACGATTCTGACCGAGGATCGGGATTTCTCGAGATTCGCCGGAATTGCGACACGATCCCTCCCCGCCTAGGAATCACGCCTAGCCGAATCACGGGCACATGACGGTCATCGCCCGGAGGCCATCGTCGCGCCGCCCGGGAAAGTCACGTCTCCGACGTGCCACCACCTCGCAGTCGACAGGGTTCGGGCCTCTGAGTGTGGTCAAGAGCGACTCTCGGCGAGAATGGAGCTCGCACTCTACCACCCGGACCGATTGTCTCCTGACGCCTCCCTGGTACGCCCGTAGAATGGATCGGGAACGCCGCAGATCGCTGCAAGCCGTTTTCTTACGATGTCTGCGCTCCCAGACGCTGATCGGCCTTCCCAGACGCTGAGCGCCGCGTCGATCACCGAGGCGAGCTCCATGACTCGGGCTGCTCGGTTTTTCTCCACGAAAGTCTGCGGCTCGAACGAGCGCCGCGACCGCTCTCTCTTTCGCATCCGGTGGGCGACGTAGCGGCCCGCGATCGGAGCGGTCCATGTCGCTCTGCGACCGAACTCGACCTCGATCGCCTCGCGCAGCTCCCGGGCCTGCGACTCGAGCGCCGAGTCTCGGCCACGCGCATACTCTTCCGCCGCCCAAGCGACGGCGGCGAAGCGTATGGGTAGCTCGGCCGCCTCGGCGCGAAACCTCTGCCGGACTCGCTCGTCGCCGTGGTTCTTGTGTCTCCTCCACCCTCGCAGAGTCGTGCTCGCCAGCCTCAAGATGCTCGGCCCGTTGACCTCGAAGTCCCTGCGAAAAGCCGTTCGAAGCAGCTCGCCCTCGACACCCGCTGGCAGATGCGGGTGCAGGAAGTTGAATCGATTCTGTCCATGTACGTCCGGAAGCGGCGCCGCGACCTCGTCGACGAGGAGTCCTCGCTCGGCCATGCGAGCGTGAAGAGGAGTCCCCGGAAGGGGAGTGAAGAGCATGAATTGGTGGAAGTCCGTCGCGTGCTCGATGGCGAAATCGATCGCGTCTTCGACGGTCTCCGTCGTGTGCTCTTCGAGCCCAATGATCGTGGACCCGAGGACCTTGATGCCGTTGCTCTGCAGCTCTGCGACGAGGCCCTTGGTGTCGGTCCCTCGAAGCTTCTCGTAGTTCGAGCGCCGCCCCTCGAGGCCCATCCATACCCACGAAACGCCCAGCCTCACCAACTCATCCATGGAGTAACGCCGAATCGCGTTCGCGGAGCTGAAGACATACAGGGACCAAGGCTTTCGAGCGGACTCCATTCTCGCGAGCAGCCCTAGAGCGCGACGACGATCGAGCAGGAAATTCTCGTCCATCATGAAGAAGGACCGAGCTCCCAACTTTCGCTCGAGCTCGCTCATCACCTCGAAGAGCTCGTCGCCCGTTCGGTAAAACTGAACCGAGCTCCCTTTGCCGCCGAACATCGCGGAGGTGGAGCAGAAGTCGCAACCCATCGGGCATCCCACCGAGGTGAGCACGATGGCCGCGGTGTCCTTTCCCGTGCCGCCGAGCGGCAGACCCATGATCTCTCCACCGGTCGCGGAGAGCACCGCGGGGTGACGAATCGGTTGGTTCGGATCTTCTCCGAGATACTTGCGGAGCCACGCCACTCCTTCGGATCGCACGACGTGGTCGACATCGACGCGCTCCGCGAGCTCGGGGTGGTTGGCGACGTGCCCTCCGACCAGAATAGTGGCCTTTGGCTGGATCGAACGCACCATCGAGCACATCCTCTTCACCTTGAGCAGGTTGGGGATGATCGCGCCGATTCCCACCACGTCATACTCGGTCTTCCGAAGCTCGCTCTCGAAGCCCTCGAGCGTGGGGAAGTCGAGTAAAGTACATGGAGCCTCGATATTCTCTTTGAGTAGCATGAGCCCAAACGAACGATGGTGCAGCCGGAGCGAAAACACGCCCTGCTCTCGAGTGACTTGATTGTGATAGAGCTCCATCGGATTATCGGAGCGACTCTCGAGATCGTCGACCGCGTAGGGCCCGTACACACTCGACAGGAGGACTCTCGCCCGCCGCCCGAGGGGATGGACGGGCTGAAGGCTTCGGGACGGAACAGGATTCATTCCAGAGAGAGATACTCGGCCCGTGTCACCGACGTGTCACCGCGACGCGGCGGTGATTTGTTCTGGAGCAAAGTCGGCGAGCTCCGCGGAATTCCGAGACTCATCGAGGGGCTCGGTCGCTCGTCCGCCGGATCCGCCGGACCGCCGGAGCTAGAGGTTGCCTCGACGTAGAGCGGATGGCAAACTCGGCCGAATGCGCGGTCGTTGGATCCTCGGTTTGTTGATCGGCTGTACGCCTGCTACGGTGGGCCCGCCTCCTCGAACGCCGAGCTCGGCGCCAGCCGCGCGTGATGGGTTGCCTGCGCCCGCGAGCCCGTTCTCGACGGCCTGTGTAACAGCTTGCGAGCGGGCCCACATGGCCCAGGCGGTGGGTTGGGAGGCCATTCAAGCGACCTGCCGCCGCAGCTGCTCGGACGACGAGAAGCTCCCCGAGCTCAAGAGCACATCCGAGCTCGCGCGACACAAAGGCGACCGCGTTCGGGTTCGAGGCAAATTTCGGGCAACCGAAAAACCCAGCCTGACTCTCGAAGGCTCGACCGTCGCACTGTCCGGAGCGGCGGTCGTCCCCGAGTTGGTGGATGGCTTTGACGGCAAGACCGTGTCGGTCGTGGGAGTGCTTCGTTCCGCGGACGCGCTCGACGCGGTATCGACCGTCGCGCTCGCTGAATGAGTCTGATCGCTTCCGAGCGCGAGCGAGGCGGCGCTCGCGAGGTGGGGACTTCGTGCGCCAATGCCGACGCCTGCGATGGCGCCGAGACTTGTGACGGCGCAGGCAAGTGCGTCCCCGGCGCTGCGCCGGTCATCGACGACAGGTGTGACCCGTCGAGCGGCCCCCGCCATGTCCTGAGCCCGCCAGAGCTTCCTGCTCGAACGCGAACGCCTGCGACGGCGACGAAGCCTGAAGCCCGCGGGGACACGTTGAATTTTCGAGGCGTTGGGAGCGCAGAAGTCAGAAATCGAGCACGAATGTGCAGGCAGGGCAGGCCAAGGCGACGCGCTCGCGGCCCGCGGGGGGGACGTGCCGCCGACTTCCGGGATGTGGGCGAGGTACGAAAGATCCTCCAGGCACGGATAGGACCCAATGACCTCTCGGCCTCGAAGAATTCGATAGGCAACTCAGACAGTGCCTCGGAAAGATCGAGCACCAACGACACATGTCATGGAGGTCAATGCGACAGGGTGCCTCCGCGCAACAAATGATGCTAGCTTCGCGCGCGTGGACATTGATGACGAGACCCTGCGACTTCTCGGAGGCTGGTACGCCGCGGTCGACCCTGCGAAGCCCGTCGACCTCGCGAGCCCCGGCGGTCTTGCCCAATACGTGCCTTTGGACCGCTGGATCGATCCCGACGGCGGTCCCATTCACTCACTTCGTGGCGACAAAGACGTGGTCCTTGGGATCGTCGACACCGTGCGACTTGCCAGCGTCCGTCCCCAACCGAATAGCACCCAGCTCCTCGCCGGTTTTCGCGGGACTGGAAAGAGCACTGAGCTGAGCCGGATCGCCGAGGAATTGCGTCGACACCAGATTTTCGTGGTCCTTCACTTCAGCGCGAGCGAGTATCTCGGTCTGAACGCAGCTCCTTCGCCGGAGGAATTAGCACTGTGCATTTCAGCGGGTCTTGCTGAGCGCGCTGCCGAGGTGCTTGGGATCAAGGCGTTCAAGCAGCGTGGCATCTGGAAGAGAGTCGGAGAGTTTCTTCAGCAGGACGTCGAAGGGGATGTGGGTTTCAATCTGGTCGGCCTCGATTTGAAAGCGAATCTGCGGGAGTCGAAGGATTTCCGAGATCATCTCGCGAAACGACTGAGACATCGTCCGACCGCAATTCGAGATTTTCTTCACGATGTGACGGAGAAGGTAGCGAAGGCCGTCTCCCCAAAACAACTGGTCCTTTTGGTGGATGGGCTCGACAAGTTCAGCACGCCTCTCGAGGAAGTCGTAGGAGTCTACCGCGGGATGGCCGATCTCTTCTTTCAGCAGTCTGAGTTGCTGCGCCTGCCTGGATGCCACGTCGTCTATGTCATCCCACCCTACCTCGGGTTCCTCCATAAAGGTCTTGCTGAATCCTACAGCGGACGCCTCCGCGTCTTGCCAAGTGTAAAGGTTCGACACCGCCCATCGGAGGGCGGCCGCGCGCATTCGCCAGGCATCAAAGCGCTAGAAGAACTACTTCAGAAACGCGTCGATCTCGACCGCCTCCTAGGTGAGACGAGGGTGTCCGCCATCGAACATCTGGTGTTGGCGAGCGGCGGGCATATTCGAGACTTATTCAATCTCGTTCGCGAGCTCCTGAACCATGCGATGCAGACCGGCCTGCCGATTCCACCCGAGGCCATCGAAGCCGCGATTCGGAATGTATCTCAGGATCGAGGCGTGCTGTTTCGAGGAACTGTCGAGCTCCTAAATCATGTTCGTCGATCCGAGAGCCTCGCGACACTCGATGAGGGCCTGCTTGGCGCGCTTGCGGCCGCGATGGATCAATACCTCGTACTGTCGTATCGGAACGGTGAGGTCTGGTATGGAGTGCACCCACTGATCGCGAGTGGCTTGGATGAAGCACTTCGGGCTTTAGAAAGAGAGGGTAGGGAGAATTGAGATTCGGACGAACAGCGGAGCGCGCCTTCGAGCGCCTGAGATCGACGTGGCGGCTCGAGTCGCACCTCGGATTCGCGCTTGTGCTAGCCGAGAAGGCTGAGTTACTGCGGGTCGCCTTTGAACGCCTACAATCCGAAGCGCCGAGCATCGAGCTCATTCGGCCGGACGACGACGCGCCCAAACGGGTAAGGACCCTCGCCGCCCGGAACAAGTCCGGCAAGGGACTCTCGATCGCCTGGTTCGAGTCCGAAACACCACAACCAGATCAGCCCAGCGAAGCTTGGAGACATGCGTTGGCTTCGATGAATCGCTCGCGAGATTCACTATCCCGCGATGGTCCTATTTTCGTCGTATTCGCTGGGACGCCGGCTTTGCGAGCTCATGTGCGCGAGCGAGCGCCGGATTTGTGGGCCCTCGCGCCGACCGTTTGTGTGCTGGAAGCCGACTCGACGCTTGCAAAGACGGCCTCCATGCTTTCAACCGGCGCGGCTATCGAATGGCTCCATATTTCCGATTTGCATATCCAGGATGATTGGAGGCAAGACAGAGTCCTGAATCAGTTTCAACGAGACCTACCGAAGCTCCTCCAAGAGGCGCAGATCAAACCCCAGCTCGTGTTTGCTACCGGAGATCTGGCCTGGTCCGGAAGGCCTGAACAGTACGAATCACTCCAGGTCATGCTCGAAGAGGTCATGGACGGTCTCGGCCTCGATCGTCGCGATGATCTGTTTGTCGTTCCAGGCAATCACGACGTTGGTCGAAAATTGATTGGACCGGGCGTCAAGGCAGGTCAGAATTGGATCTTGGGGCTCGGCGGGGAGAATCGGAGCGAGTTCCAGGAGCTCACGGGTGACTTGATCGCTACTGCGACGGAGCTGGCACAGTATGGCCGCCGACTCGGCGCCTACTCGGACTTTACGGAAAAGCTCCTCGGGCCAGCGCGCGGCGTGAGTCCAGACCGTCCCTGGCGAACGGATGTTCGGACGATTGGTGGGATCGAAGTCGGTATCGCGAGTCTCTGTTCGGCCTGGATGTGCGGACCTGATGAGGACAAGTCTGGACGAATCGTTCTCGGCGAGCGTCAGGTCGTGGACGCGCTTCGCGAGTTGGATCAGGCCCGGGCCTCGTTCAAGATTGTTCTCTTGCACCACCCTCTTCGTTGGCTTCACGAGGCGGAACAAAGGGCCATCTCGGAGCTCCTTGCTACCGCGTCGGATGTCGTCCTTCATGGGCACCTTCACGAGGCCGATCTGTCGGCGGTGCTCGTTCCGAGCGGCGTTCATGTGGTTTCGGGAGCGGGCGCTCTCTACTCGGGATCAAAATGGAAGCACGGCTTTCAGGCGGCATCTTTTGACCCGGGGACCGGCGAGCTGAGTACGAGCTGCTTCACTTGGAGCGAGCGAGACGGCGGTTTCTGGCATGCAGATCCCGGAGTCGGACGCAGCGCGCCCAATGGTCAACGCGTGATCCGATTGCGTCCGCTCGCGGAAAAACCAACGTTACTGAAGGGTCCGACGGACGAGCTCTTGTCATTGGTGACTCGCTTGCGCCAGGCCACCGCTCGCGTCCACGGCCGATTCGACTTCGTTGGTCTGCCCGACACAGCGAGAAAACCACGGACGACTTTGAGTGATCTCTTCGTACCTGTACATCTCGAGAACTACCGTCGAGGAGCGTCCGAGGAAGGCATAACTCTTGCGGCGCTTCAACACTCGGTGCTCGAAAGAGGGAAGAACAGCAGATATGGGCCCCGATTTACCGTCGAACTGAATCTGGACATTGACGAAGTGCCGCGAGCCAGCTCCGACGACTGGGTCAAGATCCGTGACGGAGCCTTTTCATGCGTTGTTCTGGGCAATCCAGGCAGCGGAAAAACCACACTACTCCTCCATCTGGCCATGTTGGCGGCACAGAATGACGGCTATCCGGTGCCCATACTCATTCGACTTCGCGAGTATGTTCGGCAGAATCGGCGGGATGGCTTACTCGAATTCGCGGCAGGTGAGTGCCGTGCCCTGCTTCAGGTTCCAGTCGAGTGTGTGGATCTCGAGTCCCTCGCAAAACAAGGCCGATTACTCATCCTCGTCGACGGCATGGATGAGGTCGCGGTCGAAGAGGACAGGCGTCGTGTCAGGGACATGATCGGAGAACTCGCGGCCGCATTTCCGAATTGTCCGATTATCGCGACGAGTCGGATCGTTGGGTATGATCGAGCCCCGCTCGACCGCGACTCGTTCGAAGAATTCCAACTTGCACCGTTCGACGACGCTCAACTGCAGCTATTCTTCGAGAACTGGTATCTCGTCGCTGAGCCTGATGATCCGCGAAATCGAGGGCGCCGTGTCGCCGATATCTCGCTGGCGTTGGACTCGGAGCCCCGAGCCAAGGAGCTCGCGAGAAATCCGCTTCTGGCTACGCTGATCGCGCTCGTTCATCGATATGAGACCAATCTGCCGGGAGATCGTGCCCGACTCTATGATCTCTGCGTAAAGACCCTCCTCGAGACCTGGCCGCGGGCTCGTGGACGTCGTTTTGATCCGCTCGACGAAGGTCGTCAGAGAGTTGTTCTCGAGCACCTCGCGCTTCGAATTCAAGAGTCTCGGGAGTCGCGGGCTCACGAGGCGGACGAAGTGGCCATCGCACTCTCGCGTCCCGCGCTGACGCGAGCGCTGGTCGAAGTCTTCGCAGAGCGTGGGTTTGGCGGCGCTTCTGATGCGGAGCGCCGAGCTCTAGCGGAGAGCTGGATCCGGTGGCTCGAAGCGGACACGGGACTTCTTGTGGAGCAGCAACCAGGCGTATTCGGCTTTCTTCACCTGTCGCTGCTCGAGTTTCTGGCGGCGAGAGCGTTGCTCGAGCGAGAACTGGCTCATGGTGAAGAGGCGGCCGCTGCGATCATCATTGATCGACATCGTTCACCGGTTTGGCAGGAGACTCTCCTATTACTATTGGGATCCGAAGCGACTCGAAAGGGACTCGTCGATCGGGCGACAAAGGGTATTCTGGATGACGCTCGATATGGAGTACCGATCGACAACGAGGGAGAGAGTGCGCAGATCAGAAGATTCGAAATTTGGACGTCGTGGACGTTTCTTCTGTCCTTACTTCGAGAAGAGGTCGACGTCACTCCGGAGGTAAGAGCAGAAACGCTCGACGGAGCTTCGATTTCGGCATTTCGGTTCGGCCCGTGGCTCGGCAGGTCGATTTGGAAGGAAGCCGAGACGCGTCTTCACGACATTCTCCTTTTGGGAAAGCGCCACGGCCTCGCGTTGGCAGAGCTCGTCGCGGACCGGATCGAGCGGAATGGGGTCGAAGCCCTGGCGGGGCTGCTCGCCATCCTCCCAGCATCATGTCCCTTTGAGGAACCCACCGAGCGTCGAACCGATCGCCGAGGCACAGTTGTTGCGCTCCTCGATTTTCCGCAGACTCACAGGGCATTTCGCTGGGGTGCCGTGCGGGCAGACCGGGCCAATTTTCTGGCGTGGGCCGTACAGTGTCCCTTCGACCTGGCCGCGTTCCGCATTCTCCGCTGCCTGGCGGACGAGCCGAGTTCCGCCTCGGCGGCTTTCGTCGTCCCTCTCATCAAAGGGAATGCCTGGCGCTTCGAGCTCACGAGAACCGCGGCACTCGCATGTCGTCACCGCATCCCGCTGGTCGTGCGATTTGGCTCGCTACACGGAGACATCTCGATCGGCCTTGCGACCGGAATAGCACCTCATCACCGTGACGGCGCGAAATCGAGCGCTCGCGCGGGTCGCCGATTCGTGCACTCGTACGAATACAACAGACCTCTGTCGCTCGCCGAAAGCTTCCTGCCGTGGGTCGATGGATACGTCGGAAAAAGGGGTGAGTATCAATTCGCCCAAGGGCTCGAAAGGTATTTTCGCCACGACGTGATTCGTGATCATGTCGATTGGTCCGACCGGGTCACGACCCACCTTGCTCGGAACGACACTCGGAAAAATGATCAAGGTTTGGAACAATTGTTCGAGAGTATCCGGGAAGTGGCATCCGTCATTTTTCATGGGGTGGCGCTCGAGGCAACTATCGAATCCCTCTCAGTCGGCCGGGCCGACGGAGCATCGCCTTTTGGAGAATTGAAAACATCGCCAAATAGCTTCGACGGTTATTCGAGAGTGGGCCGTTCAGCCCTCGAAGTGTCTGCGGAATACGTGGCTGCCAGTCTGTTGCCGGCCGAATTTGTCGCCTCAGATGCAACTCTGGAGATCATCTCTCAAACACGCGTCCAGGACTTTTGGACCTGGCTGTTCTTCGAGCCGCTTGCCAAAAGTCAGCTTCGTCGCAACAGCGAGCCCGTGCAACTCGGCCTCCTTTTAGCCCTTGGACTCTTTCAGACCCAAACCACGTGGACATGGCCGTGGGGTGACACATGGAAGCGACTCCTCTCGGACGCTCCGAACCCCCATTGGTTCCCTGCCTTCTTTTGGCACGTGTGTCATTCCATCGACGATCCAAACAATCCGACCCACGTGGCAAACGCAGAAGCCTGCCTCGACCGTTCGGATTGGCCGGAGCTCGCCGAGATTCTTCGTGCCTACCGACCAATTCGCACACCCAGCGAAGTTCTCGACCTGTTCGACTCGGGAGAGCAAAACAAGCCGGCGAGATCGTGAGCTGAAGGCTCCCCCCCGGCGGGCCGCGTTCTCACGACCGGTGTCTCGGTGAGGATGCCGCTTTCTGTATCGAAAGTGAAGTGCTTGACCACGCCGATCACGCCGACCAGGCCGAAACCACAGAGTCGCAGACAGAGAACTCTGGCGCGTGCCGTCAGCTCTCAGCAAAACAAGCGCTTACGGTGCCTTTTTCGAGCTGCAAGTCTCACCAAGCCAAGAGCTGAAAGTTGAGGGCGGAACGCTAAACGCTTACCCAGGAGCCCAGGGGCCCAGGGTCGAGCGGCTTGCAGTTAACTCCGTTACGGACCAAACTGCGGTTGCTCATGAGCACACCGATTCGTGTCTCTCGACACGGGCTCACCGTCTGCCCGGCTTGCGCCCAGCATATTCGCGTCGCGCCGGAGCTCAGAGCGACGAATTGCCCGTTCTGCGCCTTCTCGTTCGAGCTCGCGCACATCCCCGCCGACCTCGCTTCGAGCGCTCTGGCGACTCGGTCGGGCCGAGTGCTGGCAGCCCTCCAAGCCTTGTCCACCAGGCCTGCGCGAGCCCTCGCGGCCTCCGTCATGAGTCTGTCGGTGGTGGCCACGGGCTGCAACGAAGCACCTGCGGTTCCGCTGTACGGAATCGCTCCGCCCGACGCGACCGCCGAGGACGCTCGCGTCGACGCCGGTCGCGCCGACTTGGGCGTGGCGGACGCCGGAGCGACCGACGCGGAGCCGGACGCGGCGATCGTGCCGCTCTACGGAAGCCCTCCCGACGCGGGCTCGGCAGACGCCGGCCAAGTCATCGCCGATGCGAGCCCATCGGACTCAGGAGCGGACCCGGACGCCGCCATCGTCCCGCTCTACGGCGCGCCGCCCACCGACGCCAGCGCTCCGGCGGACTCAGGCAACTCGGACTCCGCCGAGGCCGTCGACACCGGTGAGCCCGTCATCGTTCCGCTGTACGGCATCTCCCCCGTGGACGCGGGCTGACTCGTGAGTCGCAAGGACCTCGCCCCACCGATCGGGGCGACGCCCCGGGAGCTCGCGAGAGAAGTCACCGCGACCGAGCGCGAGCACCCTCACCCGCTGTATGTCGTCTGGGAAATCACCCTGCGCTGCGACCTCGGTTGCAAACACTGCGGAAGCCGAGCGGGACCCTCCCGAGAGTCCGAGCTCGACACCGAGCAGTGCCTCGACGTCGTTGCTCAGCTTCACGAGCTCGGCGTCAAAGAGATCACGCTGATCGGCGGCGAAGCCTACCTTCGTGAGGACTGGGATGTCATCGCGCGGGAGATCACGAAGCGCGGTATGGTCTGTGGCATCACGAGCGGCGGGCGCAACCTCGACGCCGAACGCGTCGCACGAGCGGTCGACGCAGGCGTTCGCACGATCTCGGTCTCTATCGACGGGTTGGAGGCAACTCATGATGCGCAGCGAGGCGCACGCGGAGCGTTCGAGTCCGCGATGGCGTCGGCCGAGCGAATCTCGAACAGCCCGATGCGCTTGGCGACGAACACACAAATCAATCGCTTGTCCATGCCGGAGCTCCCGGCGCTCGCTGGGATGTTGACCGAGCTCGGAACCAAAGCTTGGCAAATTCAACTCACCGTACCCATGGGTCGCGGCGCGGACCGGGCCAAGTTGTTGCTCCAGCCGTTCGAGCTCCTCACACTCTATCCGATCCTGGTCTGGATCAAAGAGCAGCGCCTCGATCCGGCGGGCATCTCTCTCTTCCCAGGAAACAACATCGGTTATTTCGGCCCCTACGAGAGTGCGCTCCGCTTTCGAGGCGACACGGGTGCCCATTGGGGCGGCTGTCCTGCCGGGAAGTGGAGCCTCGGCTTGGAGGCCGATGGCAAAATCAAGGCCTGCCCGTCGCTCCCTTCGACCGCCTACACCGGAGGGCTCGTGCGCGAGGCGCGCATCGCCGACGTCATTCGAACCGCGCCTGAAATCACCTCGATTCAGAACCGAGGCCGCGACGACCTGTGGGGATTCTGTTCGAGTTGTTACTACGCCGAGGTTTGCAAAGCCGGCTGCACGTGGACTTCACACGTGTTGCTCGGGCGGCCCGGCAATAACCCATATTGTATTCATCGCGCCACCGAACACGAGCGGCTGGGTGTGAGGGAGCGCCTCGAACGCCTTGCCCACGCGCCCGGAACGCCTTTCGACCACGGCGCGTTTGGGCTCGTCGTCGAGCCTCTCCCGGCGATCATCGGAGGTCCCGACGTCTGCGGCTTCCCGATCGACCGAGTGATCGGCCTCGACTGGCGAGAAGGGACCCTCTGGAGCGCTGCGGAGATCGAAGAGATCCTGCGGCAAGACGAGCGACGAGGCCTCCCCGTGCTGAGCCACTAGCCACCGAATTCTGCGACCACGAGCAAGAACACGGAGGAGCGGAGAGCCATGAAAAAGCGCACCCTAGCCAAGCTCATATTCTGGATGACGCTGCAACTCGTTGCGGCGTGCGCCTCAGCTCCGATCTCACCCAACGAGTGCGTCCGGTCGGGAAGGATTTGGATCTTGGCATCCCAGAAGTGTCTCGAACCGAACGAGGCCGAGAAGCTGAGAACGGAGTGAGGCTAGGGCTGACTGGATGGCGGGCCTCGGTCACTGTCCCGTTCACTATCCGGTTCACGATCCCATCATCGATCGGTCATCGATCTCCGGTCGAGCGCGCGCTGAGTCTGGACCGTACTCCGACGAATCTTCGTTCCGCGCGGACGCAACCGAGCTCAGCGCGTTCAGGAAGGACTCCGTGAGCTGGTCTGGGTTCACTTCGAGCACCATCACACCAGCGCGCTCGAGCGCCAAGGCCGCCCGACGCCACGAAGCCACCACGTCGCTCGCACACCGAGCGAGAGAGGCCGTATGCGCGTCCATTCCTTCGAGCAACGCCAACTCCGCCACCTCCGGATCTCGGATCAAAGCGACGATGAGCGAGTGGGCTCGCGCGGCGCTCCGAGCCTGCTCGACGAGCTCCTCGAGCGTCGCGTCGTCGTCCACGTGCGTGAGCACGAGGAGAATGGAGTGACTTCGGACGAGACCCCGAGCCGAGGCGAACCCGGCCTCGAAGCTCACCGGCTCATCGACCGAGTTCAGCTCGGCGATCGCAGAGAGCAGCCTGAGCTTTGCCGCTCGCCCGGCCCGCGGGGCCACGACACGTTTGGTTTGACCGGCGAACGCCACCAGGCCACACGGCATCGACCGCCGCGCGCACGACTCGGCCAGGCACGCGGCGGTCGTTAGCATGGAATCGAAGGCGCGCCGATCCTCGAGGTCGATCATCACGATGGTCTGGGTCGTTGAAGGTTCGGTGAGCTCGGCGGCGCGTCCCTTCGATGAGTCTGGGACGACACGGATCGAGTCCCTGGCCGCGATTCGCTGTTGTCGCACCCAGAACCCGCCGGGAGATGCAAACCGGACGAAGTGATCTCCGAGCTCGACTCGCCCGCGACGTGTCGGGCGAAGCTCGACGCGCGTCCGGATTCGACCGGCCGTGGGCACCTCCAACGCGAGAGGCTCGAGCTCGCGTGGCTCCGCGGGTGAGTCACTCGCCAACGCGGCTGGGTCCACGTCGATCATCAGCCTGAGCGACAAAGGGAAGCGGGCCCGACTCTCGAGCTCCAGCTCGACCTCGAAGGTCCGCCCCAACGAGGCGACCCGAGGTGCTCGGCGCCGGATGCTGAGCGGCCGGCCGGCGACGAATCCGAGGTCGAGGATCGCCACCAACAGAAACGCCGCGTCCGCAGCAAACACGTAACTCACCAAGCTCGGATCGGCGATGGCAGCCGCGGAGAGGCCGATGGGTACGAGCAGCGCCACGAGGAGCGTCCGCCCCGGTAAGACGGGCACTCAGCGATCCTCGCCGGGCTCGCGCGCGAGCGGGGACGTATGTGGTCGGTTGGTCGTCTGCGTCGGCTGCAGCGAGCCATTCGGCGAGGGCGAGGAAGGCGCGGCTGGAGAGTCTGCGCGCCGCCCCACGGCAGAAACGTTCTCGGAGGGCCCCGGGCGCGATGACTCTGCAAGAGGCGGCGTCGGGAGCGGCGCGGCTGAGGGTCTCAGCGTGCGCGGGCCCGGCGGCTCCGACAGCAGCGGCGACGTTCGAAGCCGCGACGGCCGAACGGTCTCCCCCGCGCCCGGAGCTCTCACCCGCTCGAGGATCTGTCGCACGAGGCCGTCGACCTCCACACCGCCAATCTCCGCTTCGGGTGTCAGCAACAACCGCGAGCGAAAAACAGGTAGCGCGATCGACTTCACGTCGTCTGGAATCACGAACTCTCGACCCTCGAGCACCGCGAGCGCTCGACTCATCGCTATCAGCGCGAGCGTGGCTCGAGGCGAAGCGCCTCGTTCGATCTCCGCGTGGGCCCGAGTCTCTGCCGCCAACGACGTGGCGTAGCGAATGATCGAGTCCTCCACATGGGTTTGAGAGACAAAGGCCTGGGCGGCCTTCAGCTCCTCGGGCGACGTTGCTGGCGTGATTCCCAGGTCATCGAGGCGGCTCGGATCCAACCCGTCGCGAAAACGGCGGCCCATTTCTTCCTCCACCGCAGTGGCCGGGCGCTCGATCCGCCCGGTGACGAAGAATCGCTCGACCAACTCATCGGGCAGCGGAAAGGCTCCCACCCGCTCCTCCGAGTTGGTCGTCGCAATCACCCAGAACGGGTCCGGAAGCTCCACGACCGCGCCGTCCACAGTCACCGAACGTTCGTCCAGGGCCTGAAGCAGCGCGGCCTGAGCGCGGGGCGTGCCACGGTTGAGCTCGTCGACGAGCAGCAGGTGGGCGGTAACGAGTCGACCCGTGGCAAGGACTTCGGAAGGCTTCAGATCCGCGGAGAGTTGCAGCCGAAGGGATGAAAAGCCTAGAGACTGAATGAACACCCGCGCGAGCAACGTCTTTCCCACGCCGGAGCTGCCGTCCAAGAGCACGTGGCCGCGCGCGAGGAGCGCAGTGACCAACAATCGCACCACGTCCTCGTTCGCGGCGAAGGCCCGGCCCACCTGGGTGGTGATCCGGACGACGAGCTGCTCTATGGCGGCGCGGTCCACGGTCTGCGCGACAGGCGCGCGGTGGCAGCAACGTTGCTTGGGCGGGTTCTGTCAACCGTGACTGTGACCGTGACCCGCGATGGGAACGCCAAGCATACGGTAGGTTGAGTCCGCGAAGCCTACGCGCAGGCAAGAGGCCTGCGCTCCCAGGGCCGGACGAGCTGCCTCCGCGTAGAACGAGCACATGGACGCACTCAGTGCTGATTCTGAGGCAAGCCGTCGGTGATGTCGTAATAGTCACCCTTTTCCGCGACGTGGATGTGTACTCTCAGGTTGGTGTGGGTGGGGCCGTCGAACGCGCCCATCGCTACACCGATCCAGGCGTGTTTGGTTTGATCGATCGGGTCCCAAAACAGGGAGGAACCGCAGATGGAACAAAAGCCCCGCCGAGCCTTTTCGGAAGACCGGTACCAACTTACCTTTTCCATGCCCTGAATACTCAGCGCAGCTCGTGGGACGTCGGTCGAAACGAAGAAGTGACCGGAGTGCTTTCTGCACTGAGCGCAGTGACAAGCGTCGGGGGGTGGCAGGGCGACGGCGATCTCGAACCTCACCGCTCCGCACAGACAAGATCCTGCAACCATGATGACTCTATCTCATGGACGCGCCTGATCTGCGAGCGACGCCGAGCTCGGAACGTCGCAATCAGCGCGTCGCGCATTGACTCGCCCGGCGCCGCAGCCGAACCTCGGCCTGGATGTTCGGGAAGCAGGCCATCCTCGGTTTGCTGCTCACTTCCGGCTGCTCCGCCCCGGGCCTCGAGCTTCGACTGCCGGAGCTCGACCCGGAAGAGCTTCGCGCCCTCGTTGCGGTCGCGTGCGAGACCTTGCCTTGTACGGCCGTCGAGCGCACTGCGAGCGTGGGGACGCTTTACTCTGCGATGCGACTCGATCCGATGGGTTCGACCTTCGAGGCCGTCGTCCTCGGATATGCGTGCGACTCTGCGGAGTCCGTTGGACTCACCGTTCGAAATGGGTTGCTCGTCACCGAGGACGTCGTTCGCGAGCCGGAGCGAGCCCTTCGGGTGACGTTTCGAGAAGCTGAGCAAGTCGCGCTGCGGGACGGCGCGGGCCTCGGCGAGCTTCGTGATGATTTTGGGATCCCCGTTCGAGCGAGGAGCCCTTGCGTCCAGATGCGCGCAGAGAGTCCTGGTCTCTCGTTCGACGGCGCGCCTACTCTCCTCGGTAAGCTCGACGACGACTCATTCTTGTTGTACGACTCGAGCTCGCTTTGGAGGGTGAGCTCGGCGTGGGAAGCAGCGCCCTTCGAGGCGAGGACAGCCTCCTCGTCCGTCGCCGCGCCCCGGGGCGCGGCGTGGGTCGATGGACGCGGACGACTCTGGCTGTATGGAGAAGGCGGTGCGCTCTGGGTCGGCCCAACCCAGGGAGGTGAGTTCGAAGCCCTGCCACCGAACCCAGGTTGGAGAGCGTGTGAGGTCCCGCCGTCCGCCGTGCTCGGCACGATCCTGGATCATCGCTACGCGTTGGCGGCCGACGAGACAGGTCCGGAGCTCAGCGTCTTTGCCTTGGGGAGCGAGGGCGCGCTCGCTCGGTACGACGAAGGCTCGCGAACCTGGACCGTGCTCGCGCCTGACGAGGTCGACCCTCCAGCCTGTCCGTACCGAGAGGTCTCGCTGGCGAGGAGTGGGTCCGGATCGGTGATCGCGGCGCGCAACGGGGCGGACAGTCTGCTTTCGGCCTCGGCCGAGGGCGTATCACGCGAGGGCGGCGAAGGATATCTGGTCGTCTCGGCGCTCGAGGGAGAGGTCTACGCTGGCCGCATCAGCGGCGGGCTCGCGACGAGGGACGCTGCGGGGAGGTGGCGCCAGCTCTTCGACGACAGCGGAGGCAACACGATCGTCCTCGGTTCGTATGAGACGAGTGTCGCGTTCGGAGGCAACCTGGGTCTGCTCACCCTGTGGAATGGAGAGTTCGGGGGTTGTGAGACGAAGCTCCTGGAGTCATTCGGCCCCCAACTCTCGGGCCTGATCGACCTGGGCGACCAGCTGGCGGTCACGACTTCGGCGAGACGCCGCGAAGGGTCCGAGGCGGCGCTGTTCAGGCTCGTTCCGCGGCCGATAGGAATCTGCGCCGTCCACCTTCCCTGAGCGAGCACGCTCGCCAATCGCCTCGTTTGGGAACGCCGAGTACGGGCGCAACAAGTCAATGATCATCACGATCATCATGTTGGTCCCAACTCCCTTCGGAGAATCGGTTCGACCGGGCGTCCGCCAGTGTACCGATGGGAAGGTCCTGTCCTTCGCGCTATGGCCAGCGAGACCTCGTCGAAGTCACCCGCTAGGAGCACCATGTCACAAGCAAGAGTCGCCTCCTTTTTCGCCAAGCTCGCCACCGACGCAACGCTCGCCGAGCGAGCCACGTCGCTCCAAGGAGCGGAGGCGGCGCTCGTGGCGCTCGCGCGAGAACACGGATTCGAATTCACGGTCGCGGAGCTCGCCGGATTCGCTCGCGGCGAGGCGAAGCTCGAGGCGCTCGTCGAGCGTGTCTCGAAGGACTCAGCTCTGGTGGCTCGAGCCGCGGCGCTCGCCGAGGGACCGCCCGAGAGCGCGGCCGCTGCCCTGCGCGACTTGGCGAAGCACGCAGGGCTGTCCTTCACGCCCGACGAAGCGCCTGCGATCGAGCGCGTAGCCGCAACCGAACCCTTCTTCGCACGATTCTTGGTGAGTCAGCACACCGAGCTGTCCGAAGATCAGCTCGATCAAGTCGCTGGCGGAGGCGGACTTCCCGCAGAGCCCCTGAGCCGCCCGATCCGGACCCTCAAGTATCCGTCCGATCGAGACGAGGCCGTCACGATGAAGTACCCGTCGGACGACGACGAAAGCATGAGCTTCGACGAGTGACTTCGTCGGTCGACCTCTTTCGCGCTCAGACGCCCTCGGCCAAGGACCTCAACGGGCTCTAGGCGGGTAGGCCAAAGATCGCAGATCAGGGGTAAGATCTGCAGATCAGGGGTAAGATCCGCAGATCAGGGGTAGGATCCGCAGATCAGGGGTACGATCCGCGGCTCGCACAACAAGGTTCGCTTCGCGCGAATCCTTCCCGGAGTTGCAGATCAGGGTCGATCCAAGCTTGAGCCGTCGGGCTCGACTTCCGACTCGCTCGAGGGCTCCGCGTGACGATCGACCTGCGCAAGCATTCCTGAGTCGGCAACCGAGAGTTGCCCGGAGTCTGCGATTCGCAGTCGGCGCTCGAAGAAGACCGGCGGGTCGACTGGTCGCGAGGATGTCCTCCACTGTCGAGTGATTTCAGCGAATTCCGGCCTGCAAGCCGATCGAACGGGGAGTCTCCAGACCCTTCGATCAAGGAAGGTGCCCCAGATTGCGAATGGAAACGCGAGAGCAGAGCCCGCGAACAGGCCGCCGGCCCACGCCAGGAGCGCATCGACGAGCGCCTCCCAGGGAGACAGGAATCCGATGGGAACGGTGGCGACGGAGATCGCCGACAACACGATCATCGCATGGCCCAATCGGCCGTCGGAGGATGCGAGCGCTCGATAACGCCTCAGATCGGCGGTCGTCGCAATCTCGAGGTGGCTTCTAACGAACGAAGTTCGCCGACGAATCGAGATCGCCACCGCGATCGGCGCGATCGACATCGAGATGATGAACACGACGGACACGACTACGCTCCGTAATGTAGCAGAAGATTCGGGAATCTGAGCACGAGATCATCATGACACCGGTTGAGCTGAAACCGCCGGATTCCATGTCGAACGACCTGCCTTCGGGTGAGACCTCACCGACTCCCTTTCGAAATCAGCTGCTCTGCGATGGCTTCGCCGATGGGTAGGCCTGGGTACCGCTGTAGCCAGAACCATTCTCCGGACGCGTTGAGCTCCAAGAAGACGTGCCCACCGTCGGGCGTTAAGATGAAATCCGCGGCCGAGTAACCCAAACCCAGCTCGCGAGTCAGCGCCACGAGCCCAGCCTCGACGGACTTTGGCAATTCATACGTAATCCATCGGTTCATGAGTCCTGGGCCGTCCCTGCGCCAATCGATCTCCGCGCGGGGCGATGCCGTCGAATCGACGGCCGCCGAGTAGACTCGATTTCCCACGACGGTAGCACGGATCTCGAGCCTCTTCGGCACGAGCTCCTGAAACATCATCGGGCCGTATTTCAAACCATCGAGGCTTCGAAGGTCGTCCTCGCTGACGCGAGAGGTGAAGACGACGAGCTCGCGCTCGTGGCGATGGATCGCGAACGAGGTCTGCATCTTGGCGACGATCGGGCCATCGAGCTCTCGCGCGAAGCGCGCCACTTGGATCGGGTCGTTCGAGATCAACGTCCGCGGTACACTCAGACCAAGCCCGGGCGCCAGCGTGAGCTGAAGCTCCTTGTGGTCCGCTCGTCGAACCGCGGTGAGCGGGTCGAGCTCGAACACTCCGAGCGAGGCGATGAGTCCAAGGAGCGCTCTTCGCGATTCCTCGACACAGGCTGGTCGGTGGTCTCCGAGGGAGCGAGGTAAACCGGCGCCGGCGGCGAAGCGGCGATACCAAACGGCCGTCACCGCACTCAGGTCATGAGTTTGCTCGCCGATTGAAAAATGCCGGCGCCACCGACCCTCGAGGAGCTCCGAGGAGAGCGAGAGCTCGGTCGGGTAGAGGTCGGTGTCGAGACGCACCGCTTCGTGCCCTCTGGCCGCGAGAGCAGACGCCACGAGCTCCACGCATTCGTTGTCCTCTCGATGTGTGATGATCAAGACACTCATACTCCCTCCAGCAAGGCCTCGGCGATGGCTGCCGCGATGGGCAGTCCGAGGTCTCGTTCGAGCCATCCCCACTCCCCGCTCGGGTTGATCTCGAGAAAATGGTACTCACCTCGAACGTCCACGATGAAGTCGAGCGCACCGAAGACCAGCCCGAGCCGCTCGACGAGCCTCACGACCATTTGCTCGAAAGCCGACGGGAGCCGCTCCTCCCGCCAAGCCACCTCGCCAGGCGCAGACTGCCCCCAGTCGACCTTGCCATGCTCGGACTCACTCGCATCGATCGACGCGGCAAAGGCCTTCTTGCCGACCACTACGACCCGGAGCTCGCGGGACTTCGAAATCTGGGGCTGGAAGATTTGCGGTGCGAGAATCAAGGGGTCGAGCTCGTTCAGATCGGACGGCCGAATTTCGGAGGTGGGGACCGTGGGCCCTCGGCCGTCGAGGCTCTGGCTGAATGGCACGAGCAACTTCGTGATGCTGCGCGGATGACTTACGAGGAATGACCGGGCGGCCGTGGGATCGTTGGTCACGATGGTCTCCGGGACCCGCAGCCCGAGCTCGGCGGCGCACTGGAGTTGACGGAGCTTGGACTCCGCGCGCGCCTCGGCCGGCCTCGGATTGACTACGTTGACACGGTCGAGCGCGTCGAGCGCGTCGCTCAGCGCCTTTCGAAGGCTCGCTTGGCAGACCACACGAAAGCGCGGGTCGAGGTTGGGCGGGAGAGTCGGGGCCGCGACCCGTCGCCACCAGATCGCACGGACGTCGTCGAGTCGAATCGACCGTCCCTCGGAGACGAGCCGCTGCTCGAGCCGCCGATGGAGAAACGTCGAGACGATGCGCAGCTCGTCGGGCATTTCGTCGGTGTTCAAACGGAACGGCGCTGCCCCACGAAGCTCCAGCTCGGCGGCGACTCTGCCGGTGACGAATTCGTCCCGACGATGGGTCACGAGGAGAACGAGGCTCCGTGTCGCGATGTCTTCAGCCAACTCACCCTCCTTGCTCGGCGCGCGGAGCCCTTCGGTGCCCGCAGGCTCCTTCAGTCCGGTCTCCGTTTCTGGTAGAACTTCCTCGTGTCCAAGCTTGTCAGGCTCCTCCTTCTCGCGTCTCTGTTGGGTTGTGCCACGACCTTCTACGATGGGAAAGTGGCCGGAACGGCCGTCAGGGTCACCGAAGGTGGCGCTCCGACAGGGCCGCGCGATCGCGGGACCCTTCCCCCTCAGGTGCTCCACCACATCTTCACGGCCTCGGACTCGCCCACACGAGCCTATGGAAACATCGAGGATGCCGTGGCCGCAACGATTCCTGCGATGAACCAGGCGCTCGCACGCGACGGCTCGGCCATGTTGAGCGTCTCCAATCAGCTCGTCTCGGTCCACCTCGACCGGTCGAAGAACGAAGTCTGGCTGAACCTCCACGTGGCTTTTTTGGTGACCACCCATCGGTTCGACGTGAGCGGGATTCCTGGAGTGTTCGACGGTGCTTCAGGAGCCGTCGACCCTTCGACGATCAAATACCTGGGTCACGACTGAATCATCCGGACGCCAGTCACTCCGGGCGCGTCCTGGCCGCACTCTTGCTCGCGAGCGCCTGTGCTCCGAGCCTCGAGCTCGCAGAAATTCCCAACGACGCCGTCGGCAAACCAGCGGTGATCATCGCGGAGCGATTCGACGATCAGCTCATGCTGACTGCGGCCAGACCGGCGGGCTTGGTGGTGCTCTCGCTGGCAAAAGAGATCTTCCTGCTCTCCTACTCGGAGACGCTCGAGACGCTCGGGCTCGAGGAAGGCGTTCTGACGAGACCTTCGTCCGACTGCAGGCTCGGCATTCCAGACTCGGTGTCTCGGATGAGTCCTCATGAAGAGCTCGTCTGGGTGAGCTCGTCGCTGCCCGACGAGCTGAGAGATCGGCTCGTCGACGATCCGGAGGGTCACTGCGAGTCATGCACCCGGTTTCGCGTGTCGACCGTGCCGATTCAGTCGTCGGACATCGTGTTCGCCGGATCGTGGGTACGCCCGGGGATCGCGCTAGCGACCTACTCCAACCCTCCCCGAGTGTTCCTCGTGACCCCAGAGCAGGTTCGCCAAGTCGTGGGGTGCGACGATCGCGCGATCGCGTCCCTACTTCGGACGGACGAACGAAATTACTGGGCAGGAAGCGCGGACGGCTTTCTCTCGCACTTGGAGCTCGACGCCGACGGTGCGACCTGTGTCGTACGGAGCTCCACGCGCGCCCCCGGGCTCGGGGTGTCACCGCTGCGCTGGATTGCTGGCCGCAGTGATCCCGCGACCGATTTGTACACACTCGCTCAGAGCGGAGTCGTGCATCACTTCGACGGCCAGGCATTTCAGGCCGTGCTCACGCTGGGCAACGAGCGAGGGCGTGCTTCGAACGGGGGCCTCGAGAGCCCGCGGGCGGGCGAAGTCATCGCTTCGCTCGAGTCCAACAAGGTCGTGCACCTGAAGGCCGGCGAGCGGTACGAGCGCGAGATCTCGACGGCCGACGTGACCCTTTTCTCGGGAGTCGCTTCGATCGGAGGCACTCGGACCTTCGGACCGATGTTGGGCGCGAGCGACGGTATGATTTACGTCCTGAAAGACGAAGAGTGGCTGTTACACGAGGGGAGCCCGGCAGAGGACAAGATCGCAGCGATCGATGACTACCGGGGCGGCGTGCTCGCGACGGTCGAAGGAGGCCGGGTCGTGCAGCTCCACCCAACTCTCGGTTGGTGCCCGACGAGTCTCGAGATCCCGGGTTCCCGCGGCCGCCGCGGTCGGGTTCTGATCGTCGACGGGGACTCCGCGCTGATCCTTGGATTCAACGAGGGCGAAGAAAGTGGCTCGCACGGCGTCTGGCTCGAGCGCATTCCCTGAGTAGCGAGACCCGCGGAGGCAACTCGAAGAAGCAACTCATCGGGGCGATGACAGGGGCGATTCGCTCGATTCGCTCAGCTCGGCCGCGCTCGAGACTCGGATAGACTCTTGAATCCATCGGTCCAACGTCTCGGGAGATCGCGTGGACAAAATATGAAGTTTCTGAGCCTCGCTGACGGCCAGCCCACGGGCTTCGAGCACCGAGAGCACCGCTAGAGCTCGTCCTTCTTCTCGTCCTTCCTCTCGTCCCCCTTTCCGCCCTTCGTCGCGAACGCTCTGTAAGCTGTCGTAGCCGTGGCGCTGAAGCAGATTCCGGAGGGCCACATCGTGGGCCACGCTGCGATCGAACAGGGCCTCCACGGGGACGGGATTTCGGAGCACTCCTGGGGCGTCGAGCATCTGGCCCGGATCCGGCGCGCGAAGCGTGTACTCACTCGGGGTGAAGCCGACCTACGCGCCCGAAGAGTCGACGTCTGGGTCGGTGTCCAAAGACAACGCCGCCGCGATCACGCCGCGGCCGCTATCTGAGCCAGAAGGCGCGCAATAGATCAGGTGCCCATCGGAGAGCTCGTAGGGATCGCCAGGTCGAATCTGATCAGCCGAGATTTCGCCGTCAGCGAGCTCGAGCTTCGTGATGGGCATACGAGGATTCTTGCGCTGGAGGCTGCGAAAAGCAACGCCCTGCGCAACGACTTTGACTGGCGCCCAGCTTGGGTTTGGAGGGGTTTGGAGGCTACTGAGCTTTTGCTTGGCACGCGCACGTTTCGGTGATGGCGTGTTTGCCGTCGGCGGCTTCACGACGCGATTTGTCGCACTTATCTTGGGTCGGGAAAAAACGCGACCGGTGCCTTCTGGCCGCGATCGGTCCGAGTCGCTTGACGTCCTCGGCGCTGCGAAAAAAGTAGTGCCAGCAGCCCGCCGATCTTGACTCTTGGCGAAGGTACGCTCCGATTCCAAAGTCATCGTCTTCCTTCGCCCGGTCCTCTGCAACTCTGCTCGCCTGGCAGTCGTCATACCCTCGACGCACTTTGGGAACCCTCAGGTTGAACGCGGGATGGGTAGGGCTGGCAAAGGCCGCGAGCGCCCGCAGGGTGTTCTCCATCTCGTCGGGCGGGCGGCCGGACCGGCCCAACGCGCAGCCCGCGAAGTAGTCGGCGCGAAGCTCCTCGTCCCACGACGAATCGACGTAGCGCCTCAGACTCATCGTGGCGGTCAGGTAGTGGCCCACCTCGTGAGCCAGGACGCCGAACGACGCTCCGGGCCCGAAGCTCTGGTCGAGGGCGTTCAGGAACTCTTTGGAGTACACGATCTTGCCCGAAGTCATGGGCCCGTCCCGAACGCCGGAGACCCAGGTCACCGCGTTCATGCCGATGGTCGTATTTTCGTACACGACGATCCCGCGACCGCATTTTTGGTCTTTGACGGCAGTCCCCTGCGGATCGAGGCCGCACAGCACGTTGAGGGCGGTTTGGATTTCGGCCAGGGCGCGGGTGCCGGGGTCGCGATCGAGGCTCTGGTCGTACGCGGTGGCGACTCGGCCGCGACAGAGAGGCGGCGGGAGAGTGATCAGGGCGGAGAGGACGAGGGTCGGGAGCACGTCACGTTTCGTTGATGAGGTTGCTGGGTTTTTCGGAGTGAGTTTGTCCGTCGAACCGCATCACGACGCCCTTGCCTTCGACCTTGGTAGCGACCAGGACGGGCCGGGTCCAGACCTTGTGGAGGTTCGCCAAGGTCTCTTTGGCCCAGTCGGGCTGGAGATCGACGCCGTCGTGGCGGTGTTTGAGGACGAGCTCTCCGCGGTTTTCGAAGTTCGCGTCGAGCACCACGATCCGAGGGTTGCCTTGGTTGGCGAGGCTGGAGACGAGTTTTTTCTTGATCTCCTTGAACTCTCGATTTTGAATTTCCCAGTCGCCGCTCTTCTTGTTGACACCGTACACGAAGAGCTCCTGCTTTCGCGCGAAGTCGGAGGTCAGGAACTCATCGATGAAGGTCACGTCGTTGTAGAGTCGTCGCACCTCGAACACCTTCTTGCGTCCGAGGCCCAACTGTTTATCCCAGCGGTTCTTCGCGGCCAGGTCGTCGCACTCTTCCCAGTCCTTCCCGAACTGGCCCTTGTCCCATCGCTCCTCGATGTCCCGAAAAAGCTCGATGCCGAGCTTGTATGGGTTGATGCGACCGGGGCGCGTACCCATGGTGCCCGAGTGAGAGTGGGCGTAGTCGATGAGCTCGCTGTCGCGGAGCGCCCGAGTGGTCATGATTCGAGAGTGCCAATACGACGCCCAACCCTCGTTCATGATTTTGGTCTGGGCTTGCGGGACGAAGTAGTAGGCCTCGGTCCGGACGATGTCGAGGACGTCACGCTGCCAGGGCTCGAGCGGCGCGTGCTCCATGAGGAAGAGCAGGACGTCGCGCGCGGGCTCCGTAGGAAACCGCTTCTTGCGGTTGCGTTCCTCTTCCAGCTTCTTTCGCTCCGCTTCGACGAAGGCCTCTGGGTTGATGTACCCGCGTAAGTAACTCTTCTCGGTGGGGATGAGTCGAACGGTCGGACGCTCCGGCGCCTGATCGACGGGAATCGTCTTCGGAGGCGTCTTTTTCTCCGCGAAGAACACCGAGTCGGGATCGATGAGGTTCTCGATCGAGAGGCAGGCGTCGACGTACCCTTCGACTTTGTCCACGCCGTGTCGGTCGATATAGCGGCGCATTCGAGCCGCGTGGTTCGCCATCTGATCGAGCATCCGGCGGTTGGTGTGGTTGAAGAAGACGTTGTTCTTGAAGAAGTCGGCGTGCCCGTAGACGTGAGCCATCACGAGCTTCTGCTCGAGCACGCTGTTCGAATCCATCAGGTACGCGTACGAGGGGTCGGTGTTGATCACGAGCTCGTAAATTCGTTGGAGCCCATACGTATGACCCTTGGCCAGCGAATCGAACTCCATGCCCCACTTCCAGTGGGGGTAGCGCGTCGGGAAGCCGCCGTAAGCCGCCACCATGTTCATCTCGTCTTGAGTGACGAGCTCGAAGATCACCTCGAAGGGGTCCAGACCGAACTCCGCCACGTGTCCGCGAATCTCGCGTTGGATCTCGACCAGATGGGGAGGGAGGTTCATGCGAGTCCGATGCTACACACAATTTTCCAAGGCGAACACGCCGGAGCGGAGGTTCCGTCGGGGCGAGCAGGCTACGGCGTTCATGGCCGGGCTCGGACTTGCCCGGAAAATTGCCCGCGCCTTTCGTGCGAGAAAGTCGAGTTGCGGGTAAGGTTCGGCCGATGTTGCACTCGTTGACCGCTCCCCTCGGGCTCGCGGGGAAAATTCGCTCCGTTCTCCACTTCGCGAATTCGAACGTACGTCGTTCGATCGGCTTGACGCTGGTGTTGGTTTCCGTTGGGTGCCCGAGAGCGGAGGAGCCCGCGAAACCCGAGGAAGAGCTTCCGCCGGTGGAGGAGCCGAAGGAGCCGCCACCGCCGGTGATCACGCCGAAGTCGTTGGCGCTCAAGGCAGCCGAAACGGTCAGCTACCGTTACTCGGAGAGCTACCGGCGGGACCTCGCGGGCAAGGAGATCGCGAGTCACAAGGTGGAGGTCGACTACAGCGCCACGGCCGCGCCGAGGGCCGGAGGATCGACGGTGTTGCTCTCGGTGGCGACCGCGCGGGCGTCGGGCAAGCGTGAGGATGTGTCCTTCACGCTCGACAGCGCCAAGGACATGAAGAAGCTCTCGTCAGGAGCTGTGAGCGGGCCCGATTTGGCGGTGCTGGTCCCGTTCGCGCTGGTCGGCGCGAAGGTCGAGGTGGATCTGGACGAGCGGGGCGCCGCGGTGGCTGTGCGCGGGGGCGACGCGGTGCGTGCGAACGCGCTGAAGATGTTGCCCGCCAAGGCACGCACGACGGCCGCGACGGAGCTCACTCGCCAAGCGTCGGACGACGCATTGGCGTTGCGGCTCTTGCCGAGCTCCGCTTACTTGCCCAAGGACGGGGACCTACTCCCGGGCCGACGCGTGGATGTCGGCGAGGCCCCGGTAGAGGGGCCGGACTACGCTGGCCGCGGGGCCACTGCGGTGATGTTGAGCGACGAGGAGTCGCTCGAGCTTCGCGTTCGTGTTCGGCGGATCGAGAGCCCGCTCCCTGACAAGAGCGCGACCGGGCCGATCATCTTCGTCGACGGGACGATGGAGCTCTCCGCGGACTTCGACCGAGCGTCCCCGCTGTTTGGCTCCGCAAAGAGCGACCAGCGCCGGCAGCTCACGTACGAAGGCATCCTCGACGCTGAGCGCGGATCGTTCCCGGTGTCGGAACAATGGCAGCGGGTCTGGTCGAAAAACGCGGCTCCTTGATCGAAGCGCCCTTGGTCGTGCAGATCCGTCGTGCAGATCCAACAGCGCTGCACTCACTTGGTTGCACCTGCAAAGCCGAGCGGGCACGACGCAGCGGATCAAAGGCCCGAAGTTGCTGGCACACTTCCTGAATTCGACCGCAACAAGAACGCTCTCAAAGAGCGAAGCTGGAGGCAGTCATGAACGTGAATGGTTTCAAAGTTGGTCAACCTCTTCCTTTCCAACGGAACTTCGGTGAAGCCACGGTCGGCCGAAACGCTCAGGGCCAGGTGGTCATCAACGCCGGCGGCAAGAACGACAACATCAACGTCCAGAACCTCGGCAACAACCAAGTCGGCGTGAACGTCAACGGCCAGCAGTTCGTGTTCGACAAGAGCGAGCTCGCCAATGGCCTGGTGGTCAACGGCGGCAAGGGCAACGACAACATCAACGTCGGCCCCGGCGTCGACGTCCCCCTCACCGTCAAGGGCGGCAAGGGCAACGACCGCATCACGAACTTCTCGAACAACGCGCGCATCGAAGGTGGCAAAGGCAACGACGCGATCTCGAACTTCGCGCACGGCGCATCGATCGATGGTGGCAAGGGCCACGACTCGATCTCGAGCTTTGGACGCGGCAACTCGATCCACGGCGGCGACGGGCACGACAGCATCAGCGCTCGCGGCCGTTTCAACCAAATCTTCGGCGGCAACGGAAACGACAACATCTTCGCTCAGGGCGCGTTCAACTCGGTCCAAGGCAACGCGGGCTGGGACAACATCGGCGTACTCGGTCGGTTCAACTCGGCTGACGGCGGCCTCGGTTTCGATTCGGTGCGCGGCGCTGGCTGGGGCAACTCGCTCTCGCAAGGCCCTTGCTTCGGCTCTGTATTCGCGGCGGGCCCAGGCCTGTGGAACACGTTCTTCACGCCGCCCACGTTGCTTGGCTGAGATTCCGCTTCCTTCCCCCTGCCCTGCGCCTCGTGTTACTGCGAAGCGAATGCTCGCGCGTCCCGTTTCCCTGGCTCGGGCCTCCCTGATCGCGACAGCTCTCCTGGCCTCGGCGTGTAAGCAGCGCGAGGAGAACGAGCGCGCGCGCCAGTTGATCTGGGGGCGGGACATCCCGCCGACCGAGCTCGAAAAAAAGTCCAAAGAGAAGATCGACACGAACGAGCTCGATCGGAGCGACGCGGTGGCCCGACGAGTGCTCGACATGTCCTTCGGCGAGATCGTCGGGCGACTAGGGTTCGTCGAGTATCGAGGCGTCGCGGAGCTCAACATCGGGGTGGAGCCGCGGAAGCTCGGGTTCAGCGAAGAGACGCTGATCGAGCACGGACTGCACGGCTCGATGCACGTGCTTCAGCTCGGCCGCAACAAGACGCCCCTGCGCGAGATGTATTACTCGGGCGGAGTGATCTTCGTGAGCAACGAAGGCGGGAAGCTACGGGCTCAAGGTATTGCGGCCATCGATTTGCAACACGTGAAGATGCGCGAAGAGGTGTTCGAGCCCCTCCGCACGTTCACTGCCTTCTTCGGCAAGCGGCTGGCATTGATTCGCGAAGGTGAGGCGAACGCCTCGGGGCGAGCCGCGGTCAAATACAGCTTCGCGCTGCGCAAAGGCGACGAGCTCGTCGCGTATGGCCACGACACGCCGAAGCGTCCCAAGAAGCTCAGCGGTACCCTGCTGGTCGACGAGGCGACCGGAGCGCCCCTCGAGGCCAAGCTGCAAGGTGAGCTCGAGGTGCCGAACCCAAAGAAGCCGGACGCCACGCCGGGCCTCATCACCTTGTCGCTCAACTTCACGATCAAGGTGGTGGAGGGGAGGGAGCTCACGCCGAAGGAGTACATTCCTGCCATCGAGCGACACCCCACTGATCTCGAGCCTCTCGCGTTCCTCGAAGGCCGAACCCGCACGGCCACGGTGATTGGCGGGCCACGCCCCGCGCCCGCAGCTCCCGAGGAGGAAGACGAGCCCCTCCTCGGGGCGCCGGATGCTGGCATCGCACCAGAGGAACCCACCGCCCCGCCTCCACCCCCGCCCGCCAAAGCGGCCAAGAGCTCCACGAAGAAGCCCAAGAAGCCCAAAGGCGAGCGCTGAACCACGCCCCATGACCCTTCGCGCCCAGGGCATCGAAGCCCCAACAGACCCCGATAGCCTCGCGGATGAAGCTCACCACGCGCTGACTCAGCGCGCGAGGTCGGGCCCCTTCGTGGTCAAGATCGGCTCGAGCGTGCTCGCCGCCGAAGGCGGAGGACTCGATCCGGCCCGCGTGAGCTCCCTGGCCGAGCAGATCGCCACTCTCGCGAGCCCCAAACACTGGCCGGTGGTCGTGTCCTCCGGCGCCATCCTTGCGGGCGTTGGGGCTCTAGGACTCGCGGCCAAGCCAAAGACGATGGCGGGGCTTCAAGCGGCCGCCGCGGTCGGCCAAAGCAAGCTCGTCGAGGCCTGGTCGTTGGCCCTCCAACGAGCTCGAATCCCAGTAGCGCAGGTGCTGCTCACCCACGCCGATCTCGCCGATCGCACGCGCTTTTTGAATGCCCGGCGAGCGATCGCGGAGATCTCCAAGCGACGGGCGATCGCGGTGATCAACGAGAACGACACGGTGTCGACCGAAGAGATCGCGTTCGGCGACAACGACGGGCTCGCGGCCCAAGTCGCGAACCTGGTCGATGCGAGCGTGCTCGTGCTGCTGACCGTCGCTCCGGGCCTGTTGAATACGCAGGGAGATAGGGTCCGCGCGGCCTTTGCCGCCGATCCAAAGCTCGATGGAATGCTGCGCGCGGACAAGTCGAAACACGGCAAGGGAGGCATGGGCAGCAAGCTCGACGCCGCCCGCGCGGCTGCGGCGCGCGGCGCGATCGTGGTGATCGCTCCAGGGACAGAGGCCTCCGTGCTCGTCGACCTCTTCTCCGGCAAGGACGTGGGCACGATCCTCTTGCCTCGGCACGGCGCATCGCCGATGAAAAGTCGCGCCCACTGGATCGCCTACACGCTCAGGGCCCGCGGCACACTCATCATCGACAGAGGCGCGGCCCACGCGATCACCCGAGACGGACGAAGCCTGTTGCCTTCCGGTATCACCGGTGTGGAGGGTGAGTTCGAAGCAGGAGACGCGGTCAGCGTGACGGAAGGAGTCGATCGTAGAGTGCTCGCACGCGGGTTGGTGCGAAAGTCGGCCAGAGATCTCCGCGCTTCCTTGGGCGCCAAGCGAATGAGCGATGAGGCGATTCACAAAGACGACCTCGTGGTGTTGGTGTGACGCCCGTTCTCGAGCTGCTCCGCCGAGCGCGCGCGGCGACCGGGCCTCTGGCACGATCGAACGCGGACGTACGAAACGCCGCGCTCGAAGCGATCTCACATGCGCTGACAACGCAAAGGAGCGAGATCCTCCGCGCAAACGAGGCCGATCTGGCAGAAGCGAACGACCTCTCACCGGCGCTCCGAGATCGACTCACGCTCACCGAAAAGCGGCTTCATGAGCTCGTCAGATCCCTCGACGAGGTTCGAAGTCAGGCTGATCCGCTTGGGCAGTCGACGTTCCTTGGGCGGGGTCGAAGCGGGGTCGCGGTGAGCCGCGTGCGCATCCCGCTTGGGCTCATTGGCATCGTCTACGAAGCTCGCCCCAACGTGACCGTAGAGTGTGCGGCGCTGACGCTGAAGTCGGGCAACGCGGTGATCCTGAGGGGCGGCAAAGAGGCCCTGCGATCGAATCAGGCCCTGCTTCGGGTGGTGCACGAAGGCATCGACGCGGTTGGTTTGCCGCGGGACGCGGTGAGCCTCGTGGACACACCGAGCCGTGAGGCGGTGATCGAGTTGCTCCGTGCGGTAGGTCAGGTGGATCTGGTGATTCCGCGCGGCGGCGCGGCGCTGATGGCGTTGGTCGACGAACACGCTCGGGTGCCCGTGATTCGGCACGGACGGGGCGTGTGCCACGTGTACGTGGATGCGAAGGCGGATGAAGCCATGGCCATCGAGATCGCCTTCAACGCCAAGACCCAGCGACCTGGTGTGTGTAACGCCACGGAGACTCTGCTCATCCACGAAGGTCGCGTCGGGCTCCTAGCCGCGTTGGGGCCGAGGCTCGCCGCCGCGGGGATCGAGCTTCGGGCCGACGGGCGAGCGGCTCGCGAGCTTTCGAACCACCAAGTCGTTTCTCGGCCTGCCGCCCAAGAAGATTGGGATACCGAGTTCCTCGGCCCTATCTTGGCAATAAAGGTCGTGAGCAGCCTCGACGAAGCGATCGAGCACGTGGCCGGCCACGGGACTCACCACACCGCAGCCATCGTCACGTCGGACGAGCCGTCGGCGGAACGCTTCCTCGCCGAAGTCGACGCTTCTTGTGTATTGTGGAATGCATCGACCAGGCTCAACGACGGAGGGGAGCTTGGGTTGGGTGCGGAAATGGGGATCTCGACCTCGAAGCTCCATGCTTACGGCCCCATGGGTCTCCTTGCCCTCACGACGGAGAAGCTCGTCGTGAGAGGATCGGGACAGGTACGAACTTGAAGGAGTCAACCATCGAAACCATCGAAAAAGCGATCGCCGCAGCGCGCGCCGCTCAGGCCAAGAAGGCCTTCAATCTCACGATTCTCAACGTCAAAGGTCAGTGCTCGTACACCGATGCCATCGTGTTGGCCTCGAGCAACAACGAGCGCCAGACCAAAGCCGTGGCTGAGTCCGTGCAACATACGCTCAAGAAGGAGCTGGGTGTCGAGCCCCTGAGCTTCGAAGGGTCGGGAGGCTGGGTGATCCTCGACTTCGGCGACCTCGTGTTCCACGCCTTTCAGGACGAAGTTCGGCGATATTACGATCTCGAACAACTGTGGTCGGACGCGGCAAGAGTGCCCGTGCCCGCGACCGAACCCATCACGGTGGTGGAGCCCGCACCCACGGCGTTGGCCCGCCGGAAGAAATCGATCGGGCGCCTCGCCACGAGCTGATTCGGCTGGATCGGTCGAGGTCCGAGAGCCGATTACGGCGACTCACCCAACTCGGGAGTCGACAGCTCCACGATTTTCGGTGGGTCGACGGTGAAGTCGCTGAATCGAACCCAGCTCGGTCTCACGCGAACGTGTGTGATTCCGGGCCACGACAACCGATCCCGCCCATCGGGATAGGGTACGAAATAGACTTGGCGGATCCGCTCCAACTCCTCGCCGACCGGAAAATCGGCGACGCCTTCGAGTTGCACGGTGATTTCGTGATCCCAGCCGACCACCATCGCGATTCGAGGGTCGGCTCGGAGGTTCTCGTACTTTCGCGTCGACTCCAAAGTATCGAAGATGAGCTCGAGCTGGTCACTCACTGCGAATCCCACGACCGCGGCCTGAGGTGACCCGGCCCGGCTGGTGGTGGCTTCCACCGCCAGCTTGTACCCGCGGAGGAAAGTCACGAGCTCGTCTTTCGTCATGAGTTACTCCGGATAGGGTCAGCGCAAGAACGTAAAAGAGTGCAGCTTGCAGATCGGGTCCTGGCTCTCGTCATACACGATGCTGGACGTGGTGAAGTCGGCCTCGAAGCGAGCGATGAAGTCGTCACCCCCGCTGGCACCTCCAACCCATCGATAGAACCTGCCCAAGCGGTCGATGTTGCCCCAGCGGGGAATGTCGGCGTTGATCGGGTTGTAGCCGGGCGGAATCGCCGCGTAAGAGCCGTCCAACGACGCGGCGCCGGACGCCGTGATGGTCCAGCGCTCGAAGCTCCCGGAGCTCGAGTTTTTCAGGACACCCCAGAACCCTCCACCTGGCTTGGGGCGTGCCACGAACCACCCCGGATTCGGTGTTATCAAGTGTTCGACGCCCGCGGAGTCGAGGACATTGTCGCGGCACAAGACCGAGTTCTCGCCGATCTCCGTCACCGACTCGAACGCATCTGCGCAAGTCGGGAACACTCCGCCCGAGTCGTAATACGTCGAGGTCGCGCTCGCACACGAATAAATCACTTCGCCGGTCGAAGGGTGCACGAAAAACTGAGAAATCGAATTTTGGCACTGATCGGTCGCGATGATTCCGTCATTCGCTTCCGGGTTTTGTGGATAGACCCAGTCGAGGTTCATGTCTCGCAGCAGCGGATCACGAACGAACTGCCGGACGGTTCTCTCGTTGAGCATCGGCTCTGAAACATAGAGCAACGCGCCATCAGTCTGCCGAAGCTTGGCGGACAACAGTGAGCTCTCAAAACCAGCAAAAACGGTGTTGGGCGTAAGGACGTTGCAGATCAGATCGACCCCGCCGGTCCCCTCTTGCAGCGTGCCGACGAGGAACATCTCGTCGCGACCGAAGGCCCCGGACGTGGGGTCGGTTCCGGCGTCCGAAACACCCGAGTCGGTCACGCCGGCGTCTGCGCGCGGGATCCCCGAGTCTGGACGGACTCCGCCATCGCCCGTGGTCCCGACGGGCGGCCGGAGGCGACAGCGAGTCCCCGCGCAATCGTACTCACGTTCGGACTCGCGCAGCACGCCTCCGCAATCGACATCGTCGAGGCATTCGAGCCCGTCGAGGGGTCCGAACACACACGCCGATCGGTGGCACACCTTCTCCGCGGAGCAGTCATCGGTGGAGACACACTCATCTTTGGTACAGCCCCACAAGAGTCCTGCGGCGAGGCTCGGAGCGAGCCAGCGATGGAGGAACATGACGCGCTTCCTAGCGCGGAGAACCGCGATTTGCACGAGGTCTTGCGGCCCTCGGTCGACTAGGAGCGCTTCTGAGGGAGCTCGATAATGACGGCCAGCTGGCCGCTTTTCACCTCGATGCGGGCGGTCGAACCCGGCAGGACGTCTCCGGTGATGAGCGAGCGGCCGATGCGAGTCTCGACCTCGCGCTGAAGGTACCGCTTGAGGGGTCGCGCGCCGAAGACGGGGTCGAATCCCTGCCTAGCGATGAGCTCCTTGGCGGCGTCGGAGAGCTCGAGCTTGACCTCGAGAGCGGCGAGCCGTTTGCCGAGGTCCTTGGTCAACAACCCGACGATCCGTTTGATCTCGTCGAGCGTCAACGGCGCGAACAACACGGTCTCGTCGATTCGATTCAGGAACTCGGGACGGAAGTGCGCTCGCAGCTCGGCGAACACGGCTTTCCGCGCCGCTTCGTTGATCCGACCTTCGGAGTCGACGCCCTCGAGCAAGATAGGTGAGCCGATGTTCGAGGTCATGATGATGACCGAGTTTTTGAAATCCACGGTGTGGCCCTGCGCGTCGGTGACGCGACCGTCGTCGAGGATCTGGAGAAGGACGTTGAATACGTCCGGGTGAGCTTTTTCGATCTCGTCGAACAGAATCACCGAGTATGGCTTGCGACGTACCGACTCGGTGAGTTGGCCGCCCTCGTCGTAGCCGATGTATCCGGGAGGCGCGCCGATGAGCCTGGAGACGTTGTGCTTCTCCATGTACTCACTCATGTCGATTCGAACGATGTTTTCCTCCGAGTCGAAGAGGGCCTGGGCCAAGGCCTTGGCGAGCTCGGTCTTGCCGACGCCGGTGGGTCCGAGGAACACGAACGAGCCGATGGGGCGTCGCGGATCCTTGATTCCGGCGCGCGCGCGGATCACCGCGTCGGCTACGAGCTGCACCGCTTCGTCTTGGCCGACGACACGCTCATGCAGGATTTGGTCGAGGCGCACGAGCTTTTCGCGCTCTCCTTCGACGAGCCGCTTGACCGGGATGCCGGTCCAGCGAGCGACGATCTCCGCGATCTCGGCGTCGGAGACTTCTTCTCGGAGCATGGTGGTGCCCTGTTTTTCGGCGATCTTGCGCTCCTGCTCCTCGAGCTGCCGGCGCATGGTCGGGAGCTTTCCGTGTTTGAGCTCGGCGGCGCGATTCAAGTCGTATTGACGCTCGGCCTCCTCGATGTCGCGGCGAACTTTCTCGATCTCCTCGCGGAGAGCTCTGACTTTGCCGAAGGCATCTTTTTCGGTCTGCCAACGGGCCCGCATCGAGTCCGCGTTCGCCTTCAAGTCAGCGAGCTCCTTCTCGAGCACGTTGAGCCGCTCCCGAGAAGCCTTGTCCTTCTCCTTTTCGAGGGCCGCTTTTTCGATCTCGAGCTGCATGACTCGGCGAGTGGCTTGGTCGAGCCCTTGAGGCATCGATTCCATCTCGGTGCGAACCATCGCGGAGGCTTCGTCGACGAGGTCGATGGCTTTGTCCGGCAAGTACCGCTCGGTGATGTAGCGATTGGAGAGAACCGCGGCGGCGACCAGGGCGTTGTCCTTGATCCGCACGCCGTGGTGGACCTCGAACCGCTCCTTGAGCCCGCGGAGGATGGAGATCGCGTCCTCCACGTTGGGAGGGTCGACCATCACCGGCTGAAACCGTCGCTCCAGGGCAGCGTCCTTCTCGAGGTACTTACGATGCTCGTCGAGCGTGGTGGCGCCGATGCAGTGGAGCTCTCCGCGCGCCAGCATGGGTTTGAGCATGTTGCCGGCGTCGCTCGATCCTTCGGTCTTGCCCGCCCCGACGATGGTGTGGATCTCGTCGATGAACATGAGTACACGGCCTTCGCTCTTTTTGACTTCGGCGAGCACGGCCTTGAGGCGCTCCTCGAACTCACCCCGATATTTAGCCCCCGCCATGAGGGCGCCCATGTCGAGCGAGAAGATGGTGCGGTCCTTCATCCACTCCGGGACGTCTCCGCGAACGATGCGCTGGGCGAGGCCCTCGACGATCGCGGTCTTGCCAACGCCTGGTTCTCCAATGAGTACCGGGTTGTTCTTGGTCTTTCGAGAGAGGATTCGAATCACCCTCCGGATCTCCTCGTCGCGACCGATCACAGGGTCGAGCTTGCCGTCCTTGGCGAGCGCGACGAGGTCCTGGCCATACTTCGTCAGGGCTTCGTAGGCCTGCTCCGGTGTAGCCGAGGTGACCCGTTGAGCGCCGCGAACGGAGCTCAACGCGGACAGGAATCGTTCGCGCGTGACGTTGAACTTGGCGAGGATTCGGCCGCTGTCGGTGTCGGTGCCTTCCTCGATGAGTGCGAGCCCGACGTGCTCCACCGAGACGTACTCGTCCTTGAGTCGCTTGGCCTCGTCCTCGGCACGAACGAGCAAGCGATGAAATCGCTGCGTCACCAGAATCTTGCCCGCTTCGACGCCAGGCCCGGACACGGAGGGTCGGCGACCGAGCACGTCCTCGAGGGCGCGCGTGAGCGGCGGGGCGGGTACGTCCATCTTCTCGAGCAAGCGAACGAAGAGGCCGTCCTCCTGGGTCAGAAGACCAAGGAGGAGATGCTCACCGTCGACATCGGGGTGGCCCCTGCGCACGGCCGAGGCGTGAGCGACGGAGATGGCTTCCTGGGTTTTCTGAGTGAGCTTGTTCACGTCCATGTCGACGGTGGCAGTAACAACGACCTCGCGAGAGTAAAGCGGCAGCGCAACTGCCCGACAGACGAGTCCAAAACCCCAGGATGAATCGGGCGCGGGCTGGCGCGCAAAGCCCAATGGTCTCGCGACGGGGACCGGATCCAACTGATCGGCGTCGTCGCTAGCGGGAGAGCTCTCGGACCCTGAGCTCGAGGGTCTCGATGCGATCGAGCAGCTCGAGAATCAACGCCGCGCCCGCATAGTTGACGCCGAGATCTCGCCGGAGACGCAGAATTCGCCCGAGTCTGAGGCGCGCGTCGGCGTCGAAGCGATCTTCGGCAAGGGGCTCGATGAGCCCGATCGAAACCAATCTTCGGACAAACTCAGGATGGACGCCGCACTCATTGGACAGCTCGTCGAGGGTGTACTCGGAGCGAAGCTCCGTTTCGACGACCATCAGCTCGTAGCTGCTCATCGTCTACTCCTGGTCGGGGGCGAAGCTGGACGCGGCTTTGAGTGCCTCGAACAACTCGCGCTCCTTGGGGGAGAGGGTTTTGGGAACGAGGATTCGGATCTCGGCGTACAAGTCGCCTGGGTCGCCCTCGGCGGAGGGGTAGCCTTTCTTCTTGAGTCGTATTTTTTGTCCGCTAGAGGCGCCTGGTGGCACGCGCACAGTCACGTCGCCGTCCAGCGTACGGAGCCTTGCTTCGCCGCCCAACGCAGCGGTCCAGGGGGAGACTGGAAGCTGAGTATGAAGGTCGCTTCCATCGAGTCTGAAGGCGTCGCTGTTCTTCACGGAGATACTCAGAAAGAGATCGCCAGGTGGGCCTCCGGCGACACCCCTGGATCCTTGACCTTTGAGTCGGATGCGCTGGCCCGGCCGCACTCCCTTTGGGATGTCGACCTCGAAGCTCTTCGCGTCGCCGGTGTTCTCGTCGTTGATTCGGATCTTCTGCCGTCCACCTCGCGCGGCTTGTTCGAGCGAGAGCTCGAGCCCGACCTCGTGGCTCTGTCCTTCGGTCGCTACCCAGTCTTCGCCTCGCCGACGCCCGCCGCCAAAGCCACCGAAGAGCGAGTCGAAGAAGGAGCTGTGGCCGGTCGGAGATTGACCGGTAGGTCGCTTGGTGCCGCGGCTGCGCTCGAAGTTGCGGAGCAGATCTTCGATGTTGCCGAAGTCGAACTCGATGTTCTCGGCGCCCCGCGGCGTGGGTCCAGCTCGACCTGGACCAGGCGGAGGACGCTGTTGCGCGTTCTTCCACGCGGCGCCGAAGCGATCGTATTTTTGGCGCTTCTCGGGGTCCTTGAGCACCTCGTAGGCCTCGGCCACACGCTTGAACTTGTCCTCGGCCCCAGGCTCCTTGTTGATGTCCGGATGGTATTTGCGCGCCAACTTTCGATAGGCACGCTGAATTTCGTCCTGTGGGGCGGCTCGCTCGACGCCGAGCTCAGCATAGTAGTCGACGAAGTCCATCCAACCCTCTGCGGTCGACCGGGAATCCAGCAAGACACATGCCGGCGCGACTCGCGGCGGATGCTACGTACATCGAAGCCACGGTCAACGTGCTCGACGCAGAGCCTTCGCCTGCATCGCTCTCCGTGGGAAGCGAGCTTCGCAGTCGCGGCGTCTCGTTCGCGCCGCGGCGCCGGTCTCCTTGCCCGGCTGGTGAGGCACGGCTCCTGCTTGGGGCTCTCCCGTGCCCCAGACCAGTCCCGCCGCGCTCCCTGCCCTCGAAGTCTTGGCGCTCATCGAAGGCTGGCACCTTCGCGGTCTGATCGACGCTCCCACCTACGCCCTGCTGCGGGCTGAGGTGGGGCGCGCGGAGGCCCCCGAGGGTCCTGGAACGCTCGACCCGGTCGTTCCGGCCGAGCCCGTCGCCTCGCCCGAGCCCGTCGCCGTGCAACTCCTCGCGGCCGCCGAGCCCTCAGCCAAGCTCGTCGCGGAAGAAGGGCCATCTGCCGAACCCGTCGGTCCTCCCGCCGAGCCCCCATCCGCGACTCCTGAGGCGATCGCAGATCCCATCGAGCCTCCGACGGACGCGCCCATCGACGGCGCGATGTTGGGCAAGATCGAAGGCCGCGACTTGCACGTCCTCAGCTCCGAGGCGGTGTTGTGGTTCACCGGCGTCGTGCTCGTCCTCGCGGGCTCGCTGTACTTCACGCGAACGAACTGGTCGGCCTGGTCCGACACCACGCGGGCCCTCGTGTCGGCGATGGGACTGTCGCTCTACGGTTTGGGATTCGCTGGGCTCGGCCGCTTGGTGGCTGCGCGACTCGCGAACGACGACTCCGCGTTTCGCGAGCGACCCGCGCGCATCTTGAGCTCCGTCGCCATCGCGCTCCTCCCGATCACGGGCCTCGCGCTCGCGCATTTCGCCACCGAAGGCACGAAGTCCGCGGGATCCATTTCGATCGCGCTGTTGGCGGGTGTAATCGCGTTCCTCGGCGCGACGATCGCCGCCAAACGTGTCGAACCAGGGCTCGGCGTCGCGCTTCCGATCGCGTCGGCGGCCACTTTGTTTTCGATCGGTCTCAGCCCAGGCGCGGAGGGCCTTGGCGCCGTAGCGCTTACGGCCGCTCCCGGTCTTCTCGTCTCGGCCTTGGCGCTTCGATCCATGGCGCCCGCCGAAGGGCCGAAGAGGCTGGGGACGGCGGCGCTCGTCTACTTGTATGGGGCGACGATGGCCGCCGCGGTCTTCGCGGCGGGACCCGATCGCAGATCGCAGGTCTTCGCGGTATGCCTTGCGCTCTTCGGGTTCGTCGCGATGGCGGCGAATCTGGCGATCATTCGTTTCTTCGCGGTCGGAGCCGCGATCTTGGCCGTTCCCTTGGCGCTCAATGGTTCGGTCGTACCCGTCAGCAATCGAGTCGCCGTGCTCTTCACGGCTCTGCTCTCGACGGCGACGCTTCTCCGGGTTGCACGCCAAAGTCAGAGCCGGCTCGCCGCGGTCTTCGCAGCGACCTTCGGGCTCCTCGCGTACGACTTCTCGCCCGCTCCGTTCAACGCGCTGATCGAGCTGCTGCTCGGCGCGGCCAAGCAGGCGTTTGGCTACACGAACGCTCCGCTGCCCGTGGCGTACTTCGCGCTCACGTTCTTCCCGTACCTGATCGCGATCGCGCTGATCGTTTGGCGCCTGCGCCAAATCGAGGACGCGCGAGTCGCAAAGCTCGTCGTCGCGCTTAGGGTGTGGCTTCTCGTCGCGTCTGTGGCCATCGCCGCGTTGTCGCTCTCGAGCTCGGATCCACGGCCCGCGATGTTGTCGCTACCGCTCTATGCGGTCGGCTACGCGATCTTCGCGCGCCGTCCTGGCCGCGAGTGGCTCCTCCACCTTTCCGCGGCCAGCCTCGGCCTCGCGCTCTTCAGAGGCCTGGCGCCCTTGGGCGCTAGCGCCATCGGGCTCGCGGCCTTGGCCTTGGTCTGGCCCTACGTCACTCCGCGTCTCACGGCCGAATCGCGACCCCAATGGAGCGCGAGTATTGGGATAGCGATCGCCGCTGCGATCGCCGCGCTCGGCAGCGCATCATCTCTGGATGGCGTCGCGCTCTTCGTCGTCGGAGTCGTGATGGTGCTGGCTTCGTTCGCCACGAATCGAGCTTTTCTAGGGGCTCTAGGCGTGGCTGCGCTGTCGGTGGCGCCGAGCCAACACGCGGGTCACTTCGACTTCGACCGATTCTTCGACCCGCTGTGGCTCGCGTGGACCGTGGCGGCAGCGACCTTCGTGTTCCTTCGCCGCTCGTGGTCCATCGTGCTGGCCGAGGCGCTCGTCGCGCTGAACATCCTCTTCGGAGTCCAGGCCGCTCGGTCGCTCGACCTCGATGGGCACTCGATCGCATACGTCTTTGCTGCCCTCGCGCTCTTCGACTTCGGTCTCGCGAGGTTGTTCGTCGGTTGGAGCTCCAAGGAACGACCGTGGAAGATCTCGCCTTCGCCACGCGTGCCCTCGATGCTGGCCTTTCTGATTCTCTTCGGGCTCTCCATCGCCGGGGTGTTCGAACGAACGCCCGCCGGCGTTTGGTTGATCGCCGCCTTCGCGGCCGCTCTTCTGGCGAGCTCGGTGCAGCAGAGCTTCCGAAAGAGGGTCGCCGCCGTGATCGAGGCGAGCCTGGCGTTCGAGGCCGCGATCGCGCTCACCGAGAGCGGTCCGATCGGCCTCGCGGTCGTAGCGCTCCTGCTGTCGATCGTCAGCGTGTCTGAAGACGCTCGCCGACGGACCCATCGCGTGATGGCGGCGATCGGCTTCGTCGCCGCGGTCTATTCCGTCCGAGACCCGCTGGCCGGCTTCGAGCTCACGCTCGTGCTCACGCTGGCTGCGGCGGCGCTCGTGGTCGGCGCCTTGCGAAAGCCGACCGAGCTCAGAGCGGTCGCCGCGGCCATCGCCTCGGTGTGCGCGCTTGGCTCTGCGGCCCTAGCGATTCCGCCGCAGCTCGGGCTCCCTGGAGGCGTCGAGGGGCAGCTTCCGGTCGTCGCCGCGGCGCTCCTTCTGTCCTCGTTTGCGATCGAGAGGATCGCAGCGATCACGAGACGTCGCGGATTTACGGACATCGCTTCGAGCCTCGTGGCGATCGCACGTGTCGAGCTCGGCGTGGTGTTCGCGCTCTGTGTCTTCGATTCGGTCACCAAGAGCTCCACGGGACTCGTTCACGGGCTGCTCTATCTCGACTTCGTGGCGCTCCTGATCGCCGCAGTCCGCGCGGCCGGTCGAACGCGCCAGGCTCGATACGCGTTCCTCGCAGAGGCCGTGCTGGCTGCGGCTTGGGCCAAGGCGCGGAGCAAGGGCCTGTTCGCCGGATCAGAGAACGCCGACGCGATCTTCATGCTCTTCGGAGCGCTCGCTGCGACCGGACTCCACACGTTCGTGCGACGGACCGGTGGAAACCGAGCTTTCGAGGTCGCCGCGAAGTGGAGCGCCCTCTCGTTGCCGCCCTTGGCGCTCTTGATCTCCAGCCCAGAGGCAACGTTCGGCGACGCGGGCCTCGCGCTGAGCGGCGCGATCATCTACTTGCTCGCCGGAGCAGTCGGGACCTCGCGGCTCGCCGGTCCGCTCGCGGCGCTGATGTTGAACATCGCAGTGGGCATGACGTGGCTGCGTACGGGCATCTCGACCCCGCAGGCTCACGCGATCCCGCTGGCCGCCTCGATCCTGGTGTTGGTACACGTGTATCGCGACGTGCTCTCGGCGAAGGCGAGCGCTTGGATTAGGCTCGTGGCGTTGGGCGGTGCCTACGTGAGCGGCTTTGCGACGCTCTTGGTGTTCGACTCTCCAGTCGAAGCGCTGGTGATGGCTTCGGCGTGCGTCGCCGGCGTGGCGCTGGGAGCGCTGTTTCGCATCAAGAGCTACCTGTTCTTGGGCGCCGGGTTCTTGGTCGCGGACCTCGGCACCAACCTCGTGCGTTTCGGGTTGAGCGGACATGTGGCCACGACCATCGTGCTCACCGGTTTGGGGCTCGTGTTGTTGGCGTCGATGGTGACGTGGTCGTTGAACCGGGTGGCGCTCACCGAGCGCATCCACGCCTTCCGTGCCGAGCTCGCGGTCTGGTCGACTTGAAAATGGTCGACTTGAAAATGGTCGACTTGAAAAGAAAAGGGGCCCTTGGGCATGACGCTCAAGGGCCCCCGGGCCATCCGAACTCGAATGAGAAGCTGGTCTACAGCTTTTCCTTGAGCGCCTTCGACGGCTTGAAGCCGACGCTCTTGGAAGCCTTGATTTTGATCGGCTCACCCGTCGCCGGGTTGCGGCCCGCGCGCGCCTTGCGCTTGCGAACCGTGAACGTGCCGAAGCCCGCGTACGCGAACTTTCCGTCCTTCTTGATCGCCACCGACATCGTGTCGAACACCGCGTCGACGATCTGAGCGACCTGCTTCTTGGTCAGCTCCGCATTCTGTTTCGAGATCGTGTCGAGCAGCTCTTGTTTGGTCATGAATCTCCTCCAGGGAGTGCGAGGCAGCATCAACGTGACGGCGCTTCATCGAGCGCAAGCCTCGGGCACCTCCAACGTGGGCGTGCGTTACGGGCTTACCGACCCCGTGTCAAGCCCGAACCACAACCCATCGCGTCCTATTTCAGCGAGCACCACGACAGGTTGTAGCACCTGAAAGCGTCGATCGGGCCGATGTCCAGCACAAAAAGAGCTGTCTATTCCGATAGTTACATCGCATCTCAAATGTAGGCGCCCGACCGGATCGAGCGTGGGATCTGAAACAAGTCTTCGAAGCTGCGGTGATCGATCGCTCGCGAGCCTCACCGACGGCCCATCAGGATTCGGACCTTCTGCCCGATGCGGAGACGCGTCGCTCCTCCAAAACCGTTCCACTTGCGGAGGTCGCGGACCGTGGAGCGGTAACGCTGCGCGATCCGCCAGAGCGACTCGCCGGAGCGCACCACGTGGATGATCGCCTCCTGGCCGCCTGGAGCGAAGGGCGGAGACGAGTTCCATTCTCGGTCGGGAGCCGCATCGCGCACGACGGCGCGCTCGGCCCAGGGCACGGGAACGATGATCGCGTCGAACATGGAGATCTGCGTAGCGTCGATCTTGTTGAGCTCGAGGATCGCGTTCGGCGTGGTTCGACACAGCTCGGCGACCTTCTCGACAGTGTCGTTGCGCTGAGGCACGTAGGCTCGATAGGTCAGCCGTTGTTCTTGGGGCACTAAGGAGAGCGAGCGACGGCAGAGAGCGCCTGCGCCGCGCGGGACTCGCACGGACGACCATCGCTCCGGTGGCGTGTAGCCGCGGTAGAGACCCGGATTGAGCAGGCGAAGATGCTCTGCCTTGAAGCCGCAAACACGCGCGAGGTCGTCGAGGCGGGTTGCGTCCTCGACATCGAGCTCGTCCCACTCGAGCGGCGACTCGTACGGCACGCGATCGAAGCCGTGGGACAACGAGTTCTTGGCGACGATCGCCGCCGCGATCAGCTTGGGCACGTAGTGTTGGGTTTCGCGGCGGAGCTGTCGGGTGCGGGAGATCCGCCAGAAGTCTTCGGTGCCGAGCCTCTTGATCGCCCGCTGCACCTTCCATTCGCCGGCGTTGTAGGCGGCCCAGGCGAGGTGCCAGTCGCCGAACATGGCGTGAAGGTCTTTCAGGTAACGAGCGGCCGCGTCGGTCGATCGCTGGAAGTCTCTTCGTTCGTCGATCCAGAATGCGACCTCGAGCCCGTAACGGCGCGCCGTCGCCGGAATGAACTGCCAAGGACCGACGGCGTGGGCCCAGCTGTAAGCGAGCGGTGCGAAACCGCTCTCGATCATGGACAAGAAGATCAAGTCTCGCGGGACGCCGTTGCGATCGAGGATCTCGAAGAAGAGCGGAGCAAACTTCGTGAGCCGCGAGAGCCAACGCTCCATCGTCCAGCGACCTCGGCCCACGAGGTGCGTGACCCACAGATCCACGCGCGGGTCCTCGGAGAGCGGGATGTCGAACGTGGGTGTGCCCGTGCTGCTCGAGACCGGCCAGATGGGAGCGCCCGGGTTGACCGCGGGAAAGCGTTCGGACTGTACGAAGGGAACGGTGGGCGTCGGAATCTCTGGCTCCGCCACACCGGGCGCGAGCTCCGCGACGTCGATGTCGAGCAGCTCGCCGAGATCGAGCAGCGCGTCGTCGAGCGTCGAGGCGGTCGAAGTAGCTACGGTCGCGGTGTCGACGGAGTGAGTGAGGGCGATGACGCAGGTGACGAAGGGCGCGAGCGTCATCGCGAGCATCAGGGCGTCCTTCTCAAGCTCGCGCTCGACGTGGCGGAGAGCTCGTGGCCGGGGCCGGTGATCTTTCGGACGTAGGACTCGAACTCGAAGGTGTCGCTGTGCTCGGGCACGTGGCAGTAGCCCGCGCAAGTCTCGCGAGTCACGGAGAGCTGGATCGCGTCAGAGTCTCCCTCGTTTTCGACGTGTCTTGCGCCGGGGCCGTGGCACATCTCGCAGCCGACGTCCTTCAGCGAGCCGACGTTGCGGAGCGTGCAGAAGCCGCCGGCTCTCTGATAGCCGACGGTGTGGCAGCCGATGCAGGTGAGGTCGTAGTGTTTGTTGTCCTTCTCGAGCGTCTCCCAGGCCTTGCCGTGTTTGGTGGTCTTCCAGAAGGCGTAGGCGTCCTCGTGGCATTCCACGCAGGCTTCGGTGCCCAGATATTTGACGGTGTCGGGCTTGGCGAGGCAGGGCGCGAGATCTCCCTTGTCGAGGTTCAGCTCACGCAGCCGCACGTAATAAGCGTCGAGGAGCGACACCATCTCGGGATCGGCGGGGACATCGGTCGTCAACGACACGAGCTCGAACTTCACCTTGGAACCCCCAACCACTTCGCCGCTCGTGCTTGCTCCCAGGTTGGAGGAAATTCTTTCGAGCTGCAACTTTCGAGCGAACACCGCGGCGGACTGTGAAGCGTCTTTGGAGAGCTCCGCGATCTCTCGCTCGAGGGCCTGGCGTTTGCGTGCCTCGAGCTCTCGTTGGCGTTTGGCTTTGATCCCGCCGTCATCGAACGCGATGGGGCCCGCGTGACCACGCGCGAGCTCGACGTGGAGCACTCCGACGCGCTGCCCTTGGCTCCCGGCCTCGATCACGGGCACGGACCCCACGAGCTCAGGCGCGGAGGGCTCCCGCAAGATGGACGAACCGGGTCCGCGGACGATCACGTCTATGCCAGGCACAACTTTCGCGACTTCTCGTGCGAGCGCCTCTGGCATGTGCGCCAATACGATCACGAGCTCCGCTCCGTCGCGGCCGCGAAGGGTCGACACCTCTTCCTTCAGCTTCGCGAGAGGCTCGTGGGCGACGAGACGACGAGGCGACCCTGTCGAGGTGAGCGCGCCGAAGCCCTCGACGCTCGATACGCCGGTCACACCGACTCGAATGCCGCCGACCTCTCTCACGAAGGACTGGGCGATCCGGGGCCCGCGCCCCTCGGGGCGTACGTTCGCCGAAACGAGGGGCACAGCACCTTCTGTTTGCAGCGTCTCGAGAAACTCGAGCCCGGCCGAGACGTCCAAAGGGCCCAGGTTGATCGCGACGGCTCCGAGGCGCCGATACACGCGCGCGAGCATTCGCGCCTTCAGATCGTGTTGGTCTTCGGTCGCGGTCGATTTTTCATCTGGAAAGAACAGGTCACCGGTGTCGACGAGGATGTGAGGGACCTCGCTCTTCCTCACGATCGAGGCGAGGCGCTGGATCCCACCGAGCGGGGTGGAGGTGCAGCCGCAGGGCTCGATGTAGCCGAGCACGCTCGTGCTGAAAAAAATTTGGGCGCGACGCGTCCCGGCCGCGCTGTCCGTTGCGCCCGCTGAAGCCGCATCGCGAGACCTGCAGGCCGAGGCCGAGACCGCGAATACGGCGAGCAACCATGCGCTTTTGGACGCTGACATCATCTCGGTCTTGCTTTCGCCAGCGAGGCGCCCGGCGATCATTCCTCGGCGGACGAAGGCTCGCAACTTTGCGCCCACAACAGAGCGGGCGTAGCGCTCATTCCTCTGCCTGAACGCTCTTGGAAAAGTCCATGCCTCGCGCTGCCGATCGTGCTTTGGCTTCGAACCCTGTCGCACCCATCAGGTCCGCCGCGATCAAGAGGGCTCCTACCACGGGATGCTCCGACGGACCGCAGACCGCCGCACGCTCGAGAGCGGCGCAGATACGGCGCCGCACGACCCGCCGCAAGGGCTCATGGCCCTCTGTCGCGAGCATCGAACCGCCGAGCGCGATCGTTGGACGATCCAGTCCGAGGCCCCGGGCACACGTCGTAGCCGCTTCCGCGAGCTGCGCGCCGACGAAGTCGAGGATCTCGAGCGCGGCGCCGTCCTCGGCACGCGCGCACTCGAACAGCACGGAGACGAGCCGTGGAACCAGCGTCGCGTCCTCCTCCCAAGCGGCCGCGATGGCCTCGAGATCGTTGGTACCGAAAACATCGCGGACGCGCGCGCGGAGCGGCGTAGGGTTCGATCGTCCGTCGCTCTGCCTCCACGCCTCTCGCACTGCCAGGGTCGCGAGGTCGGACGCGGACCCGAGGTCTCCGGAGATGTGACCCATGCCCCCGATTTGAAAGCGCTGCCCGCTCGACCCGCGGCCCACGCAGTTGGTCCCCGTCCCCGCCACGAGCCCAACACCGACGAAGTCCGGCGCGCCGAGCCGCAGCACGAGCAAGCTGTCGTTGTCGACGAACGTGCGTCCGAAGGAACCTACGCCTCGTATGGTGCGAGCCACGAGCGCGGTGCCGCGTTCAAAATCAGCGCCCGCGATCCCGAAAGCACTCGCGACGATCTCTGACTCGGTTCCGCCCGCGCGGGCGAGCGCGGCGTCGATCGCAAGCCGCACCGCTCGCGCAGCGCCTAGCGTCCCAATGGATTGCGGATTGGATGGGCCGGTCCGAGCGACGCCGACGAGCTGACCCTCGAAGGTCGCGAGCGCGGCTACGGTCTTCGTGCCGCCCCCGTCCACACCCAGCAGCAAGCTCACGTCGTCCGACCCAGCGCGCTGAGCCAGGGCTCCGCGGGATACCTCCACTTCGGATCGGGCGCGAAAGGCAGCTTCACGGTGCGACCCTCGGCGGCCGACACATACGCCGCCCAGCAAATTTCCAACACGATGCGGCCGTCTTCCGCAGACTCGAGCGGAGCTCTTTGCTCTCGAATGGCACGCGAAAATTCCGCCATCTCTGCTGGATATCCGTTCGACACGAGCCAGTCGAAGTCGGGCACGGACCAGCCCGGCAGAAGCTCCTCGCCTTCCGCGCCGGTCATCGAGAAGAGCCTGAACCCATTGCCGCGCAAGAGGTCGATGTCCATCACGCCGGTCGTGCCCTGCACTCGCGCGACGGATTCCATGCCACCTTGAAGGCACCAGCCGGCCTCGGCGATCACGGTGTTGCCACCTTCGAGATCGAGCATCACCACGACGTGATCCTCGAGCGGCCCGGGCCGCTCGGTGTGAACGAACGTCGCGAGCTTCGCGGTCACGGACGTGACCTTGGCCTTCCCGAAAAACCAGCGCGCCAACTCGATCGAGTGGCAACCCATGTCGAGCAAGGCCCCGCCGCCAGCCAGCTCGGGCGTAAAGAACCAGTCCGCGTAGGGCCCCGCGTGGGCTTCGGTCTGCTTGATCAAGAAAGGGCGACCCACCGCGCCGCGATCCACGAGCTCCTTGGCGCGAATGAACTTCGGGCAGAAAAGAAGCTCCTCCGCATAGCCGCAGATGCGTCTCCTTTCTTTGGCCAGCGCGATGATCTGATCGGCCTCCGAGAGCTTCAGGCAGAGCGGCTTCTCGAGCACCACGTGCTTGCCAGCGTCCAAGGCTGCGAGCGTGACCTCGGCGTGAAGACAGTTCGGAAGCCCGATCACCACGGCGTCGATGTCGGGATCCTCGAGCAGCCGCCGATAGTCCGCATGGTAGTTCGGGACGCGATACTTCTTCGCCAGCGCTTCGCCTCGACCAGCACGCCCCCCTCGCTCGCGCGGATAATCGCCGAGCGCCGTCACGTCGATGTCCGGCACACACGCGAGCGCGCGCAAGTGAACGTCGTTGATCCAGCCGCCGCCAATGATCGCGAACCTGAGGCGCTCAGAGGAGCGCATCGACGTGCTCCCGGATTTTAGTCATCGCCGCGACGATGTCGTCGACGTCTTCGGTGGTCCCGAGGAAGAGCGAATGATGGAGCCACACGGTCTGCTCGTAAGCTGCATACGCAGCACGCGGAGTTGGCGCGCCTTCGGGTGTGAGCGCGCGACCATATCGCCCAAAGGTTTCCGGGTACTCGCGCGCCGAGAGCGGAAAGATCTCTGCCACGCGATGCGGGATGGGCACATAGAATCCGCCGTCCGCGGGCACTCCTTCGGCTTCCAGCGCCTCGACGAAGCGATCTCTCGGGAGCCCCTTCCACTCCGCGCGATCGTAGAGGAGGACCAACTCGTAGAACGTGTGCCGCGTGATGCGTGGATCTCGTCGCTGCACCCGAAGACCTCTGATCTCTGCCAGGCGCTGCTCGAAGTGCGCGACGTTGGCGGCGCGACGCGAATGCTGATCGTCGAGCCGAGAGAGCTGCGCGGAGAGGAGCGTCGCCTGAAGCTCGGTGATGCGGTCGTTCCAACCGAACACTCGACCTTCGAACGAGTCGTAGCCGGGCTCCTTGCGGCCACAGTTCACGAGCGCCTGACACTTCTCGGCGAGGACTCGATCGTTCGTGGTGATCGCTCCGCCCTCACCGGCCGTCAGGAGCTTGCTGCTCTGGAACGAGAAGCTCCCCGCGTCTCCGATCGAGCCCGCCGGACGACCTTTCCACGCCATGCCATGGGCGTGAGCACAGTCCTCGATGATGGCGATGCCCCGCGGGCGACAGATCGCCTCGAGCGCGTCCATGTCGGCCATGGAAGAGCCGAGATGTACGGGGATGATCGCCCTGGTGCGCGAGGTGATTTTTCGGGCGACGTCCTCGGGATCCAAACAGAGCGTGTCGGGGTCGACGTCGGCGAAGACCGGGATCGCGTTCACGTACACCGCCGCGCCCGCCGTCGCGATCCACGTGAGCGACGGGACGATGACCTCGTCTCGAGCGCCGACGCCGAGCGCCCTCAAGATGACCTTGAGCGTCACGGTGCCGTTCGCCGCGAGCACGCAGTGAGAGACTCGAACGTATTCTGCGAACGAGAGCGCGAACCGCGCGGCCTCGGGGCCGGGCGCAGGGAAGCCGCCCCATCGGCCTCCGGTGACGACGGCCGAGACAGCGTCGACCTCCAATTGGCCTCGTTCTGGCCACGTCGCCCAAGGTTTCGTTCGAACGGGCTCTCCGCCGCGCAACGCGAGCATCGCGCGCATCCTCTGTGGGGAGGGCTCCGCCGTCAATCTGTGCGGAGGCCCTGCGTCAACGCTCGGACGAGGAGGCCAGCGAGCAATCTCTGCGTGCGGAGCTCACTTCCGGTTCCGAGCGCCCTGCTCGACTTTCTGGATTCGGCTCCTGTGCTGCCGAAGCTCTCGAATGATCGCGTCGGTGCGCTTCTCGGATAAATCGGCACGACGCTCCATCGCCTTGGTTTGAGCGCGCATCTCGACGTTGGCCTTCTGCATCTCGGCGTTGGTCTTCTGCAGCTCGGCGTTGGTCTTCTGCTGCTCGGCGGTGGTCTTTTGCTGCTCGAGATTGATCTTCTGCTGCTCGACCATGAATCCGTCGGCGCGCTCGGCGAAACGCGCCAAACCGACGACGAGCGCATTCACGAGCTCCCTTGTGTCGGTAACCTTTCGGTCGAGCTGATCCAGGCGAAGGCCAGCTTCGCCGTTTGCCTTCGCCGGCGAGCTACTCTTCCGAGCCATGCCCAGAGCTTATCACGACCCACGCATCCGGCGTGGCTCCAGGGAAGCCATCGCTGCGGAGAGCACCGCGAAGATACTCGGCGACGGAGTCATCGAGACCTCGTACTCGAACTCCGGATCGGAGATCTGCTCGGGCTTCAACACGTACCCGAGCTCGTCGTTGGCCAAACCCAACACCGACGCGTGCTCGACTCCCGGGAGCGCCAAGAGGCCTGCACGAAGCTCTGCGCCCACTGCGGGCGTAGGCTCCCCGGGCACGAGTGCGATCGAGAGCGAGCCGAGGTCGAGGCGTCCCACTTCGGTGACGAGCGACGCGTCGTCGGCGCCGTGCGCCCGCGCCTCCACGATCCCGACGCGCTCGATGTACGCATAGAGCTCGTTGTCCACGGGCACGTCTACCGAACGCCGCGAGAGCTGCAGCGGCTCGGCGTCGAGCGGCTTCGAGCTCGCCAGCAGGTCGAGCGCCGCGTTGGCTGCCGTCTCGCCGATCTCTCGGTCTCGTCGCTTACGCTCCGTAGCGTCTGCGCTCGCGGCCACGTCGGGTGTCACCATTCCGCCCAAGGCCCCGTTGGCATAGATCGCGAGCCCGCCCCTCCGCGCTTCGACCTCGGCTCTGAGCGGCGCCGGGAAGCCGGCGGACAGGTCGCGGTTGTGATCGCCCAACGTCTCCACGTGACAAGCGAAGTGCACGAGCGTCGCGATCGCCTGTCCCTGTTCATCGTCCGCAGCCACGACGAGCAGCGGCGGATCGGCCTTGAACGGAGGTCGAAGGTTCATCGCGATCCCAGGAGGAAGCTCGCCCTCCGCGATATGGAGTCGCCCCGGCCGAGCCGAGCGCACTGCGGCTCGAACGACCACCGCGAGCCGCTTCTCCAAGGTCGCTTGGTAGCTCGGGTCGATGCCCGAGCGATGGGGCAACGTATAGAGAATGGCGGGGCCCCAGAAGCCTAGCGTGTCCGGGCTCGAGTGATTGTGCGTCGAGGCCACGACGACCTCGATTCCATTGCCTACGAGCCGTCGCACACGCTCGACCGTAGGCCGAAGCAGCCCCACGACGTCGACCATCACGATCGCGACACGCCGTCCGCCGTTCTCGAGATAGAGGCAACGCGCCTCCACCGGATCACGCACGGCGCGCACACGACGCATGGCTCCGAATCCGGCGAGCCACGTGCGACTCCCCGCCGGCGGCGTGAGATCGATCGTTGCAGCTCCAACGAAGAGCTCACCTGCTCCGGCCGGCGGGATCGCGCCCATTGGGTATCGCGCGTGAAACACGCGGGGCCCCGGCTTGCTCGCCACGAGGCAGCCGGTCGAACCTACCGCCATCGACGCCAACAAAGAGCGCCGAGTAAGCGCTTCACGTCGACTCACGGGTCGCTCCATACTTCCTGAACGCAAGCAGGCCCAGGACCACGAACACACCCGCCGCCACGCCCATCAGCCTGAGCCCCAAGGGAGACGACGAGCTGTTTCCGAACTGCTGGAACAAGACGCCGAGCACTCCGAGCGCCAACGCCTCGCCCATCTTTTCGAGAACGCCCGACATGCCGTTGTACATCGCCTCACGTCGCAGCCCGGTGCGTTCTTGGTCACGGTCGATGACCTCGGCGAGGAGCGCGCGCGGCAGCACCATCAGCCCGGCGACCGGAAAGCCAGCCATCACGAACAACACGATCCCGTGAACCATCGGCGGAATGGGCACGAGGCCGATGGTGCCGATCAACGGGAGGCTCACGATGAAGCCGAGTCCGGCCCATCGAAACACACGGGCCACGCCGTGCCGGTTCGACAGCCACATCACGAGCGGAAAGGCCAGCGTCGCAAACACGATGATGATCCCGAGCATGTAGCCGGCGACCTCCTCCGAAGTTTGCATCAACACGGTCGCCACGAAAGGGATGCCCATCACCGCGGAGCTCGCAGCCGCTCTGAAACCAGCGAGTCCGAGCGCGTAAGGCAGAAAGTGCGGATTCGCGAGCGACGTTCGGATCGCGACGACGAGCTCGAACGAGACGTCGTGCGCCGGTGTGCGCGGAGGCTCGCGCACGACGAGCAACATGAGCGCGTAGACCGCGAACGCGAGCAAGCCGAGCGACAGACCGAGGACTTGATAACCATTCTCGAGCTCGACACCGAGGAGCCGCGTCGCGGGCATGGCAACGATCATCCCAGCCGCTACGGCGCCAACGACGTTCGCGATCGCCTCGAAGACCGCGAGCCAGATCGAGAGCTTGATTCGACCCGGACCATCGGCGACGAGCTCGGGCAAGAGCGACAGATACGGGCCCACGACCGCGGTGTAGGAGGCCCAGAACAACACCAGCGCGATCGTGAAGTACACGATCACGGTGGGGTCGTCGGTCGGGCGGCTCGGCGGAAACCAAATGGCCGCGAAGCTCAGACACAGCAACGGCGCGCCAAAGAGGATCCAAGGCAGTCGGCGGCCAAACCGCGTGTTGGTCCGATCGGAGAGGTGACCGATGAGCGGCTCGATCACCATACCGAAAAGCCGCTCGAGACCTCGAATCGACCCGATCACGACCGGCGACAAGATGACCGCGCGCTGTTGGTCTTCCGGAGGGCTGTAGAAATAAAGGATCCACGACAGCAGCACGATCGGGAGGATCGAGTTCGCGAAGTTGCCGAACGCATAGGCGAACGTGACCCGCATCGGCAGCTTGGGACTCAGCGTGGCCGTCACGGCGGGCACTATGCCACGAGGCGCGGTCGCGGACGCCGCAACTTGCTCGTGACCCTGCGTCTCCGTTTCGAGTAGACCCTCCGCATGAAGATCAGCGTGATTGGAGGAGGCTCGACCTACACTCCGGAGCTCGCCGAAGGCGTAGCCGCTCGCGCTAGAGACCTAGGGATTCAGGAGCTTCAGCTTCATGATGTCGACGACCGCAGGCTCGAGGTCGTGGCTGGCTTCGTCGAGCGCATGACGCGGGGGTCCGGGCTGCACATCACCCGTACGCGCCGGCTCGAAGACTGTTTGGTCGACGCTCGCTTCGTGATCGTCCAAATCCGAGTCGGCGGACAAGCCGCTCGACTCCGCGACGAGCGGCTTGGTCGAGAGCTAGGCGTGATCGGCCAAGAGACGACGGGGGTCGGTGGCCTCGCCAACGCCTTGCGCACCGTTCCCGTCGTTCTGGACCTCGCTCGAAGAATCGAGGCGCTCAACCCGACGGCCACGCTCATCGACTTCACGAACCCCGTCTCCATCGTCACGGAGGCCCTGCTGCGACACTCGTCGGTGGCGACGATCGGGCTCTGCAACATCCCCATCTCGCAGCGACGCGAGCTCGCGCTGCACCTCGGGCTCGCCGAGACCGAGGTCGACATCGACTCGGTCGGGCTCAATCATCTCTCGTTCATTCGCGGGATCCGCGTCCGCGGGGAAGAGATCCTGCCGCGAGTAATCGACGAGCTGTCGGGCACCTTGGCCCAAGGCACGCGCCCCGCGAACATCCCGGATCTCGATTTTCCACCGGAGCTCCTGCGCTCGCTGCGCATGATTCCTTCGGACTACTTGCGTTACTTTTTTCTCTCGACCGAGACGATCGCGGAGCAGCGAGCCAAGAACAGGCTTCGCGCCGAAGAGGTCGAGGAGATCGAGGCGGAGCTGTTGCGAGAATACGAGCGCCCGGACAGTCATCAGAAGCCTCTGGCTCTAGGAAAGCGCGGCGGCGCCCACTACTCTCACGCGGCGCTCGAGATCCTCGAGGCAATCGTGAAAGACTCAGGACGAACGCTGACGGTCGACATCCGAAACGGCGGCTGCGTTCGCGAGCTCCCGGCCGAGTGCTCGATCGAGGTGCCAGCTCGAGTCCGGGTCTCGGGCGCGACTCCGGTGCCCCAACGACCGCTCGAACCCGAGATCCGAGGCCTGATTCAGCACGTCAAAGCTTACGAGGAGCTCGCGGTGCGAGCCGCGATCTCCCGCGAAAGAAGGGACGTCTATCTCGCCGCGCTCGCCCACCCGCTCGTGCCGTCCGCGACGCTCGCGGGTCGACTGACAGACCGCCTCATGGACGAGCTTCGAGCGCCTCAGTAGCGCATCCGACGCCAGAGGCTCGTGTACGAAATCCCGAGCACTTCGGAGGCATCCTTGAGGCTGCCGGTCTCGCGGACGGCGGCCTTCACGAGCCCACGCTCGAACGCCGCGCGGGCATCCTTCAACGCTTGGACCTCGTCGAGCGTCGTGGGGAGCGTTGGTCCACAGGGCGGTCCGTTGGGTACCTCGACCTGATCGAGCTCCCCCAACAAGAGGCGCTTTCTCGCACGCCGCAGCTCGCCGGCCGCGGAGTCGTGAAGCGCGCGGAACTTCCGGAGGTCTCGAACCTCCAGAGCGAGCGACAACCACGACCCGAGCTCGTCTTTGACGCGAAGCTCGTCGATGAACCTCACGTGATCACGTCCTACGAGCGCCTTCATCGAAGCGCGCTCGACCTCTGATCCGACGACCGCGGTCGGGATCCTCGGCCGGTCATTTTCCGTCCATGACAAGAGATCCTCGAGGAACGGACCTGACGCCGACGCAACCGTGACCAGTCCGATGGCACCGCCCGGACCCTTCTCCCCCAATAGATCGAGCACCGAACCGTAGCTCATGACTTCGGTCAAGGTCGCACGCGGCCGATCTCCCTCGACCTCCGATCGTCGCCCGATCATCCTCGGATCGGAAGGCTCGCGCGCCATGCGTCGCGAACCGACGAGCTCGGCACGGACGTTCAGCTCGCTGAACGCCGCGAGCGTCGCGCGGACCAAGGCCCCCATCTCGTTCTCGTTCTTCGGACGCTCGAGAACGATCAGAGCGGTCAAGTGTCCCTCCGTTTTCGTCGGCCGAGCGTCGCCGAGCTCACGTCGAGCTTCTCCGCGGCTTCGCGAATGCTCTCGGACAAGAGTTGCACACGCTCCACGTAGGCCTGCTCGAAGGCGTCCGCGAGTGACTCGAGATCGTAGCTGGACGTGGGCCCCACCGGCAGCGGTGGGGGATGGCAGAGCTCCAGGTCGTCGGACAGCGTCTCCGGCGGCTCTCCAAGAAGCTCGTGTTCACGACGCGAGATCCGCTTCGCCTCGCAGCGGTGGGCATGCTCGAGCGTATGGAGCGCACGAAGCTCGAAAGATCGGCGAAGCGGCGGGAACAAGTCGTCCCAGGTGGGGTCCTCCACCACGGCGAGCACTCCTCGGGGCCGAGCAGCACCAAGGTCCCCCATCGCAACGATCCCGACCGACTCGGCGTCCGATCCGAGCGCCTCCACGAGCTCTTCGGCGGCGCGTAGCTCGACCACCAAAGCAACCAAACGACTGGACCGAGCCGCGCGGACGGCCTCAGTGACGCTGGTCAGCGCGTGCGTCGCGCCTGGGATCACCGCCTGAATCGCTTCGAGCGCGCGGTGGGCTCCGAGCACGCCGACCAGACCCTCGGTTCGGATCCCCTGCCAACGAAGCGCATCCAGCACCTCGTCTCTGAAGAGAATGACCAAGGCGTCGGGAGCCTCGCAGAAATTCCCGCTGACTCCAAGCTTGCTGACCGCCGGGACAGCGCTCGGCCGATCGAAATTCCGACAAACGAAACAGGGCTCAATTGCTCGCGAGCTGCTCCCGCTCGCGGGCATATCGATACACACCCGCCGCAATCGCCTTGGCGAGGTCCTTGCGATAGCTCGCGCTCGCCAGCCGGGCCTCCTCCTCCGGATGGGTCACGAACCCCGACTCGATGAGAATCGACGGCATTCGCACACCGAGCAGCACATAGAACAGCGCGTTCTTCACGCCGAGGTCGGCAGCCCGCACACCCTTCTGCCGCAAGGATCCAACAATGGATCCCTGCACTGCGCCAGCGAGACGCCGCGACTCCGAGGTGGCTGATCGCATCGCGAGATCGGCCAACAACATCCGAATGTCCTGGCCCATCGGACCAGCAGGCAGCGCGCCGGCTTCGGAGGATTCGTCTTCACTCGGATCGATGTCGACCTCTTCGTGAGCACCCTCGCCCGCTGCGTTCTCGCGCTGAGCGAGCCGCGCCGAATATCGATTCGACGTGGTGTCGAGGAAATACGTCTCGATCCCCTGAAGTCGTCGATTGCGGTTCGCGTTCGAATGGACCGAGACGAACAGGTCTGCGCCCGCGCGAGACGCGATCGCCGTGCGTTCCGGTAATGAAACGAATTCGTCGGTGGAGCGAGTCATCACGACCTCGATCCCCATGCCTTCCAGCTCGCGCGAGACGTCCTTTGCGAGCGCGAGATTCACGTCCTTCTCGAGGGTCCCGCGTTTGCCGATCGCTCCGGTGTCCTTGCCCCCGTGGCCCGCGTCCACCACCACTCGACGAACGCGCACGAGGCCAGGCTCGCCTCGAGGGCGCAACGCTTCCCGGGTGCGCTTGTGGAGCCCATTCGCCTGAATCGGAGGCAGCGCGGCCTTGAAGTGCTCGGCGTCGTCAGCGTCCTCGGTGCGGGCCTGCACGACTTGCGCTGGCTTCGGCTCCGCAGCAGGCGCTGCCTCGCGCGGGTCAGAGTTGGCATTGGGCTCTGCTCGTCCGCGCGACGTGAGGTCCCGAACGAGTGCATCCAGACCCCGCGCGGCCTGCTCCTTTCTCTGGCGCTCGAGCACGTCCGACCGGCCCATCGCTGGATCGCGTTCGATGCGAGCCTCCGGCTGCGGCCCGCGACTCGCGGGTCGCACCGTATCGCTCGCGGACGGCGCTGGCGCGGACGGCGCTGGCGCAGAGTCCGGTGGTGCGATCGGACTAGGCATCGGGATGTCCGGCGTGGGAGATGCGCCTTGCTCGGCAGCTCGTTCCTCGACGGGCGCGGGCTCGGTCGCGCTCGGCCGAATGACGACGCGCGGAGATCCTTCTCGCTCAACCGTCATCACCTCAGGGCGGGCCGCGCCCTCGGCGAAGTCGAACACAAGCCTGACGGTGTCACCATCGAGCTGGCCCACACGTAACGAACCCACGCCGGCGTGCCCGACGCTGGTGCCGCGCAACGCCGTTCGCGCCGCGACCACAGGCGAGAGGTCGACGACGAAGCGGAGCCCTTTGCCCTTCCCGGCCGGGATCTCTTCGGTCCTCACTTCGACGTCGCTGGGCAGCTCGAGCGCCACGACCACGGACGGGCCCTCGAGCTCGTACGCGACCTTCGCGAGCTCGTGTGGGCGTCCGGGCTCCTTCTTGACCGGTTCGATCTTGCGCTCCGGCGCAACCCGCTTCGCGAGCTCCAAAGGTCTCTCACCCCTTCGCGCAGCCTTCACGTCCGCGTAGCGAGCCCGTGCTCGCTTGGCCTCCGCGCGATCTTCGGACCGCCCCGACCAGCGCGCCAACGTCTCGAGCGACCTCGCGAGCCCATCCAACGCGGTCATCCGAGCGTCGCCGCTCGAAGCCTTGGCAGCCGCTTCGAAAGCCTCGATCACCGGCTCGAGATTCCGGCGCTGCTTCAACTTCGCAGGACTCTTCGAGAGCTCACGTTCGAGCGACTCCGCTCGGCGCAACGCATTGCTCGGCCCTGCGCTCGCCGGCACCGCCACGATCATGAAGAATCCAGCAAGGACCGAAGCCCAACGCCGCTTCGATTCGTTCCCTGTCGTCCGCACGTCGCGATGATGAGGAGGCCCTGATCTCCGCGCAAATTTCCGGGCAGACGCCCGTCAGGCTTGGACGATCGTCAGGCTTGGACGATCGTCAGGCTTGGACGATCGTC
>CAYXDO010000023.1:0-4679 GCA_964463485.1 uncultured Myxococcales bacterium | reverse complement strand
CGTCAGGCTTGGACGATCGTCAGGCTTGGACGATCGTCAGGCTTGGACGATCGTCGGGCTTGGACGATCGTCGGGCTTGGACGGTCTTCAGGCTCAGAGGATCCAGGCTCGGAGGATCGCTCGGTTCGTCAGATGGCGCCGGACACGATCCGCCCCACCACGTCGGCGATGGCTTTCTCGACTTCGTCCAGGCGAAACGGTTTGTCGATGTACGCGTCCGCGCCATAGAGCGGAGCGGTCGCGGCGTTCATCTCTTCGCCGATCCCGGTGGCCATGATGATGCGGACGGGGTCCAGCTCCGGGCGATCGCGGACGTACTGCGAGATCTCCCAGCCGTTGAGCCCCGGCATCATCACGTCCAGCAAGACGATGTTCGGTCGCTCGGTGAGGATCTTCTCGAGCGCCTGATCCCCATCTTCGGCCTGGCTCACGACGTAGCCGCGTTTCCTGAGGAAAGGCACGAGCAGCTCGAGCACTTCGACCTCGTCGTCGACCACCAGCAGCCGAATGCCGAGCGAGCCGAGCACAGGCTCCGAGCTCGGCACCCCGTCCGCTCGCACGGGGCGCGAGCTGGCGACCTTCTTCGGCTTCGAGGAGGCCTTCGAGGCGACCTTCTTCGGCTTCTTCTTGACCGACGTCTTCGTCGCCCGCGGCTTCGCGCTCTTGGTGGAGTCCTTCGCGGCCATGCCCGCTCCCCGCATTACACCAGCGGGAGCTTTTTGTTGAACTCCTCGATCAGCGACGGCCCAGCTAATCCCACCTCCTCCGCGAGCCGAGCCAACGCGGCGGTCGCCCGCGCCACCGCGAAGCTCGGACCCATGGGAACTCTCCGTGGAAGGCCCGCGCCGCTGAACGCGTGGCCGTCGGCGACCACCCCGCGCTCGTCACGCGCAACGTCCACTCCGTCGGCGAGCGCGACCGGCAGGGCGCCAAGCTCACACGCGGGCGAGACACGCTCACTCCGCGGGTCCGCGGCCAAACACACTGCGCCCTCGGAGACCTCCCTCACGACCTCGTGCAAATCGGCAGCCTGAGACCCCAAGGGTACACAAATCAGCTGGGCACCAAGCTCGAGCCCGGCCCGAATCCCGCTCGCTAGGCGCTGGGCGTCGGTCGATCCGTGCTCCCCCGTCACGTGGACCGAAATCAGCCGAATTCCTGGCGCGAGCGTACACAACACCACGGCACACGCCGTCCCATGACCAGCTCGGTCGGGCCCGCTCCCCGCGCGCACTTGGACTCTTCCCTGAACCCACTCGATACTCACGCCCTCGGCCGATCTTCGCAGCAACGGGTGATCGAAACGAACACCCGAATCCACGAGCGCTACGCTAATTCCGCGTCCCGACCGGGACACACAAAATTCAGGCGATCGCCAGCTCAACTCACGACCTCGTGCGCGTCGGCGAACCCTCGGGCGCGTGCCCGAATCGCGAGGCCCCCATCCTGCGCCGCGCCTCCTCATCTGCTTCACTACCCGAAAACGTTCCGTCGATGACTTGGTCCGCGGGAACCAACGCGCCGCTGCCGAACTTCTGCGCGATGGAATCGAGAACTGCGTTCAGGCGCTTGCCCTTCACGTCGTCGCCCAGCAAGGAGAGTTGCCCGAGTGGACCCAAATCAGACACGGCGACACCCGTGAGTCTGACCTTGCGTTCGATCGGCCACTCGCGGTCCAATAGCTCGCGAGCCGCTTCGTAGACCTTCCGCCCGTCGTCCGTCGGCTCGGTCAAAGTCACCCTTCGAGTCATGACCCTGAAATCGGATCGCTTGAGCTTCAGGACCACGACCCGCGCCACGAGCTCCGCTCGCCGAAGTCGCCGAGTCACGCGCAACGCTTGCCCGTGGATATGCGCCAAGAGCTCGTCGCGATCCCACAAGTCAGCCTCGAAAGTGTCCTCCGCGCCGATACTCTTCGCCTCTCGGTCCGGCACGACCGCGCGATCATCCACCCCACGAGAGAGCTCCGCGAGATACTCGAGCCCCAATGCGGTCGCCCGGTCTGGCTCGAGCGCGGCCAAATCCCCCATCGTAAGCAGTCCGAGCTTCCTCAGCCTCTCCTCGGTCTTGGGTCCAACTCCGAACAAACGACCCACCGACAGCGGCGCCAAAAAGGTCGCCGCGGTGCCCGGCGGCACCTCCTTCTGACCATCAGGCTTGGCCAAATCCGAGCTCACCTTCGCCACGAACTTCGACTCCGCAATACCGGCAGACGAAGGAAGACCCACTTCGGCGCGAACACGTGCCCTGATTTTCCGCGCGATCTCCCCGCCCGACCCAAACAACGCTCGGGAAGCCGTCACGTCCAGAAACGCCTCGTCGAGCGAGAGAGGCTCCAAGAGCGGCGTGTACTCGGAAAAAATTCGAAAAACCGCTTCGCTCGCGTCGATGTAAGCCGAAAATCTCGGCGGGACCACGATCGCTCGAGGCGCCAACCGGACCGCCTTCGCCATTGGCATCGCGCTCCGAACGCCCTTGGGCCGAACCTCGTACGACGCAGCCAACACCACTCCACGACGCGCCGACCCACCCACGATCACCTCGCGCCCGCGCAGGGCCGGGTCGTCTCGCTGCTCCACTGCGGCGTAGAAGGCGTCCATGTCGACGTGGACGATGGACCTTGGACCTTGGTCGCTCACCAACACCCATGGTCCCGTGGCGCCCTCGCAGCTGGCAAGCGACGTCTAAACAAAGCCTTAGCTAGCGCTTCGACCCCGGTCGCAAGAAACGCGCAACACCTCCATGCAACCACCGATACCTACATGGTCCCACTCGAGGTAACCAATGAGCCGAACGATTCCCACCGCGATTCCCCTCACCAACGCCGTGATGCATCAGCTCTCGGACCTCCACGGCGGCTACCAAGGCGCCTACGCCCACGCCACTCGCGACATGCTTCCCGAGAAGCCCGCGCCGGAGGCTCAAGGCAAGCTCGAGCGCCGGATGATCGTCGTGAACGACCTCCACATCGGCCCCGGCTATGACCCGATTTTGAAGAAGTACGACCCAGCCGACGACTTCACGGCCACGCAAGACCGACAGTTCGTCGCTCTGCTCGCCAACGAGTGGCTGGCCGCCGGCCTCGGAAACGAAAACCTCTCCCATCCGACCAAGGCCAAGGTGCAAAAGGTCCTCTCGAAATTGACTTGGGCCAACGGCAAACCCATCGCCCTCGACAAACTGGCCGACGTCAACGGTGAGGGCCGCTACGGGCTGACGCTCACCATCAACGGTGACTTCGTGGACTTCCTGCAGACGACGAAGTCACGGCCGCACATGCCGTTCCCCGACGGAGTCAACAAGGACGGCGCTCCGCTCAACACGCCGGCGAACTCCATCGTCATCCTCCACACGATTCGCGAAGGTCACCCGGAAGTGTTTCGTTCCCTTGCGGTCCACCTCGCGCTCGGTCATTCGATCGACCTTATTCCCGGAAATCACGACCGCCACCTCTACAACCCTCACGTTTGGTCGGGCGAGATCGAGGTCCAAGGTAAGAAGCTCGGCGGGTTCACCAAGATCATCGAGGCCGAGCTGCGAGCGATCGGGCTCGAAGAGTCAGAGGTAAAGTTAGCGGTCGGTCGCCTGGAGCGGAAGACCTTCGCCGTTTACGGGGACAAGTGGGTCGACCACGGCGACATGGCCGACAACTTCAACCGCGTGCGCCGGCCCTACGGCGAGCTGTTCGAGCCTTCCGGCCTCCATCAAGAGATGCCGATGGCGCTCGGTGACTACGGCGTGCGCAACGGCTTCAACAAGTTCGAGCCGCTCGATCCCTCTCTGGACGCCATCGACGATCGCGGGATGTTCTTCCAGCACGCCAGCCGCCACCCGATCAAAATGCTGGGGCTGGTGAAGGGATTTCTGCGGGCAGCCAAAGCGGATGGGTACGAGAAGTCCGCCGAAGTCGACATGGCAGCGCGAGTGTCCGATCTTCACCGCCTGGTCGAGGAGCATCCGTACGTGATGGAGCAACTCAACGCGCTCCGGCCGGAAGGCGAGAAGCTCAGCAAGGACCAAGTCAAAGCGGGCCTCGAGGAGATCGAGCGCGTCAGCGCCAAGCCGTTCTTCTCGAACTTCAAGAAGGGTACGCTGTTCGTCCTCCGAGCGCTCAAGATCGCGTACAACAACCTCACCGGGAAGAACGACTCGCGCGACAAACACGAGGTCAACCTCGACCGAGGGCTCGCCGCTCAGAAGCACTTCGGCGTAAACGGCATCGTCGAGGGCCACACTCACGTCGCCAAGTACGACTCTTACATCACCAGTGAAGAGAAGGGTTTCGTTCGCATGAACACCCACACGTGGATGAGCAAAGAGGGCTCCTGGGGGCGCCCGGCAGTGACGTGGGGGCAGGAAGGTCGCGGCGTGGGCGTGATCGAGAAGGGGACCGACAAGGACGGCAAGGTCTGGGTCGACATGAGGCTCGAGAAGGTCGTGGGCGACGACGGTGGGCTGGTCCGAGGGGACTTGTACTCGGAGGCAGAAGTGGGGGCGCTGAGCGAGAAGTCCTTGCGCGCCAAAGTCACCGATCTGATGAAGAAACTCATGCCGACCGGGGAACACGACGAGGAACACGACGCCACCTCGCAAACCAAGCCCGCGGTCTGATCTGATTTGGGCTCAGATCCGCCTGGCCATGAGTCCGAACGCGTCGCATACTATCGTTGGAATGCTCA
>CAYXDO010000022.1:0-93550 GCA_964463485.1 uncultured Myxococcales bacterium | reverse complement strand
AAATTCCAAGTGATCCAAACTGCTTGGACTTCGAATTTCCCCGCAGGCTGCTAGACCACAGACCAGCCTGAGTCGGAAGTCTGAGTCCTCAACCCACGTTCAGCGTGAAGCTCCTGCCATTTCTGGCGAGCTCCTGACGCATGTCCTCGCGGAATCGTCGTTGGGTGGCGGCGTCGCCGACGATGCCGATACAGCCTTGAGTTCCCGCGCTGCCGCCGTCGGGGTGGATTCGGAGCAGCGATCGAGTCCCGCCGACGCGGCTGTCATATTTGTCGCTCATCGCGAAGCTGTAGCCGACGCCACCCACGGTCATGCCCTTGGTGTCGCGGCTCCACATATGGGGACTGACTTCATACTGACCTGCGGGAAGACTTCCGCGACCGTGTCCGCCGCTTCTGAAGTCGTACGAGTTGCCGTTGACGGTGATCTTGCCGGTCACCATCTGATTCCGTTGGCCCGCCCCGCGAACGTCGTCGAAAGTCGCGGTGGCGTTGCCGGCGCCGGCGCGGGGCGAGAAGCCAGCTCCGGCTTTGGCCGCGTCGAAGTTCGGCTGGCTCAGGCTGCGCACCGGGATGGAGCCGCCCGGTCCAGACTCACCGACGCGCGGGGCCGTCTGCGCGAGCTCCGGCCTCGATCCGGGGCTCATCTGATATCCTAGAGCGGCGCGGGTCTCCGGGCCGACGATCCCGTCGACTTGAATCTTCGATCGCGTCTGGAAGTCTCGGACCGCGGCGTCGGTGAGGGGTCCGAACTTGCCATCGACCTCGAGCGGAGGGTTGGCTCCGCTCGCGTTGATCGTTCGTTGGAGTTGCGCGACCTCCTCGCCGCGGCTGCCTCGAGAGAGCAGGTTGCCCGAGTCGGACGGACGAGCGGCCTGCACGGGAGCCTTGGCGGGAGACTCATTTGCGAGCTGGTTCCATCGGGCGGCGCGGGCGGAGGAGGCGCTGACGGAGAATCCGGTGTTGGTGAACATGCAGAACGGCATCGCAAGCATCGGGCCAACGTCCGATGCTGCGCTCGAGGCCGGCGCTGCGGGCTTCAGGCAGCAGGCCTGCGGGCTCAGGGCGGCAGTTGAGGAGCGGAGGCCTCAACGCTGGCGAGCGGATCCACGAGCTCGATGTGGCGCCACGCGCCCGAACGGAAGCGGTAGGTCAAGACCGCGCACAGAGAGAACAGATAGAAGACGATCCAGCCGATCGCGGCGAGATCACCGCCGCCGCGAACCGACACGGTCCAGTAGCTTCCGGGTGCGAACAGCAGCCACGCGATGGCGGTCCTGGCCCACATCGGAAAAGACGTGTCTCCGGCCGCCCTCAAGACTTCACCCAACGTGATCGACGCGGCGTCGAAGAGTTGCCAGGCTACCGAGAGCATGAGCATGCGGCGCCCGACTTCGACGAACTCGGAGGATGCTTGGGTGGCGAACGGCGCCAACAACCCTCCAGGAAACGCGAGATAGGCGAGTCCCACCAAGCCCTGCCAGGTCGAGACGACCTTCAACGCGAGCAACGTCGTCGGCGGCACGTCTTGCTTGCGATCGGCGCCGATCGCCTGACCCACGAGGATGGCTGCAGCCGTAGCAAATCCAAAGGCCGGCATGAACGACATCGAGTTGAGCTGCAGGACGGCCATCATCGCGGCCAGCGAAGTCGTTCCGAGCCCGGCCACGACGACGTTGACGAAGAAGCTGAACGCGAGGAACTCGAAGAACCAATTGAGCCCCGACGGGAGTCCGAACCGAAGCATCCTCCTGAGCTCCCGGAACTGGAGCTTCGAAGCGCGGCCGGCGCCTCCGCCCCGGCCGGTGTAGAACGCTGTGAACAGTCCGGCAAACGCAATCCAGGAGGCAACAGCGCTGGCGATCGCCGCGCCGGTCACTCCGAGCGCCGGCACACCGAGGTGTCCGTAGATGAACACCCAGTTGAGTGCGACATTTGCGACCATCGCGAGGACGTTCGCGAACATCGGCATCCGCGTGTTGCCGAGTCCGCCGTAATAGGCGCCCAGCGCCTCGATGCCAATCGCCGCGGCCGCCGAGAGCAGCCTGATTTCCAAGTACGCGGTCATTTGCTGGCGTACCGCGTCTTCGTAGGTGAGCAACCCGAGCGCGGGCCCAACGAAGGGTTGGACGATCATCGAAGCCAAGCCAGTGACGAGCGCGACGCTCAACCCGTACCAAGCGTACCGACGAGCTCCGGGCAGATCACCCTTGCCAAACAGCTGCGACGCGAAGCTCTGGACGATGAATACGATGCCCATCGGCAAGATGAGTAGGTTGAAGGTGTTGAGGGCACCGGTGGTCGTCGCTGCGAGCGCGGCCTCACCGAGGCTCGCGACCATCACCGCATCGGTCAGACCCACGACGACTTGAGTCGAGCGGGAAACGACGACGGGCCACGCGAGCTCGAGCAGCGTGCGAAGCCTCGGAGCGGCGGCCGCCTCGGTCACTTCCGCGCTGTACCCCATCCGGCGCACGAAAGCCGCGACTCTTTCTGACCCTTGCCTTTCGTGCGCAGCAGCGTGACCGTTCAAGCGTGCAGAGATGGGTTCACGTGGATCGATCGGTGGAGAGCCGGTCAGGAGACCTCCGAATCGTCGCGGTCGCGGATACTCACTCCAAGATCCACTCAGACGGGATCTCGCGGATCTCCGCGCTGAAGCCGGACTGTATTCTCCATGGGGGCGACATCGGCGATCTGCGCGTGTTGGACGAGCTCGCCGAGGTGGCTCCCGTGCTGGCCGTTCGCGGCAACATCGACGGGCTCGAAATGCCAGACTCGATGGCGATCGACGTGCTCGACGAGGGACGTCGGGCCCTGCGCGTTCTGCTCCTCCATATCGCTCTGGCCGGCCCGAGGGTCAGGGCTGACGCAAGGAAGCTCGCGAAGAAGCTCGACGCAGATCTGATCGTGTGTGGGCATTCACACGTGCCGTTTGCGGGCCGGGATCGCGGGATCACCGTTTTCAACCCGGGTTCGATCGGCCCGCGCCGATTCACGCTACCCATCATTTTTGGCGAGCTGACTGTCTCTCGCGCACGCGTGGACGTTCGTCACGTCGACTGCGAGACGGGGTTGAAGTGGATGCCTCCTGGGAGGATCTCGGCTCCGGGAGCGAACGAGACCGAGCCTTCGCGGGACGACGATGAACCGCGGCGAACGCGGTGAGCCTGCGCCGGTGAACCTATGACGACTTCGGTGAGCTGAGCGAAAATGGGAATCATCGAACGAATTCCCCGCGGAGTGCTCCGGGCCTACGGAGCGCGGAGTCGGCGGTATCGAACGTCGGTCGGGACGATGCACGCTTTTGTGGCTCGTGGTCGCGGAGAGTTGCCGCCGATCGTGTTGGTGCACGGGATCGGAGCGGCCGCGACGGCGTTCACGCGCGTCTTCCCGAAGCTCCGCGCGCACACCCGGCGGCTCGCGGCGGTGGAGCTCCCTGGGCACGGAGCGAGCGAGGCGCCGAAGAGAGGGATGTCGGCCGATGAGTTCCTGACGGGGCTCGTCGAGCTGATGGACGCGGTGATCGAGGAGCCTTCGATCGTCGTCGGGAGCTCCCTCGGCGGTTTCTCGGCGGTGCGCTACACCTTGCGCCGGCCCGAGAAGGTCCGGGCGTTGTTGCTGTCGTCCCCGGGCGGAGCCTACATGGACGCGGAGCCCCTCGCTCGGTTCTTGGATGTGTTTCGCATCGAGAGCGAGGCGGACGCGGGCAAGTTCCTCGAGAGACTCTGCCTGGAGCTCCCGTGGTACTCACCGCTCTTGCGGCGCTACGTGGCCCAGCAGTTTGCGCGACCCGAGTTGAAGCAGGCGATCTCGTTGGCGAGGCCCGAGATCTTGTTACGCCCGGAGGAGCTCGCGGGGTTGCGGGTTCCGGTCCGTGTCGTCTGGGGCAAATCGGACAAGTTGCTGCCTCGCGAGAATTTGGCCTTTTTCAAGGCACACCTTCCGAAGCACGCGGAAGTGATCGAGCCCGAGGATTTCTCGCACGTGCCTCACATCGAGCGGCCTGGCAAAGTTGCCAAGTTGATCGTGGAGCTCGCGAGGAGCACGCTTTAGGAGGACGGGCTGACGGGCTTGACGAGCGGGATGGCGCGCCGAGCCTCGTGAGCATGAGTCCCGTTCGGATCCGCATCGAGGTAGCGAAGGTAATGCCGGACGGCCTCGTCCGACTGACCCACTTGGGCGTAGGCTTCGGCGAGCCAAAACTCGAGCTCGACGCTGGATGGGTTGAGGTTTTTGGCGCGCTGAAGTCGTGAGATGGCCGCTTCGGGTCGTCCGAGCTCGAGGAGCGTGCGACTGATTCCGATGTGGGCCGCCATTCTCATGGGTTCCGAGTCGGCGACGCGCCCATACTGGTTCAAGGCGTCGCTCCACCGGCTTTGTGAGTACGAGCGGTCGGCTGAGTCCATGAGCGCGGAAGCGGCGACGGGTCGATCGCTGCTCGCGGACGTACCCAAGAAGTCGGCCCCGGTGTCCTCGCCGTCGAAAATTTCGGGCGGAGCAGGATCTTCGCCCAAGGGCAACTCTCCAGGCTCCACGCGAATGGTGAAGGCATCGAGCGTGCGCTGGGCTTCTCGACGGGCGATCTCTTCGAGGACGGGTCTGGGCGTGGTGGCTAACGCGAGGGGCTCCACGCCCGGTTTGGCGTTCCAGGCGTTGAACAGCGAGACGGAGGTGAGCACGAGCGCGCCGAGGGTCAGAGCGACGAAGGCGCTGACGAGGACGCGGTCGGAGGTTTGGCTCAAGGGACTCTCCATGACCACGCGGTACGTCGAAGGTTCTGGAGGAAGCTCGTCCCGAAGTGACGCGTCCGGGGGTGAAACGTCCACAGGGGCCGCAGCCACAGGACTCTCGCGGCGGAGGTTGGGGTTGGTCTGAGTCTCAGAGAGATCGGGGAGTCGGTTGGGTTTGGGGTTCACTTCGGTCTTGACGGGTTCCATGCGTCCTCGGCGTGCAGACCGCATGCCTGCGAAGAAGTCGGTGCGCTCGGATGGGGGCGGGGGGAAAGTTCCGCGCGATCGGGAGTATTTTCTCGATCGAAGGACTGGGGCAGGGTTCGTCGAACAAAACGGTCGACAAATGTCCACCGACGCGGACCGCCGCTGTCAAAATCCCAGGCTGCTTCGGTTTCCATTCGCGTAACGGTCGCCGAGGGAGGGGGAGCGCCGCTGCGAAATCGAAGCAAGGATCTCGACAGGGAACGATCCGCATTCCTGAAGACGTGGTCGGGGATCTGAAGCGTGCCGCTCCCCTGAAGAGGCACGGGGTGCCCGAGGAGACGATCAACGAAGCTGTCGCCGAGCTTCGGGTGTGAGTTCGCCTCTGGGTCCCGATCGCAAGTCAAAAAGCCCGCGTTGAATCCGCACTCATTTTGCGACTGATTTTTGGCCAACCCTCGGGCGCCATAGCAGACGCTCCTTCGCAGGACTCGCACGTTGCGAAGTCTGCGGAGGTCCGATGTAGGCCGAGACGACGAAATGGGGCTCCGTCTTCGTCAAGGTCTACCAGTGCGGATGGGCTCGCGAGCGTGGGCCGACCGTATGCTCAAACCGAGTACGATGTCGTGTCGATGCAGTGAACGAGTCAGGGACGAGGTCTTCAGCTACGCGCTCGTCGACGTTGAGGGCTCAGGCGCCGAGTTCGCAAGCGGCCGACGCAGCCCAGCCTCAACGTGAGCACCTCGAAGCCGAGGCTCGAAGCAGATCGGCAACCGCGGCAGTGGAGGTGGAGGCCCGGGCGCGGATCCGGCCCGTCACGACGGCACTTGGTCGGAACGCTGCGAGTGAAGTTGAAGGCAAGCGCCGGTTCGAAATCCTTGGCAGAATCTCGACTTCGGCGCTTCGGCTATTGATTACGTCCCCACGGGGTCCAGAACGAAACCCCAAGCGGACGATCGACACGGAAAATGAAGTATTTGGAGCCTCCCGGGTTCGTCGCCTGAAGTCACGCGGCTATCGCCCCAGGAACTTCGTCCAGGGTCCGCGATGGGCGGCACGCCAATAGCGTATTGACAACGTGCATACGCATGCCGAACATTCAGCTCGATGGATGCCGTCTTCGTCCTGCACGGCGTCACCTTCGTCTGGAACGTGCCGAAGGCGAGGGCCAACGAGAAGAAGCGTCAATTTCGAGCAGGCTGCCGAAGCGTTCTTTGACCCCTTCCTGCGGGTCACCGACGCGAGCCCAGCCGAGGGCGAGCAGCGGGAGGCCGTCATCGGTTACGCATCGAGCCCGACGAGGATGCCGTTCGGATCATTTCCGCGAGGGACGCAACGTTCACCGAGAGGAAGCACTATGAAGACGAGTGAGTTGAAGAAGCGGCTCAAGAAGGATCGCCCCATGACCTCGGTGACGATCCGGATTCCTGAAGACGTGGTCGGCGACTTGAAGCGTGCCGCCCCTCTCCTCGGGTTCGCGGGCTACCAGGCGCTCGTCCGGTACTACGTCGGCCAGGGGCTCCGAACCGACCTCGCTCGGCTGGAGTCATCGCCAGTGGCCGCACTGATTGAAAACCTCAAAAAACGGGGTGTCTCCGAGGAGACGATCAACGAGGCCGTCGCAGAGCTTCGGGTGTGAGTGCGTCGTCGGGCTCACCCACCGGCCACCCGCCCTACGACCCGTCGTCGGTTGCGCTCGGCTTGCCAGGTTCCGACTCCACGATCACCCGCCTCACCTCCCTAGCAGCAGCCCTCCGCGCCCTCGCCTTCGTCGTAGAGACTCCCACAAGCTCCCCGTCGGCGTCGTAGAGCGCCCAGCCTTGGCCGACGACACGAGCGATGCGGATGCGGGGCCGGCGGCTCACGAGGAGTAGTACCCAAAAACTGGTCCCAGCCGATGACTCGGTGCAGAGCCTGTCGGGCCACCAGATCAAGATGCTCACCGACACCCAACTCCTCGACGACTCCCCTCCGAGGGAGCCCGCGGCGGTTTCGCTCGTGCTGCGGCTGATCGGACGCGACGCGGCGCCCGGGCAGAGCCGAGAGCACGCGTTGATCTCGGTGCTCGCCGAGCGCCGCCTGCGCGAAGGTCTCCCGGCCGATCTCGCTTCGGTGCTCCCGGACACGCCGAACGTGGAGTCGATCGGAGCCCTCCCGGTGGATCAGTACATGAGTCCGGGCCGGTGGTTCGTGGTGAGGGAGCCCAAAGGGGAGCTGTCGCTGCTGCGGCCTAGGTGGGCGATGTCATACCTGCGAGGGCCGATGACGAGTCAGGAAATTCGAAGAGTGCGACAAGGGACGGCGTGACGTCCCGGAGGTACCCACTTGGCAAAGAAAGACGATGGCCAGAGTCTCCGATGAGCCGGTCGTAGTGGCCTTGGGAGGACGTGGCCAGGCGCCTGATTTCGGCGGCATTGTTGATCCGGCACGGCCAGGCGATTCGGGACGAGGTGTTGATCGGCCCAAGGGCGACGACGGGTGCCGATGTCGTCTTCAGCGTGAAAGAGCTCCTGCAGCGCTTGTCGCGCCTCGAGACGACCGAGGAGGGACGGGCGGCTTTCCGGACGCTTGCGGAGTGGGGCATCGACGGCAGAGAGCGCGGCCGGGTCGCGGACCTCGTCCGGGTTGCGATGGGATACTGAAGCTGTGTGCGGCCGGCAACGGTGCGCGGAGCACGTCGGGGAAGGAAAACCCGTCGCCGCTCCCCCGAGCTGCATGCCGCAGGGCGACTGACGGTTTTGACGGTTCAGCGTTGACGGTTTTGACGGTTCGGCCTATGGTCCGCGGTGGAGGTGCCCGATGCAGGCCTTGCTTGTCAGCTCCGACCTCTTGGGCGAGGTCAAGTCTGCCCTCGCCTCAGCGGGGCGCGACGATCTCGCCAAGAAGCTGGCTGAGTCCGAACGCACCGAGCTGACCAGCTCGGAGGCCGCGAGCCTCCTCGGCGTCTCTTCTACCAACACCGTCAAGAAGTGGCTGGAGGGCGGAGCCTTCCCCGGCGCGTTCAGGACCGCGGGTGGCCACTGGCGCTTCCCGCTCGCCGACGTGCTGAAGGCACAGGAGCGGGTCGAGCAGCTGCGACAGAAGAACGCCGCCCGTGATCTGGCTCCACCCGATGGCGATGACATGCCGGAGCCGCCGCTCCTGTAGCTCGCCGGCCGTGCCGCTCACCACGTCTTCCGCATCGTAAGGTGCGGGGCCTTGTCGTCCAGAGGGCGCGCCCCACCGGGGTCCGGCGCGAACCCGACCTTCTCATAGAATGCGATGGCTCGCAGGTTGTCGGTCCGCACCCTCAGGCACAGGCCTACGCACCCCGCCTTCGCGCGCGCCATGCTATCCAGGATCGCGAACATCGAACTCGAGAAGGTCTCAGACGGCGCGGCCGGGTTACGCTGGCCCGCGTACCTGGAGTGAACGGCGGCCACGTACACGACCAAGTACTTCGCCTTCGTCGTCGAGCTGTCGTCAGGGTGCGGATTGTTGCGGAAGGCAGCGGCAGCGTACCCGACCACCTCTCCGTTCTGGGCCGTGCGAAACTGATACGTCGGCGGCGCGTGCTCGTTCTTGGCGCTGTTGAACCACTCGCGCTTCGAGAAGTACGCGTCGACCTCCGAGTTGCCGCTGCTGAACTGGTCGAGGTCCGGATCCGTGGGCAGCGCTAACTCGTGGAAGAGCGGCGGGTCGATGTTGCTCTCCCTCGAACCGCGATACCCGAACGCCCCCGGCGCGTCGACACGAATGACGGCCTCCGATTGGGGGATGACTGGGTCGCCTCGCGCGGGATTCGAGCCGGCGGCACCTGAGCCTCGTCGCCTGACACGCCGTCGCCGCGGGGCGCGGCCTCCTTGCAAAACCGCGCCGTGCCTTGTATCCCTCAATTATCCCTCGTCTCTGAGGTAAGGAGGCTCGTATGCGGCTTGAAGCAACCGTCCCAGACAACCGAGGAAGCGCCGTGGTTCAGCTCGCGGAAGAGCTCGGGCTCAGCCGAAGCCAGGTCATCGACGAGGCGCTCGCGCTCTTCCTCAAGGCAGTGCTCGAGGTCCGCCGCGGCCGACGCCTCGTGACGCTGGACCCGACCTCGTCCGCGCCAGCGTGCGAGATCGCCACTCCCACGCTCGCCGCGCTCGAATGGGCTCTGAAGCCTGAGAAGGTCGAGCTGCCCCCCGAGGCGCTTGCGAAGATGCAGGAGCTCTCGGAAGCCGCCCCTGCGCCGAGTCCGCGCTTGCGGGCCGCCGCGAAGCGCCGAGCCAGATGAGAGAAGCTGGGGTTGGATACGTCACCGAGCCGATCGAGCTGGTGGACACGACTTCGGGCTTCTCGTGCGGCAAGCACTCCCTCGACGACTATTTCGCGCGGCATGCGCTCAAGAACGACGCCCTCGGCATCGGTCGCGCCTACGTGTTCCATCGCAGGCTTGGTGACGATCCTGCGCTTCCCACGGTGCTCGGCTTCTACACATTGAGCATGGCCAGCGCCGAGTCCCAGCAGATTTCGGATGTGCTCAAAACGAGGCTTCCCAAGTATCCGATGCCAGTCGCGCTGACATCACTCGCCCCGTCGGCGGCGCTCTGACGGCAAACTCCGTCCTGCAGCACGGCACGAGGGACGATCACCATGACCTTGTCCTTGTCCTCGGGACTCATTCGTCGTTTGCAGATCGACAAGCTCACCGATCGGCCCATCCGCCTCGGCGGCAACGTGATCCGAGGGGGAGGACACGTTCGCGAACGTTGTCCTGAGACGGGTCGTTATGCGGACTTGTCGTCGGCTGAAGGGAAATTTTGGGGACTTGTTGGTATTCGGACCCGAGCGGACCCGAGTTTTGGTCCCGAGGTTCGGCACCGCGAACTATTTTCGGGTACATGTCGTTTTTCGCGATTGGTCCGCCGCCGAATCCGAGTAGGACCGCTCAACAACACCGCCGGAAGTAGTCCCTGAATGCCTGAGTGCGCCCACGGATGCGGCTCAGGAAGTCCTCCGGAGAGGGGGCAAGCTGATCGAGAGCACGTAAACGAGGGAGCGTGGCGATCAGCGAGACGAGAAGGTCCGGTGACCTCCACAGGCGCTCGGTGGCTCTTGTCGAGCCGCTTCGAGCTTCGAGGTCACTGTGGCGAAAGCCGACAAGTTCGAGGAAAGCAACGGAGAGCCTCCCGACTCCGTCGCGCAGAGCGGGGCTAAACGCTCGTCTGACCTGGGTAGCTTCAACGTGAAAGCTTCTTCTTTCCCGGAGGCTGGGACTACGTCGGGGCGGACGATCCGAAAACGACCAAACGGCACGCAACCCGGTTTGCGACAAGAGGTCGAGACGACTACGCTCGATCCACGGCTCAAACCTGCTCTCGCAGAGGCTATTATTCGTGATTTGGAGAGGAACCCGGAGTCTACACTATGCGAGCAGCGATCTATGCCAGACGATCCAAAGACCACCAGAAGGACTCGATAGCCGTCCAGTTGGCTGCGAGTCGCCAATATATTGCCGATCACGGCTGGTCACTCGACGAGCAGCACATTTAGCGCGACGACGAGGGTGACCAGAGTCGGGCGGAATTCGTGAAGAGACCTGGCCTGATTTCGCTCCTCAACGCCGGTGAGTCGGGTGAGTTTGACGTGGTTGTCCTTCGGGACGAGAGTCGGCTCGGTGGCGATACCTACAGAACCGGCCTGGTCCTCCAAGACCTAGTAAAAGACTCTCAGACCGGCATCCAAGATTTCACCGACGAGGAAGTTCTGCTTGAAACCGCCACGGACAAGGTCATGGTGGCGATTCGGAACTTCGCAGCGGAACTCGAACGGGAAAAGGTCAGTCAGCGCACCCGAGAGAATCACAAGTACAAAGCGAAGAAAGGGTACGTCACGGGGGGAAAGGTCTTCGGCTATCGGAACGTCGAGGCAAAAGATCCGTCGGGCAAGCGGGCGTACGTCACCTATGAAATCGACCCCGTAGAGTCACTCACCGTGATCAAAATCTTCGAGATGTACGCCGATGGTGTCGGGCTGCGGGGCATCGCTCGGAAGCTCAATGCTGACCGCGTCCCGGCACCGAGGGCAGAGAAGCGTGGAGGCGGCTCGTGGGGACAATCGGTCGTGCGGGCCATGCTTCGCAACGAGCGATACCGGGGCGTCCTGTCTTGGGGAAGGATCACCAAGGGCCACAGGAAGGGAACGAAGGTCCGCTTCGAGACCGACGCATCCGAGCGAGTCGAGGTTCACGACGCTTCGTTGGCGATCATCTCCGAAAACCTTTGAACGTTTCCAGGCGCAGAAGCGGGTCCATTCAACTCGTAACGGGGCTCGCCCCGGCGGAAAGAACAAGACGCTCCTCGCCGGACTGGCTCGGTGCGAGGTCTGCGGAGGTCCGATGCAGGCCGGTCTACGTCAAGGTGTATCAGTGCGGCTGGGCTCGTGAGCGTGGAAAAGAAGTCTGCTCGAACCGCGTGCGTCGTCCCGTCGAAGAGGTGAACGACGCTGTACTCGGCTGGGTGCGAGACGAAGTCTTCAGCGAGGCGCTCGTCGAAGCGACTCTCAAGGAAATTCGGCTGAGGGTCCGGCGACGCTCCGACGAAGCGGAGCCCCCAAAGGCAGCACCTCGAAAATGAGTCGGTGAAACTGAATCGCCAGATGAAGGACCTCGTGACCACGTTGAAGGAAGTCGGTCGTTCGAAGGCGCTCGTAGCCGAGATCGCCCAACTCCAGGCTCAACTGGACCAGGTCGAAGCGAGCCTCGCCGCGTCGGAGACGACGCCCGCGATCATCGACATGGAGGTCCGGCGAATGGAAGCCGAGGCCCGAGCCCGCATCGAGCGGTTCACGGTGGCTCTGTCGAGGAATCCTGCGGAGGGAAGGGCGGCGCTTGAGGCGCTCCTTTATGAGCCACTCAAGTTCCGACCTGTCGAGAACGAGCAAGGCCGCCGCTTCGAGATCTCCGGCAGGATCTCGACGGCTGCGCTTGGGGTATCGGTTACGTCCCCACGGGGATTTGAACCCCGGTCGCCGGCGTGAAAAGCCGGTGTCCTGGGCCGACTAGACGATGGGGACGTGCCGGGCGTCTTCTTGAAAAGTTCGAGCAGAGTCAACTCCAATCGTACGACCGACCGATCCCCGTTTGTGAGCCAATCTAGGTTCTTGTACGGTGACGTCATACTGCGCTAGAAGGACCTCATGTGGCGTAGGCTGTTGTGGACCGCTGCGGTGTTCGTTCTCCCCGGGTGCGGAGGCTGCGATGACGAGCTGGTCGCGGTCGACGACGACGGCGGGGCTACCGGAGACGCTTCGTTCAATCCCGACGCGACTAGCAATCCCCTCGATGCAGGCTTCATCGACACGGGCGTCGCCGACACCGGGGCTGTGGTGGAGACGCGGATCCTTCGCTTCGAAGGAACGTCGCCGGTCCTGCTCGCGCCTTCCGGCTCAGCCGATCTGCGCTTTTCGCTCCGGATGACCTCAGGCACCGCCGTGGCCAACCAAGTGATCCGATTCAATGCCACGGGAACCGCAGGGAACCTGAACGTCGCGACCGTGACGACGGACGCCGGCGGCTTTGGGACGGTTCGCTTCGTCGCCGGGGCCGCGGCAGGGCAGTCGACGGTGACCGCGAACGCGGACGGGGCTGCTGCGATCTCGGTTACGGTTCGCGTGGACGCCAACCCCTCGGCGGGTTTGGTCCTGAACGTCAGCTCCACGACCCGGATCCCGGTCGCTGCTTCCGAGGCGCTCGTCTACCTCGGCGCGACGGTGCCGACCTGCGCGCAGCTCGCGGCCGCGACGACTCTGCCTACTGCGACCATGGGTGCGACATTTACAGCGCTCCCGGGCTCGCGGACCTTTCCCAATCAGCCGATCGGTTCGCGAGTCACCGTCTACGCCACGGGCACGAGCGCGCCGGGATTCGTGGTCGGAATGGCTTGTGTCGAGGGCACGATCATCCCGACCAGCGGCAACGCCACGGTGAATTTGGTCCTTACTCAGGCCCCGACCAAGTTCGCGGGTGAGTATGACGTGTTGCTCCACTTTCAGCTCGGAGATGCCTTGCCCGAACCCTACGACGGCACGGTGGGTCTGATCTCCGACATCCTTTCGTACCCGGCCGGGTACGCCGTGTACGCGACCCTCAAGTACTCGGATCAGCAGATCGGTACGTCCTTCGTGACCTGGACCCCGCCGAGCGAGACCGTGGAGCGGCTCGCGACCTACGACGAGGTCTCGAACAATCCGACGATCTTCAACGTATGGCGGGAGGCCTCGCGGTTGGTGGACGACCTGCTCGTCGCGCAGCTCGGTCAGACTTATCTCGACGTCACGAACGTCGGCGAAGACGTCGCTCGGTTGGTGCGAGACTTCGAAGTAGGTGCGCGCTGGTCCCTGGAGGCCAAGACGACTTCTGGTTATCAAATCACCGAGACTTGGCGGTCGCTCGTCTACACCTGGCAGCTCGGCTGTCCGAACGGAGATTTCGGCTGCGCGCGCAGACCCATGTCACTCGAAGGCGCCAATGCGCGCTACGCGCCGGCCGCCGCGTCGTACGATATCGCAATCAACCTCGCCTCTCTCGCGGCGCCCGGGGAGACGGAGCGCTGGGAAGTCATTCCGGCAACTCACCCCATCGTCTTCCGTTACGGCGCGGTGATCATGCTCGCGCTCAACCAGCTCGTGTTCCCGAGCTTGCCCGGAGGTCTTGCTGGCAACAGCTTGGGCGAGGTGCTTCAGAACCTCATCAACTGCACGGACGTGGGCACCTCGCTCGGCAACGTCACGGGGCTCTCTCCGACCATTTTCGAGAATTTGTGCACGGCCGGTGTGGCGGCCGGGGCGACCGCGATCGAGAATCAGGTCTTGGCGCTCGAGACCAACGACGACGCGACCATCGTAGGGCGCAGTCAGTCGGGGGTCACCGGCGGCGGGCGGTTCTACCTGCTCGACGCCAATCACGACCTCGAGACCGAGCTCGTTCGTGACGTCACGGTCTACGCGCAGTGGACCGACCCGACGAACCCAGGCTTCAGCCAGGACATCACTGCCCCGATCACGGGCCTTGGCCGACGCGCGGCGACGGGGTGCAACACGGACGTCGACTGCACGATGGGTCGAGTGTGCCAAGCGGTCCCGAGTTACCTCGAGGTTCGCGGGCTGGAGCGGGATTGTCGTCGCAAGGTCGGGAACACGGCAGGGCAGGGCGCTTGTACTCAGGACGTCCAGTGTGAGTCTGGGTTGTGCCTGATGAGTGGCCCCTCGGGGACTTGCTTCGAGGCGTGCAATGGCGCCGGAACTTGCGCCGTCGGGACGTGCCGGCCGGGCGGAGCGGTGATCGATCTGGACTCGGTCCGAACAGGGCTAGGGGACGCCACCACGGACGCTTGTTTCTGAGTGTGCGCGTCGACTGCGCGAATTGCGGAGCTCCAAACGAGCTGGCCGCGCTTCCGCCCGACGGCGAGGTGGTCGTTTGCTCGACGTGCGGGACTCGCTTTCGCGCGTTCCCTCCGGTGGGTTTTGACGACGGTGTAGCAACTCAGGACGGCGAGTCGAGCCTTCCGCCCCCGTCGATGTCCTCCGAAAGCGCCTTGCGGCCCCAGCCGCTGGTGGAGGACGACGTACGTTCGAACGAGCGAATGGCGTTGGGGATGTCGGCGCCCACCTTTCAAGGCGAACCGACCAACCGAGGCACCGGCGAGACGCACGCCAACGATCCGGAGACCCAGTCGCTCCCAGAAGGCGGACTGGAAACTCAGGAAGGTCTCCCCGCGGTCGCGACCCCGGCGAAGCCGAAGGAACCTACGGATCTGTACGAGCGCCTGGAGGCGGGCCTGGACGTCTCGCCGAGAAGAGGCTCCGATGGGCAGCGATCGGTTCAGGTGGTGGTCTCTCGGATCCCGATGGCGGTCCGAGTGTTCGTGGTGGTGTTCGCCGTCGCGTTGTTCGTCGGTGCGTTGTGGAATGCCATGCGAACGCAGACCATCGAGCCCCAAGCGATGACCGACGCCGGAGCTCCGGTGCGAACGGCCTCAGCGAGTGCGCAGGTGAGTACGTCCACGACGCCGAAGGTGAAGCCACGCAAGTCACCCTTTGCAGAGGCGCCGGCCGGGTCCCTGTACGTGAATCAGGACCCACTGATTCTAAAGGCCTCCTTGGCCGAGCGAGCCACGGAGGTCGGGACCCTCCGGATCGGGCGACTCCTGCGCGTGGTGGAGGAGGTCGACGGGTACGCGCTCGTGTTGTTCTCGCCGAGGGGACCGGTGGGTTTCGTTCCCATGTCGGCCTTGTCCAAGGCTCGCCCCATGCCGGTCGTCGCGCGGGAACTGATGCCGGGATGCGATGGCGAACAGAAGGACGCCTGCGCCGTGGCTCAGAAGGGCACGGGACCCTGCTTGGAGCGATGCTCCGAGCTCGCACCCGACCCGTCGGTCTGCCCAGAGGTGTGCTCCGTGGGGCTCGAGGCCTGCAAAGTGGCTTGCGAGAAAAAACCGCCTCCGCCCCCGCCCATGAAAAAGAAGCCCGAGATCAAGAAGGCTCCGCCCCCCACGAAGAAGAAGTGACCTCTCGGCTCAGTCTTCTGGGATCTTGAACTTGATCGGCTTCTCCTGGGAGAGTGGAATCATGAACGAAATCGCTCGACCGGTCGAGCAGGTCGAGGCCGGCAGGATGGGCGCGTTCGTGACCCGGGCCAAAACGCTGCTCGTTCCGGGCGAGCTCGTGGAGGCGTGGGTCGCGCAGAGTCGGCTCTTTGCGCTCATGCGGCGTCGCACGGTGGTGATCGCGACTTCTAGCCGTTTGATGGTGTTCGAGCGCAGGCTCATTTCCGGCTACTCGATGATCGAGATTCAGTGGCAGGACTTGAAAAACATCAACCTCTCCGAGGGAACGTTCGGGTCGACTCTGTTGCTGGAAGTGTTCGGAACGACCGAGTTCGCGCGCCACTACAAAGTGTCTCGAACCATCGTGCTCGGAGGGCTCCGAAAGGCCCAGGCTCGCGACGTGTACCGTATTTGTCAGACTCAGGAGCTCGCGTGGCGTGAGAAACGTCGAGTCCGGGAGCTCGAGGAGGCCCGGGCCAAATCGGGCGGGATCTCGATGCCCGCGTCGATGCCGGCGGGCTCCGACCCCACCGAGCGGTTGTCCAAAGCCAAGGAGATGAGAGACAAGGGACTGATTTCGGACGCCGAGTTCGAGACGCTCAAAGCGAAGATCATCTCCGAGCTCTGACTCTCTGCAGCTCGAGCGGGTCACCCGGGCTCAAAATCGGTCTGTCCTCCCGGCGAGGTACTCAGCAATCTGCGCTTTCTTGGAAGCGTGTAAATCGACGACGTGGAGCCCCACGCCTGGCTGAAGTCCGGCGGCTCGAGCTCGCTCCGCGTCGAGGATTTGCACGACCTCCGAGCGCAAGGCCAATTCTCCTGCCGGGCAATCCAAGAAGATGACGATCGACGTACCCAATTTGGGTGGCGTTTGGGTGGCGACGAACAGCCTTGATTTCGAGAGCTCCGCGCTCCAGACCTTCTCGAGCTCTTCCTTCGTGAGCTCGAGCTTGACCTGCGTCGAACCGATGAACCGCGGCGAGCGCAGCGAGCCTGCGTCGCTGAACCGCGGCGAGCAGAGCGAGCCTGCGTCGATGAACCGGGGAGCTCCTGCGGGCTCGGCCTTCGGAGCGGCCGATCGCGGCTCGATAGGAAGCTCGATTCGAGTCACCGGCGCGGGGGGTGGAATGGTCGCCCGGTCTTTGGTTTTGAACGCGTCGATGATTCGCTGGACGTCTTCAGGGACCGAGCGCTCGGCCGTGGTTGCGATCGAACCTTCTGGGCTTCCTTCTTCGACGGTGAACAGAGTCTCACCGAGCCTGAGTTTGTCGCCCACGATCAGGCGGCCCTCGGAAATTCGACGCCCTTCGATCCAGCAGCCGTTGCGGCTTCCGAGGTCTTCGAAGTGGACCGAGCCCTCCTCGAGCCAAAATCGCCCGTGGCGCCTCGAGAGCGAAGTGTCCCAGGGGATCTCGATATCCACCCCGGCCCCTGAACGACCGACGATCACCGCCTTGGGTCCCACGGAGAAAGCAAAATCGGCCACCTCGGGGTTTTGAACACGAACTCTCATTTCGTCGATGGCGAAAGAGGTACGAGTTGGCTCGCTGGGCTCACGACTGAGCCGAACCCTCTTCTTCCTTCTTCTTTTTGCGTGAGAGTACGAAGGCGGCCACGAAGGTTCCGATACCGATGACTAACAGGACGCCACCTGCGACGAGCGCGAGCTTCACGGGAGGCGATGGTGCCAACGTTCTGGTGCGGCCGCAAGTCAGCGAGCCAAGAAAGCGCGCGAGAACCTTCGTGTGGCGCGGTCGAGCTCGAGCGCCGTGGCGTGCCCGAGCTGGAAGAGCTCCGACAGCGAGGGCGAGGACTCTACGTCGACGGCGTCGAGGGCCACGTCACCTCCGCCCAGGCGATCGGAGAAGCCCGTGGGAGCGGCCGGGACGCTGAGTTGCTCCATGGAAGCAGGCCAGTACACGTGCCAAGCGCCATCTTGGGCAAAGAGCGTGGCGTGTACGAAGTCCGCGCCCGGAATTCTGGGCTGAGCGATCGTCCGGCCGCTCACGGATCCGCCCGTGGGTGAGTTGATCCAGCCGCTCGACAAGTCGACGGAGGTCGGGAGTCGGTCGAAGACGTGAATTTGGGCCGCGCCCGGTCCCGGGATCGCCGCGCCTTCGGTGCGGACCGCGGCCACGATGACTGCGACATTTCCGGCCTCGAGACCCCCGTGCGGAGGGGCCATCCGGGTGATGAGATCGGGAGCCAGGCCAGTTCGCTGCTCGTCGCGGTACCCATCGAAGCCGAGCGGGACGAAGCCGGTGCCTGGGAGCAGCACGCCGGACATCACGATCAGGGTGTCGGCGATTCCGCCGTAGACGAAGGGGAGCGCGGAGCTTTGGGCGGTGAGGTTGAAGCGGAGGTTTTGTTGGGCTTCGGGTCGGAACGAGAGGCTCGGGAAGCTGGCATAGTCGGGCACCCTTTCGGACGAGTCGCCGTCGCCGTCGATGTCGCCGGCGTCTGTGACGGTGGCGAGGGCGAGGACGGGTTGGAACGGCCGCACCGAGTGCCGGAAATTCTGGAGGAAGGGGAGCAACCCAGCTGGGCCGTCGGCGAGCTGGGCGAGGCCGTCGACGAAGTTGCCGTCTCCGAGTCGGCCGGCGAAGCACCAGGCGCTCCGGGTTCCGGGGCGTGCGCGGGCGTAGAAGGTGTCTTTGAGGCTGAAAGGGGCTCCGAAGACCTCGGCGGAGAGAGTTGCGTTCGCGGCGACTGGGAAGCTGAAGCCGTTGCCGCCGCCGGGCGGAGTCACGGTGACGGTGAATTGATCGCCCCCGAAAATCTGGGCGGGTTCGAAAAAGGCGAACATCGGCGACGCGAAGGAGGCGCCCGACAAGGAGGCCGAGAGGAGCCCGGTCTCGGTGACGGCGGAGAAATCGACCGAGCCCTTGAGTCCGGCAACTCGGTCTTGGCGAGTGATGGAGGGTAGGGGGACGGCGAGGTCGGTCGACGGTCCGGTCGATTCGACGCCGATCAACGAAACCCAGTCATGAGCTCCATGAGCGACGGTGATGTCGACGGGGAAGGTCACGGTGCTGAACAGGGCGCTGCCTACGGCGTCGGTGGTGACCTCTTGAGTACCGGCGCGGACCTTGGCGCCGGCGACGGGCGCGCCGGTGGCGAGGTCGGTCACCGACACGCGCAAGGGGTCGGTCGCCGGTCCGAGGTTGAAAAGGCTTACGGGGACCGAGGTGATGGTGCTCGTGCCGTTGTCAGTGGAGGCGGTGATGAAGGTCTCGCCCGCGTTGGCCCCGCCGGTGGCGACGCCGTTGGCTGCGATGGTGGCGACGTCGGTGATGGCGGAGCGCCAAGTGAATGAGACGCCAGGGACTACGTTGCCGGCGGGGTCGAGCGCGACCGCGGCGAAGGCATAGGTTTCGTTTGGCCGGACGTAACCTGCGGGCGTCAAGATGCGTACGTCGATCACCGTGGCGGTCGAGGGCGCGGGCTGGCATACCCCGCCGATGCAGAGGTCCGTTCCCGAGCAGTCCGAGCTCGAACGGCAAACGATTGGGACACAACGGTCTGCGACGCATTCGGTGCCTGCGGCACATGGCGATCCGGCGGAGCAGCTCGCACTCGGTTGGCAGTGTGCGCTCTCGCAGTAAGAAGTGGCGTCGCAGTTGCGATCGGAGATGCAGGTCGGGAGCTCGATACACGCGTCGTTCTCACACCGGAAGTTGGGCGCGCACTCGTTGCCGCCCTGGGTGCACGGCGTGAACTCCTTGCAGCGGCCGTGGTCCGGAGCGCCCGCGCAGCGCTGGTTCGACGCTCCGCACTCTGCGTTCTCCGAACATTGGCTGGGCTCGCAGATACGGCTCTCGCAGATGAAGCCGCCCGGGCAGGTGCCGTCGCCGATGCATCGGCGCTCGCACACGCCGTTGGTACACGCCCACGCGACGGCCGGGTTGCCGCAGTCGCCGTCCATCTGGCACGGCTCGCGGCAGGTGCCGTTTTGACAGACCAGGTCGTTCGGGCACTCGTTCGAGCGCGCGCAGGGGGTGGGGTCGGCACAGGCGCCTTCGAGGCAGATTCGATCCCCTTCGCAGTCGCCGTCGTTCTCGCAACCGTTTGGGACGCAGGCGTCTGCGACACACGTGAAGCCGGACGGACAGGGCTCGGTGGCGCAGGAGACCGGCGGCTCGCAGCTACCTTGGTCCGAGCACGTGCCCGGCTCGCACTCGACGTCATTCGCGCAGGCCCTTGGGGCGCAATGGTTTCCGTGGCACCTCGAGGCGCCGCAGTCGCTCACGACTTCACAGGTCTCGAAGGGCGCGCAGCCTTCGTCGTCGGCGCACGCGTTGCCGTTGCCCGGGACGCAAACATTCTGGTCGGTGCAGAACTGTTCCGAAGGGCAGCCGTCGTCGTTTTGGCAGGCCGCAGGAGCTCCGGTGTCGGCCGGCCCGGCGTCTAGGCCTCCGTCCAGCCCCGTGGTGTCGCTCGCGCAACCCGCGAGAACGGAGGCGAAGAAGGAGACCAGGGCGAGGCCGACACGTTGGGTCACGATGGCATTCGCGCCGTCGGACGTCGAAGACGGTATCGGGCTCTTGACGGACGGTCGCGACGCGGTTTGCCTCACGCCATGTTTCGTCCCCTCTCCGGCGCGTTGATCGTTCTCTTTTCGAGCGGCTGTTATCAGCACGTTCGACGTGACGCTCCGAGCGAGCCTGGTCCCTCGTCGCGCGGCGATCTCGTTCGGGTCGCAGGCGGCGACCTCATTCGCGGAGACATGAACGGCGAGCCGCACGAATATCCGGAGAAGCACATTCGCATCAAAGCGTTTCGCATCGAGAAGACCGAAGTGACGAACGCGGCGTACCTTGCGTGCGTAGAGGCTCGAGCGTGTGATCCTTCGCCGTTCGCCGACACCGAGGACTTCGGCGGGCCTGACAAGCCAGTCGTCGGCGTCACCTGGATCGACGCCAAGCGCTTCTGCGAGTGGATCGGCCGTCGATTGCCAACCGAAGCGGAGTGGGAGTTCGCGGCGAAAGGGTCCGACAATCGCAAGTGGCCGTGGAAGGGGCCGTTCGACGCCAAGCGCGCCAACGTTCGAGGCGAGATGGACGGCTTCAAGTTCACGTCGCCCGTGGGCTCGTTCAAAGGCGGCACCAGCCCCTTCGGCGCGTTCGACATGAGCGGCAACGCTTCCGAGTGGGTCGCCGACTTCTTCGATCCGATGTACTACCGCACGAGCAAGGAGACCTCCGATCCCACCGGGCCGAACGATGGACGCGATCGAGTGGTGCGGGGCGGCTCGTATTCGGATACTTCGTACGAGTGTCGCGTCGCATTCCGCACCGGGCGCAGCCCGACCGAGGTCGACAGCACGGTGGGATTCCGCTGCGCCGACGACTGACCGAGCGCTTTTTTTCGCCTCCGTTTTCAGCGGTCTTCCGGGAACTCTCGTTGGGCGCCTTCCCTAGAGTCACAAGGGGGAGTAGGCCTGCCGAACGACCTCTTCCGGGAATTTGACCGTGCCGATCCTCTCCGTTACGGTCGCATCAGATGAGCGCTCAACGAGGCGGTCCCCGTTCGACCACCACCACCACCACGGCGCGCCTCGATGTCACGGAGGAAAAAGTCGTCCGCATGTTGAAAGGCGCAGGAGCTCCAGACGAGCACGTTCTCGAGTTCCAAGGCCGCGACAATCCGGACCTCTGGAAACGCCTGCGGGAAATCGAGAACCGCGCATTCGAAAAGAGCGGACGTTTGGCCAAGATGAAGGCCGAAGCGGAAGCCGAAGAAGCCGAAGAGGCCAATCCAGTGAAGGCCAAGATCATCGAGAAGCTTCAGGAAAAGTCGCCCAAATCGTCCTCCTGACACCGTCCCAGAGTCGGGGCCCGACTTCTGTCGGGCTCGCGACGGTTCCTCGAAGAGAGGTCTCTCCTCGACCATGGCGCTGAAGGCTCCGACTGCGATCGGCCGGTATCGGCTCGTCCGCCGGATCGGTGCCGGCGGCATGGGGATCGTCTACGAGGCGATCGACAGCAAAGACGAAACGCAAGTCGCCGTGAAGGTCCTGCTCCCGCATGCCGCGGAGGAGGCCGAAGGTGTTCTGCGGTTCAAGCGCGAGTTCCGGGCGTTGGCGCGGCTGCGTCATCCCAACATCGTGCGCGTCTTCGACGCGGGCATCGACAACGACACGCCCTACATCGTCATGGAGTTCTTGCACGGCAAGGACGCCCGCGACCATCTGCGCTCGTTCCCCGAGGGCAAGGTGCGCGATCGCGAGGTGGTGCGCGTGCTCCGGCAGATCTTCGGCGCGCTCGCCCACGTTCACTCGCGGCGCATCGTGCACCGCGATCTGAAGCCGGAGAACCTGCTGGTCACCACGGACGGCCGCGTGAAGCTCATGGACTTCGGCGTCGCTCGTATGCTGCGCATGCCGACGAACGACGACTCAGGGCTGCTCGGCACCTTCGCGTACATGGCGCCCGAGCAAGTCACGGCCCAAGAGATCGACGGGCGCGCGGACCTCTACGCGATCGGCGTGTTCTTGTACGAAGTCCTCACGGGCGCCTATCCGTTTCCGGTGGAGCCTCCGGCCGCGGCGCTCCACCACCACGTGAATACGCGGCCCGACCTCGTGCAGCACAAGAACCCGCGCGCCGACCCCGTCCTGTCGGCGCTCGCGATGAAGCTGCTCGAGAAGGACCCCGCCGATCGGCCTCAGTCCGCGGAAGAGGCCGCGACGCTCCTCGCAGACAGCGCCGCGTCCGGCGCGGCGCCCGAGCTCTCGGTGTCGCTGCCTGGGCAGCTCTTCGTTCCGCGCTTCGTGGCACGCGACGAGGACCTCGATTGGCTCGACGGCGTAGCCGGGGACGCCGTGGCCGGCCGCGGTCGGTTGGTGCTCGTCGAAGGGCCGAGCGGCGTAGGAAAGACGCGGTTGATCGAGGAGCTTCGCTTTCGGGCGAGGCGCCGATCGCACGTGCTGATCGGCCACGCGACCCCCGAGCGAGAGAAGTCGTACGGAGCCTTCCAGTCGATCCTCGATGGCATCGCAGAGATCGCCGCGCGCGCACCCAAGGACGTCGTGCCTCGTATCGTCGGACGGGACGTCGCGCTGATCGGGACACTCTCTCCTCGCCTAGCGTCCCTAGGCGGCCCGGTGACCACCGATCACCTCGACGCCGCCGAGCGCAAGATTCGACTGCACAAGTCGATCGTGGGCGTCGTGGGCCGCTTGTCGCTCACGAGACCGGTCGTGTTGATCGTGGAGGACGTCCACTGGACGGACTCCTTGTCGCTCGAGCTGATCTGGGACGCCGCGCGCACGCTCTTGGCGCAGAGGCCCGGCGGCATGCCGAGCGAGACCGTATGCCCCGTGGCGATCGTGCTGACCCGACGGTCGCTCGCCGAAGGACCCGACACTTCGGAGGGGCTGATCCGCCGGCTCGAGAGCAAAGGGCAGGTCGATAGGCTCTCCTTGCGGCCGCTCACCGAGGATGAGACCGCGGAGATGTTCCAGACCATGACGGGCGCGCGTCCTACGCCCGCAATGATCCAAGAGCTCGTCTTGATGTGCCATGGACTGCCTTTGATGGTCCAGGAGGTGATTCAGTCTTGGTTCGACGAGGGCGTGCTGTCGCGCGATCGCACGGGCTGGATCTTTCGGGGAGAGTCGCTCGAAGGCCCGGGCGGCGGTCGCGCGCGGTCGAGCGTGTCGGGGTCAGGGCCGTTGGAGGACCCACGAGAGCACACGGGGCGTAAGAGCCGCGACGATGTCGTGCTCGGGAAGCTGAAGTCCGTCGACCCCTCCTCGAGATTGCTCGTGGAGCGGCTCGCCTTGCTCGGGAGGTTGCTACCTGCGGAGCTCGTGTCCGCTCTGTCGGACATGAGCGAGGACAACTTGCTCGACGCGATCGACGGGCTCGTGCGGGCGAACGTGTTGGTCGAGGAAGTGTCGCAAGACGACGTGCGCTATCGCTTCTACCACGAAGGTTTTCGGGAGGCGGTCGTGCGGGGCCTGCCTCGAGAGCATCGGCGCGAGCTTCACCTGTTCGTCGCGCGACGCCTGGAGCGAAAGTTCGGGAAGCGAAGGCGGGAGCTCGCTCACGTCTTGGTCCGGCACTTCAAACAAGGCGGCCAGCCCGAGCGCTCGCTTCGCTACCTAGCGATGCAAGCGCATGCGGCCGAGGAGCGCGGAGATCTGGAAGGCGCGATGAAGCGCCTCGAGGACGCGCTCGCGGTGTTGGACGAAGCGCCCAACGACGTCGCCACGGCCACGCGAAGGCTGCGCGTGGTGGTTCAGCAGATCGATTTGCTGCTCGCGTTCGGGCATCCGGAGGAGGCCCTCGATCGCGCGGATCCGCAGGCCGCGATCTCGGCGCGATCACCGCGGCTGATGGGCTCCGAGCTCGCGTTGCGGAGATCGGCGGCGCAGTTTGCGCTCGGCATGCTCGACGAAGCGCTGGCTACTCTGTCGCGCATACCGAAGCCCGCGCCTTCGCGTTCCCTGGGGGCGCGCTCGCTCGAGCTCGAGGGGCGGATTCGGATTGCACGAAGCGAGTACACCGAGGCGAGGTCCGTGTTCGAGGCCGCGAGGGACGTGGCGCGCTCGGCCGGCTTGTCGGCGCTCGCGTCGTCGCTCGAGGCCAAGATCGCCGTCGCGATGGTGCATCAAGGCGACTTCACCGGCTCGCTGGAGAAGCTCGAGGCCGCGCTCGAGTCTGCGCGTCGGGGTGGCGATGTTCGCACGGTGACGGAGTTGGTGGGGAACATCGGTCTGATTCACGCCGCTCGAAACAACGGCGGCGCGGCCGTGGCCTGCTACCGCGAGGCCCTCGAGCTAGCCGACGCACGCGGCATTCGCGAGGAGCGAGGTCGTTGGAGCGGCGCGCTCGGCGTGTTGCTCGCGGACTCCGACGAAGAAGAGGCCGCGCGCGAGCGGCTCGACGAGGCCATCGAGCTCGCCAGCGAGCTCGGGAACAAACAAGGCGAAGCGCGTTGGCGCGGAGAGCTCGGCGCGTATCTGCTCCGACTCGGTCGCGTCGACGAGGCGCAGCTCGAGCTCTCTCGATCTCTCGCCGTGGCTCGTGAGATCGGTGCGTCACGATCCGAAGCTTGGGCGCAAATCCATCTCGGCGCGGTGCTGCTCGAGCGGGCGCTCGGGCGTGAGGACGAGGCCAAGGAGCGCGTCGAGTCGGGGCTCGAGATCGCCCGCGATCAGGGCAACGAAGACGTTCACGCGGTCGGGCTCGTCATGCTCGGCCGCGCCTTCGTGGCCAAGGGCAACGCTCGCAAAGCGCGCGAGTGCCTCGAGTGGGCCGAGCGGATCGCGCGGGCCAAGAAGAACATGAGGCTGACCCGGAAGATCGCCGAGGAGTTCGAGAAGCTCGACTCGCGGAGCTGAACACTCGCGACCGCTACAGCCTGTGGATTCCAAGCGTCGAGTTGAGGACTCGGATCCTCAGTTTTGGTCGTTGATCCCGGACACCTCATGAAGTGCGCGTGGCACGCGCGATGCGACGTGGTCTGCCCATCACCCGCTTCGCGCGGGAGGAGGAGACTTTGATGTTCATGCAGCGGATCAGTCAGGGGAGCTTCGATTTCTCACTCTTGGCCGCGTCGTTCAGCAGCGCGCAGGCGAGCGCGGCTCAGGCCCTCTCCATGGGTTGGGCCGACGAGTACGGGCCGAGCTCGCAAGGGTTCGACGATGGGTTCTTGGCTTCGCTCGCGGCGATGCTCTCGCCGCCGAACGAGTATGGGTCGCTCGGGCTGGAACAGGGATTTTCGCAGCTGGGAGCTCTCGCCGCGGCGCTCGGACTCTCCGGCTCTTTCGGGCCGTCCTCCGAAGTCAACGCCATGCGGGCGCAGGCCAACGTGAATCGAGTGAGCAAGCCGCCGCCCCCAAAACTGGCGGAAGGAGACGACAAGTTCGCCGTGCATCAGTCGTGTGTCAGCAACGTGGTCGGAAATCCGAGCAACATGAACAACTCCGACCACATCGCGCTCGCCATCAACGACGTTCTGAAGAATTCGAGCGAGGTGCGAGACGGCACCTCGTTCAAAGCGATGAAGCCCGAGGACCTGAAGAAGAAGCTCAAAGACGAGTATGGGATCGACTCGGAGCTCACCAAGGTCAAGGACAAGAACGGGACCGAGATCGCGGCGCTGAAATTCTCGAACGGGGCTGTGTTCGCGGACGGCGCGGGCGACGGAAAGCTCGACACCGGAGACTATAACTTCGCTGGCAAGGTCGCCGAGATCGAGAAGAAGTACGGTGTCTCCGCCGATGAGTTGGTGAAGGGCATGAAGGATCAGAAGACCCGAATCGACAGGTACTATCCGGGTGCCGAGGTCGACCTCTCGGGCGCGTTGCAGGACGGGCTCCAGGGCACTGCGGATCGCGTCAAGTATCAAAAGGAGGTCGAGGCGACTCGGACCGAGCTCCAGAAGAAATACGGGTTCGAAGTGAGCCCGGGCGTGGCAGAGGAGGTGCTCGCGCAGAAGAAGCTCGCTGCGGCTTACGGAGTCGAGCTGGGGCCGGAGCAGCTGTCTGCGATGGCCGAGCAGTCCTCGTTGTTCGTCGATCCGGCGGTGCAGCTCCTCATGCAGCAACTCTTCGCGAGTCGGCTCGCCGGCGTCGACCTCGGGCCGATGTTTCGGCTTGGGCTCGGCCTGTCGATGAGTTGATCGGAGATTCGCCATGAAACCCGAAGACGTGATTCTCAGGATGGCTTCGCTCGTTCAAACGCTCCGTCGAGAGCAGGAGATCAGGGACCGACTCGTGGCGCTCGAGGCTTTGGGCGCCAACGCGAAGGAGCGAGCTCGGGCGCTCGGTCGACAGGCCGCGTACCTTCGGGAGCTCGAGGATCTGCGGCAGGAGCAGGTCGTACCGCTGGTCGAGGAGATGGTCGCGTTCATCGCGGAGAAGAAGCGTGAGCTCGCCAGTCGCCCGAAGGTCGCGCGCCCGAAGGTCGCACTCAGGATCGTCGGAGCGGAAGGTTCGCAGAAGCTCCGACCTCGGGCCCAGTCGAGCGTGAGGAGAACGGTCGCGGAACGCACTGTGGCTTGATCGACGGTAGCTCGAACGAAGGGAGAAGGTCGCGGTCATGAGAACGACGTTGCTGTTCCCGCCTCAATGGACCGCCGCGCAGCCCTACTTCGGGCTCGCCACGCTCAACGGTCAGCTTCGGGCGCACGGGCACGACGTCGTGATTCGCGATCTGAACCTCGAGTACATGGACTCACTGCTCTCGGCGGAGGCTGTGTCGTTTGCGTTCGGGAGGTTGAGCAACGATCGAGTCTATGTCGCGGCCGAGCATGCGGTGGCGCGTAGGTTCGAGGCGGGGTCGGCGCGAGCGGCGATGCTCGAGGCGCGGCTCCTCAGCACGGAGACTTTCCTTCTGCACCACTCCGACGGGGCTCGCGCTTCGGTCGAGGGCGTTGGGGCCGCGAAGGAGTTGCTGCGAAGTCACGACTTCTACGATCCCGTCCCGCTGACAAATGCGCTCTCCTCGGTAGACTCGGCCCTCGATCTAGCGTCGCTCCCGTTCTTCCCGGCGTCGGTGAAGTGGAACGATTTCTTCGTGCCTGGAGTCCCCTTCAACCTCGACCCCATGCTGGAGTTCTGTCGGGATCCGCTGCGGAATCCGTTTCACCGATTTCTCGAGAGTTTGGTCCCTGCGTTGGAGGACGACGGCAGCGAGCTGTATGCCATTTCGATCGCTTCGTTTTCGCAAGTGCTGCCGGGGCTCACGCTCGCGATGTTTCTTCGGGACGAAGCGCGCGCCTGGCGCGCCGGATCCCATCGTCGCGTGCCCGTCATCGCGCTCGGCGGGAACTTCTTCTCCCGCCTTCGCGACTCGCTGCTGAAGCTGCCGCGGTTCTTCGCGTCGTTCGCGGACTGCCTGGTGGTGGGCGAAGGGGAGCGTTCGATCGTGGAGCTCGCGAACCTCTTCGAGTCTGTCGGCGACCCGCGAGACAGGTTCGGAGAAGTCAGCTCGATGTTATACTGCGACAAAGGCGCGGACGTGACGGCGACGCCTGCTCGCACGAGTCTCCGGCTGGATGAGTTGGCCTTCCAGAGTCTGGAGGGCTTCGAGCTCGACCGGTATTTGGCGCCAGAACGCGTGGTGTGTTTGCGCGCGAGCAAGGGCTGCTATTACGGCGCTTGCTCGTTCTGCGACGCGCACTTCGGTTTGACCTCGGACACCGCCAGCGTCGATCGGGTGGTCTCGGAGATTCGGTACCTTCACGAGCGCTTCGGCATTCGGCATGTCGAGTTCGTCGATCAGTGTATGGCACCTCGGTATCTCGAGGCCCTGTCGGACGCCTTGATCGCGGCGGAGCTCCCCGTACGTTGGTTCTGCAACGCGAGGACGGAGCCCGGCTTCAGCCCGGAGCTCTTTGCGAAGATGAGGCGGGCGGGCAACACGATGGTGATGTGGGGGGTGGAGTCCGGGAGCCCCCGCCTCCTCAAGCTGATGAAAAAGGGGGTCTCGCCGACGGGACGCCTCGACGTGCTGAGGTCGGCGGCGAGGGCCGGGATCTTCAACTTCGCCTATGTGTTCTTCGGGTTCCCGACGGAGACGGAGGCGGAGGCCGAGTCCACGATCGGGCTGATCGTCGAGAATACCGAAGTCATCCATGGGTACGGTCGGAGCATCTTCAGCTTGGGCCGGCACGCGCCGCTCCTCGAGTCGCCCGAGCGTTTTGGCATTTTGGACTGGCACGAAGAGCAGGAGGAGCTCTCGACGAACTTGAGCTTTCGGGTACGAAGCGGTTTGGACGGCTCGCAAGTCGAGGCGTTCGCGGCGCGGTGCAATCGTGAATGTCGCGCTGCGTACGGCGACCCGCTGTGGATGGCGTTACGAACCCGAGAGAATCTCCACCTGTATCTTGCGAAGCACGGTCGGGAAGAGGTCGTGTCGTGGGAGACTCGCGTGGCCGTCGAGGAGCTCTCGTTCGCCTTCTGAGGATCGAGGATTGATCATGAGTAACGGAACAGTACGAAGCGCCGTCGAGAAGACTCAGCGGTTTCAAGCTTGGCACCTCGAGGGGCGCGGGAGGCTGGTGGGCGACTGGCCTCTCCCGAGCTCGCTCGCGCCGGGACAATACGTCGAGCTCGGCTACGACCGAGCCGGCGGGTTGGTCGAGGTGAGGGAGTACCTAGAAGGCCATGCCGAGCCCCTCGTGCGGCGTCCGTGTTTCGAATCGGGTCGGCTCCTCTACTCGGACTATTCGGACCCGGTGTCTGGACTCGCCGGGCGCAACTCGTACGAGTACGACGTCAAGGGTCACCTTCGCGCGCGTCAGGAGGTGAGTAAGGAGGGACGGCTGCGGTTCCGAGTGGAGGTCGAGTGCGACGCCAAGGGTCGGATCGTTCGACAGCGAATCTTCGACGGCAGGAAGCGTCTGCGCGAGAGAGTCGACTACCGTCATGACGACGCCGGTCGAGTCGCCCGGGAGGACTTCTTCCGCGACGCGGCGGGCACGACGCCGACGGGCCACGTGGAGAGGGTGTTCGACGGCCGAGGGCGAGTTTTGCGCCAGACCTGGTTTGGCGCCGCGGGTGAGTGCGAGCACGCCTTTACGTATGAGTACGATGAGCTCGACCGAGTGATCGAGCTCCGACTGCTGCGGAACGACGTGACGTCGATGGTCACGAAGATATCCTTCGACCTGCAGGGCAAGCGGGCAACGACGGTCGTCTCGGATGCAGACGGAAGCACGATACAGAGCGAGCGCGCGGAGCAGAAGGGCGAGTCATCACCGCAAGGTCGTGCGAGCGTCGACGCGGAAGCGGCGAAGTCGCTGCTGAACGTGGCGTATTTCTACTTCGAGAAGGGGAAGCTGGACCGCGCCCGCGAGTTGTTCGAGACCTTGGCGGCGCTTTTGCCGGAAGATCCGTACCCGCCGCTGGGAGTGGCTGCGACGGCTACTCTCGAAGGGCGTCATCAGACCGCGCTGAATTGGTACGACCGCGCGCTCGGGCGGGACCCGAACCATCTCGAGGCGCTCGCAGGGCGGTCCGAGGCCCTGTTGCACTTGCGTCGAGTCGACGAGGCGCTCGAGTCCTTCAGAGAGTTGTTCGAGGTCGCTGGGCCCGAGAGTCCATCGCCTGCCGTGCGCCGAGCCCACGCCATCGTCGGACAACTCAACAAGGCGCTCGCGGGGGCCGACCCGAGCCGGAGAGCGGAGCACCGCGAGCTACCCACGCGCCGCTAGCTCCAAATCGGTCGAGATCGGGCAGGAGCACGAAGACCTCGGAGGCCTGCTTTCGGCTTCCCGTCAGGCGTGGACGTAGGTCAATCGCACGACCAGAGTCGAGTCGGAACCCTTCGGAGTGAGGATCAGCGCGTCTGTGCCGATGATCTCCGAGCCATAGTCGAAGGCCCGGAGGAGGCCCGCTTCACCCTTGAAGCTCTTCATCAGCTCGTTGACCGCGGCCTTCTGACCCGGCGCAACCACCTCATTCAGGTAGCTCTTGAGTTCCTGAGTGCTGACGTGCTCCTTCAGGCTGACCGTGCCGTCCTGCATGTCCTCGAGCTTGGGGTACATTTGCTTCCACCAATCGCGAATCCAAGCGTCCTGCGCCTCGAAGACCTCGGCGTGTGACTTGCCGGTCACGACTTCTACCGACGGCGGATCGGCGAATTCGTTCGCGTGATCGAAATCGATCGGGCTCGGCAACACGAAGGCGTTATCCTGCTTCAGGAGCGCGGCGAGGTCGTTTGCCACCTTGGCTCCGTTCGTGGCTGCACCGACACCGGGCGAGCCTTTCTTGGCCAGAATGTCGTAGACCTTTTGAAGGTGCGCTCCGGCGACCGGGTCTTTCTTCGCGAGGGCCCTGATCTCGGCTTTCGAAAGAAACGTCCCCGACGACTCGGCCATGGCTCGACTCATCGTTCGATCCACGACGTCGTCGACGCGGACTCGGCCGCTCCGTTCGCGGACCTCCGCGATCGCGCTCTTGAGGAGCGGCGACTTCGCCGATCTTTCCTCGGTCTTGCTGATTCGGGAGTTGCTGCCGGCGATGGCCGTGGCTTCCTTGCGAACTTGGGCCGCAAGAACTTTTTGGGCATCGCCCCTTCGGACTCGAGCGCTCATCCGGCCGTTTCACCTCTGGTTGCAAGAGAAGTCAACTGTCCGAGTTGGGTTCATGCGGTGCTCGAGGCTTCGGAAGCGCATAGGATGGGTTGCTTGGAAGGATTCGCAAAGGGGCGCCGTCGAGCTCGAGCCTCCGCTCCGTCCACATTTCGGTGGCGGTGTCATGTCGTGTCGAGGGACAATCTCGTCGAATGCCTTCGGATCCTGGAGAGGGACCTTCGGGTCGCGCTCGCGCGGCCCTTCTTCTCCTGACTTGGTCTTCGGGTTGCGTCCCCGCCTCCCTCGCCCCTGCCATCGCGCCCTCCGGAGACTGGCTCGTGGTGGTGTTCGAAGGCGGCTCGGCAGGGACACGAGGGGTCGTGACCCGTATCTCCGACTTACCTTCGATCTTCGCCGATGGGGACGCATCCCGTGTGTGGGTGCTGAGTTACCAAGGTGACCCGAGCTTGCCAGAAGGACCCTTTCGCGGCGCCTCCAACAAGGAGGCCGGCTGGCCCCTCCCTGTCCCGATCGAGTCGTTCACGATCGATGGCGACAGGCTGAGTCCAAACTCATCCGAGCCGGTGTGGGACCGGATCCGGCGCTTCGAGGAGGTCGACTGCCGCAAGCGGGTGATATCAGCGACGCGCCTGCCGGACCCAGTCGAAGCCGGGTTCGTGGTCTTGAATCTCGAAGCAGGAGACGGACGCGCCTTGGCCGCTGGCTGGAGCGACGGGCGCGGGGAGGTGGGTTGGGTCGACGCTTCCGGATTCGCTCCCATTACGTCCTTTTCGAGCACGATCGGGATCTCCGTAGCTTCGCTCTCCCCGGAGGACCGATTCATTCTCGCCCGACGATGGAATCTCGTGGCAGCGACGCCGGGCGGAGAATGGGTTTCAGTGGGCACGATTCCCCACGAAAGCACCGCGAATGTCGCACGCGTCGCCCGACTCTCTCGAGGTGAGGGTGCCGGGACCGAGCTGCTTGGCGTGACGGTGTACGGGGCGGTCTTTCACTTCGACGGCGCTCGAGTCCGAGAGCTAGTACCGCACTTGACCCGAAAACGACCCTACGATCTGCGATGGTCGGAGCCCGGCGTGGGTTATGCCGTGGGCGTTGGCGCCGAGTTCGGGCGAGTCATCCTCGGCCAAGGATTCATACCCATCGACGTGGCCGGACTCACCGGAGCGACCACCGTCAACTGGGTTCCTGGACTTAGACGATGGGTCATTGCGGGCGCCGACGGAGCGTTGTTCGGCTACGATCCGCTTTGGAACACCTCCGTATCGCTGGGGCAGGCGTCCATTCCCGAAATTCACGAGCTCGAGCCGCTCGGGTCCGCTCTCGTCCTGACCGGCGCGGATGCGAGTCTGGGTGAGGTCGCCACGTTCGAGGCGGGCCAGAGCTGTCCCTCGGAGGCGGTGGCAAGTCGTCCGGTCGCTCGCGTCGCGAGGATCGGACCGGGTCGTTACATCGGAGCCACTTTTTCGTTCGATGAGCGGGCCGTCGATGAATCTGGGCGGTATCGCGGCGATGGGATCTATTTGCTGGAGGTTCGGTCGGAGGACTGATGACCACGTTCCGGGCAAGGCTTCGCCGGGACGATCGAGCGGGTGTTCGGAGCGTCGAGCTTCGTTCGGGTGCGCGACCGACCTGCGGCGATTCAGTTCAGCCTCCGCGTGGACCACGGAGAGCACAGAGAAGGAACACGGACGGCACGAGGGACTCTTCTCCAAGAATCCTCGGTGTTCTCTGCGTTCCTGCTCTGCGTCCTCTGTGGTTTGCCGAGCGCCGAGTATGATCGTCGAGATATCGCGCAACTTGGTCGTGCATCCACGTTCGTTCCCTTTGCCGCGGAGGCGGGTGTCCTCGGTCTCTGGGAAATGGTAGCTTCGGCCGTGTCCATCGTTCGACCCGCGTCGGGGCTGATTCCTCACTCGCCTTTGGCTCCGTTGGCCGAGTCCAAGCCCTCGACGGAAACGGTCCAGCGAACGGCGGGTGAGGCGGCGCTTTCGGCCGCTCAGCCGGGCGAAGTGTCTTATCGCGAACGAGCTCTCGGTTCCGCGGCGAGCGTTGCCAAGCTCGCCGGCCCGGTGCCGACCTCGAAGCTCGGCGCGATCGCGTTCGCTTCGGCGGCGCTCGATGAGGATTTCCTTCGATTCTCACCTCCCGCAGAGAAGAAGGCGTTCCTGCGCGCGGTGAAGGAAGCGGTCGGCGGGGCTTTCGGAAAGTTGAGAGATGCCGCGCGGTGGGTTCGCGCCCTTGGTTCGCCGGAGGCCGCGGTCGCACGCGCCAAGGCTGCGCTCGAGTCACATTCTGCGGGGACCGAGGGGGGCGAGTCGCTCGGTGCGGACGAGCGCCGAGTCATTCGCGAGTTGCTCGAGGGGCCTGTCGCGCAGGCGCTCGCCGAGGCTGGTCACCCAGCGCCCAGAAGCCTCGAGGAGGTGATTTCTGGGTTATCCGACGCCAAAGTACGCGACAAGCTCATTACTCTTCGTGAGGCCGCCATGGTTGGTCCGGGTCCCGTCGGGGCTGCCAACGCCGCCGCAGCGGCTGACGTGGACGCGGCGATCGCGGTGGCTTCGGCGGTCGTGAAGCGAATGCGCGAGCACCTCGAGGTCACCGTCGTGGACCAGCGCTTTCTCGCCGGGAACAAGCTGGATGGGGAGAAGGTGAAAGCGCTTCCGCCAGCTCTCCGCATTCCGCTCGAAGATCCGGCGATGGCTCCGCTCGTGGAGGCCTCGCTGTTGCGCGGCGAAGTCATCAGCGCTCAGGTCCTGCGAAAAACTCCAGAGCACGTGATCGAGGGGCTCCGGGAAGTCTCGAGGATGGTCGCGGGCGGCTCGTTCTTGTGGGTGGATGAGTACTTGAGGACAGGGAAGCGGCCGGCGATCTCCAAGGGTGATTTGCTTCGAGCTAGGGCGTCATTGGATGGCGCGGCCACGGGCGTCGACCGAGTCATCCAGAAGGTCGCATCCAAGCTCCTCGACAGCGGCCCGAGTTTGTCATCCGAGGAGCGGACGCTCCTGTCGGAGGCTTTGGGCGCAAAGGATCGCGCCGCCGCGCTCGCTGGGCTTGCGGACAGACTTCGCCCGCGAGCGGAGGCGGGTGAGCTCGATCGGCTCGCGCGGGCGGCGTCGGCGGCGGAGGAGCTGAGGAAGGCGGATCCGGAGGGTCTCTTCAGCGAGGTCGACAAGCGGCTGGATGAGTTCGAGGCGTTTCGAGCGCAGGGGCTGAACGTGCGCGTCCACGGGGGCTCCTCGGTGGCGAGGGGGCTCGAGGGCCGGCTCCGCAAGCATCCGGTGCTGAGTGAATATCGAAGCGCGGTGCTCGAGCACACGGTAGGCGCCGACTACGCGAACGAAGCGGCGGACGGCGCGAAGAAGATCGTCGTCTCGGTGGCCGCGCTGTCGCTCGTGGGCGTACCGATCGAGCGATATCTCGGCGAGAGTGTGATGACTTCGATACTCTCCACGGTCGAGGACGTGCTCGGCTGGGGAGGAGAGGCTGCGTCCCTACGGGGCCAAGGAGTCTCGTGGTCCGACATTCTGCTCGGGGCTCGCAACATTGGGCTTCTTCCGGTGCTCGGCTCGGCGCTTTGGGCGGCCGGCTCGGCGGAGGCCGCGATCGCAGCGGGCAAGGGCTGGCAGGCCGGCGCGGGGGTTGCGTGGGGCGCGTGCGCGCTCACGATCTACACGACGCTGTCGAGTTATCTCCTGTTTCACAAGGTCGGTCGGAGAATGGTGTCCGAAGGAAAGCTCGAAGATCCGGGGTCGGCGGCCGAAGCGCGCGGGACTCTCTCGGCGGTCGCGGAGCGCATCGCTGAGTTGGCGCCCAAGGACTCGAGATTCGTGGCTGACTTGGAGAGAGCGTTCGACGCGGTGGCTGCGCGGCAGCAGGGTGTTCCGGACGGGCGGGCGGTGTCGCGAGCCTTCGGCGAGCTGCGTCCGAACCTCGAGACGAAGGTGTTGGACGCCGTCGCCGTCGCCTACGACGACATTGGGGCGTTGTTGCGCTCGGGAGTCGACGTGGAGGACAAGCTGAAAGCGGTGTCCGCGTCGTTAGCGCAGAAGGTCGTGTTGGCGGCCAAATCCAAAGGGCTGTCGCTCGACGAGAAGTCCGCCGCGCGCGCGAGCCAGGAAATTCGCGCGACCCTCGAAAAGCTCGAAGGGCCAAAAGAGCTCCATCCGGACGCGGTGCTCCGAGTGGCCAACGACGTGCTGATTTGTTTCGCCAAGGCTGCCCACGGCGGCAAGCTCACGGACGCCGAGAGTCGAGCGGTCATGGCCGGCGCCGAGCTCGCCAAGGAAGGCTACGCCGAGCTCGAAAAGGAGCTCGGACAGAAACTCTCTCCAGAGCTCGAGAAGCTCGCCCGCAGCTTCGCGATGCACCAGGTGTTCGCCAACCCGGTCCGCAAGCGCCTCGCACAAGGCGTCGCGTGGTGCATCGGCTTGAGTCTACTCACCGGGATCGCCGCTCCTGCGCTCCTGCACTTGCCACTCACGATCGCCGCGCTCGGCTCGATGGAGAGTATCTCGACGGCCGTCGCGCTCAAGATCGGCGACATCCGCCACCGCCGAGCGCTCACCGCCATCGGCGAGCGCTTCCTCGATCAGGAGGCAACGCAGCGCGGCCTGTCGACTACCCAGGCCGCGCCAGCGTGAGGCCCGCGTCTCCGGTCCGTCAGCTGGCTCCGTCGTGGTCGCGAACGGCCGCCTTGTTGCTCGTCGTGGCTAGTTGTCGCACTCCTCAGGGAACGTTGGGATTGAGTCGCGATGAGCTCGCGCGCGCCGAGATCGGGCGATTCGAAGCGGGGCCTGGTTGGGATCAGTCCCCTGCGGGAGCGACGGCCGAGGCTCTCGCGGGCCAAGTAGGTGACGAGCTGCGGCGTAGGCTTCGAATCGACAAGGCTCACAGCGGCGCGCTCGATCAGCTGGACTTGGACGCGAACCGTATGGAGTGGCAGGCGACTGCTGAGACGGCCACCAGCGCCCGCCACCGCATCATCATCGATGGACTCGTGACCTGGCTCGGGGTCTCGATCGAGGACCTCGAGCTTGGGACCGAGCCTGGGAAGCGCGCGGTGGTCGACGCCGAGCTGCGGGTGAGTGTGCGCGGCGCTGCCGGCCCGGTGGCCAAGACGACTTTCTCGTGTTTGGCCCAGGATGTGATTTCCGCGGGATTGGTGAGCACCACGGTACGGTCATGCCTCGATGAGTGCGCGCAAACGCTGGTCGATCAGGTGTGGGCCGCTCGATTCGGCGCGTCGCCGCCCTGATGACAAACACGGAGCTCCATGCGGGTGCGAAGACCTTGGAGCCCAGGCGGTCTCGCTGCGGGTTCGAACGCGTGGGGACTCGTCGATACCTTCCTGGGTTTCGAGCGTAACTCATCGTATGTCGACCTGATTCGGTCCAAAAATCCGTTTGAACACGAAGTCAGTCTTCGGGTCCGCAAAGACGGGCCGGGTCACGACTCCATTCTACAGTGCGGCGGACGGGCCGCAACCCGCTGGGCGCAACTCGTCGCCGGCAGGTGCCGCTGTGGAGCAACGGCCATGCATCGCACAGCCCGCGCTGGCACGGTCACGTCCGTGGGCCTGGGCGCAGACGAAGTCAGCGTCGCTTCAGAGCCAACCTCGTTCGTCGGGGCGTTCAACCTGTGGCTTCGGTGGCTTTGGACCCCGCGGGCGCCTTCACGTCCCGGTCGATCCATGAATGCGCGGCGCGATCCATCATGTAGCCAGCGGTCGCCCCGATGATGATTCCGAGAATCGGCCCGATGACCGGGACGACGCTACCCACCGCTGCGCCGATCGCTGCGCCGACGGCCCCGGAAGCTCCGGCGATCGCGACGTCCTCGACCGTATCGACGAGCGCCTCGCCTCCGGTCATTCGGCCCGCTCGCATGGCCTCGAGGTTTCGGCTGCCCGATCCGACGGCCTGAAAGACCGCGCCCCACATGCCTCCGAGCGCAGCGAATTTCGCGGCAGAGTCTGCGATGCTCGGGAGCGCGTGCGCAAACGCCGTGGTCAGGCCCGCCGCCCAGCCGGCGTTCCCGCCGGTCTGGCCGACGTTCGCGGCCTTCTGAAAGAAGTCCTTGCTCTTCTTCTCCGCTTCGGCCGGCCTCAACACGCCGTCACCGTCAGCATCCAATTTCACGGCGTCCTTGCGGATGGCCTGGTTGTGAATGTCCGTGATTCGGATTCCGCCCAACTTCGTCATGAGTACCTCGACTGTCTGGCTAAACGCGAACGCGAGAGTCGAGCACGATTTGCTCGAAAGTCTCCTTGAGCCCCTCATACTCATCAGCGTCGCAGGTAAAAGTGAATGTCAGCGCGAGACCCCCTTCGCGCTCGATGGAGTAGTATTGTTCCTGGCGAACTCGAGACTCGATCGTGCTGCCGTCTGGACCCGGATCCCTTCGGGTCCAGGCGAAGCGAACGCGATACAGCTTTCTGCCGTCGAGCGTGAGGGGGCCCTCGTCGATGACTTCGAGGTCCGCGAGCCCTGCGTCGAGCAACGAAGCTCGCTGCGCATCGGCATACTGACCCAACACCACCCGATCGGAGACCATCTGACGGGAGAGCACGACGTTGGGGCGCGTCCGGGCTCCGCCCGCAGGGCCGAGGAAGGTGATGATCGAGTTGTCCACCCACTTGGGAGGGACAGCGACAGTCAGCTTCCCAAAACTGTGGGCCTGAAGCTTGGCCTTTCGGGTCTTCGTTGCCACCGCTAGCGGAACCTCTCGCGATTCGCGCCGCGCGGTCAAGCCGCTTCTGGCTCGGGGCGCTCGCTGGAATCAGAGAGCAAGTCGCAGAAACGGTCGTGAGGCTCCCGCTCGCCCGCACTGCCGCACTGCCGCACTGGTCAGGCTTCGCGTTTCGAGAGACAGTGATGATATGGATCGGCGCGGTGAGCTCGTGCGCTCGGAGGCGAAGCCTCTCGCGCCGATCCCAGAGGCCGAGCCGCGGGAGGTCTTCGCTCGATACAAGCGGACTTGGGCCCTCGCAGGGGTGGGCATGCAGTCCGTCTTGTTCACCGCGCTCTGCCTCAGCGGGCTCGTCTGTCTGCTCAGTCCCAGCGTCGGCCTGGCGGCTTTGTGCGCTTCGACCGCGGGGCTCGTCATCGGAGGCAACCGAGCATTTCTGATCGGGAACAGGCGGCTGGAGGAGCGGTTGCGCGCGAGCTTGGGCGCCGAGGGTGAGTTTGTCGGCGTCGCACGACTCGAGAGCAACCAACTGCGCCCGAGGCTCTTGTTCCGCGTCGAGACGGACGACAACGTCGGTTTTCTGACGCTCGACGACGAGCGAATGCGGATCGTCATGGAGAGCTCCTCGCTGGAAGTGAAGCCGGAGAGCATACGGCGAGTAGCGTTGGAACGCACGATAGGTATGCCGTTGGTGTGGTTCATCCGCCTCGAGCTCGAAGAATCCCCATTCGCCCCTGGATTCCTGATCATGTCCCGACAAGCGTCGACGGTTCGGATTCAGCGAAGAGCCATTCGAAGGCTCTACGAGGCGATCCGTGATTGGCACTTCGAGAGTCACTCGAAGATCCTCGACGAGTTGGAGGCCGCGAAGTGGCGCGAGCTCGAAGATGGCTCCCGAAACCCACCCTGAGCTGGATGGCAGCGAACACCTCGCTCGACTATGCTCGTTCCATCTCTCGAACCCGCTCCGCCGTCCTCGCGTGAACCCGGCCAATTTCGCACGTCACCGGTACGATGCCAGTCATCTCTCCGGTGGAGACGATGTTCGTGCAGCCGCAACCCTTCCGACAGAACGAATGGGCCGGACAATCGCGGTGCTCCGCCTCGATCTTTCGGTGTAAGAGCCCGAGGTCCTCGAGAAATATCGAGTGTAGGATCGGATCCAACCCAGTCTCGACGTGCCCGAGCGGATAACGGTCGTGGTCGACGAAACAAGCGCACGGATAGATCCTCCCGTAGGGATCGACGGAGAGCTCGCCCGAGCCCAGTTTGCACGGGCCCCGGCTGAAGGGGTGAGCTCCGTCGTCGAACACGCTGATGAACGTGGGATCACCGCTCCTGACGAGCTCCACATACTCACGTCCGACCTGCTCGAGCTGCTTCTCATACTCGGCGAGTGCGAGCGCCATCCCGGGATCGGTGTGATCGGGAGAGATGTGGATGTTGCGAAATCCGAGATCGAGCAGATATTTCATGGACCGCGCCAGGTTCGCCACGTTGTTCGCCTTCACGACCGAGACCACGTGGGCTCGAAGCGCCACGAGCTCCGGTAGGTGAGGCTCGATGACGGAGAACGAGCCCCGACCGTTCGGAAAAATTCGATTGAGATCCTGGGAGGACGCGTCTCCGTCGAGGCTCACCGACAGCTCGATGCGGTGGTCCGCGCAGAGTTTGGCCACGTCTTTGTCAAACAGGGTCCCGTTGGTCACCAACACGAAGGACACCGGCACTCGAAGCTCCCGCGATCGGGCCTCCGCGTGGCTCACGAGCTCCCTCAAGACGCCCAAGCGCAGCAGAGGCTCTCCGCCGAAAAACTGCACGAGCAAGTGGTGCGTCGACGCCATGAACCGATCGATCGCCGCGCGGCCGACCTCGACGGACATCGCTTCATGCCGCTTCTCGCCGCTGTAGCAGTAGCGACAGCGGAGGTTGCAGTTCATGGTGAGGTGCAAGTAGAGCCTCAAGCTGGGGACTCGTTCGGGCGACACGGACAGAGTATGTACGACGAGCCTCGGCCTCGACGCTTCGAATGTGGGGCTGCGACATTTGGTCACGACAGGGACCCGGACCGGGACCGGGACCCGCAACGGGGTCGGGTCTCGGTAGCTCTAGCGATCGACGCCCATGACCGAGATGCCCCGGAGGCTCTGGGCCAGCGCGCTGTCCATCACCCGAACGAGCTCTTCGTACGGCACGTTGTCCTCGCAGGTGATTTGGATGTCTTCGTTCAGCGGAAACTCTAGCCTCAGCGCCCCGAGCGCCTTTTCCAGAGCCGGCGCGTCCCAGAGCTCGCCCCGCCGCGGAATGTCGGCAGGGGGCCTGCCCGCTACGGTCACCGCGTAACCCATCTGGCCCACGACCACATTGAGACCGATCGGCTCCACCACCCGCGGAGGCGTTTCGGGCTCCGCAGGGTCGGTCGGAGCAGCCTTGACGTCGATCTTCGCGATCTGAGTCCACACCGCGGTCATCAGGAGGAACGAAATCAAGACGCTCAACAGATCGATGAAAGGAACGAGGTTGAGCTGAAAGTCGACCGTCTTCTTGGCTCCGGTCGAGCTTGGTTCTGGAAGGGATGCGCCTGCCATCGAAGCGGGAACGAAGCCGCGATCACCCGCGATTCCGTTCGGTGCGCGCATCCGTCGACAGACCGATGAGTTGCATGGTTCGTGCGGGGACTCAGGGCTTGAACCCACACTTTCGCCACAGAGCGACCTGGGCGCGCTCCACGTCCGAGGTCGGGTTCGCGGGGTCTAGGGTCGGTGGCGGCATTCGACCCGAGGTGATCGAATCTGCGAACCCTGGTAAGTCGGTGATCAACTCATACCGATCGTAGTCCAAGCCGGTCGTTGCGCCCTGGCGCACAATCCCCTGCTTGGTCTCGGTGTGGCAGCTGATACAGGTCCTCTCGACCACGCCCGGGCGAATGTCCTGGGCGAAAGTCGGAGGTTCTGCGCAGGGGTCCGCGACCGGGTCCGCGGTGCCGCACGCGGCGAGCGCGACGAGCGCGCCGGCCCACAACCCATCTCGAGTCGAGCCGGTCGAGCTGAATCCATGGTTTGAACGAGCCTGTCTCGGACCGGCCGAGTGTCGGTCGTCCGAGGTCGAGAGCTTCCTGAACGCTCCAAAGCGCATCGAGGCATCCTACAACGAACGCGGTCCTCACTCCAACAAGCTCAACACGCCCACGCTGAGCGCGGGAAAGTAAGTGATGAGCGCTACGGCGACGGCCATGATTCCGAGAAATGGCAACGCGTGACGATAGAGCCTGGGCAGAGGCTCGTTGAACCTCGAGGCGGAGAGGAACAGATTCAAACCCATCGGCGGGAACAGGAAGCCGAGCTCCAGGTTGGCCAGGAAGATGATCGCAAGGTGAATGTCGTCGACGCCGTAACTTCGGCCAAGGGGGACGACGAGTGGGGCCAATATCACGATCGCCGCGTAAATCTCCACGACGCTTCCGATCACGAGCAGCAACAGGTTGAGCGCGAGCAGAAAGGCCCACTGGCTCTCGATATGCTGCTTGACCCAATCGATGACGAGCGATGGAATCGAGGCGTCGACGAGGTAGCTCGTGAAACCCAAAGCCATTCCGAGGACGATGAGCACCGCGCCGACCAGCGTGGCGCCGTGGGCGAGCGTCGCCGGAAGCGCTTTCAAAGGGATGTCTCGAAAGATCAGGACCTCGACGATGACCGCGTAGATCAAGGCCAAGGCCGCGCTCTCCACGATCGTCGCGAAGCCGCCCAGGATGGCGAAGCCGATGAGTATGGGCAGGCCGAGCTCCCACTTGGCCGACCACGACGCGGCCTTTGCCTCGGAGACTTCGAACTGAGTGCGGGGAATATTCTGCTGGATCCCGACGGACACCCCATAGATGAGGACGAGCAAAATCATGAGTACGCCGGGCACGAGACCGGCTAGGAACAGTCGGTTGAAATCCGGAATTTGGGCGACGACGCCGTAGAGAATCACCGGAAGCGACGGAGGAAAGAGCAGGCCCAGTGAGCCCGAAGCCGTCACGAGGCCGATGCTGAAGCCGCGCGGATATTTTTCCTCCAAGAGAGTCGGCAAGACGAGCCCACCCAGGGCCAAGATGGTCACCCCGGAACCCCCGGTGAAGGCGGTGAAGATCGCGCAGACGCCGCAGGCCATGATGGCCAAGCCGCCAGGCATCCAACCGAACAGGGCGCGGTACAAACGGAGCAGCCGTCGCGCCGCGCCGCCCTCGGCCAGAATGAAGCCAGCCGCAGTCAAGAGCGGGATCGCCGGCAGCGTGGGCGAGACGACGAGCCGCAGCGTCTCGGTGGGTACCGAGGCGATGGGTGTCTCGTCGGCAAAAAAGAACAGCATCGCGAGACCACTCATGGCCACGTAGATGGGTGCGCCCGCGAGGAGCGCGAGGAGGATGAGGATCGCGAGCGGCCACACGAACGACTCGGCATGCTCCGCGAACGAACCCAGGCCCAGACCGAGGCCGATGGCGACGAGTGGCACGATCCGCCAGAGCCAGCTTCGATCGCGACCGATCACCAAGCGCGTCGCCATGATGATCAAGCCCACCGGCATCACGACCTCGCTCCACCAGAAGGGAATCGACGCGACGAGGACTCGGTCGCTGGACTCTGCCTTCACCATCACCCACGCGGCGTAGGCGACGAGCGCGGTAACGGCTGCCGAGACGGAGTCCGTGAACACCGAGGCGAGCATTCTGGCCTTCCCTGCGGGCAAGACTTCGGCCGTCGACAGCGAGAGGTGGCGGTGCTCGCGGGTAGCCAGCATCGCGCCGAGAAAGGCGGCCCAAAGGGTCAGGTGCTGGACGATGCTCGCCGACCCTGGGATGCCGCGGCCAATGAGCAAGCGCGCGAGGATCTCGATGACTGGGAGCGCGCCCATCACGAGGAAGACGAGATTGACGAGCCCGTTCTCGACGGCGTGTCCGATCCGGACGGGTCGCGGGAGCTCCTTGGTCGGGGCGCCGGGAACAGACATCAAAGCGGCCTGTAGCCTCGCCAGGACCGAGACACAATCGGGCTCTGAGCCGAGCCTTCGACGTCCAGCGGCGCGCCTGCATCTGGCGTCTTCCCAGAAGCCGTAGAGAGGTGTAGACCGCACTTTGGAGGAAATCCATGAGCAAGAGAATCGGAGTTGTACTTTCTGGCTGCGGCTTTCTCGACGGCGCCGAGATTCACGAGGCGGTGTTGACGCTTTACGCGCTCGATAGGGCCGGTGCCACGACCGTTTGTATGGCGCCGAACGTGGAGCAAGCGCAGGTCGTGAATCATCGAACCCAGGAACCCATGAACGAGAAGCGGAACGTGCTCGTCGAGTCCGCCCGCATCGCTCGCGGCCAAATCAGAGACATCGCGGAGGTCGAGGCTCGGGAGCTCGATGGGTTGGTGCTCCCGGGTGGGTTCGGCGCGGCGCTGAATTTGTCCGACTTCGCCAAGAAGGGTCACGGCGCGGCGGTCCATCCGGCGGTCGCCAGGCTCGTGGCCGAGGTCTTTGCGCAGAAGAAACCGATCGGAGCGATCTGCATCGCGCCTTCGGTCGTGGCGGTGGTGCTCGGGAAAGATCACCCGACCTTGACGATCGGAAATGACGCGGGAACCGCCAAGGAGATCGAAACTTGCGGCGCCAAGCATGTGGACTGCGTGACCGAGTCCTACGTGCTCGACGCGGACCACAAGGTCGTCTCGACGCCTGCGTACATGCTCGGGCCGAGCATTCGACACGTCGGCGCCGGAATCGAGCAGCTGATCTCCGAAGTGATGCGGATGGCGTGAGTCGAAAGCGAAGCTTCCGGCCGCGCGCGGTCGACCTTCTCACCCCTATCGAGTGCGAACGGGCGCGGCAGATCTTGTTTGCCGGCAAGGTGCCCTGGACGGAGCGAGACTCAGTGGGCGGCAAGCCCTTCTTCACCGTTGGGGCGGCGAGTTACCTGGACGCACTGAGCTTCGCCTCCTACTACTATGGCAAGGCGCGAACCACCAACGCGAGCCTCCGCAGGTACTTCTCGTGGCTCTATTCGAAGTTGCTCGACGCGCTGCGAGTGGAGCTCGAGGCGCCGGTGGAGCTCGAGAACGGGATGGCTTTGCCCGGCTTTCACGTGTTCCTCGGAGGCTCGGCGTATGAGTCCAAGACGAGCTCGGTTCACGCGGACCTCCAGTACCGACTCGTCGAGTTTCGTGACCGCCAGATCGACGAGTCCAAGACGCTGAGCTTCACGTTGCTCGTCCGGGCTCCCGCGAGCGGCGCAGGGCTGATCTTGTGGAACGCCGAGTTCGAGCCGGAAGACGAGCTGATTTCGGGCCGTCGAAGCGCGAGGCTCGAAAAAGTCAACGCGACCAGACACGAGTATGCCGTCGGTCGCCTTTTTCTTCACTCCGGCATGCAGTATCACGCGATCGCACCCATCGACTCGCCTCAGGACTCCGACGAGCGAATTACCTTGCAGGGGCACGCGGTCTTTGCGGACGGGCGTTGGTTTGTTTACTGGTGAGTGGGTCGAACGCGTCCTCCGAGCGCAGGCGCGACTCGGTCGGGTCCCTCCCGTTCTCTCTCGCCGCGATCATTTGGGGGGTCTCTTGGACCCACACTCTCGCCGCGGTCGCGCCTGCCTTCTTTGTCGCGGTGCTGCTGCTTCGGTTGGCGCCCCTCGTTCGGCGAAGGCTGGGAGCTCGGGCTCCAGTCCAGGTTCCGGCCGCGTTCCGACGATTCGGGATCCGAGCCGTCGCGCTCGTCTGTTTCGTGTGGGGCGCCACGAGGCCCGAGCTGCTCGAGAACGATCAACTCACCGGGATGGGCTCCGCTTTTGCGGACCGGCGACCGCTCGAGGAGAGCCCGTCGATCTTCCCGCGGGTCGTGCGCGATGATCGTCCGCAGACGTTCTACCTGCGCGCCGAGGGAACCCACGTGGAGGTCGAGCTCGGGGCCGGTCGCGCACGCACCACGAGGCTCGGCGAGGGACTCTTCCGGGCCGACTACGATCCTCGCTCGGATGGGTTGCCCGGAGGAGACGGGTTTGTCGACACCAAGATTTCGGTGGATGGTCGAGTTTTTGAGCGGCGATTGGGCCTCGGACGCGGACTCTTCCGGCCGACGGCGTGCTGCAGAGCTGATGGGTTTCTGGTCCTGCTGAGTGAGGACAGCGATGAAGCCTTTCGAATCGACCGCGCCGGATCGGTCACTTCCCTGAGAGTTGGGGACGGGCCGACTGCGTGTGCGATCGCGACCTCGACGATCTTCGTGACGCACCGTTGGTCCGGCGAGATCCTCGCGCTCGACTCGGACGGGCGCAGGCTACGCTCGTCCGTAATAGGTCCTGCCACCAGTCTCGATCTCCGGGGGGATGTCTTGCTGATTGGAGTCGAGGGTCGTCACCCCGAAGCGCGCGCCCTCAGCCTGTCGCTGGAGCTCCTGAGTTCGAGGTCGCTTCCGGAGCCCGCGGACGTCCTGAAGTGGGTCCGTCCCAGCGAGGGTCGGTTCGCGGTGTTCGAGCGAAGGAGCGGATCCGTGCGGCTCGAGACGTTCGGTGGTGAGGGTCTCGAAATTGTGGGTCTCGAAATTCGAACGAGGTTCGGCCGGCGCCCGGCTCGAGTAGAAGCCTCCGGGGATCGGTTTTTTGTCGCACTCTCGGACTATCGCCCGAACCAGGATGCCGGGCCCAACCACTTCGTCGACGACCAGGTCGTGGTGCTCGACGCCGCGCGTCTGTTGCCCTTGGGGCGAATCGTGACGAAGTCGGAGGGTTCAGGAGCGTTGATCGTCGGGTTGTCGACCGGGCCCTCCGGCACCTTCGCCACGGCCGCGGGATCCGATGAGTTGCTCGAGCTCGACGCGGCCTCCCTGTCGGTGGTCCGTCGATGGTCGCTCGCCGATCGAATGCGAGCGCCGACGCTCGTGTCGGACCTCGGCGGAGGGACTCTCTTGGTCGCCTCGACTTCGCAAGGGAGGGCGTTTCTTTTCACGATGGGGGAGGGTGCGGATTCGTTGCGTGCCTTTCCGCTCCGGCTCCCGGCAGGTGCCGATGAGCCGCTCGTTCGAGCGGGCGAGGCGGCCTTTCACGAAGCCACCAAGCGAGGCGTCGCGTGCGCGAGCTGTCACGTCGGCGCAGACTCGGACTACGCCAGGCACGATATCGGACATGAGTCGCCTCGACCGACTCTGTCCGCGCGCGGAGTCATCGGAACGTCTCCGTTCCTTCGAGGGGGAAGTTATCCGAGCTTCGCGTCGTTTCGACAGGTCGCCGAGGAGGTCCTCGGTGGGTTTCGAACGGACTCTGAGCAACGTTTTTCGGCGCTGGACGCTTATCTGGCCTCGATGATCCCGGACCCCTCCCCGCCCATCGAAGACCTGGCGCGAGCTCGCGCAGGGGTCGAGGCCTTCGTCCGGGCAGGATGTGAAGGGTGCCATCGATTCCCGGCGTTCACGAGGCTGGCGGCCGTTCCGGAGAAGCGGCTCTTCTCGCTCCGTGAGGACTCCGACCAAGCGCTGGACATCCCGTCTCTCCTCGGCCTGGCGCAGAGCGCCCCGTATCTGTCGGACGCGCGAGCGACCACGATCGAGGAGGTGCTCGACGAAGCGGGAAGCCACGGTGAAGTCGAGCGGCTGAGTGCGGCGGAGCGCGAGGACCTCATGGCCTTTCTGCGGAGCCTGTGAGGGTTGAGAGAACCTGACAGGTCGCTGAAAAAGGCTCCGAAATTCATGACGTGCCCGTGCCCGCGCCCGTGCCCGATTCACCAGCCCGATTCACCAGTGACAGGCGGAATTTTGCTGATCCCTGCTGATCACGTAGGCTGTCGCAGCGAAACCGACTTTTTCACCGACCCGCTAATGCCGCGCCCAGCTCGCTGCTTCATGAAGGTCTCGCGAGGGTCGTCTCCCGACGGTTCTGATTGACCGGGCTTTGGTTTTTGTCGATAGAGCATGGTTGAAATGAATCTCCGCACGAAAACGATGGTCGGCGCTCTGTGCACCACCTTGACCTTTGCCTGCACCGAAGACAGCAAGCCCTTGGACACCGCCGACTCCGGCGTCGAGGACTCCGGCGTAGTCGAGGACTCCGGCGCCGTCGGGGACGTCGGCCTCCCGGATTCGGGAGTGGAGGACGTCGGCATCACGACCGACGCGGGCGGCGGCGATGGCGGCCTGCCGCGAGGCACCGCCGCTCCACGGCGAGGCGACATGGCTTTTGCCACCGATCCGAGGGACGGCCGGACGTATATGTTCTTCGGCGATCGGGCGGAGCCTCAGATGTGCGACTTCCCGGTCTCCGACTTCGTCGACGACGGCTGGGTCTTCGACCCGAGCACGGGTCAATGGGCCGAGATCGTGTTGTCAGGCAATCGGCCACTCAAGCGAGCGCGGTCGGCGGCGACTTGGGATGAACGCAACAACCGCGTCGTGCTGTTCGGAGGGCGCTTCCGCGCCGGGACCACCGGAGACTACACGTGGCTCAATGACCTCTGGGCGTTCGATCCCGCGACAGGAGCCTGGACCGAGCTCAGCGCTCAGGACGCGCCTGGCGGCCCTTCCGGTCGCATGAACGCGACCGTCGTTCCAGACCCCGATCGAAATCGCATCCTCGTGCACGGTGGCGGCACCACCGACTTTACGGCTTTTCAGGTCGACACCGACACCTGGGCCTTCAGCTTCGCGACGGGAGCATGGACTCAGATCGCCACGGGTCGGCCGCAACCCAACCCTCCCGCCGAGTCCGGCCGACTCTTCCACGTCGCGAGTATCGATCGCGCGCGCGGTCGAATGTTCGTCTTCGCCGGCGGAGGTCAGAACGCGTTCAACGTGTTCGTCGGAGACATGTGGTACCTCAACCTCGTCACCGAGGAGTGGACTCAGGTCAACCTAGGAGGAGGCGCTCCGGACGCTCGTATCAAGGCCGCGATGATTTACGATCAGGCCGGAGATCAACTCGTACTGTTCGGAGGTCACGACAACGGAAATCTCGGCAACGACAACGACGTGTGGACCTTCGACCTGGAGACCCTCACGTGGACTCGCAGAATGCAGGGCGACCGGTACAATCGCGCGGCGTTCGGCTTTTGCGACTTTCCCGCCGACTTCGCGATCATCGACCCCGCGAGCCCGGAGCGACGGGAGTCGCATTTGTTCTCGCTCCACGGCAACACCGCCATCATGTTCGGAGGGCGCACCGACTGCGGTCTCGCCAACGATACTTGGTTCTTGGATCTGACCACGATGACTTGGACTCAGGTGTCCAATTCCTTCACCGGAATGACTTGCTTCCGGAGCGGCAGGACCGATTGCGCCGATCCTCAAGCGAGAAAGTGCGGCTGAAGCCGAAGGGCTGCCGACTTCAGGTCGCTGCCTTCACCAAGCTGCGAGCAAGAGGCAGCAACTCAGTCGCCGTCCCTGAGTCGAGCCCCGAGCTCTTGACGGCTTCGGCCTCGGAGGCGCCGGCCCGCAGCGACCGTGTCAGCCCCGCGGTCTCCATCGCTCGCTTCGCGTCGAGCACCCCTCCCGAAGTCACTCGGTCCTTCCAAAGCTCACTCGTCGTGGCGGTGCCGGTCAGGAGACGACTCAGATCGGCCGCAGAGAGCCCAGGGTCGATCGCCAGGCACTTCGCCGCCGCGTTGGTTACGTTCGGCGTCGCCATGGAGGTCATCGTTCCCGTCGAGTAGCTACCACCATGATCGGCGGACAGTATCGTGGAGCGCGCGGCGAGGTTCACCAGCGAACCGTGGTTGGTGCCAGGAATCGGAAGCCCAGCCGCGTCGGTCGCCGTGACGACGACCAAATTGGCCGCCGGAGCGTACGGCGCGAGGAGCTCCGGCTTGCGTAGGCTCAAGTCCTGCCCGTCGTTGCCTGCAGAGAGTACGAAGAGCGTCCCGGGGTTCGCTTCGATCGCCGCGCGAAGCGCCTCGGCGTCCTCGGCCCTCACGAACTCTAGACTCACGTTGATGACTCTCGCGCCCCGATGAATCAGGTAGTCGACCTGCTCCACGACGTTCGACCCAGACGCCGCGACCAACGAAGCTTCGATTCGGTCGGTGCCTTTGGTCGCGATCCCGAGGACGTTGGTGCCGTGACGACCCATCCCGCCGCCCGTCCACAAGTCACCCGACCTGGTCGCGGTTCGCGCTCCAAAGACGTCGTCGACGAACCCATTCTCGTCGTCGTCAAGGTCGTTGCCAGGGACCTCTTTCGGATTGACCGCCAGCTTCGAGCTCACCGCCCGGTGAGTGACCTCGAATCCACCGTCGATGATTCCGATGTGAGTCTTTGAACGCGGCCCACCCGCGAGGCTCAAAATTCGCTCGAACACCGGATCTGTCTCGTGGATGGCTTCTTCGATCGCGCGTCGAGCCTCCGTAGGGCTAGGTCTTTTGCCAACTTCGACCGGATAGCCCGCTCGTCGCAGGAGCTGCCCGACTTGCTCGGCCACCGCCGGAGACATCGGTGTCGAGGGGTCACCGTAAATCCGAACCAGCTCTCGCCCCGAGGCCGACGCGGTGCGAGGAATTCGCCAAAGCTGCGGAAGCACATGCTTCTCGAAGCGATCCTCGAGGCCTGCTCCGCGAAAAAGGCTCCGGAGTTGAGTCGGTGAAGGTGCCGCGCGGCCCGAGGCCCGCTCGATGAGTTCAGGGATCATCGAGACCGGAGGGATTCCTTCTTCGCGAGGCGGCAACTCATACCCTATCGACCGGAGCTTGCCCTCGATCGCTGCGCGCAGACCATCTCCCATCGCGAACCCACCTTGCCCCTGGTGGTTGAGCTGCGAGATGAAGAACCGCAGGAGCTCGTCGCTGGCCCGATCCACTTTGTTCGGCATCGCGTCGAGCAGCGGGATGATCTGCTCGGCCTCGTCGCCGTCGACCCAGCCGTCCGCGCCCAAGCGCTCGAGCGCGGTGACCACCTTCGAAGGCGGGCCCTGAAACAGGAGGCTTCGAGCGAGCTGGGTGTCCGCAGGCTCCGTCGGGATCGGGGCGGCGACGTTCGCGACCGGAGCCGCGTGCGCTACGCCCCCAAGCGCGCCAGCGACCATAGGCGCCCCCAACGCGACCCCGCGAAGAATCGTGCGCAGCCCACTGTCTTTGGCGGCCGAGTCATCCGCGTTGCGCCGCGGGAGCTCGAGCAGATCGCCCTCGCATCGGGACGGGTTGCTTCGGGGCGGGCCGCGTGGGGTCGCTGCTTCGTGTTTGGCTTCGGGCTGCGTAGGCGATCGTGGCGAGCGCGTGCTCGAGCTACTCGCCGACACCTTGGCCACCATCGGACCCTAGCAGGTTGGGCCCGCCGAGCAAAGAAAGGTGTGCGGTTACCACACGTTTCGAGATCACCACGAGTTCGCGACCCGATGCGATCCCGTTCCCGTTCCCGGTCCGGGTCCGGGTCCCGGTCCCGAAACGACTGGTTTTGGCGTACTCTTTTGGGTGTCGCGAGGTCCCGTCGCCCCTCTGAACCGAATATCACTGCCCCACGATGACAGTCACGTCCAGAAGCCCGAGGCTCGGGCGAGTTGCTGCAACTCACTCACGAAGATCCAAGATCGGAAGCGAAATCAGCTCCTGAGTAGGGTCGCGAGCGGTGCCGCCGAGCAAGATGGAGCGATCACTGGCTGCGAAACGCTCGAGGCGGACGTCCTCTCGATCGAAGAGTCGGAGTGGGCAGTAGCCCCAACTCTCATGGAAGCGCAGCAGCGAGTTCGGCCCGTCGAGGGTCGCGAGGAAGCCTCCACGGACGGGCCGGATTTGCTGGAACCAGCCCGAGGTGGGATCCATGGCCTGCCCAGAGGGCGAGAGGACCTCGTCCACGAACGCTGGCCGGGCGGCGTCGAGTCGAAAGACTTGGTTGAGTCGCGTAGCTCCGACGATACCCATCCCGGGGACGGACGCCGTTGCCTGGACCGAACCCACCCGCACCCATGTCTCTGGGCTCACGTCTCGCCCATGGACGTAGAGGAGCTCGGAGACGTTTTCGGGGACCACGATGGCTCGACGGTCAGGAGCCAGGGTGACGTTTGCACGTTGTGTCGTCTCCTCGATTTTCGGGGCGTACGCCAATCGCGTCCAACCCGAGCCACCCTCGTACATCCACAGCTCGGCCTCCCGGGTGACTGCGAGGATCTCGAGCTCCGGCCCTTCGGTGCGCGCGGCGATGCGTGCGATTTCCTTGCCGGTCGGAAGCGCGGTGAGTTTGCGAACGCCTCCGCCGAAAGCGTACTCGTAAATTTCCCCGAAATCACCCACGAGATAAAATCGGCCGTTGGGGCCCGGAGCGACGTCGTGTACGCCGGGGGAGCCGACGGGTCCGGTCGCGACCGTGGCCGTCTCTAGGTGCTCGACGGAAATCAGGTCCGTGGCGTAGATCGCCAACTTACGAGTTGATAGACCGGTCGCGAAGACGAGGAAGCGGCCGTCGGGCCCGACTTCGATGGCATAACGAAGGGCTCCGGGTACGGACACGTACCGGGTGATTTCGAGGGGCGGGCAGGCACACGCGCCGACGTAGCTGAAGGTGGCGAGTGCGCCTGGGAGCGCCGCATCGGTTGGCCAAACAGCGAAGGACGTGGCCGTTTCTCCCTGCACCGAGGCCACGTGAACCCTCGTCGCGAGAGGGAGCGGCCTGACTCCGCAGGCGCTCCCGGAGACGTGCTGGACGGGGCCGAAATCGAGCCCGTCTGCGTGGAGCGACTTCTCCCACTCGAGCACCGAGACGGTCGTGGCGTCGCAAGCTTCGCGACGAAGCGCACCGGCCTCGAACTCTTGGCGCGCGTAGATGGCGAACTGCAGCGACGAATCACACTCGACTCCGACGCCCACGACGACCGTCTCTCGGCCAAGTTGAGGGAGCTCGATGAACGCGACGTGCTCCGGCGTGCATGCAGCGAAGAGCAACGCGAGCGTCAGGGACCTCACTTTCGAGAGGATACCGCGTTTTCGGCCAGGCGTTACAGGCGGGTTAGAACTTCGGGGACGGCGACTGCGACAACGTGGTGGGTTCGCGGGATGTGTGGCCCACGAGGTTGATCCGCATTCTCGGTCGATTCGTGGCCGCCGGTGGTCGTCGTTTTCTCGGTTTTCTTGGGTTAGCGAAAGTCTTCCGCCAGTTTCTCCACCACGCCGGAGAGGCGGAGTTTGGCCATTCCGATCGACGAATCCGGCTTGAGCACCAGCACCGTGTGAATGTGGGCGCGACCGGGCTGTGACTTCAGCGGATCCGTCCCCTCGTTCATGCAGCGCACGAGGATGTGTGCCTTCTCGCCTTCGATGTGGACGACCTGGCCGCGGCCGGCACCCATCTCGAGGGACGCTTTCTGGGCGTTCATGAGTACGTTGTTGGCGAGCACGCCCACCTCTCGGATATTCTGGACGGTGCCTGGAAGAATCGCTAGGTCCTCCCCCTGGGGTGTGAATACGCCGGCGCCCTGAAAGCCGTCGAGGTTCGCGAGCTCTTGAAGTTTGTCCTTTGCTGCCATGGCCATTGTCTCCTTGTCTCGTCGCCGTCGTCGCGCTGCGAGGTCTCGTTCCACGTGCTGGATTTCGCTCGAGCCTTCGACCGGCGATGGGTCGTTTCGCTCCTCCACCGCGGACTCAGCCTCGGCGGCAGGTTCGATGTCTTCGTTCTGATTCTCGATGCCGGACTCGGAGCCGTTAGGTTCGGAGCCCAAGGTTCGTTGTCGCTCGTCTTTTTGGCGGATCGCCTCCATCAAGAGCGCGGTGAGCCCGACCTGGACGGTGGGCGTGCCTCCGCGCTTGTGTGGGAGAATCTCGATGCGAGCGTCGTCCCAACTCAGAATTTCGAGGGCCGCTTCCTCGGCTTTGAGCTGTCCCGTGAGCGCGTCGATGAGCTCACCTCTCTCGAAGCGAAGCGTTCCCTCCTGGTCGTTGGACAGGACTCGAAGGCGGCACGATTTGCGGTCGAGCTGAACGATCTGGAGGAAGCTTGGGAGCGTGATGCCCTTGATCGCACCGCTCGCGCTGTCTCTGAGGGTCTTCTGGATTCGGCTGGCGAGCGCGTGAAACTCGAGAGGCTTCTCGAGGTACTCACCCACGCCGAGCGAGCGGAGGCGTGTCTCGATCTCCGGGGTCGCGAACGCGGTCATGACGAGCACGGCGACGTCCGGGTGGTTTCGACTCATGGCGGCGAGGAGCTCGAAGCCATCACCGTCGGCCATTTTCAAGTCGGTGACGACGAGATCGATTCTGCGCTCGAAGAGTATGGATTGGGCTTCGTGCCCACTTTTGGCAGTGAGGATCTCGATCGAGGTCAGGGGCTTCAACCCGTCGCGAACGGTCTGAAGGAAAGGCTCTTCGTCGTCGACGACCAGAACGGCCTGAACCCCGGGCGTCATGACTGACGGTCCTCGAGCAAGGGCCGGGCCAAGGGCGGTCGAGTTGGAATTGGGATTTCTGGTGACCGGATCGGTTCAAAAAGGAGGGACCGGGTCAGACTGACCCGGTCAGATTGAAGTGGTCAGACCAGCAGTTTGGGTTTTCGTAGACTGTCCGTTTGTACTCGACGCTTCAGAGTCGAGAGGGAGATTCCGAGGCTCTCGGCCGTCCTCGTGAGATTGCCTGCGTTGGCCCGTAGGCTCGCTTGGATGTGGCGCTGCTCCACTTCGGCCAGAGTGAGTGTGGGCGACTCAGGAGGCTCGGAGGTCGCCGAGCGTGCCTGGAGCAGCGTGGATGGCCGTAGCTCGGGGCCTTGGAGCAGAGCGGCGCGCTCCAGCACGTTTCGCAGCTCCCGAACGTTTCCAGGCCAGCCGTAGGCCGTGAGACGCTCGATCTCTCCGGTGGCGAGTGTCAGCGGATCCCGAGCGCGAACCGTCGTTGCCTGGCGGGAGTGAATCCCGTCGACCAATGGCCTGGCGTCGCGAGTTGCAATCCCTCCGAGGAGCTTCTCTACGAGGGCGGGGAGGTCCTCCGGGCGCTCCCGAAGGGGTGGCACGTGGATGGGCACGACCGCGAGCCGATAGTAGAGATCGGCTCTGAATTGCTTCTCGTCGATGAGTCGTTCGATCCGTGCGTTGGTGGCGGCGATGATTCGCGCGTCCACTCCCCGTAAGACGCGGCCGCCAAGCCTTCGAACGGAGTGGTCTTCGAGGGCGTTGAGTAGCTTGGGCTGGAGGTGGACGGGTAGCTCTCCGACTTCGTCCAGGAACAGGGTGCCGCGATCGGCCTGTTCGAAGGCGCCTTCATGGGTCGCGACGGCGCTGGTGAACGCGCCGCGCTCCCAGCCGAAGAGCTCGGCCTCCAGCAACGAGTCCGGCAGCGCGGCGCACGAGAGGAGCACGAACCCGTGATCGCGCCGATGGCCAAGGAAGTGGACGGCCTTTGCGATGAGGCTCTTTCCCGTGCCGGTCTCGCCCGTGATGAGTACAGGGGCCGAGGACGTCGCGGCGAGCTCGACCAAACGCCGGACCTCTCTGAAAGCGGAGGAGTCTCCTACGAGCTGAATCGAGCGCGCGTTTCGGTCCTGCTGGTAGACCTCGCGTCGACCGATCTGCTCGAGGTCTAGAACCTTCTCGCAACGCTCCAGAGCGATGAAGAGGGCCTCGAGCTCGAAGGGCTTCGAGAGATAGTCGAACGCGCCGGAGCGAATCGCCTTTACGGCATGGTCGAATTCCGGAAAGGCGGTCATGAACACGATCTTCGTGGTGGGGCGCAGGGCCAAAAATCGCGCGCAGAACGTGTTTCCACGCCCGTCCGGGAGCTGCTCGTCGAGCGCGACGATCTCGACGTCATTCTCGGTGAAGAGACTCCAGCCCTCGGCGAGGGTCGGCGCAGAGAGCGGCAGGAACCCCCGCGAAGCGAGCGCGTCTCCAAGCGCTTTTCGCAGCAGCTCGTCGTCGTCCACGATCAGCACGGCGCGCGCGCGCCGCGTGGGGGTTGCTTTGGTCACCTCGACACTCAGGCGAGCGCCAGCCGAGTCATTCGGGGCCGAGGCAGAGTGAGTTGGACGCGCGTGCCTCTGCCCTCTGCGCTGTCGATGTCGATCGTGGAGTCCATGGAGGCGAGCAGCTTGCGCGCGATGGCCAGGCCGAGACCAGTGCCCTTGGGTTTGGTCGTATTGAATGGCTTGAACAGGTGGGCTTGGCGCTCGGCGCTAATCCCGACGCCGTTGTCCTCGACGTGGATGAAGGCGAGGGCGCCGGCCTGGTCGCAACGGATGGCGAGCCTGGGTTTGTTCTGCGCCGCCAGCGCGTCGGAAGCGTTCGTCACGAGGTTCAACAGGACGTGGTGCAAGGCGCGCGAATCGCACGTAGCGACGACCTCGGGACGCAGCTCGGAGACGACCTCGATGCCGCGCTTGGAGAGCTCCGGACCCACGAGTCCAAGGAATCCGGCAAGAAACTGCGGCAGATGAACCGGCGCCACTTCCGGGCGTTCGAACGCGGAGAAGCTGCGTAACGATCGCAGGAGGTGCTCGATGCGGCCCACCTCGGTGGACATCCGCTGGACGTACTCAGCGATGGCGTCGCGAGAAAAGTCATTCACGTTCGCGTCGAGGACGCCGAGCGCGACCTTTATCGAGTTGATCGGGTTGCCGAGCTCGTGGCGGACCGCGGAGAAGATGTAGCCGATGTTGTTGGTGGTCTCCACGGCTTCGGCGACCGCCTCGAGCCTGGTTCGCTCGGTGACGTCGCGAACGAACACCCACGCAAAGCCTCGAGCCTCGAAGGCGCTTATGCCGAGGAAGTGCGCGCCCAGGCGAATCGGCGCGTCGCCCTGGTCGAGCAGCAGGCGGGACAAGCTCACGAACGAGACCTCGATTCCGACGCGGCCGAGAAACTCACCCATCCATCGGTTGCAGAAGTGTACGGACTTAGCCGTCAAATCGAAGACGACCACTCCCAAACTCAGACTCGCCATCACGTCGGCGTAGATGCAGGGACCCGGGCAGGGCGTCGAGCTGATGGGGCAGACTTTGGATCCGGAGCACGCGATTGTGTCCAAGTTCGTCACCGTCACGACCCTAGTCGCGGCCGCCTCTTCGGACAACCGAAACCAGGCCGAGCGAGCAAGTCTCGACCGGAAGACCCCTTCGCACGGCCGGTCTTGCCTGAAAAGGCGACTGTGACAACCCGATACCTGACTCACCTTCCCAAGAGTCGGCGGCGGAATCCCCAGGCGCCGTGAACGCAAGCGATCAGTACGAGCAACACCGAGACCGCCGAGTGAGCGAGGTAGAGCGCCGAGCCTTCGATCATGGGTTCCCACTGACCCGCGACTCCGGTGCCGGCTGCGAGCCCAAAGAGAGAGACCGTAGCGAAGCCGGTCCACCTCGAGGCTGTGAGTCTCTTCATCCTCCAGACCCGAAGGAGATGCACGACGACGTAACCCAGGGCCACCGCCGCGCAAAGATCTCCGAGTATGCCGTGAGTGTTGCTCAGGCCGGAGTGCCATGGGCCGAGCGTCTCGGGGTACGCGTACAGCAAGTAGCCGGTGACGGTGACCAAGAAACCGATCGCGGAGAGCGCGATCAGCCAGGGCCCGGCCGCCTCGAGGGTGTCGAGGCGAGCCTTCATGGCAGGAGATATCGACCGACGAAGATGGCCTCCCCAGTGCTTACGGAGACCATCCAGAAGAAGATCAGCGTCCAGCTGAGGCCCCGGTGTCGTGCGTACCACGAGGCCCGATTCGCGGAGAGGTCGACCATCGAGATCAGGAAGGTCGCCGCGAGGAGCAGGAACATGAGGAGGGAGAGAATTCCATGGGTCGCGTAGAATATCTTCATCACGGTCGAGAGGGCGACGTCTTTGTCGGCCTGGGACGCGCGCATCGTCATGTACGTGATGTTGATGAGGAACTCGAAGGCGAGTGTGGGCGCCATGACCCTAAAGGGGAGCTCGCGCCCGCGGAGGTTGACGAGGAGTGAGTACAGGACGCCCGCGGTCACGAAGAGCTCGGAGACTGCGCTGAAGAGGGAAAAAGCCGGGATGTTCATTCACTGGCCTCCGAGGCCGAGGCGTCCGGGACCGGCGTAGGCCCAGGAGATCTCGATTCCGCTGTCGATGAGTCTGAAGGTGGCTTTGGCGTAGGATCCGTCGGCGAGCTTCAAGGCGAAGACCTTGTTGGTCGCCGTGGGTGGGTTGGCCCCGAGATCGAAGGCCTCCGCGAGCGACGGGTTCACCGTGACGCCGTCGATCGTCGTGTTTGCAGCGTAACCTTCCTCAGGGGCAGTCGTGAGCTCGTCGAGGGTCGAGGCCGCGCTGACGAGCGCTCCGCCTGCGCCGTTGGTTTTGATCGCGTAACCTCGGAATGCGAGATCCCAGCTGGCGTCGGAGTCGGGGTCGACGGGCGCGACCCTTCGCCCGCCCCGGAGGTCGAAATAGGTCGAGGGTCCCGAAGTCGACGTGGCGACCGTCGCCGTGACGACCTCAGGCTTGGCGGTCAGCGGGGCGATCCTCAGTCCATATTTTCCGTTGTCCCAAGAGCCGATCGCGAGCTTCCCGTAGGTCCCCCGGGCCCCGCGTACGTAGAAGTATGCTCCCGGTCTTGCCGTGACCACGTGCGTGCCCGCGTCGTAGTCATACCAGGTCGCGAGCGCCGCGTTGCCGGGAGCGTTGCCAGCGCCGGGAGGTCCGGCGATCGGTAGGTTCTCGTCGGCCCAATACCCAATCGTCGGCGCAAATTCGACCGCATCGAACTCACCCGTTCCCCCACGCGCTCCCGCCTTTCCCATGCCCGACACGCCGCCGTTCGTCTTCCATTGCGCCCTGAAGACCGCGAGATCCCAGTCTATGGAGGTCGTTGGATCTCCAACCACTACCGGGCCGCCGGTCGCCAGATCGAGGTACACCCAGCCTTTCGATGCGTCGAGGGTGCCCCGGTTCGCCGGAGGGTCGACTCTCTTGACGCGAAGCTTGGGGTGCCCGGGTCCGCCCACGTCGTTGTAATACGCGATGGGCTCGAGCGCGAAATATTCGGACTCGACGGTCTTGACTACGTATACGACGCGCGCGGGGCTCAGGATATGCAGGTTGGTGTCGTAGGTATACCAACCCGTTTCGCTCGTGGCGTGGGCTGAGTTGAAGACTGAGTCTGGGTCTGTGTCGGTGTCCTCGCCGTCCACTCGGTCTACGATCCACCCGTTATCGGGGGCTGACGCGAGCTCCGCGAAGGATGCGCCTGGAAGCGGCGCGCCCTCCATGCCTTTGGTCCCGCTCACGCCGCCATTGGTGAGGATGCGGTAGCGCTGAAAGGCGAGATCCCAGTCCGCGGAGGTCGATCGGTCGGTGACCTCGACCTCCTTCAAGGACGCGAGGTCGAGGTAGATCCACTCAGACTCTTTGGAAGCGTCCACGATCACCTGCGACACACCTTCGGACTCACTCGTCACTTGGACGTGGGCGCCTCCTGGCGTTTCGGGTGTCTTGTCGTCCGGAACGTCGTTCAAGTCGTCGGCGCAAGCGACGGCGAGCGCGAGGATACCGAGCGTGGCCGTTCGCGGGATGTTCTCGAGGTCTCTCATGAATCACTCCGGGTACCGAGCTTCGAGCCCAGCCCAGAAAGCCCTTGGGGGGATCGCTAAGTAGCCGATCGTCCCCGCGTCGAACGCGTTTTCGAGACCGACGCTCAGCTCGAAGTAGTCGAATAGTTTCTGTGCGAGGCGAATGTCGAGTGTCGAGTAGGGGGGCGCGTCCACGCTGCCTGTCGGCAGCGGATTACCCGCCGAATCGGTATAGAAAGGCCTCGGTCCGACCCAGGTTCCGCGAGCCATGCCCGAGAGTCCAAGGTCGACGAGGGCGAACGATAGGCCGAACGTGACGCGGTGGGCGGCGCGGCCCTCGAGCGGTCGGTCGAGGCGCTCGTCGAGCGTGTCGGTCGCTGAGTAGCCGAGCCGCGCGGAGAGGCCGCGGACGACCTCGACCTCGGCGCCCACCTCGAGACCCTGAGTACGAGCCTCGGCGATGTTGTCATAGATGAAGCAGAGCCCAAATCCAGCCGGGCAACGGTCTGGCGACGCGCTGACCGTCTCGATGAGATTCGACAAGTCATTCCGAAAAACGTCGACGGAGAGCCTCGTCTTGCGTTTGGGAGACCACTCGAGACCCAAGCTCAGGCTCGCGGAAGTCTCCGGCTCGAGCTCGGTGTTGCCGGCGACGTAGTAGCCCGCGGCTTGATTGGCGAACGCGAGATAGAGCTCCTTGAAGTCGGGGGCTCGAAAGCCGAGGCCGAACCCAGCTCGGAGCACCACGCGATCGGTCGGGTCGAACCTGAGTGCGACCTTTGGGCTCGGGTGGAATCCAAATTGAGAGTCGAGATCGAACCTGGCGCCCGGGACGAGCACGAGCTTGGGAGAGTCGAGCGGAGCCCACTCGTCTTGAAGGAAGAGCGCGAGGCGACGACGGCTCTGTTTCCCGCCAATTCGGTCGCCGGATTCCACGACCTCGATGAGACCCTCGGCGCCGAGGCTCGCGACCTGAGTCTCGCCGATCGGAAAATCGAGCTGCGCTCTCGCCACACCCTGAAGGTCCGTCGTCTCGTCCACTGGGTTCGGGTCTTCGACCGCTCTTTGATCGAGCCGGAATTGATCGAAGAACCAATTGCCCGCGATACTCGTGCGGAGCTTCGTCTTCGTCTCGAGCGGGACGATGGCGACGATCGAGCCGTCCATGGAACGAGTCGATGAGTTGCGGTCGAACACGGCGCCGGTCGCGGGGTTCGCGTCGATGCCCTCGGTCGTGCGGTGCGAGTAGTCGAAGCGCGCCACGACCTCCGAGCCGCCTTGGAACGGAAAACCCAAGCGCGCTCCGAGCTCCGTGTGGCCGTACGCGCTGCCGTTGGTCGCGACGTCTTCGGGAGCCAGATCGAAGGCGTCGCGTTCGTGGAATCCTGCGACGATGTCGGCGTCGAAGGCGGACCTCTTGGTGGCGGCGTGCGCGGTGAGATCGAGCGCGTCCAAGGAGCCATACCGCAGCAGGAGGTCTCCCTCGATGGGTTCGAAGGGCTTCCGCGTAATGACTTGAATCGTGCCGCCCATGGCTTCGGATCCGTACAGCGCGGAGCACGCGCCCTTGACGATTTCGAGGCGCTCGATTCGCTCAGCGGGGATTCGCGAGAGGTCGATGGATCCGTCGATCCGGCCGACGACACGTTCTCCGTCGACCAATACCAGCACGTGTTTGGGGTCGAGGCCGTGAATCCTGATCCCAGCGCCTCGTCCGCGAAAGGTCTGCGTGACGTCGATGCCGCGCTCCGTGGAGAGCACGTCCGCCGCGGTGCGCGCGCCCGACTCACCGATTTGTTTTCGTGTGAGGACCTCGATGGCGACTGGGGTGTCTTCGAGCGAGTGCTCCAACGTGGAGCCCGTGACTACGACCGGAATCACGACCTCCTCGAACGAAGAGAGATCTTCGACCGCGGGGGCCACCGAGCTCGACGAAACGTCGGCGAGCGTCGAGGTGACGACCGAGACGAGGGTCAAGACCGCCAAAGTCGCCGACACTCGTCGCAGCTTTGCCTCGGGGCCGAGCCGGGTCAACGCCCGGGTGCAACGGCTGCGCGTGGACGCGTCAGGGCCGGCGCCGACCGGCGTTCATCTTGCCCGGACCCTGGACTCTGGGAGCGCAGGCATCTTGCCTGCGCGTAGCCTTCGCGGACGGGCGATGCCACCTCGACAGTCGAGCTCCGCAGGAGCTCAGGGATGGGTACGACGTCTGGCCTTCCTTAGGGCCCGTTACGGAATTACCGGATCAACTCGGTCTTCGATGGCTCCGAAGGATCCCTACCGTCGCCTTGGGACAGTAGGATACGGGCCCTTAGTGCATCCGTGGCGGAAAGGATAGGAATACCGCAAATTACTTCCTCACGGTGCCTTACCCTCGCGAGGAAGTCACGGCCGAGCCTCACTCGGCCGCGCGCTTCGTGGTCGACACCGATGGTGCCGGCGGCTTGACCCCGGCCGGAGGCGGCGAGCCGAGACATGACGAAATAACTTGCAGCGACCCGCCGACCACGCCGTGGTAGCCTCCGACCATGCTTGGCCGTTTCCTTGGGCAACCTGTCCGGGAATACCGCAACTTTCAGCTCGTCTTTACTTTGCTGACCGCGAATTTCTTTTTCCCGGCGATCAGCTACGCGATCGCGCCGGAGATCGCCGCCCAACAAGTCTCTCGCATCAACGAAATCCTCGGCTCCGGCCCTTATGGGTTCGCGGGGGCGGAGGCCGGCGCTCGCTTTTGGCGCTTCCTCGGGGCCGCCAACGTCATGACCCTCGCGCTGATGTGTTTCCTACTCCAGCTCGACCTGCGCCAATTCTACGTCGTGCTGCTGCCCCTCACGTTCCTCAAAGGTTACAACGCGAGCCTCTTTTTCCTGGGTTGGGTCTTCGTTCCAACCCATCGGGCCTTCTTGGCCATCGCGCTCTTCGACGGGCTCACGAGCGTCGCCTTCGTCTATTTCGCTCGTTCGGCCCACCGAGCGATCATGTCTCGACCCGAGCTGGAGCTCGTGCCACGGCCTCGCTTCACCGGTTCCCAAAAATGAGACTCCTCGCGTTCGAACGACGCTGGCTCGAGGTCCTTCTCGGCGCGATGATTCCCACAGTGCCCGGGTCGACGAAACCGTCGCTCTCGCAAGTCTGGCCAGAGGTGGTCTCTGGCGGATTCATCGGGGAGTTGGAAAGAAGCGCGCCACCGCTCTTCGGTCTCGGTGTGCACGTGTCGATTTGCTTCTTGTGGTGGTCACCGCTGTTCCTCCTGTCGAGGTGGACCCACTTCGGTGCCCTCGACGACCACGCTCGAGATACTCTGCTCGCTCGAGCGATGGGCCATCCGAGCTACGTCGTTCGGCAGCTCACGATCGTGATGAAGCTCCTGAGTTGCTTTGCCTACTTTCGATCGGCGAAGACTCGAGAGGCCTTCGGGGGTCGCGCTTGAGCGACCGGCTGGCCGAGCTCGACGGGCGGGAGCTCAGCCGCGATCTCGACCTCGAAGCGGACGTCGTGATCGTGGGCAGCGGCCCAGCCGGAGCCGCCGTCGCCAGGGTGACCGCGCGGGGGGGCGCCAAAGTCATCGTCCTCGAAGAGGGTCCAGAGCTCGACGGGCCGGCCCCTGACGGGTTCAGCGCGATGACCCGATTCTACCGCGACATGGGTACGTCGGTGCTCATGGGCCGAGCACCCATTCCTTTCCTTCAAGGTCGGGTCCTCGGCGGTACTTCTGTCGTGAACGGCGCGATCAGTTGGCGACTCCCACGAGACGTCTTCGAAGAATGGGTTCGGGCCGATCCGCGACTCGGTGAGTCGCTTCGATACGAAGAGATCGAGTCGCGGACGGAGACGATCGAGGCGGAGCTTGGGATCGCCCCGACGCCCCCGGCCGTCGCCGGGGCCAAGAATCTCCTCGTCGCCGCGGCTGCCGAGAAGCTCGGATGGAGTCACCGCCCGATCGCTCGAAACGTCATCGGATGCAAAGCCTCCGGCCGCTGCCTCGAGGTGTGCCCAAACGGGGCGAAGTCCAGCATGGATCGAACCTACCTTCGCGACGCGAAAGGCTCTGGCGCGCGAATCTACACATCGCTGGAGGTTCGGCGGATCGAACACGAACGCGGAGTCGCTCGTGGCGTGGTCGCGACGACTCAGCACGGGACCAAGGTACGAGTCGGAGCTCGCCGGGCAGTCGTGCTCGCGGCGAGCGCGGTCGGTTCCCCGGCGCTCCTCATGAGGAGTGGGCTCGGAGGACCGCTGGTCGGCCACGGGTTTCAGTGCCACCCAGGAGTATCGATGGCCGCGCGCTTCCCTCACTCCGTCACCGCCTGGGTCGGAGCAACTCAGGGCCACGAGGTCATCGCGTTCAGGAAGGAGGGCATCAAGATCGAGGTCTTGGGTTATGACCCTTCGATCCTGCTCCTCCGAACCAAGGGCGTAGGCCGAGCGCTCGCGCGGGACGCCGAGGAGCTCGATCGGTTCATCAATCTGGGTGCGGCGGTGCGGGCGGAGGCGGTCGGTCGCGTGAGCCTTGGGCTCTTCGGCGGCACGCGAGTGAGTTACGCGTTGACTGATCGTGATCTCGCCAAGATTCGGAGAGGCTTGCGGCTCATGGGCGAGCTGTTGCTCGAGGCCGGAGCTTCGGAGGTCTTGCCCGGCGTCTTCGGGTTCGACGAGCGAATCACCGAGAGGTCGCGACTCTCGACTCTCGAGAGCGAAGGCCCCCGCGATCCGCGGGCGTACGCGCTGGCGGTGACGCACATGTTCGCAACGGCCCGTATGGGCAGCGATCCGAGTCGCTCGGTCGTTCGACCTGATTTTCGACACCACCAGCTCGACCGACTGTACGTGGCTGACTCGAGCGTGTTTCCGAGCAACACCGGCGTGAATCCTCAAACGTCGATCCTCGCGCTGGCGACACTCTGTGGAGAGTCGGTTCTTGGCGATTTGCGATCATCGCCTTCGCGCGAGCCTCGAACCCAGGGCGACGAGGCTTGCGACGCCAAGCCCGACCAAGACCCTCGTATCGATCCATGACGACTGGGCGGCGTGCAAAAGCGCCAGCGGGAGCGCGAGCCAAACTCCGGAGAGGGCGTCGATCTTCGAGTCGGTTCCGAGCCAAGCCCCGACGCGCCTGACGGACACGAGGCCTGCGAGCGTGAGCAGGGAGAGCGCGGCAACGCCGGATCTCAGGTTGGGCTCGGTGACGAGCTCGACGGGGGCCGGTCGCAGAGCATTGATGGCCAGGCCCGCGTGGGTCGTGCCGCACGCGAGCGCTACGAATCCAAGGGTTCGCCGGAACCTCGCGAGTCGGTCGGGACCGAGGCTCGCGGGAGCCAACGGTCCGAGCACGAGCGCGGCCCAACTGGTTGCGAAGGTCAGGACCCCGATCGTGCGGAGCACGAGCCACTCGGTCTCCAAGCGACCCAAGGCCCTCACTATCTCGTGCCCGCTCGCCGAGGTCGATAGCGGAGAGCGCGGTCGGCGGCAAGTCATTCGGGCGCGGCCGGGCCTGGATCTGAGTGCGCTGCCGGAGAGTCGTTCGAAAGAAGGATAGACAGAACGAGGACTTGCGGTGATCGATCGGTGTGCGACGCGTTGCCGTTCGGACTCATAGCTAGCTAGCTATAGCTAGGCGGATCTGCGCCTATTTCATTCCGGATCGTCCAGCTCCACGACCAGGTTCCACGCCCACGTCCACGAAATCGTCCACGCCCACGTCCACGATTGACGCTCACGCTCACGACGACCGGTGGACGTTCTTTCCCCCGCAAAGTCCGCCTCTAACTTTGGGTCAGCGCCGATCCCCGGCCGTATTTTGCTCGAGGGGCACCGCAAGAAGCACGCGAGGTCGCTCCCGAAAGGACCTAAGCCCAATGGGTTGGCTTCGGCAGGCTTCGTCGGCGTGAGCGTGAATCGTGGAGGTGGACGAAAACACTCCGCCGATACTCTCAAACTTAAAAAAAGCGGAACATCTTCGTGAGCATTCCGACGATTCGAGTCAGGAGAATTCGGCGTCGTCGCAACCTCGGGAATCAATGGGTGCAGCCTGAGTGCGCTGCGCGGAGTCGGTCGAAAGATGGATCGACAGAACGCGGACTTGCGTCGATCGGTCTGCGTGTGAGAACAGATTCCCAATCGCCGCAGGAGCCCGCGCGGACGAAGAAATCCAAAATCGGTCTCGCGCGAGCATGGATACTCTCCGGTAGGTCGAAGAGTGACTTTACGTTGAGGCTCACGCGGCTCTCCTGCGCGGCGGTTGGATGGCTTTGGCGACGTCACCGGCCGAGGCACCCAGCGCCAGCAGCGCACGCACCATGAGGTCGAGGGACACGGAGGTGTCTGCGGCTTCGAGCTTCGCGACGCGGGACTGGCTCGACCCGATGAGCTTGGCCAGGCCTTCCTGCGTCAACCCGTGCGACTCGCGGCTGCCGCGAACCGAAGCCGCGAGACGCAGCCGCAATTCCACGAAGATAGACTCGGCCGGCGCGAGTCCGAGAAACTCGTCCGCTGACCCGACTCGCCAACCCTTGCTCTCCAGGCGTCGCTTCTTCTCGTCACGCATCGTCATCGTCATACTCCTCGAGCCGCCGCTTGCACGTCTCGACCACCGCCTTTGGCGTCGCCCGCGTCTTCTTGCTGAACACCTCGACGATGACGATGGCGTCGTCGTCGATGCGGTACAAGATCCGTCACGTCACATTCTCATCCGTGATGCGAAGCTCGTGGCACCGTGGGCCAATCGAAGGCATCGGCCGTGAGCTTGGCAGCGACAAGAGCTCGCCCTGTTGAAGACGTCGAAGCAGCACGCCCGTCTCGACTCGCGCGGCAGCAGAGAACGGCGGCGTCTTAACCTCGCCGTGCAACCAGGCGAGCGGCTTGTCTGTCGCGCTCACGTCGTATCTCTATGTCGAATGTGACATGAGGTCAATCGCGGTCAAGCTCGGTGGCGTCGGCGAGGACCTATTCTGCGGTCTAAGGATCTCCTCGTCGCCGCGGCTGCCGAGAAGCTCGGTTGGAGTCACCGCCCGATCGCTCGAAACAACACTCGGTGCCTTCGCGGACCTTGGAGCGCAGCGATCTTGCCGGGTTTCGCGGACCCCTGGGAGCGCAGGCATCTTGCCTGCGCGTAGCCTTCGCGGACGCAACTTCCGAGGGCACGGGACCGCCGCTGTGAACGCACTGTCGCACGGTCGGCGCCCCCGTACATCGGGAGATTTGGAGAAGGCTCGGGCTGAGTTAGAGCGGATGCGACAATGGTAGGGAGTCGATGACTCCGCTTCGCGGACTCCTCTCATTGACGACCTCGGTGAGTCGGGCGAACTCTACGGCAGATTTCCGTGTGGACCTCGACTGTCGAGGGAGTCTCGCAGGTAGATAGCATCGCCCGTCCGCGAAGGCTACGCGCAGGCAAGATGCCTGCGCTCCCAGGGGTCCCGGTGTCGCGGGGCGCCTCAGCTTCGGATGGAGGCGAGGGCACGGGGAGAGTTTATCACACTCGCTGACGCCGCGCGCCGCGATGGCGGCGATTTGGTGAGTCTGCCGTCATTCCGGAACGGCCACGAACTCTCCGAAGGAGGGGACGCCGGCGGCGTTGGCGCGTACGACGACGACGTCGCCGGGCACGCCCTCTAGCGTCACCCTGAAGCTCCCGTCGTCATTCGCTCGGGCCGTTGTGAGTACGGGGTTGCGGTCGGTGGAGGTGAATCGGTAGAGCTCGACGCCGATGGGTCCGTGAATCGTGCCGGGGCCGCCCATGACTTCGATTTCGCCGAGGCCGCTTCTGGCCGCGCTGAGTTGATCCGGTTGGGGTGGGTCTATTCGGACGGTTCGCCTGGAGACTCCCAGAAAGGACCCATCCAGGGTGACTTGGCCTTGGTGACCTTCGACGAAACCGGAGATTTCGTCGGCGATGCCGTTGCTCGGTTTGCCATCGGTGAGCTTCATCCCGAGCCCGGCGATGGACTCGGTGGCGGTCGACGTGACGGCGGCGTCGAAGAGCTCGAACACGACGAGGTGCTCGGCGCCGTCGTAGTAGCCCGTCAGCTCGATCTCGGATCCAACGCCCTCGAGCTTCGCGGAGGCTTTGCTTCCGGACACGAGCATCGAGGACAGCTCGAACCGAAACGGGCGAAGCGCCGTGGCACCCGCGTTCGACACGCGCACGACACCCACCGAAACGTATTCGGCAGCGACCGAGAGCTGAGTATCGACCGGGGGGTCGGACCCGCAGGCGAGGGATCCGGCGACGAGCGCATGGACTAGACGCGGGACTCGGCCGAGGGTCGTGAGTTGGGCGAGCGCCAGCGCACGACCGACAAGGTCAGTTGGGAGGGGATGAGTCCTCATCTTCGATCCCTTCCAAGTCTTCGCTGTCTTCCTCGTCGTCTTCGAGCACATGGGAGCTGTGGTGGAGCACGATCGACCAGTCGGAGCCTCGGCGTTCGAACACGTTGGTGGCGACGACCAAGGTCTCGAAGCTCTCTCCTTCTTCAGTGACCATCGAGGCGTGTACGACGACGTTGGCCCAAGCGAGTTGGTCGGAGACCTCCACGTGGGCGTCGACGATTTCGAAGTCGATGGTGTCCATGGAACGGAAGATTTCGATCCAGCTCTGCCGAATCTCACCCCACCCTACGACGGGTTCCCAGCCAGGATGAATGCAGCGAGCGTGTCCCGAGTGCGACCACAGGGCCTCCATCCGATCGATGTTGCGGGTCTCGAACGCGTCGTAGAACGTGCGCGCGAGCTCTTCGACGCGCCTCAGCTCTTTGGTGAGCGACGAACCGGGCTCGTCGGCGTCCGCCTCTTTGGACGGGTCGAGCGGACGTCCGTCGTTGCTCATCCATTCACCGTAGCACGACATCCAGGCTTCGAGTCGCCCTGGAATCCAACAGGCGTTCGGTGCTACGAATCCCCGGGATATGAAGGTCTTCCTCGAAGTGGACAAAGGCCACAACGCCGGAGCCCGCTACGAGATCGCTCAGCGATCGTACCGGGCGGTCGGTCGCGCGGGAGGGGCGGACCTCACGGTTCAGCTCTCCAAAGAGGGCGATCAGGTCCTGGACCCCGACGATATTCGGCGGGTCGAGGACCATCTTCACAAGCGGTCCGGCAAGCCTGCGCACTCCGACAAGCCGCGGCTCGGTGCGTTCTCGCGTGGGCGCGACATCCGGATCGACGACGAGAAGGTCTCTCGCGCGCACGCCATGGTGTTCGTGGACGACGATGGTCCTTCGGTGGTCGATCTCGGATCGACCAATGGGACGCGGGTGAATGGCGACCGAGTCGAGGACGCCGAGCTCTCCGAGGGCGACATCGTTCACATCGGCAAGACTCGCTTCGTGGTCAAAATCGAGCCTTGAAGGCCGCGTGAGTCGGCGTTCCAGGAGCAGCGTACGGACCGAGTCGCGGTCTTCGATGCGCGGGGTGCTGTCGAGTTTGGCGCTCGGCGCGCTGGCTTGCGGAGAGGTGTGTAAACCGTCGACGAGCGGCACGAGCTTTCGATTCGACGAACCGAGCCCGGTCGATTTTTGGAGCCATCCTTGGCCTTCGGACGCGCGGAAGACGCAGCTCGGAACGCTATCCCTGCTCGGGTTCCCGAATCCCACGGAGAGCTCGACTCTCGACGAGTATCTCACCGCGATCCAGACGCACACGCGTGGCTACTCTACCAATGGTGCCAGCTACCTGAGCTTCAGCGGTCCGCTCGACACCTCGTCGCTGCCGGGGGGCCCCCTCGACGCGATCGCTTCGGAGTCCTCGATCTTTCTGGTCGACGTGAGTGACACGTCTCCCGAGCGCGGCCGGCGATATCCGCTCGAGGTGCGCGCCCATGAGAGCGCTTCGCTGTACCTGCCGGCTGATGTGCTCTCGATATTGCCGCCGTACGGCATCCCGCTCCGAAGCGGCACGACGTACGCGCTCGTTGGGACCTCGGCGCTGCGTGCCAAAGACAAGAGCGGACTCGTGCAGAGCGCGGAGCTTCACGACGCGCTGTACGAAGAGTGCGACGGTGTGCTCTCCAGCCTGATCTCACCTCTTCGAACGTTCTTAGAGCGAGAAGGAATCGCGAAGGAGGACGTCCGGGCCGCGACCGTGTTTTCGACTCAGGACGTGATCGGAGAGATGCGTCTGCTTGCGGACGTCGCGCGGCAGGAGCCTACGCCAACGCTCGAGAACGTCGCGTTCGACGGCACCGAGCAACGGTTCGATCTGTGGACCGCCGAGATCTCGATGCCCGCGTTTCAGCGAGGAGAGCCTCCCTACGCCGAGCCTGGCGCGGGAGGAGGGATCGACTTCGCCGAAGGCCCAAAGGTGACGCATCACGAGCGCGTGCGCGTCTCGATTTCTGTGCCGGAAGGAGAGATGCCCGCCTCGGGTTGGCCGACGGTGCTCTACGCGCACGGTACTTACGGCGACTATCGCTCCGTCGTCGACGAAGACCTCGCCTTCGACTTCACGCAGCTAGGCTTTGCGGTCTTGGGTTATGACCAAACGCTGCACGGGCCGCGCGATCCGAGCGGCGGCGACCCCGGGCTCAACTTCTTCAACCTCTTCAACATCGTCGCTGGGCGCGACAACGTGCGCCAGGGCGGGGTCGACGGCGTGGTCATGACCAAGCTGATCGAGGAGACGACGCTTCCTTACTTCGGTGGGGAAGTTCGCTTTGACCCCGAACGGATCGCCTTTCTCGGACACTCTCAGGGCGGCATCTCGGGCTCGCCGTTGGTCGCGGTGGAGCCTGCGCTGCGGGCGGCGGTGTTCTCGGGAACGAGCGGCATCCTCGCGATCACGGTGCAAGAGCGGACCGATCCGGTGAGCTTCTCGGGTCTGCTCCGCACGCTGCTCTCACTGCCCGACAGCGAGGATCTCGACGATCACCACGTGCTGATGACGCTGATTCAGACGTTCATCGAGCCGGGAGATCCGATCAACTTCGCGCGAAGCTATTTGCAGGACCCGGCGTGCTGCACGGCCAAGGACGTGTTGCTGATCGAAGGCTTCAAAGACTTTGCATCTCCGGCTCGTGGGCACGAGGCGCTCGCGACCGCGGCTCGTGTGCCGGTGATCGCGCCGGTGTTTCGGATCCCGTTTGCGTCGACGCTCATTGGGCCCGAACCGCAGGAGGCGCCGGCGTTCGAGAACCTGGAGGGCCCCTTTGGAAAGGTCACGATGGGCTTGATCCAGTATCCGGATCAGGACCACTGGCCGTTGTTCGAAGACAAAGATGCCCACGCGAAGGCCCTAGAGTTTCTGCGGAGCGCCTTGGTCGACGGGCGGGCACGAATCCCAAAGTAGGCTGCACCTGCTTTCGCAGGCGCGCATGAACTTGCGCGGGAGCTTGGGCTCTGGAATCCTCCTTCGAGGCGCGCGGGTCGGCCTAGAACATGCAGACCGGGCGCGCTGGTTACGTCTGCTTTAGGAGTCCACATGAGTTACGAAGCTTCCAGAACCGTTCACGCGCAGCAGGCGCTCGACATCAGCGAGCTCCTGTCGCTGAAGTTCGCCGACAAGAGCTTTGGGACGAGAACGCCGCGCAAGCTGAAGGTGACCGCGCCCGATGGGCCGAGCACCGGAGGAGGAAAGCGCGCGCGCCAGTCGATCATCTTGGTTCCTGCCGAGGAGCCAGAGAACTGGAACTCAGGCGAGTCGGTGCCGTGCGGGTGGCTAGACGCCGCCCAGAAGCAGGCTGAGCTCAAGAGCTTCGACGTGTTGGCTTCGCAGTATCACCAGCGACATGGCCGCCGGATCGACATCGATCAACCCGGCTATGACCTTCTGCTCGCGGACATCCAGGCGTTCCTCAAGACTCAAGCGTTCACCACGAAGGTCACCGCGGTGGTTCCGCAGAAGGCGGCGACGACGCGGCACCTCGATCGCGAGGAAGCACCGGTGGCCGCGACGAACACGGGTGGCGCCTTGTGGGGCGTCGTCGGCTTCGTCGCCGGGTTCATCGCGTGCTACATGCTCGTGGCGTTCGGGGCCATTCGGTAACGCGTAGATGTCTCACTCATGACGCCGCTCGGCTTTCGCGCGCTCTTCACCCGCCAGCGGCTCGCCGAGATCGTGGCTCCAACCTACGCGTCGATGCGTTTCGTCGATGTGAACGAAGCCTACGGCCGCATGGAAGAGGCGCTCCAAAACTCCGAGCTGTGTGATCGGATCGCGAAGGCCACGTGGCTCGCCTATCGAGGCGCGCACGAGGAACTGTCGGACGACAAGGTGCTCGAACGGGCGAGGAAGCGCGTGTTTCGAAAAAAACGATTCGTCGCTCCGAAGAGGAGCGGCGAGGAAGGCGCCTGGGCCGCGGTCCTGGTGCGGATCGACATTGGCGCGGGACTGGCCGGGGGAGAAGGCTTCGAGCTGCTCGCAACCGAAGAGGGTAGGGCGCTCGAGGAGCGCGGGCTCGCCAAGTTGGGCGAGCACATCGCGAAGCAGATCGGCTGACGATCACCGAGAGCACGAGAGCGTGTCGCCCCTTTGGCGCTCTAGGAAATAGTCCAGCGCCGAGTAGCCGCAGGCAAGATGCCTGCGGTCCCTGGGGTCCGGCGCATCGGTCTATGGCTAGCCAGCTAGGACGCGAGGACATCGGCGACTTCGTCGAAGATCTTGGCTCGCCATCGGACGATGGGGCTCGTGCCTTCGATCAGTTTTGCACTCTCGGCGATCACCGCGCCGAGTCTGATGATCGTCGTGTGCGGATCGATTGGGCTCGGACGGGCCACGCCTTCTGGCAGACCGCCCAAGGTCCACCCGATCATCACGTCTGTCTCTCCTTCCAGCGCCACGCGCAAAGCCACGTGGCCCAGCCGACTGGCGAGCATTCGGTCGAAAGCGCTCGGTCGGCCCCCTCGAACGACGTGCCCGAGCACGGTGACTCGCGTCTCGACGTGAGCGGTGTCTGGGGAGGCCGCGAGCTCCGCGTCCACGAGCTCCTTGAGGCGGTGGGTCGGCAGGCTTACGCCTTCCGCTTTGATCACGAGGACGCGGCGCGCAGCGCGGCCCCGAGCTTGTGCACGACGAATGACCTCGACCACTTGTCCGACGAGCTCCGCGTCGGTCTTCTTCGACTCTCGAAAGAGCACCGCGCTCGCTCCTGCGCCGATCCCCGAGGCCATGGCCAAGTAACCCGAATCGCGACCCATGACTTCGACGATGAAAGCTCGATCGTGTGCGCTCGCGGTGTCGGCGATGCGATCGCAAGCTTCGACGATCGTGTTCACCGCCGTGTCGACGCCGATCGAGTAGCCGGTCAGCGCGACGTCGTTGTCGATCGAGGCGGGCAGGCCCACGATACGGGTCGGCAGTGACGGATCCTCGGTGGCGAGCGCGTGCGCGCCTGCGAGGGAGCCGTTCCCGCCGATGACGATCAGCGCGTCGACGTTTTCCTTTCTTAGAATCGCGCGGGCGCGATCGCGGCCTTCTCTCTCTCGAAAGGTCTTCGATCGAGCGGTGCCAAGGACAGTGCCTCCTTCGCGGATGATTCCGCTCAGGTCGGCAGGAGCAAGTGACCTGAAGTCTCCATCTAGGAGTCCCTCGTAGCCGGCGCGAACGCCGAGCGCCTCATATCCGCGAGACAAGGCAAACAGGGCGGCGGATCGGATCGCCGCGTTCATGCCGGGTGAGTCACCTCCGCTCGTGAGGATCGCGATTCGTGCCATCCGCGAATGATGGATCGCGTAGGGAGCATGAACAAGCGCATGGACAAGTGAGCCGCCAGGCGGCTCGCTCGAACCGGCGTAGCAAAGTGTGGAGCGCAGCGACGTGTTTGACGACCGTTCAGACGCCGGGGATGCAAGCTCCGGCGACGCAGGTCTCGTTGGAGCGGCAGCAGACGTTACAGCCGCAAAGGGTCTCGCCCGCGTAGCACAGCGAAAGGCACGCGCCTCCGGAGCAAGTCTGGCCGCAGCCACACGGCGGCGTGCAAACGTCAGGACTGCAGACTCCGTCGCGGCAGGACTCTCCAGACGGGCACGATCCGTCGCAGGACCCGCCGCATCCGTCGGACGCACCGCACGAGCCTCCTGTGGCGCATGATGGCTCGCAGGCGCATGCGTGGTGACCACCGGAGCGTTGGCAGGTCTCGGGTGAGGGGCACGTGCCGTCGCACGTCCCACCGCAGCCGTCCGAGGCGCCACAAGCGACTCCGCTCGGGCAGGCCTCGACACAGTCACAAACGTGCCGGCCACCGGACCGAGTGCGACAGACTTCGTTCGCGCCGGAGCAAGATCCGTCGCAGGTTGCTCCGCAGCCATCGGAAGCGCCGCACGTGGCGTTCGCGGGGCACGAGGGCGAGCAGCAGACACCGTCGAGGCAACGCTCGCTGACCTCTTGGCACGTGCCGACGCGGCAGAAACCTCCGCAGCCGTCATCTTGCCCGCAGACGGCGTCTGCCGGACAGCTAGGTACACACTCGCATGAGTGCTGACCGGACCGTGTCGTGCAAGTCAGTCCCACGCCACACTCACCCTCGCACGTTCCGCCGCACCCGTCCGAGGCACCGCAAGCCATTCCCGTCGTGCAGTGGGGGACACACTCGCAGCCGTGCTCGCGGCCTCGCAGTTGGCAACTCAGATCGCCCTCGCAAGATCCCGGGCAGGTACCTCCGCAGCCGTCGCTCGAGCCACAGGCCACGCCTGCCGCGCACGACGGCGTGCAACAAGCGCCGTCGAGGCACCGTGCGCTCACCTCGGCGCAGGTGCCGACTCTACAGGTCCCCCCACACCCGTCGTCTCCGCCACAGACCCCAGACTCGGGACAGGAAGGCTCACAGACACAAGAGTAAGTCTCGCCCCGGCCACGGCACGTGAGAGTGCCTTCGCACGTGCCCTGGCAAGTACCGCCACAGCCATCGTCCGCGCCGCATTCCGCTCCGGGCAGACACCTCGGAGTGCATTGGCACGAAAATCCGCCGGGTGTGTCCGGAAGGCACTCCTGACCCGCCGGGCAGGTTCCGCCGCATTCGCCTCCACACCGATCGGGCGAACCGCACTCGTTGGACCCATCGCAAGTCGGCGTGCACTCACACCCCCACTCGCTCGCGCGGCGGACGCAAGACTCATCGCCCGCGCAATCGCCGTCGCAGGTTCCGCCGCAGCCGTCGTCGCTCCCACACGCCGCGCCCGGCTCGCACAGAGGCACGCACGCGCATTGGCCCCCGAGGCATCGGCTCTGGGGCCCGCAGGTCTGAGGGCACACGCAGGTGTCCACGCATACTCCGTTCACGCAAACCGAGGTCCCACCACAGGACACCGTCGCGCACCGATCGACCACACACGCGCCGCGGACACAGCGCTCACTCGGCGCGCAGGTCAGAGAGTCGCACGGGTTCGGCGCGAAGCAGGAGAGGTCGCAGACGAAGCCCGCCGGGCATTCGCCGGAACAACTCACCGTGGGGACGCACCCATCGACACTCCGATCGCAATGTTCGCCTCTTGGACAAATCACCCCGGCACAAGGCACCGGAAAGCAGCCCGCGACGCACACGCCGTTCGAACAAGTCTGTTCGGCGACGCAGTCGACCCCGGCGCAAGGATCCGAGGTCGGCACGCACGTGGCCTCGCACGTCGTTCCTGACTCACACGGATCACTCAGGAGGCATGGGTTGGGTTGGCACAGGCGGCCGAGGCATGCTTCCCCCGGCCCGCAACTCAGATCAGACACGCAGGGCTCATACTCAGGTCCGGCCCCGGAGTCCCCGGGTCTCGAGTCAGCGTCGGCCGTGGACGCGTCCCCGCACTCGAGGCACGCCGATGCATCTGGACGAGCTCCTGAATCGCAGTGCGAGCCGTTGCACGCGGAGCTGACGGGATCCGAACATCCGGCGTGGAGCGCAGCAAAGGAAACGATGAACCAAGCCGTACCTCGTCGCGCTCCCGGGAATCCTCCGCTCATTCTCATAGCTTCGGCGGGTACCGTAGCAGCTCAGCCGGGCGTGCGACTTGATGTGGGTCAACATTCCGCGGACGGTTCGATCCACGGTTCTCGTAATGGTGCTCGATCCTGGCGATTTCGAGCGTGAGTTATGCATGAGTATGCGTTGAGTATGAGCACGGGCGCGGGCACGGCCCTGTAGTTTTCGCGACCGGGACCGGGAACGTCAGGTGCTCTGCCCAGTGGGTGGGTCCGGTTGGGCCGGAATTCTTCGATCCGTGAGCGCGAGCCCGCCTTCCGCGACTTGCGAGAGTCCGCCGAGTGTTACGTCCTCGACCACGGCCAGGCCCCCACGCGCGCCCTTCCAGCGAGCTTGGAGGGTCATCACCGCCGACTCGAGGGCGCTCGTCGATTTGACCTTTTTCCGCGTAGACGGACGCACCAACGCCTCGAGAGCCCTGCGTGTGCCAACGCGCTCGAGCGCGGAAAGGAGCTCGTCCGGAATCGACGCGCATCGAGAGAGGATCGTGAGTAGGGCCGGCTCGGCGGCGTTCCCCGAAAATTCGAGGATTCGGCACAGCGCCGGCAGCGAGTCCTCGGGCGCCCAGCGAGCCACGCCTTCGAGGAGTCCTAGGGGCGGTCGATGGCGAAGGGATACACAGACTTCCAGCAACTCACCCAGCAGATCTCTGTCTTTCTCCAGTCGCGCGTCGAGGCGAGGCCTGAGCTCCGAGGGAGCGCCTCGGGAGAGTCGCAACAGCGCGAGAGAACGCTCATTCAGCTCGCCCTCCGAGAGGGTCGCGAGCAACTCCGCTTTTTCCTCGCCACGGATCGGCCTCCGAGGCGCGAGCAATCGCAACTGCTGAGCTCTCCACTCGACGATGGCTCGGCAGGCCGCGGGGAGGGTCAATTTCTGAAGAGCGACCGACGCGCTCAACACCCACAGTCCGAGGGGGATGGCCAACATCAACATCAAAGCTCCTGCGGGCCCCTTTTGACCGGGCACGGTGGCCGCCGCCAGCGCGATCGCGGCGCTGACAGGCACGACCGCCCAGCGTCCGGCTGCCGCCGCGCTGGTCTCGAGCGAGCTGGAGGAGAGCGGCCTCTTCGAATCGATGCTCCGCCGGTAGAGGTGGAGGGCGCTGGCGCCCAGAGGGACGACGGTCGTCCCTCCGATCAAAGCGCCGAAGATCCAGCCGATGAGCCCATTTTCGAACGGGAGCCCGAGGAAGCCAACTGCGACGCCGGCGAGCAGGGGCGACGCAGCCACGAGCCAAGCGACCGTCGACGGCCGGAGTTTCTCGGTGTGGTCAGCCGGCTCGAGGTCGTCGGATCCCACGATGACGAGAGAATACTACGAATCCCCCGTCATGGCGCGCATCGAATGGACAACTCGTACGACCCTTCCGTGGCTTCTGAATCCACGACGATAAAATAGGCAGCTCCGCGAGCGGCCTGAAACGTCACTCGTTCGTCACCGGTATTTCGTGAAAATGCCAGGCACGCCGAGCCGTCACAGCTGGAGGCGAGCACGCCGAGGTCGAGGTCGCTCGCGCTTCGAAGGTCGAGGGTCACGGTGGCGTCGTCGGGGACCGTAAACTCGAAGACGTCTTCGCCAGAAGAGGCCGCGGCGCCGCCGCACAGGCCGCCGTACGTCGCCACGAGATTGGGCATGCCGAAGTTATCGCTTCGGACGTCGGCGCCGCACGCGATGAGTTGGGGGGAGGCGCAGGTTCCACCCAGGCAGAGCGTGTCTCCCGCGCACTCGGCGTCGGCGCAGTCGACCTGACCGTCGAGGTCGTCATCCCGACCGTTGTTGCAGTGTTCGAAGCGATTCGCACACGAGCCGGCCAGGCAAAACTCCTGATATTCACAGGACCCGCAAACGCCACCGCACCCGTCGGCGCCGCAAGACCTTCCCGCGCAATCAGGCTCGCAACATCCAGTCAAGCCGCAGGCCGTCTTCGCCAGGGCGACGCATGGGCTCAGCCATGCGAAGGTGCAGCACGTCGGATCCAGCGCGCAGACACACTCTGAGATCGCGCGGTTTTGGCAGGCGCCCACCGACTCCGAGCCGGTGCAGCAGTCCTCGCCGCAGAGTCCGCAGTCCTTGGGACAAGTCAGGCAACTCTCGCCCTGAGAGGCAACGAAGGGTGCGCCTGGGTGCCAGACATCGCAGCTCTCGTCGCCGCACGCGGGGCAGGATCCGCAGTCGAGCTCGCAGGTCGAGCAAGTCTCGGACGCCGTGCAGACCTCGTCGCCGCACGTGCAAACGCCGCAGTCCGCGGAGCACGACTCACAGTCCTCGCGCAACCCCGGCTGGCAGAGACCGTCGCCGCAGGTGACTGGGCAGGCGCCGCAATCGGCCGGGCAGAGAGAGCAACTCTCCTCGGGGCGCGTGCAGTTGGCATCGCCGCAGCTCGGCGGGATCTCGCAGTGAGCTCCGGTCCAGCCCAACTCACACCGACAGACCCCTGAATCGCACGTGCCATGGCCAAAACAGCCCGGCCCGCATGGGCACTCGCCGCCATCGAACCCAAGGTGGGTGCAATTCAGGTCCGCCTTGCCGGGTGTTGGACCTTCGTCGCAGACGCCGTTGGCGGAGGCACCTGGAGTCGCTACGCACCTACCCGAACAATCGCGCGAGACGCCGAAAGGCCCAGGGCAGGGCGGCGGAAGGCACCGCCCGCGCACGTCGAACCCGTGCGCCTCGCAATAGAAATCACCTCGTCCATCCGACCCATCGCTGCAGAAGTCATCCTCGAGCTCGGTCTTTGGGACACAGACGCCTTCGCAGTCTGCAACCTGGGGCTCCGGGCAGGGCTCGACGACTCGCGGCGTACACGCGCCCGGGAGTTGCTCGCGGCTGCCTGTCCAGTGGACTCCGTCCCCACGTCCGGCCGCATTCTCCGCGCGTACCTCGGTGAAGGCCCGTGTGAAACTCAGCGCGGCCTGCAAGCTGATCGGCGAGCCGCTGCGGTCGAGGATAGGCAGCCCCTTGGCGTCCGCTACCCACGACTCATCCAGCGGCAAATACTGGAACGAGAGCGGCCGCTGTGGGTGGAACGGCAACGGGTGGCCAGGTTGCCAGCGCCAACGCCCGCGGGTGTCCTGCACCATGACTTTGGGATAGAGCACCACCCCCGGTGGGGGGCGCCACTCGGATACGCCTCCCAAACCTTGCCGATAGAAGGCGTAGGCGACTGTCTTTTTTCTGAGTTGGTTGGTGACCACCTGCAGAGTCACCTCCAGAGTGGTCGCCAAGAGCGCCTCTGGATCGGGCACGCAACCAAGCACCGGCTCGTTGGTGTTCCCCTCACACTCATCTCCGCGTCCGTCCCCGTCGGCGTCGAGTTGGAGGAGGTTGGGCGAGTACGGGCAATTATCGGCACGTGTGGATCCCTTGTCGTCGATCCCGTCGTCATCCACGTCCGGATCGATACAATTCGCGAGGTCGTCTTGATCCGTGTCGAAGTAACCAGGGTCCCCCGGCAGGACGCAGGGACACGCGCCGGGCGACGTATACAGGAGCGGTACCTCATGGTAGGCGAGCGCTCCCTCGACCTGAGTCTTCGAAAAGAAAGGTATCGCGCGAGACCCCTGAGTTGCCACGAGAATCTTCTGGTCCCAACTCCCTTCGACGGAAGCGCCGTTCATCCGAGCTAGGACCTCCCTGAGCACGGTCGGTCGGCCGCTGCGATCGACGAAGCCCGCCAACATTTTCACTCGAACCGCCGCTCCAAGAGAGTTGGCGGCGAGCGCTGCCTCCGTCGTGACGGACCCATCGCGACATCCGGAGCTCGCGATGGCGTCGGTCGTGGACGTGAGCACACAGTTCACACAATCCATCCTCCCAAACTCGGGTGCGGGCTGGGTATCCGCCGCTGTGTAGAGATGACCGAGCAAGTCTCTCCAGTTGCCGAGAGTCGAGATCTGGTCGAAGATCGGTAAGTAGTACTCCGAGGTCTCCGGCAGGTAGATGGAGACACCGTTGGCGCCTCGCGTGAGCGGGCCCCCGACCTTCTTGATCACCAGCCCCGAGATCGCCTCGGAGAGTGCCTCCACGCCAGTCGCCGATGGGGCGAGCTCGGCGACTCTTTCAGCGAGGTCGAGCAAGTCGGCCATTTGGTAGTGCTGCGACGGATCGCTCGATCGGCCGAACATCTGGACCTCGGCGCGAGCCTTTGCCAGCGCGAGCCTGGTCTGGTCGTCCGCGTCGAGCTGAGTCACGAACGCGTCGAACGCCGCGTCGAGCGCGGCGGTCTTCGTCATATCGAAGAGCGCCAGGGTGATCGACGCCTGTTTGCCTTCCTCCTTGGCCTGGTCAGAGAAGCCGTCGAGGATGGCCTTGCCGAGCTCGACGGGGGTCGTGGCGGGGTTCTCGAGGACCGAAAAGGCGTTATAGTCCCAGCCGTGTCCGGGCTCCAAGTCCTGGCTCGCAATCATCAGAGGGCTCGCTCCGTCGAGTGTGCGGAGGGTCGCGAGGTCGGCCATGAGGCAAGCGTCGAACCCGATGAGGTCGAAGCTCGAGAGCTGGGCGAGCCTCATCCCTTCTCTGACACTCCGTCCGAGGTCGACGAGCGGCATGGCCCCTGGCGGAGTCTCCGAAGTGTCTTCTCCAAAGCCGCGCCAACCCAGCCCGTGGTCCCACAACACGAGCATGAAATGCTCGGCAGGCCTGAAGCTCAATCCCCACTGGATGAATTGCTGGAGTGGCTCGGGTTCGAGCTCGTCAACCTCGGAGAGCGACTCGATCTCCGTGATCGTTCCTGCTTCGACCAAGAATCTGCGGGTGTCGACGAAGGGCGAGACGTCTTTGATTCCTAAATCGTAGAAGCCTTCGGCGCGGTCCATTTGCACCAAGAACCTGACGTTCTCGACGCTGACGCTGCTCATCTCGATGAGGTCGTCGGCGCCGTCTCGTTCTAGATTGTTGTCGGCGACCATGTAGACGAGGATCGTCCAGCCGCGCGGACTCTCGGCTACGCCCGCGTCAGGCGCGATCGGAGGTGGTTCTGGCTCGACGCGTTGCTGAAGGTCCCAGCAGCTCGCCAGCGTCAAACTCGCGACGAGAGCTCCGAATCGACGACAGCGCATGGCTTCACGGCGGCTTCCGATCATTTTTCGATCACCCTGAATTCGATTCGACGATTGTTAGCCCGCCCCTCGGCGGTAGAGTTGGGCGCCAGAGGACGGGTCTCTCCGAACGCCTCGACCTCGAGTCGAGCGGCAGCGACTCCGCGACTCACGAGGAAGTCGCGAACGGCAGAGGCGCGCTCCCGTGAGAGCTCCAAGTTGGAAACGTCCGTGCCCTGCTCGTCCGTATGTCCCTCGATCACGACGCGAAGGCGAGGGCGCTCGGTGAGTATGCGCGTAACCTCGAGGAGGGTCGGAATCGATGACTCCCTGATCTGCGCCTTTCCGGTCTCGAACTGAATGCCCGAGAGTCGGGCCGCGAAGATCGGACAGCCACCATTTTCGACCGTGCCAGGCTCGGACCCACAACGGTCATCCACGTCTGCGACCCGATCCAAGTCTCGATCGGGGCAACCAAGGAGCTCCGTAGGCCCGGCGGCGCTCGGACAGCGGTCGTCCTGGTCGAGCACGGAGTCCTGGTCGGCGTCGGGACACCCGCGGGTGACAGGCGACCCAGCGAGGCGAGGGCAGGCGTCCTGTGCGTCCGCGACACCGTCCAAGTCGACGTCCGGACACCCTCGAAGCTCCATGCGACCGGCGTTGGCGGGACAAGAGTCATCCGGATCCGACAAGCCATCACGGTCTGAGTCTGGGCACCCGCGGTGGTCGGCTGAACCTCGTTCGTCCGGACACAAATCGGACGTGTCCGCGGTCGAGTCGCGATCCCGATCTGGGCAGCCACTCGCTTCACGCTCGCCGGGGACGTCTGGGCATACGTCCGCAGCGTTGTCGATGCCGTCTCCGTCACGGTCTGAAGAGAACCGCCAAACAAAGCCGTCCAAGCCGAAGGTCAGGAGCAAGTTGTTGGCGAGCTTGCTTTCGGGCTTGATCGAGTCCGTGGCCAGCAGCCGCGCTTCCAACCTGAGGGCGATCGAGCCGTTCAAGAACCAGCGCGCTCCAACGCCGCCATGAAGCTCGAGGTCGAAGTCGCTTCCGTGATCTCCGAGCAGGTTGGAGTAACCACCTGCGCCGCCCAGCAGGAAAGGCGACAGAGTATGTCCGGGCCAGGAGAGGACCAGGTCACCCGCGAGATCCGAGGCCAGATTCACCTTGCCCGGGTCGGAGAGGTACGGCAGACCGACGATCTTCGCCTCCAGGGCAAGCCAACTCCACGGCTGAAAACCAACTCTGCCCCCGATCGCGGCTCCCGTGTTGGGTGCCAAACCAAAGTCGGCGTGCTCGTGAAGGTCCCAGCGACCGAGCACGACGTGAGCCCCCGCTTCGGCGCCGAGGTAGAGCGCCGGCGTGCTCTGGTCATGTTGCTCGGGAGAGAAGAGCAGTGCGAGTGTCCAAATCATGTTTGCCATTCAGGGGCCGCACACGCTGCCGGCGGGTCCGCAGTCGCGAACCAAGACGGTAAAGGCGCGGTTGGGGGCGACGACCTCCCCCGAAGGTCCGCGGGCCTCGAATCGGACTTCGACGGCGTCGTCGTTCGAGTCGGGATCGCGGACCGCGGTCAAAGTGACTTCCCGCTCTGAGTTGTAGCTCGACGGATCGACATCGACGAAGGCCGGACTAGCCACGACCTCTCCGTTGCTCGAGGCGATGAATACTCGGACTGGGCTCGACGGCAGGTAGGCGACCTCGATCTCGATGCCGTACGCGCTCCCTTCCCGCATCTCGGCGGGCATCCGCTGCACGACGATCTGCTGCTCATCGTCGTCCGTCACCGAGACTCGAACCTCGGACGTACCCAGCTGGGCTGAGTAGAGAGTCAAGCTCGAGACTTCGTGGACGAGATTGTTGTCCTCGATCGCGGTCACGCGGAGGGATCGAGGCGCCGAGAAGTTGGAGGGGTCGAAGTCAACCGTGTCGGGCTCGATCGAGAGACCGCGGACCCCTTGCGCTCGTATGCTGACGGGCCCTTGCGGGTCGAGATTGAGATTCAAGGTGAGGTCCGCGAACGTACCCTCGACCAGGTCGAGTGAGGTCGGCGAGACCTGCAGCACCAGGGCCTCTCGATCCTCGATGGTGATCACGGTCGTCGCGTCTGGAGTGGCGGAGCTCGAGAGTGTCACGGCGACGGGGTCGTCGCTTGCGTCGAGGTCACGATGAGTTTGAAAGCGCGCCAGCTGCGAGACCGACCAGTTGGAGGGATCGAAAGTCCAGAGTAGGTCCATCAAGGATAGACGCTCCGGCGAACCGGAAGTGGCCGTGACCTCGACGGGCCCGCCGGGCTGGTGCGCAAGTCGCAGCCAGAAGGAATCACTGGCTCCCTCCGAGACCCGAGCAGGGCCGTTCGTCACGATGAGTTGCACGTCCTGGTCCCGAACCAAGATCGAGTGCGACACCGTCGGCGCGTCGGTCGTAGCGAGCTCGAGGGTTGCGGTCTCATCGAGGGTGTCGTCGTCGATCGTCGCGCTCACGCGAGCCCACTGCGTGCGGTCGAAGTTCGTGGGACCGAAGGAGAGAGTCGGTCGAGCGACGCGAAGTCGTTCGCTAGCCATGAGTGCGACTTCCGCGGGTTCTGCGGGCTTACGGAGAAGCCTCACGCCGACGTCGCCCGAGCCGCCTTCAGGGATCTCGGTCTGGCCCGCGGCGAGGACGAGCTCCTGCATGTCGTCATCGATGCTCCGCAGCGGAACGAGCAGCCTCGAGCCAAGAGGGCCGGAGATGACGAGCGAAGTCTGCTCGTCGATGACGTCGTCGTCGTCGTTCCTTGCCGTCACGCGAAAATTCTGAGTTTGGCGCCAGTTGGCGATCGAGAAAGTGCGGGTCGCCGGAACGACGACGAAGTCCGGGTCCGCGAGGGTCGCGGTGACGGTCAGGTCGCGCTCGGGCGGCGCGGACAGCGAGACGCCGACGACGTCGGTGCTACCCTCCCGGAGGTCAAGAGTGGTCGGCGCGGCGGATAGGCGGCGAGAGTCGACGTCCACGACGTCGACGCGGACGGTCGCTCGAAAGCCACCACCGAACAAGCTGAGCTCGAGGGTGGCATCGTCGGAGTCTCCGTCCCGCAGCGCGCTCACTCGAACGAGTCGCTCCGCTTCCCAGCTCGCGGGCGAAAACGAAAGGCTGGGCGGATCGATCGCGAGGTCGAAAGCCTCGAGAGTCAGGTTGACGTCGGTGGCAGGGGCCGAGCGGAGGCGGACGGCAAGCTCGGCGGAGTCTCCTTCGCGAAGCACCAGAGACGTTGGTTGGACTTCGATCCCAGGCGCATCGGCGTCGCGAATCACGATTTCGAACACGAGCGGCTGGACGCCTGCTCCCGCGAGGCTGACGAGGACCGTGTCGTCGCTGGCGTCTTGGTCTTCTAGAGTTTGCAGTCGCAGGCGCCGTTCCTCCGTCGATCCTTTTTCGAAAGTGAGTGTCGAGGGGTTTGGAGACGCCCGGAGAGCGTCGGTCGTGGCGACCTCGACGATGACTTCCGATTCCGGAGGTCGGTCGAGCCGCAGGGCGAATTCGAGTACGTCACCCTCTGGGACTCGGGCGTAGGCGGGCGAGGGCCTTACGAGCAATCGAAGGATGGGGGGCTCACTCACACCTGAGTCGACCTCCGGTCTCGTGACATAGTTGTACTCGACTCGCTCGCACGCGACTGCCGCGACCCATATCGCGAACAGAGCCCTTGGTTTCCGAAGCCCTGGCTTCGCTCGAAACGCAGGTGTGTCCGTTCGTTTGATGGTGTGCATTCGTCCTTGGGTCCCCGAGCGCTCGTGGTCGGGGCGGTGGGCTGTATCAGACTTGGGTCCTGCTGCCAACCAACTCCGGACACAATATCTGACCCACGCGAGTTTGCGGCACGTGGTACAGACTTCGAGTGCGGAGCTCGACGTGCGGCTCGACACTTGCGAAGTTCCTCGCCGCCCTTGCGCTCCATGGATGCGCCGGTGGTGAGTCTTCGAAGCTCCAGTCGAATGCGGTCGTGTGGACCTCTCTTGGCGAGGTCTCCATTGGAGATGACGGAAAATCGGCCTGGGTCGAGCTGCCGGTCGATCCAGAGGATCGCTATCATGCCATAAGGGTCACACCCTCGAGCTCGGAGGTGCCTGTTTGTCTGCGGCCAGAGCCCGTCGAGCTCGCTTCGGGCGAAGTGTGGGTCGAGCCCTGGTCGCCCGGCGACGACGATGCGGTTTGCGCCCGCTGCAGCGAGCCCGTCTTTGCGCAACGCGGATTCGGTATGTTCGTATTTCCGAGCGCGACGACGCTCGCGACGAAGGACACACTTCGACTGCGTATTCAGCTCCTGGACTGCGACCTCTTCATCCCCGTCTCACGCGCACGAATTCCTAGTCTGCCGAACACCGTGCGGTTCGAGACGGCGACCGAACGGACCTCGAGCACTGGGTCCCCGACTCTCGAAGTATGGGTTGGCCACCAGTCCGATGCATACGGGATGCTCGATGACCGAGACGCGGCTTGGAATGACGTGTTCCGGCTCTTCGATGAAGTCGGAATCGCCCTCGAAGTCGTCGGCACTTCAGAAGTCCACATGACCGGAGCGCTCGAGTGGAGCCGAGGAGCTTCGGCGCCATATGCCGCGCTCCTCGAACAGATCCCACATCGAGAGCGGCGCATAGTCCCGATCGTCGTCGTACCCTGCCTGCTCGATGGCGGAGTCTCGATTCCAGGGGTCACGAGCCGAATCCCAGGTGGAATCAATCCTCAGGCATCGAGCGTGGATTCCGCAGTTTTCATGTCGACGGGGTGCGGAGCTGAGTTCGGTACCGGAGCGGTCGCGCTTCGACTCGCCCACGAGATCGGGCACTATCTGGGTCTGTTCCATTCGGATTCGCCGGCCGGCGCCAGCGTGGCACCGGAGGGCTCCGTCATGAACGCGCGGCCGATTCTGCTGGCACCCGAGCTCCAGCACTTTACGCCGGAACAGGCCGCCATCATGATGCGACACCCTGACGTCTTCTTTCGCCCGTGAGGCCCAACTCGTCAGTCACGTCGCCATTTCGGACCCGCATACCGCGACAAGATCTCGATCTTGGGCAGGTCCGGGGACGAAGCCGCGATCTCACCGCGGAGCTCGTTCCGGATGGCTTCGCCCGCCGTGGAGTTGCCTCGGAGCGACGCCTCACCCAAGAATTTCCAAGTCTCGATGAGCTCTCCGCGGCCCAACCCCGCCTCGTTGATCCTCCGCAGCGCAGGACCGACCAACCCATCGAGCGACGCGCTCGGCGTGCCTGAGGCGCTGTCGATCGCGGACCACAGAAGGTGGTGCCTCACCGTGCTCGACTGTTCGATCACATACCGACGCTCGAAGTCCGCACGGACCCGCTCGAACGGCATGCGGCGCAGAGCGTCCGCCGCTGACACGCGCACGTCCTCGAGCTCGCTGTCCAGGTAGGGGGCCGATTTCGCATGGAAGCCTTCCGAACCCGAATTTCCGACTGCGGCGAGAGTGTCGAGCAGCTGCTCGGTGTCGCTCTGCTTCGTCAGCCACTCCTGAATCGCCCCGAGCGCTTCCAACTGCGCCGCCCCATCTCTCACCAGCGTCTCGTTGGAGAGCGCTCCGGAGATGAGTGACATCACCGATCGGTCGTACCTCGTCGTTCCTTCGCGGGCTCTGCGGAACACTCGCTCGGTGAGCTCGGCCGGGACGTCTTCGGACCGAATCAGCGCCCATGCCGCGCGGTGCTGATCGTGAAGGACGAATTCTGGATCACTCATCATGCGCAACAGCGCGGCTCGCGCCTCGGGCGTGTCCGCGAGCCCGATCGCCAAAATGAGCTCACTTCGGCCGCCGAAGACGTCGGTCAGCGCTTTGGGATTCCGGAGGTACTCATACGCGGCGAGAATGTTCTCAGGGTCAGCCGCGAAGAACGATCGCAGGTATTCGAGGCGCTGCACCACGCTCCCCGCCTCCCCGGCCAATCCCAAGTAGAACGCGAGGACGTCTTGGAAGACCTTGCCTTTGAAGGCGGCCACTTGTTCTGGCCGTGGTCGCGGAGGTGCTCGCGTGGGTGCCCCAAGGACGTGTCCCCAAATCCAGCGTACGTCCGACGGCGGAAAGGGCGCGGTGACGCCCTGTCCTTTCGCTCTCCGGGCGACGCAGTGCGCCTCGACTCTGCCGGCTGCGGCCGAGTTGGCTTCCAGAGTCAGCTTGGTGTGTGACTCGAGGACATCGAACCACGGGCCGCGGCCTGGCCAAACGGTGATGCTGCCCTCGACTACCTTCGGCGGAATTCCAGTGAGTCCGAGAAAGCCTTTGTCGTATCGGGCGCGCGTCCCTCGCACGATCGTCGCGCCTTCATGTTGCTCGACGCGGGAAATCAACTCGAACACTCCGTACCCATCGAACGTCTGAAAGGACCCTTCGCGCCTGGCGAACTGCAGTTGTGTCACCAGATTCTGCTGAGCCCGAGCAGAGTCTTTGGTTTGTCCTGGCTGTCGGGCGAAGTCGGTGATCTCGCAATCCTGTCCGACCCGAATCAAAAAGACGCTCCCGGTAGGCTCTGCGTCGACTCGGTCGAGGCTGGCCGCGAGCACGCGACTCTCCGGACTCTCCTCCGAGATGACTTCGAGCTGAAGGAGCCATTCTTGATGCTCGGACTCATGGGCGGGGGGAGATGACGAGAGGTCGAGGGCGTTCGCACTGGCCTTCTCGAGCGCCTGAAGTACCGGAGCCAGGTCGACCCAGGCTTCTCTCTCAAGACTCACCCGGTACGCGATCGTGGAGCCAGGCTCGAGCCCGCAGAACGGGGACTCGAGCGCCCGAAGCTCGGGGTCAGACGAGAGAACCCACCAGGCGGCGGTCGCGGCGGCCGCGAAGATCGCCGCGAACCCGAGCCCTTTCATGGACGAGTCACGGAATTGAACGTCGTCGTCTGCGGTGAGATCTCTTCTCCGTAGAGCTGCAGACCGGACCAACCCGGCGAGAAGTTGACCAAGTACAGACAGGCGAGCTTGACGAGGATCTCGAACGAGCCCGACAGGGTTCGGATGTCCATGTTCGAGCCCGTCGTGAGCTTGGACGCTACGAGCTTCGTGTCCGGCACGTAAGTCACCTCGAGCTCGTCGGAGACTACGACCCCGACGTCGATGAGGTTGACCGAAAGGTCGATCGAACCGAGATTGCAACCCGCGCCGATCGAGGCCTGTGCAGACAGACCAAGCGCGATGCGTGGACGCATTTCGGAGGTCATCTTCACGACGTGGCGCTGACCGTCGGGAACTTCGATGCAAACTTGGCGATCGAGGAGCACGTCTCTGGCGACCGCCCGCACGAACCCATTGGAGACGCAGGCCTCTGTTTTCGGCCACGAGGGCCAGGCAGGGCCGGTGGTGGCGACGCGAGGGTTGGAGACCGAGGTCCCCGGTCGAGGCTCGTTGGCCGCCCACACCAGGTTCGAGACAGGCCGGGGCCGATCATCACACACGTTCCGCAGCTCGAAGTCTCTCCACATGCCTGGATCGGTTGGAGCTGGGACGGTCCTCCCGGAAGGGTAACAGAGCTCGCTCCGATTGATCGCGCTGTACCCAAGCCATGCGCTCGTGCCCGCAAGTTGTGGGATGACTAGATTCGTGAAGTCAGCGGCTGTTTGGACACCATAGTCTTCCAAACCCCGCGCCGTCGCGAGGCGGCCGCCCAGGGAGCGGCAGACCGTGTTCGCATCGTCCAAATTGACCGGGCCGTCAGGATTCGGGATGGCGTCCGCGCACCGGCCGTTGCGCCGCCCGATCACCGAGCCCGCACAAGGGTTGGGTTGGAAGGTGTCCGCCGACTGACCCTCCTTGCCGATCTGGGATCGACTGGGGTCCAGGCCGATCGTTCCGCGGGCAAAAATGCCTGCGGAGGCGATTTCGAGATCGACCGAGACATAAGGCAGAGGGACGTCGATCGAAATCTCGAGCGACGGCGGGATGGTTACGACTCTAGGCGGAGTCTGAGAGAACGCGTTGCTGATCGAAACGAGTTCTAGGAACAGGTCGTCGGCCTCCGCCTCGAAGGTGCCGTGGTCGATCGGATAGCCCTGCGACCACTCGGGAGCCATCGAGATGCCAAACACTCTCATTCGATAGTCCCAACTGTCTCCGTTACCGCTGGCATGCGTTCGTTCGATTTCGATGTCCTCGCGGTAGTCGAATTGATCGAGCACGAAGGAGAGGACGTTGAGCTGCCACGGTCCGCCTGATGGACCGAGGTCGAGAGTGAGGCCGAAGGAGAACTGAGTCGCCATGAACGCGGCGCCGACGGTGTTCGTCCGTTGGAGTCGTCTTCCGAAGACGTTCTCGCTCTCTTGCCCAGTCGAGATCCCGAAATATTGTTCGAAGTTGACGCTCGGACCGAGGGGCCCGAAGACGCCCACCATGAGTGGGTGGCTCTCTCGCTTCACCTCACGGACGCCTACGGTGCCGTTGGGAAGCGCGCTCGTGCTGGTTCCGGCTACGCCCGTGATCTCGTCGGGCGTCCGGGTGCGGCGGAGCAGGATCGCGGGGACCGAAGCGCAGTTGTTGCCTTCGGCCCCCGGCGCCTCGACGAACTGCGGATTCACGCAACCCTGGATTTCGAACTCGGTGACGTTTTGCCAGGCACCTTTGACGATTTCGTCGAAGGTCTCTCTTCGAACGAAGAGGGGTGAGCTCTTGGTGGCCTCGTGGGGACCCACGAGCTTCTCCAAGTACTGCTCGAGGAGCTCCTCGACGGTGGGCTCTTCGCCAGCCCGACCTTCGGTCTCGATCTGGGTATAGAGCGGGAGCCAGTCCGCCTTCTCGGGCGGCACGGTCTCCGACCCGATTCCCCTCGCCAGGGGCCTGATCCTAAAAACGAGCTGGAGGTCGCCGTCGTCCAACTCATCTTCCGCGCCCAAACCGTAGACTCGGTAGGTCGCCGCCGCGGTGAAGCTCGGCAAGGTCGAGTGGGGGGGCGAGACCGCTGGGATGTCGGCGTCAGGAAACGCTTCCGGCGGCAGCTCCGGGTGGTCGGCCTGCAACTGGGCTCGAGTGACCGCGAGTCTACCGTCGATGGGGATCTCCAATACGGACGCGGCCCGGTCGAGGGAGAGTACCGAGAGCTCCACATCCCGTCCCGGGGATGATTCGACCGGAATCGTGTTGGCGCAGCTCGGGCAGTCGGTGGTTGGGAGCTCGAAGGTCTTGACGAGCGCGTTGACGTCAGGAAGAGCCGCGGTATCGACCCTGGCTCGGCCGGCGACATCGATCGCCTGAAACGGATCGAACGACACCACGACTCGAGCGGAGCTCCCGGCGAGGTCTTCGCAGGATGGCTGTACGGTGAGTCGGCTGGTCACCCGGTGCGTGACAGGCGCGTCGCCCCCGCTGTGCTCCACTCGCTCGACCCCAAGCACGCACCCCTTGGATCCGTCCGCGTTGAACAGCGAGAACAACAGATCAGCCGTCAATCTCTCGCCCTCGAGCTCGAGCTGCGCGTCGATTTTCAGCGGATGCAGCACCCGGGCGGTGGCGGCCGTGAAGCCCACCGAGCGAAGCCGAACCGCCGAAGCCTTGGGGCGCAGTACTTCCGGTAGGGGTACGGTCTGATCGGCCGTGCACAACCCGTCCTTCTCCGCCGTACCGGGACCGCACTCGAGCCCTTCGCAACCAAGGGCCCAAACGGGAACGAGAGCAGCGGCGAAGAAGAGCCGAGCGTGTGACGTCATCCGGGCCTCGTCGGCTAGACTCTGCGCTAGGTCAACAAGTATTTGATCCTAGCGCACAATTCTTTCGTCCATCGCCCCTAAGTACGCAGGTCGAGTCTGCCCGATGCACCCGTATGAGTGTGGTGAGTTTCCGTTTACCGAGTAACACGATTCACGGATATTTCACCGTGGACTCGACGATCATTCCTTTGAACCTCCGGGCCATCCAATCCATCAACTCCCACGGCGGTCCGCCATCGGTACTTGTAGGGTCCGGGAGGGGCGGTATCTTCGAGCTTTGCGGTCAACCCAATCGACTCGTGGGGAAAGATCGAGACTTTTCGGGGCACGATACTCGCGGTCAGATCCATGACGCTGACTTTGGCCGTGGCGTCTCCGAGGCTCGCCTCGCCGAGAAACACCTCGACGGTGACGGTGTCGGTTCCGAATCCGGTTCGGGTGGGCTCGCAGGTGACTGCGCTGCTGGTCGTGGTGAATTCGAGGCCCGTGTGGCGGCCGTCTGCGAGCCGCACGTACGCCGCCATGGCCAGGACGGGGCGATCGGCGGACGACTCGCGCAGGTCATGCACTCGGGCGCGCAATTTCGAGAGACTCAGCAGCCCTCCGGCTTACATTCCACGTCACCCGGGATGCACCCTCGGCTCGGCTCCGCTTTGGGGTCGTCGTCCCTGATGGGTACGGGACGGCCGAGCGCTTCGTGGAGGGCGCGCTCGAACTCAGCGTATGGTCGCGCTCCGACAATCAGCTTGCCGTTGATCCACGTGGAGGGCGTGCCTTTCGCGCCGGCGTCCTTCGCGGCCTGGATGTGGCCGTCGACGCGCGCGGCGAGCTCTTTCGAGCGTCGATCCGCTTCGAAGCGCGGCAGGTCGAGTCCGAGCTCGGCGGCCCACGGGCCGAGCTTCTCAGGGGAGATTTCGCCCTGGCGATTCATCAAGAGGCTGGACATTTCACGGAAGCGACCTTGCTCTCTCGCCGCTTCGAGGGCGAGGGCAGCTTCACGGGCGTGCGCGTGGAAGGGTAGCGGCAGGTGTCGCACGGCGACTCTGACCTCGCGGGGAAAGGTGGCCCGCAGTCGCTCGAGGGTCTCTTCCTGGCGGCGGCAATACGGGCACTGATAGTCGAGCGCGACGATGATGGTCACGGGCGCGTGCTCGGGGCCTTCGAAGGAGAGCTCTTCCACGTTGCTGGCGGGAGCCGTCGTCGTTTTCTCGAGCGCGCGCGTCTCGGTGCCCGCGACCGCGCGTTTCTCGACGTCGCAGGCGGTCGCCAGCGCGAGGAGCGGAAGGATGGTCTGGAGGATGGGTGGTTTGTGCATCGACATGTTCGAATCAATGCCACGGCGGACGGCTTCGGTTGTCAGGGGCTCGTGAGCGTTTCGCAAAATCTCGAAGGGTCAAACTTTGAGGCGGTAGCCGATCCCGCGGACGGTCTCGAACAAGGTCGGATCGAGCTTCTGGCGGAGCTGGACGATGTGCGTATCGACGGTGCGGGTCGTCGGATAACTCTCGTAGCCCCACGCCTGCTCGAGCAGCTCGGTTCTCGAGAACACTCGATTCGGGTTGTTCATGAGGACTTCGAGGAGTGAGTACTCTTGTCGGGTCAATGAAACGAGCGCGCCACGAAACCTGACCTCGCGCGTGATCGGCGACATCGCGATGTCGGCCACCTCGAGGTTTTGAAGCGGGGTGGGTCTCGATTTGGGTTCAGCCAAACGGTGTTGAACGCGAAGTCGAGCGAGGAGCTCCCGGGGTTCGAAGGGCTTGACGATGTAGTCGTTCGCGCCGAGCTCGAGGCCCAGGATCTTGTCCAGCAACTCGGCACGTGCGGTGAGCATCACCACGGGTGCGGTCAAGCTCCGCGCCGGAAGCTCCCTCAACAAGTCTATCCCGGGACCGTCGGGGAGAGTCCAATCCAACACGATCAACTCTATCGAGGGATCGAGAGCGCGCCGCGCTTCCCCGAGGGAGCTCGCCCACACCACGTCGTAGCCCTCGATTCCCAAAAAGGCACGGAGTGAGTCTGCGAGGTTCCTGTCGTCCTCGACCAGCAGCAGCTTTTTCATGGCAAGTGCGGAAGGTGGAGGGCGACGCGGCTCGGCTCGCGATCGATCTCGAGCCGGCCGCCCATCTCCTCGACGAGCCGCGAGACCACACTGAGGCCCAGGCCCAACCCGGCGCTTCCTTCCCCTTTGGTGAAGGGCATTCTCATCGCCTCCGGCGTCAGCTTCATTTCGCCGCCGTCCGCGACGACGATGGTTGCGCCGTCGTCGCTCCCGACGCAGGTGACGGACACCGGTGGACGTCCGTGGCAGAGAGCGTTTCGAACGAGGTTGTCTGCACACACCGCGACCCAGTACGGGTCGCAGCGGAGCCGCGCGTCGCCTTCGAGCGCGATGGGTTGTGGGTGAGTTTCGAGCACGCCCTCGATCAAGTCGTGCAGCGAGGGTACGTCGGTGGGTTCGAAGGCCACGGTGCGACTGTCTTTGGCGCGCAAGTACTGAGTGCTCGCGTCGGTGAGCCTGCGCAGGCGCTGCAGATCCTCACACATCCGAAGGAACGCGCCCTGCGCGTCCTCAGGGAGGCGATCGAAGCCGCTCCTCAAGGCCTCGAGCGAGAGACGCAGACTCGCCACCGGCGTGCGAAGCTCGTGAGTCAACGTCTGGAGAATGAAGCGGCGGGTTTCGTTTTCGTCCCGAAGCAGGCGACCCCGACGAAGGCTGAGGAGCGCCACGAGCGAGACGATGGACACGAGCGCGAGCGCGAGCGACGATCGAATGCGACTCTCGGCGCCGTCGACGTCCTGCCGCCAGCAGATCGAATCCGTGCGGGTCACGCACGCGTCTCCCGGATGAGTAGGAGACGTCCGGGCTGACTTCCCGTCCATGAAGCTATCCCAGTCGTCGCGAGGGTGGACTCCGTAGCGAGGGGGGGCTCCAGGCTCTTCGGAAGTGACTCCGGAGAGGAACGCACGTCCGGTGAGCAGGGAGCTCGGGCGGTCGAGGAGTTGATCCAACTCGGACGACGACAGTCCGGCCACGAAAGACTCGGCGGCGGACCAGGTCGGTTCGAACGGCAAAGCCACGGAGAGCTCGGAGGCGTGTAGGTATCGAGCGTGCGCCTCGACCCACGCGCGGGTGCCGAATCTGTCGGGATATCGTTCGAGGGCTAGGGCCACATAAGAGCGCCCTGACAAGTGGAGGAAGGGAGGGCGAACGAAGAAAGACTCCGGAAGGCTCCCGAGCGGGTCGCGAGTGGCTTCGAACCAGACTCGCCCTTTGCTTTGGGCGTGACCTTCCCAGTCTGAGAATGCCTCCGCGTCGCAGTACTGCAGGGAGTCTGGGTATGAGCCGGCAGTATCGACGAGCAGCGGATCGGTGCGCCACGAGGGGAGGTCGGAGAGCGAGAAGGTGAATTCGGACGGATGGGAGCGTACGAAATCGCTGACCCACAGGTCGGCTTCCTCGGCGTTTCTGGGACCGCCGAGCGCGCGGTCGAGGCCCGACTTGCCGAAGGCCACGGCGGCCGTCGCGGCACTCGCAACGAGGAAACCGAGCGCGATCTCCGGCCATGGCCGCACGCCCCCACGGTAGCGGATGCGGCGCGGGGATCGTCAAGGCCGTGTCAGGAATTCGTGAAAGCTCGCGCGGTTCACCAGCCTCGTGGGAGACCACCGCCAGGTGCAGCTCTGCCCCCGACGCCCGGCGCGCTCGTTCATGCCGGTCGAAGGCTCGAGTTGGCACGGCTTGCAGAGCGCCTTCGGCTCCCTCATGCTTTTGCCGTGAGCCTTCTGCCGTGAGCCGCCTGGTCTTTTGGATGGCGCTCGCCTCCGCGGCTTGCTCCGACCGCGATGTCCGCTGGCTGGAGCTTCCGCCGAGCCCCGAGAATGCCCAAACTATGCTCACCGCGCTCGTGAGCCCTGGTCGGCTCGAAGTGGCGGTCAGTGACCTCGGGAATTCCGACCGAGTCTCCTTTGCGACAACCGACCCCAGCGATGCGCAGATTTTCCTCCTTTTTTTCAGAGAGAGCCTCCTGGAGCTCGGGTTCGTCGCCCCGGGATTCGTCATCAGCGAAGATGACCCGTTCTCCAGCCCGTTGCCGATACCCATCGAGACTCATGAGTCGAGCGTCGAAGATGCGGAGTTCCTGCCTCGGCCGGATGTGCCGCAGCCGCTCGCGAGTTTCCGCGTTCCCGACCGGAAATTCTGCGCCAAACCGGTCGAGCTGACCGTTCCCCTCCCGGCGACGGGGAACGTGGCATTCCTCGTGAACCTCGACGACGGGCGAGCTCTCTTCGCGACCGAACCCCCGCTTGCACGAGGGACGCCTGGACGAAACGACGAGCATGTGTTCGCTCTGAGCGGGAGCCTCGAGCTCACGGAGCTCGACTGGCCAGTGCCGGATGAGTACCCACGGTCCGCGTTCGTCACCGGCGATGGAGTCTATTTTGGCGGAGCGCGAGGCCGAGTGTGGAGAGGGGTCGTTGGCACTTCCTCCATCTCCGCAGAACCCATCGCACAGACGGACCCACCCGAGGCGCTGCGTTGGGCCGATGGATCGAGTGAGGACGCGGAGCTCGAGGTCTTTTTTCTCTCTGTTCAGGGCACGAGCTACCGATTCGATGGGCAAACGCTCGAGGAGCTTCGTCGGGACGAAATCAACCCCTACAACCAAGACCAGCAGGCGATCGTGCGGATCGGTCCAGGTGAGGCGCTCGTTGGGTCCGCGAGCGCCGCGCAACTGCACCTCCTCCGAGACGGCCGCTGGCGCGACGTGACGCTTCCAGGGAACGAAATTGGCGTAAGCTCGGTGGTCCGAGATCCATCGTTCGGGCTCGTCGCGACGGCGGGGGTCCGTGTTTTCTACTCGGCCGATCCGCTTCGCGAACCCATTTCATTTCGGGACCTCGGAGAAGCGCCCGACCTCGGGCTGGGACTCAGTATTCTGGATTTGATCGGGATTCCGGGTGGATTCTTGTTCGCGGGCTCGTTCGGGGAGATCGGAAAGTACAGCTTCGAGAAAGGGTCGTTCTGCCCGGATCGTTGGCGCACACCGTTTCTCAACGGTCGAGCTATTCTTCGACTGGGGGACGGATACCTCGTGGGTGCCGACAAGCCGGCCAGCGTCGAAGAGACGGTGTTCGAATTCGTTCGGTTGGAATAGGGACGGGAGCGGTGCTGAATGGGATCGTGAGGCAGGACTAGGATCGGGCACGGGCACGGGCACGGGCACGGGCACGGGCACGAAGTCCTCGCAGAGCCG
>CAYXDO010000021.1:30685-95817 GCA_964463485.1 uncultured Myxococcales bacterium | reverse complement strand
TTGCACGCGGTCGGCGCCGAGGTCAGTCGAGATCGCCATCCACCGTCAGTGAAGCTGCAGGCGGAAAGAAGGCCAATGATACCTAAAGTCGCCAGGGCTTCGGGGATAAACGTCTTCACATACCGACTGCCCAGCCCCCATTTTTTTCGATGACATCCTCATGATTGCTGCCTCTTTTGCGAAATCGATGTTCAAGCCGCACCCTGGTATCGGGTGTAGGGTCGCAATCATCACGAAATGTGCCAGGTGCATCTCGATAAAAATAGACGCGTTTTTATTTCCTGGGTTGAGTCAGTTCCCCGACGTTTTTACGGCCCGATATGACGACGAAGATCAAAAGACATAAATTTCGACGATGCTGAAAAAGATGCTCGTCATCTCGGGCATTTTGAGCTTACGACGAGCAGCATGCCGTTCAATCGCGCTCGGCATCAGGCGGCGCTCTATGCCATGAGTCGCGAGCTCGCGGTGACGAGCGGAGTAGAGGCGCTCGGAAATATCGCTGCCAGGCACGCGCACGACCTCCTCGGGGCAGATGTCGCTATTCTGCTCAATCGCAGTGGCGAATTGGTCCCGTTGGCGAGTACCGATAGCTCTGGAGAGCTCGCAAGACAAGCGATCGCGCGGTCCCGGGGTGTCCTGTCCGTCCCGATGTCCGGATCCCGAGGACCCGTGGGCGTGCTCGCAGCCCGCATGACGCGGACTGAGAGTTTCGACGCCCAACGAAGAACTCTCGAGACGATGGTCGCGCAGACTGCTCTGGCCCTCGAACGGGCCCAGCTCGCAAGCGAAGCCGAGCTGGCCCACGTCGCGGCCGAGGCCGAGCGCACCCGCAACACGCTGTTGGCCGGGCTATCGCATGATCTCAGGACACCACTCTCCGCGATCCACGTTTCGGCCGGTACTCTGCTCGATCCCCAATCTTGCCTCGATCCCGCCCAACGCACCGCGCTCCTCGAAACGGTGCGGGACGAGTCCGAGAAGTTGGCCAAGCTCGTTACGGGAATGCTCGACTTGGTTCGATTCGAGTCCGGCACAGTTCGGGTCGTGAAAGAATGGTGTCCGATCGAAGAGATCCTCTCCTCGGCGATTGGAAGACTGGAGAAGGCTCTCAAGGGTAGGCCAGTGAGCACGAGTATCGGAAACGAAAACGACATGCTGATGGTCGCAGGCGACCCCGTCTTGCTGGAACAAGTTTTCGTCAACTTGCTCGACAATGCGGCTAAATACACGCCTCTCGGAACACCGATCGAGATACGAGCAAGAGTCGAGGGCGCAACGTTGAGAACGGATGTCGCCGACCACGGACGCGGAATCTCTCCGGGAGATGAAAAGAGGGTGTTCCAAAAGTTCTTTCGATCCGAGAAGTCATCTCGGGCATGTCCCGGCGCGGGACTGGGACTTGCGCTTTGTGACGCAATCGTTCGAGCTCACGGCGGTCGAATCGAGGTTGGACGAGGACCCCAAGTGGGCGCGGTATTTTCGGTGTTCTTGCCGCTCGACGCACCTGAAATGACGACGAACAGACTTGCCGAGGACGGTCTTTGACGCCCCTGGTCATGATCGTCGAGGACGATCCCCAGGTTTCTGCCTCGCTGCGAACCGGCTTGCTGGCTCATTCCTACCGTGTCATCGAGTGCGGCACCGCCACCGACGCTCTTCGGATGGCTCGAACCGAGAGCCCCGATCTTCTGCTGTTGGACCTCAACCTTCCCGACCTGGATGGGATGCGGGTGGTGGTTGAGATCCGCGAGCGGAGCAGTCTGCCCATCATCGTCGTCTCTGCCCGAGCGTTAGAGCGAGAGAAGGTTCAGGCGCTCGACTCTGGCGCCAACGACTATTTGACCAAGCCGTTTGGATTCGAGGAGCTCCTCGCTCGAATGAGAAACGCACTTCGACACACCGCGCGAGCCAAAGACCAACCACAGGTCTTCAGAACAGGCGGACTAGAGGTAGACCTTGCACGCCGCCACGTCGCGCTCGAAGGGTCCGAGGTGAAGCTGACCACGATCGAGTTCAAGCTGCTCGCCGAGTTGGTCGCCAATGCGGGCAAAGTGATGACTCACAGCAAGCTCCTCGATCGGGTCTGGGGTCCAAACAACCACGACCAAGTGCAGTACCTGCGAGTCTACATGGGCCACCTTCGACGAAAGCTCGAGCCCAACCCTGTGAGGCCCAAGCTGTTTCTCACGGAAGCCGGCGTAGGCTATCGACTGCGGGTCGACGACCCCCAAGCCAACGAAGGGTCGAACGAGGGTACTTTCGGATGAGGGCACTCGAGCAACGACGCGAACCGCGGAGAGTATCGAGGACGTTCGCCTGAACCCACCCAATCATCGGCTCCAGTCGATCTGTTCGAACAGAGTCCGGAGCCACCTGGCCCGTTCACCGAGCACCATCTCGACGTATCCCAACCTCCCGGCAAGCTGCGCACGAAAATCCGGATGCCCCGTTCGGTTCTGCGTCGACGGCCCGGACCGCCTGCAGTTGTAAAGCGTGGCTTCGAACACTTCGAGGTCCGCCCTGCTGACGTTGGGCTGCCGGTTGACGACGATTCCCGTGACTTCCTGACGGCGGCCGCAGCCCATCACTCGCGTCTTCTCGAAATGAGGCGTGAAGCCCTCTTCGAGTACGATCGCGTGCGCCCGCGCTACGAATCGATCAATCGAGGGACGAGGCCGATCGAAGTCTTTTGACCGGGTGAAGTCACCCGAGAAGACCAAGTCATCGGCGTACCTGGTGTAGATGGTCCCCGAGACTCGAGCCAGACCCGCGAGTCTTCGGTCCAGTCGATAGGCGCACAAGTTCGCCACCGCCGGCGAGGTCGGAGCACCCTGTGGAACGTGCGCCGACCTGAGTCGCTGCTTCTGAAATCGGCTCAACGAGGGACCCGCCAGCTGCAACACGGCTTCGGGGGCGGAGTTCGTACAGAGGCCGGCGAGTAAACGTGCGACATTTTCGGGATATCCGGCCGTGCGAAACACCGCCGCGACCCGCCAGGCGGACACGGTCGAGAAGAAGTCCCGGAGGTCCAAGCGAAGCACGACGCGCTGCGAGATGTGTGAGCTCGCGTGGGTGAGTGTCGAGCGGCCGAGCACGAAACCATGCGCCGAGTCGGAAACTGGCACGAGGGAGATAATCTCCCGCAGAATCCTTCGCTGGAGCGTCTTGAGGAGCGGCTTCGGACTTTCGATGAGTCTCACACCGCCGCTCCGCTTCGGAACCCACGTGTAGACATAGTTTCGAATCCGTTCGACACGAGCCCGTCTCTCGCCGGCGAGAGGGTCCGCTAGCCAGAACAGATCACTCACGCCGAGTCCGAGCCAGCGCGCGAGCTCGCCTTCGGTGCCCAGACTCGGAACCGCCCAGCGAACCGGGCCCATCCGGGGAGAGCTGAGTACGGCGCGCACCTCCAAAGCTCGCGTCGGCTGAACGAGACCACGCTTCCAAGCCCCGACGAATGCGCTGCTCGCCCGAATCGCAAGCTCGACCTGCCTTCGCCTCGGAGGTGACCCGAGCCGAACGACCCGACGCACGAGCGGCCAGAGCCACCTCGGCTTGGCGCCAAGCGCCTCCACCGCTCGCTCGCGAACGGTAGATTCGGTCCACTCTCCTGCGAGCAAGGCCCCGGCGAACGCCCGTACGACGTCGTCGAGGGTCACGGAGTCGAAGGGAGAGTGAGCGCCCCGACGTGATCTCGTCGAGGCGCGAGCAGTCCTGCATTAGGGATGCAGCGAAGCTCGCGCGCTGAGTTGCCTAGTCTCAAGAATTCCCCGGGGTAGCCCCGGAGAGCCGATGCGTAGACCCGCACCGCAAGCTCGGAGCGCTCACAAGCTCGGGGTACTCGCCTCGCCGAGCCACGTCAACTCGACGACTCACCGTCTCAGCGTACTCGCGCTCGAGCACAGATGTTAGGCGAGCCATCCGGCGTTTACTTCCGACCCACCGGTTGCCTTCGCGGGTTCCGGGGTCGCAAGTAGATCGAGACACCGCGACAAGTTCGCTCTTCTGTCCTCGGCGCCTTCCAGCTAGCTTGCGCGTCCATGACGGCGTTCGAACACATACGGGTCGAAGCTCTCGGGGGTGTCACCCGCCTGGTGATCGATCGAGAAAAGGCGCTCAACGCTTTGAGCTCCAAGGTGCTCGCGGAGCTCGGAGTCGCGATCGGCGAGCTTGGCCCGAACAGCCGCGTGTTGGTGCTGACGGGAGCTGGGCGCGCTTTCGTGGCGGGCGGGGACATCTCGGAGATGGTCGACCTCGACGCGCGCGGGGCGGCTCGATTCTCCCGACTGGGCCATGACACCTTGGCCAAGCTCGAAGCGCTGCCTGCGATCACGATCGCCGAGATCAACGGCTTTGCGTTGGGCGGCGGCCTCGAGCTCGCCTTGGCCTGTGACTTTGCGATCGCCTCGTCCAAGGCCAAGCTCGGGCAGCCCGAAGTGGGCCTCGGGGTCACGCCGGGTTTCGGTGGCACCACGCGGCTCGTGCGACGCGTGGGCCGCGCGCGCGCGCTTCAGCTCCTCGCCACCGGCGAGATCCTCGGCGCGGAGGACGCGTTGCGCTTCGGGTTGGTGAACGAAGTGGTCGCCCCTGAAGCGTTGCGGGCGCGAGTCGACGAGCTCTGCGACAAGATCGCAGCGAACGCGCCGATCGCGGTGGGTCTCGCCAAACGCTCGGTGCATCATGGCGCGGAGATCGACCTCGCGGCGGCCAACGCCTACGAGCAAGAGATCTTCGGACTCTGCTTTACGACCAAAGATCAGAAGGAAGGCATGCGCGCGTTCCTTGCCAAGACGAAGCCCTCGTGGGCAGGAGAGTGAGTCGTGGATACGAAGTTGAACGACATTCAAGAACAGATCCGCGACATGACTCAGGAGTTCGCGGCCAAGGAGGTTCGCCCTAAGGCCGACGGTATCGACAAAGAAGCGAGATATCCGGCCGAGCTCGTGGCTCGAATGGCGGAGCTTGGCCTGCTCGGGATGATGGTCCCTGAGGAGTGGGGTGGCTCGGGTCTCGACCCAGTGAGTTACGCGGTGGCTATGGAAAATGTCTCCTGGGGCTGCGCCAGCACCGGCGTGATCATGAGTGTGAACAACTCTCTCTACTGCGATCCAGTGATGAAATACGGCGCGGACGCTCAGAAGGAGCGTTGGCTGCGGACGTTCGCGACCGGCCAGAAGCTCGGGTGCTTCGGCTTGACCGAACCCATGAGCGGCTCGGACGCACAGAACATGTCGACCCGCGCAGAGAAGAAGGGTGATCGCTGGATCCTCCGAGGGCAGAAGAACTTCATCACCAACGGGCCGGTGGCCGACGCGATCGTGGTGTTTGCGACGACGAACCCGGGCGCCGGCTCGGCCTCGACGACGGCCTTCATCGTGCCTCGCGAGGCGAAGGGTTACGTCATCAACGCCAAGGACCACAAGCTCGGCATTCGTGGGTCTCCGAGCTGCACGATCACGTTCGACGAGTGTGAGGTTCCCGACGAAGATCGACTCGGCCCGGAGGGCAGCGGGTTCAAAGTCGCGATGGCGACATTGGATGGTGGACGAATTGGGATCGCGGCCCAGGCGCTCGGAATCGCCCGAGCGGCGTTCGAGGCGGCGCGCGATTGGTCTTTGGAGCGCAAGTCCTTCGGGAAGGTGATTTCGGAGCACCAGGCCATTCAATTCAAGCTGGCCGACATGGCGACGGAGATCGACGCGGCGCGCTTGTTGACCTGGCGCGCCGCCTACATGAAGGGTAAGGGTATGCGGAACACGCGAGAGTCGGCGCAGGCCAAGCTCTTTGCCTCCGAAGTGGCCAACCGAGTGGCCACTCAAGCCGTTCAGATCTTTGGTGGGTATGGGTACGTGACCGAGTACCCAGCGGAGCGCCATTTCCGGGACGCCAAGATCACCGAGATTTACGAAGGCACCTCCGAGATTCAGCGGATCGTCGTGGCCGCCAACGTGCTCAAGAGCGGCGCCACCTCTGGGCTGGGGCTGTAAGAGGCGAGGTCATGGAGCTCGAGCTGACTGAAGAAGAGCGGCTGATTCGCGATGCCGCACGCAAGCTGGCGGAGGCCCACATTCGGCCAGGGGCGGCCGAACGGGATCGAAAGGAGCTCTTTCCGCTCGAGCCCATGAAGGCGCTGGCGCAGGGTGGCTTCTTGGCCATGCTGGTGCCGGAGAGTTACGGGGGCGCAGGGGTCGGGGCGGTTTCTTATGCGCTCTCACTCGCAGAAGTGTCACGCGCGTGCGCTTCGAGCGCGGTGACGATGGCCGTAACCAACATGGTCGCAGATGCCATTCACCACTTCGGAAACGACGACCAACGCCACAGATTCTTGCCCAAGCTCGCTAGCGGGGAGGCCGTCGCCGGTTCGTTTGCGCTGTCCGAGCCCGGATCTGGCTCCGACGCGGCGAGCCTTTCGACACGCGCAGAGAAGCGCGGTGATCGGTATCTCCTGACCGGAACCAAGAGTTGGATCACCTCGGGAGATCGGGCCGGGGTCGTGCTCGTCATGGCCCGAACGGGTGGGCCGGGAGCTCGCGGGATCTCCGCGTTCATCGTCGAACCTGGCACCAAAGGGTTCGCGGTCGGCAAGCACGAAGACAAGATGGGTTTGCGTGGATCGTCGACGGTGAGTCTAGCCTTCGACGAGGCAGAGATCCCCGAGGAGAATAGGCTCGGTGAAGAGGGGATTGGATTCAAGATCGCGATGCGGGCGCTCGACGGCGGCCGGATTGGGATCGGGGCTCAGGCCAACGGTATTCACCTCGCGTGCCTCGAGGCGTCGCGAGCGTACGCGCTGGACCGAAAACAGTTTGGACGACCCATCGCCGACTTTCAGGGCGTCCAGTGGAAGCTCGCGGACATGGCCACGAGCTTCGACGCTGCGCGGCTGTTGGTGTTGCGAGCCGCGAGTATGAAGGACGCAGGCGTCCCGTTCACCAAAGAAGCTTCGATGGCGAAGGTGTACGCGACCGAGGCGGCCAATCGCGCCGCGCTCGACGCCGTTCAAATTCACGGTGGGTATGGGTACATCGGTGAGTTTCCAGTGGAGCGACACCTCCGCGACGTCCGTGTGACGATGATTTACGAAGGCACGAGCGAAATTCAGCGCGTCGTCTTGGCCCGTCAGTTGCTCCAGTAGAAGGAAGAGTCCGCGGTACGGGTCACGGTCTTCTAGGACCTGTGCTCAGGGCCGGTCGACCAGCGCGACAGTGACCTCGGCAGTCTGACCAACCAACTGGAAGGCACCGCAGTCGGCCGCGCCCTCGGCCGCGCCCTCGGCCGCGTCGGTGAGGAACTCGAACTGCCCGCCCGCTCGCGTGACGATGTCGACGAAGGTCGCGCCGAGAGGACACCGAGGACACGGAGAATCGGTCAACTCATGAGTACCTGAATCGAGCGCGAGGCCTTCTAGGTTCCGCGAAACTTACGCGCAGACAAGATGCCTGCGCTCCCAGGGTCCTGATGCTTCCTAGAACTGGCGTGTCATCGTCTCCGGGGGCGGCCCCGGCGGCCGCCGCTCGATCCAGTAACTCTTGGCGTTCTTGTCCCACTCGAGACGCAGCAAGTCATGCCCGAGGGCCCGAATGAGTATACCCATGGGCGTGATGACCAAAAAAAAGAGCACGCCCAAGATGATGGGGCTGACGATCATCTGGAGCAGCGCGCCGAATCGCGTCCACAAGCGGTTCAAAGGGGCCAGCGCGTTGGGGATCGCGATCGCGAAGAGCAGAAAGACCACGCCCAGAATCAGGGCCCACACGCGAGGCTCCTTGCCCGACAGCATCGGAACGCCCCCAACGAGCGAAAGGAACACGAAAAAAACGATCCCGAAAGACCGGTTGGACCCGCCGGTGACCTCGGCCTCGCGACTCAGATCCTCGTGAGTTCCGCGTGAGAGCTTCGCCACCGGCCAGCTCTAACAGGCCAGAACGGGACCGTCAATGGCGTTCGAGCGCTTCAGAATCAGAATACCCAGAAGGTCTGACCGGCCTCCGACGCGCAGCGGCCGTCCTGTGGGTCTCCTCCGGTGCGAATGACTTCTCCGGCGGGGGGCTCCGCGTATACTCCGGAGAGCTCGATCTGCGTCATTCGCACCATCGCGTTGGAGAGTGTAGTCACGAAATAACAGGGAATTCTTGGTTCCTTGTGGTCGTTGCCGATGCCAGAGTCGTCGGTGAGGAAGAGATAACGGCCTCCGGTGAGCTGCGCGGCGGATCTCATCGAAAGCTCGGTGAGGTCGTCGGTGCCGCTCGCTGCGATGGGATACAGGTGGACGTCGCCGTCGTTCGCGTTCCGGATGGCCTCCGTCAGTTGATCGGCTCGTTCCAAATGGTGCGGAGCGTCGGCGATCCAGAACGCGATACGGGCGACGTCACCCCGTCGGAAGCTTAGTTGGTTCACGGCCGCGAGGGCCTGCTCGGGGGCTTCGGGATAGTCGCCGCCTCCGCTGGCGGACTGGGCTTCGAGGGTATCGGTCAGGGCGTCGACGTCGTTGACGAAGTCGAAAGACCGGGTGACGTACTCATCTCCCACGTCCTTGTAAACGACGAGTGCGTAACGTTGGGTGGCATCGGGGAAGGTGTCGTGAATTCGGCGCGAGATCGTACCGAGCTCCCCCGTGAGGTAAGCGAGCTCGTCACCCATGCTGCCGGTCGTGTCGATCACCAAGGCGACGTCGAGAGCGGTCTTGGGGGAGTTTTCGTGGCGGGAGCGTGCGGAGGTTCGTTCTTCGAGGCTGAGTCTCGGCGCGCCGTCGAGCTGGGCGAGTTCGGCGAGGTATCGCGTGAACTCATCGAAGTTCCGGTTGTCGTCCCATACGCCCGCGGTGAGCTCCGGGTTGCCTCCGCCCTGGTTGGTCGTGGTGGCCGGGTCGTCGGCCGGGCTCGCCATCGCATCGGCCGGAGCTTCTCGGGCCGGGGCCCCGGAGGCGTCGTCTGCGCGGCTGTAGATCAGCTCGTCGCTGCCACAGGCGGCGAGAGCGAAGAGTCCGAGGGAAGGGAGCGGAAGGGTGCGAAGCGACATGACGACGACAAGTTCAAAGCGCGTACCAGCCTCGGCGCCGTGGTTTAGTCCGCGTTGGAAACATCCGAGCGGACATCACGGCCAGTCGCTCTGACTTTCGGGTCACGTGGCTCGCGGGTGAGAGTGATGGTGACGCCTGTTTCCTGAACCCACACTCGGGGGAGGGTGACGAGGCCTTCGCGATCTGCTCGAAGGCGAAGAGCCGTACCGTCGGTTTGGAGCCCCGTACCGTCGGTTTGGAGCCGGACGCTCTCGAGCGGTCTGAGTTGGAAGCGTTGGACTCGCCGGGGCGTCACGTCGACACATGCGACGGTCTTGGGGGCGAGCGGCGGTCGCACTCGCTCGGGCTCGATCCAGATCCTGGCTTCGAAGCGATCGATGTCGTCGACCATCACGCGGCCGCGCAAATGAGCCCCGACCTGGCCCGCGACGTCGCCGTCCCATCCGGTATCGCGCGCGACCTCTGGGCGACCTGCGAAGCCGGTAGCTGGGCTGAAAGGGATGGTCCCGTTTCCGCCGCGGCCGGGGTCGTCGTCGAGGCTCGAGCGGGTGAAAGCCAAGAACGCCCGATCGAGCGCCACGGAGCTGGTCGCGTCGTGAATCGGATCGTACGGGTCCCACCAGTCCGCGCCGAGCACCGGGTCCTTGGGCCCGTGCGCTCCTTCGTCCCAGACAAGACGGTGGCCCATCCGATGGGTTGCCAGAACATCTCGAAACGAGAGGTGAGTCAGCGGGCTCTCGTAGACCATCGCGCCGAAGTGAATCGTGGGGTCGTCTTTGCCAAATCTGGCGTGGATCAGTTGCTCCCGCGCGAGCGGATCGGACGCGATGATCCTCGACAAGTCGCGGCCGTCCCACGCGTCGATCCCGGCGTCGTCGAGCGTCCCTTTGGGGCCCCAGAGCGCCTCGAGCTGACGCAGGCGAAACGGCCGGTGATTTCTCGGGACGGTCTGGGCGAGCTCGGCGTCCACGAAGGCGACGTGGCGCGCGTACGTCAAGCCGATCGTCAGGGCGCCGGTCCCGCCCATCGAAGTGCCGACCAAGTACACTCGCTTCTCATCGGCGCCCGCGAAATTTCGCAGGACCCAGTCGATGAGTGCGATGATTCTGCGCTCGGTGAATGGCACCAGGCGGCCGCTTGGTGAGTTGGGAGGGCTCTGGTGTCCAACCCAGTAAGTCGCGTCGGGGTCGTGGGGATAGAGGCGAAACTCATCGCCCTCGCCGCCTGAGTAGGGCGCGCCGCCGATCCCGTGGAGGAAGACGCGGAGAGGGCGTGGAGCTTCGGGGGACGCCGCGTGCGGCACGACCAAGCGAGCCTCGAAGGAGCGACCGGGTTCCTCGAGAAAGCCGTCGCCGTCCTGGCGCAGGGTGAGCCGATCGTGGTCTGTTTCGGTGACGCGATCGATCAGCGCTGGGGGCGCGGTGATGACGGTGTCCGCTACTTCGATGAGGAAGGTCTCGGTCGTTCTCGCGTGGCCGTCCGTCGCGGTCAGAGTGAGGCGGTGCGAGCGACCGCCTTGGGTGAAGTCGGGCGTGAAGCGGAGCGTTTGCGCAGCTTCGTCCCAGCGAGCTCCGGCAGGCTTTTCGACGGCGAAGGTGCGGACTTCGTTTCGATCCTTGTCGCGAGCGCGAAATCGGATCACTGCAGGCTTGGTCTCGAGGGCGAAGAGGCGCGACACACTCTGAATTTCGGGCGGCGTGTTCGGCCCTGCGGGTCGAGCAGCCACACAAAGGCCTAGAAGTAGCGGGAGGCTCCAAAGTCGGGTCGAGGGGGGTCGGCGGAGACGCCGCGAAGGAAGTTCGGTGGAGTCCATCCGCGAGCCGAGCCATCGGCGAGATGGAAGCTCGGATCAAGCTCGTGGTGCCTTGGGCTCAACGAATTCGTGCGGTTGGCGTGGCAGTCGAGGAGCGACCAGCGCCGAGCTCGCGAAAGACATCGAAAAGATGAGGGCCCGACCGATTTCCGGCCTCACGGGCAGGGTCCATCGCGGTCGTTCGCATTGGCCTGTTCGACACGAGTGAGTTGGCTTGCTGACGTGAGGCTCTTCGCGGAGGATTTGGGCGCCATGGAGTCGTCGCCCCTTCCACGCCGCCCGAGCAACGCGCCGATGGACTACGCGTCGGTCGTTCGGCGCAACCAGAAGCTCACCGCCCTCCTCGAGGTCGCCAAAGCGATGACGGCCGAGCGCGACCTCGACCGGCTGCTGAATCTGATCATGCGCGAATCCGTGCGAACGGTGGATGCAGAGCGCTGCACGTTGTTTCTGCTCGACCGCGAGCGCGGGGAGCTCTGGTCGAAGATCGCTCATGGGATGGCGCAGGAGATCATTCGATTGCAGATCGGTGTCGGCATCGCGGGGCATGTCGCGGAGACCGGCGAGATCCTGAACATCGCCGACGCGTACGAGGACGCGCGTTTCAGTCGGAGCACGGACGTTCAGACGGGGTATCACACGAAGACGATCCTTTGTGTTCCCATGATTGGCACCAAGGGCGTGGTCGGCGTGGTCCAGGCGTTGAACCACGCCGGCGGTCCATTCGGCGCGGACGACGAAGAGCTTCTGATGGCGTTGTGCGCCAATGCTGCGGCGGCCATCGAGAACGCGAGCTTGTACGAAGAGATCGAGCGACTGTTCGAAGGCTTCGTCAAGGCCTCGGTGACTGCGATCGAAGCTCGCGATCCGACGACCTCGGGCCACTCCGAGCGCGTCGCGACGTTGTGCGTGACGCTGCTCGATGTGCTGCCGCGATCGGGGTTGAAGTTTTCGTCGTGCAGCTTCGGCAAAGACGACGTGCGCGAGCTTCGGTACGCGGCGCTGTTGCACGACTTCGGCAAGGTGGGCGTGCGGGAGCACGTGTTGGTGAAGGCGGACAAGCTGTATCCCCACGAGCTCTCGATGCTGGAGCAGCGCTTCGAGCAGGCGTTGTACGAGGCCGAGGTCGAGATGCTGCGAGAGAGAGTCTCGCTCCTCGATCGCGGAGATCGCGCGGGGCTCGAACAGCTGGCGATCCGGTATCGGGCGCGCGTGTCCGAGCTCGACGAGATCTTGGCGTTCATCAAGAAGTGCAATCGTCCTACGGTGCTCGAGGCGGGAGGTTTCGATCGGCTCGCGGAGATCTCCCGACGAACCTTCGTGGATGCGAGGGGCCAGCGCAGGGCGCTCTTGAACGAGCATGAGGTGAAGAATCTTTCGATTGGTCGCGGGAGCTTGAACGAGGCCGAGCGCAAGGAGATCGAGAGCCATGTGACGCACACGTACAACTTCCTGCGGCAGATTCCGTGGACGCGGGATTTGGCTCGCGTCCCGACGATTGCTTACGGGCACCACGAGAAGATCGACGGGTCTGGTTATCCGCTTGGAGCGCCTGCCATGGAGCTCCCGGTGCAGACGCGGATCATGACGATCTCGGACATCTACGATGCGTTGACCGCGTCCGACCGGCCGTACAAGTCGGCGCTGACTCGGGAGCGAGCGATCTCGATCCTCGACGACGAGGCCAAGCGCAGCAAAGTGGACCGGGAGCTGTTGACGGTGTTCGTCGAGGCCGACGTGCCCCGGCTTGCCCTCGGGCATCGGTAGCGGCGAGGCGAAGGGGAAGGGGCTCGGGAAGGGAACGAGCAGAAACGGGACAGCGTGTGGTCGGGTGTCTTCTCGGTCGGGTGGCCGATCGGCGAGGTTGTTTCATTTTTCAGCTTGACGGTCCCGGAACCCGGGCCTAAACACGCTGCGGTTTTGGCAGCCACCCCCACCGGGTGGCTAAGAGAGAGACAAAACCGAAATGATTTCGGTCGGTTGGTGGGGCGTATACCCACCACCACCGAGCTGAGGAGAGACCGATGAAGAACTTCCGTCCGCTTTATGACCGCCTTTTGGTGAAGCGCATTCAGGCCGAAGAGAAGACGCGCGGGGGAATCATCATTCCCGACAACGCCAAGGAGAAGCCGATCGAGGGGACCGTGATTTCGGCCGGCAACGGCAAGGTTCTCGAGGACGGCAAGGTCCGGGCGCTCGAGGTCAAGGTTGGCGACCGCATCCTCTTCGGGAAGTACAGCGGCACCGAGATCAAGATCGAGGGTGAAGAGCACGTCATCCTGCGCGAGGACGAAGTCCTCGGCGTCATCACGGGCTGATCGAAGCGAGTAGGAGAGAGAACCATGGCAGCGAAAGAGATTCATTTTGACACCAACGCCCGCAGCGAGATCGGCCGCGGCGTGAACATCCTCGCGAACGCGGTGAAGGTGACCCTTGGACCCAAGGGCCGCAACGTCGTGATCGAGAAGTCCTTCGGCGCTCCGCTCGTGACCAAGGACGGCGTCACGGTCGCCAAGGAGATCGAGCTCGAGAACAAGTTCGAGAACATGGGTGCGCAGATGGTGAAGGAGGTTGCCAGCAAGACCTCCGACAAGGCCGGCGACGGCACCACCACGGCGACCGTTCTCGCGCAGGCGCTCTACAACGAGGGCGTCAAGCTCGTAGCCGCGGGCCACAACCCGATGGAGATCAAGCGCGGCATCGACAAGGGCGTCGAGAAGCTCGTCGAGGCGCTCCACAAGCAGGCACGCGACTGCAAGACCAAGAAGGACATCGCTTCGGTCGGCACGATCTCGGCCAACGGCGACGCGACGATCGGCGAGATCATCGCGAACGCGATGGAGAAGGTCGGCAAGGACGGCGTGATCACGGTCGAGGAGGCCAAGAGCCTCGAGACGACGCTCGACTTCGTCGAAGGCATGCAGTTCGACCGCGGCTACGTTTCGCCCTACTTCGTGACGAACGCGGAGCGGATGGAAGCCGTGATGGAGGACCCGTTCATCCTCCTCAACGAGAAGAAGATCAGCTCGATGAAGGACATGCTTCCGCTGCTCGAGCAGATCGCGAAGTCGGGTCGTCCGCTGCTCATCGTGGCGGAGGACATCGAGGGCGAGGCGCTCGCGACGCTCGTGGTGAACAAGCTGCGCGGCACGCTGAACGTTTGCGCGGTCAAGGCTCCTGGCTTTGGTGATCGCCGAAAGGCCATGCTCGAGGACATCGCGATCCTCACCGGCGGACAGGTCGTCAGCGAGGACCTCGGCATCAAGCTCGAGAACGTGTCGCTCAAGGACCTCGGCCAGGCCAAGCGGATCACGGTCGACAAGGACAACACGGTCGTCGTCGACGGCAACGGGCGCAAGGACAAGATCGACGCGCGGATCAAGCAGATCAAGCAGCAGATCGACGACACGACCTCCGACTACGACCGCGAGAAGCTCCAGGAGCGGCTCGCGAAGCTCGTGGGCGGCGTCGCGGTGATCAACGTGGGCGCGGCGACCGAGATCGAGATGAAGGAGAAGAAGGCTCGCGTCGAGGACGCGATGCATGCGACCCGTGCGGCGCGCGAGGAAGGCATCGTTCCTGGCGGCGGCGTGGCGCTCCTTCGCGCGCGCAAGGTGCTCGACGAGATGAAGCTCTCGGACGAGCAGATGTGGGGCGTGAAGCTCCTTCGTCGGTCGGTCGAGGAGCCCCTTCGCATGATCGCGGACAACGCCGGTCACGAGGGCTCGGTCGTGCTGAACAAGGTGCTCGAGGGCGTGGACGCGTTCGGATTCAACGCGGCCACCGAGGTTTACGAGGACCTCTACACCAGCGGCGTGATCGACCCGACCAAGGTCGTGCGCACGGCGCTCGAGAACGCGGCCTCGGTCGCGGGCCTGTTGCTCACCACCGAGGCGCTCATCGCGGAGCGGCCGAAGAAGGAAGAGAAGCACGCGCATGGCGGGCCGGGCGGCGGCGGCATGGGCGGCATGGGTGACATGGACTACTAGTTCGATGAGTATGCGATGAAGTCGCCTTCTGGGTGACTTCGTCCCACAGAGGCCCCGTGCTCGAAAGGGCGCGGGGCCTTTGTGTTTTCGGGCCGTGAGCGCCCGCGCTTTCCCGCTGTCTTGACTTTTCGATCGGCGAGCCGTGTCCTCGAAGGAGCATGACTCGTCGCCCCCAAGAAAACCTCGAGCTGATCCGTCGCGTCCTCGGGGATGATTACCTCGAGCTCTCGATCGAGAAGCTCACCATCGAGGAAGACCTCGCAGCCGAGCGAGCCAAAGTTCACCTCGAGACGGTCACGACCGGAAACAAGCGCAGCATCGTCGTCGACGGTGAGGGCGTTGGTTTCATCGACGCGCTCGTCCATGGTCTGCTCCAGCGGTTCGCTCAGGAGTACAAGTCGCTCGAGTCCATCGAGCTGGCGAATTTCTCCGTCAACGCGGACATCGACACCACCAAGTCCGGCCAGGCGGGCTCGGACGCGGTCGGAGAAGTCACCGTCGAGGTCCGAAACTCCGAGCACAAGCTCTTTCGATTCTCCGATTCCTCTCGCTCGGTGATCGCCTCCGCGGCGCGCGCGGTGCTCGCGGCGGTCGAATACTTCGTGAATGCGGAGCGAGCGTTCATCATCTTGCACAAGGCCCGTGAGGACGCGGCGCGGCGCAACCGGACCGATTTGGTCGCGCGATACACGCGAGAGCTTTCGGAGGTCGTGGTGAGCACGAGCTTCGCGGAGGTCATCGAGAAGATCCGAAAGGACCTCGAGCCAAAGAGCTGATCCGCCCCACGGCTCCGGACCTGGTTTCGTCGAGCTAGACCGCGTACAATCCGCGAATGATGTCGGCAGGGTACGAGTGGCGCCCTGCGGACGCGTGGACTGAGTTCCTCATCAGCCTCGCAGAGGGAGGACTTGCGTGGAGGGGGACTGAGTATGTCTCGCGGGGGCGAGCTGTCCTGCGCCGAGCCTTACGAGAACGGCTCGCTGCGGCGACAAACACGATGAAGTCCAGGACCGGCGGCCTCCTTGCGGAACTCAGCCTTTGTGCCCTCCGTGTTCCTTCTCTGTGCTCTCCGTGGTCCATGCGGAGGTTGAGCTGAATCGCTGCAAGTCGGTCGTGCACCCGTTTGGATGGTTCTTGGTGGCCACCGCGTGCGATGCGCCGACCCTTCGGACCGAGGCCGCGCTCGACGTGGTGATTCGAGTCTCCGCCGACGGAGCCATCGAGTCAGGGACTCTCGAAATCGGAGGAGCTCCTGCGGCGATCGCGGCAGAGGCAGGGGACCGTCTGATTCATTGGGCTATTCCGCAGGACGATCTGATCGACTCAGCGGGGCGGCCGCTGGAGTTGGTGACACTCTCTCAGGCTCGAGTCGGGTGGACGGACGAGTTCACGGCGAGCGCGGGTTGCGGTCGGTGCCTCGGTCTCGGGGCGAGCCGTCCGGCGAGAATTTACTCGGGGGACCTGTGCCCGGTCCCTGAATTCATCGTCGGAGACGTCATGGAGGTGGCCAGTGACGAGCTCGTGACGCTTCAGGACCCAGCGCTCGTGGCCGCTGTTCGCTCGCGGCTGAGGATTGCCTGGCCGGGATCCTGTGCGTGTGAGCTCGGACCCGCGCGCAGCGCTCCGGCGAGGCTGACGATTTGCCCAGTGGCTCCGGAGGTTCCTTCGTTTCCGTTTCGGGACCTCGCGCTCGGGCCGGACGGCTCGTTCGCTGGGTTTGCGCCGGGGTTCGCGAAGGTCGTTCCTGCAACGGGTGACTCGGCCTGGTACCTTGGCGGTCGCATCGGGACTCCGGCCGCATCGACGGCCTTCGGTGACGGGCAATTTCTGGTGGTCCACAAAGTGGACACGGTCGTCGGCGCGGCGCAATTCGAGGCCACGTTCGTGTCGGTCTCGTCCGGCCAGCTCGAGCTGCGACCCGTCGAGCTGGACCTCGGACTCTTCAAACCCCGCGCGCTCGAGCCGAACGGACTGGGTTGGTCCCTCTTCGGATCCGTTCAGACTTTTGGCGGTCGCGAGATTCCCGGCATCGCGGCGTGTCAGTTGCGTGACGACACGCTGCGTTGTGTGGAGCAATCGGTCATTTCTTGTCACCCAGGGATCCAGTCGGAGATCGGGTCTGGGTTGCACTTCGAAGACGGCGGAGCGATGGCGGTTGGGGACGACGGCCAGACCTATTTTCGGGAGTCGAGTGATGGGGCGTGGATTTGCGACCCGACTCTCCTCGAGCTCCCGACTCCCGATGGCTCGGCCCAGTTGGAGCAACTCAGAGACTTGACGCGGCTCGGCCCGACCTTGGTCGCGTGCGGCATCGCGGTCGTTGGTGGGGAGCGGCGGAGCGTCGCGTTGACGGCCTCCGTGGCCGCGATTCGAACCTCGGCCGACTCGCGAGTGCTCGAGCGGCCCGAGTGGGTCGTGACCTCGTTCGGACCTTCGGCATCGAGCTGCCAGGTTTGGGCAGACCCCGCGCTCGGTCGTTTCTTCGTGGTGACTTCGGTGGACTCACCAACCCGGACGCCACCGCGGTATTTCGAGCTCGACGAAGACGGGGTGTTCGTGGCGCAGCACGAGTCTCTGGGGGACGTGGAGGGTCGGCCGTACTCGGAGCTCGCTCGCCCCATCGTTCGCGCGGTGACTTCGAATGGACACATCGTCCTCGAAGGCGTCGATGGCGCGGTCGTTCGCGGTCAGGGCGAGGCAACCGAGCGGATTCACGGCGCCGAGACGCCTCTGGACCACCTCGCAGGGCTCGCCCGGCGTCCGGACGAGGATTTCGTGGCGTTCAGGGCCCGGTCGGCTCCTCTTCGGGTGACCCTGAACGGTTGCGACGCTCCGTCGAGCCCCTTTGGCGACGTGCCCTCGGGAGAGGTGAAGTTGGCGATAGGAGGCTACTCACGAGCTCTCTTGGTGATTTCACGAGATGGCCACCTCGTGACCGAGACTTGGGACCTTGCGAGCGGCCAGCCGATCGCCGCACACACACCGGTAGAAAGGACTCCGATCGCCGGCGCGCAGCTCGGGGAGGGCTGGGTGCTGCTCGATGAGTCCGGGTCGCTGAGTTGGCTCGATGAGTTCGCGACACCCCCGATACACCCGGTACACCCTATCGCCGTGGGGCCGGAGCTGTTCCCTGGATCGGCCGCACAGAGGGAGCTCAAACTCACCTCGCTCGCGGCCGCCGAGGGCGTGGTTTGGACAGGGGGGGAGGGCGTGGTGGGTCGTATTCTCGTTCCGCGTGACGGAGAGATTCCGGTCGTGGAGCTCGGGTGGACCTCCGATACGCCCGGTGTGGCCGGGTTCTCGGCGGCTCATGCGCCGTGTCCCGACTTTGCGCTTCTGAGCCGGGCGGGTCTTCAAAGGCCGGAGGCGGTCGAGGTATCCGCGCAGGGGCTCGGCCTCCGACTGACTCCGTCGGATCTCGTGGCCAACGCGGCGGCGGCTCGCACCGAAGCTCCCGTGGCGATCACCGGTCCGCGCGGAGCGCCGACCGTATTCTTCTCGGCCGGGTCGATCGGGCGACCGCCGACCTCGATGGTTCGACCCCTCGGCCCAGCGACGCTGTCCGCCGTCGGAGGCCAGGGAGGCGCGTTGGTTTCAAAACAGTTTGGGCACTTGGTCGCCGTGGTGGACTCGCCGTGAGCGTTGGACGAACGAATGAGCTTCGGGGCCCGAAACTCGAGACTCGGGCGCGCTACCTCGCTCCAGCGTCGGCTTCGAGCAACCGACTCACGAGCTCCCTCGGGCTCAAGCTCACGGGTTCCATCGTGCCGAGGATCGCTGTCATTCCGCTCGCCGCTTTGGCGGAGAATGACTTGCCGAGTGCGTCGACGATGGGGCCTCGCACCGGCGCCCCAACCTTCGGTCGATCGACCGTGTCTGCCCAAGCCCACCTCGGCCGCTCGTACCGGTAGTCGAAGCGTCCGTGGCCGCGATCGATCGCGGTGAGCCATCGCGTGGAGTCGCGACTCGCTCGTTTGTCGAGGATCGGTCCTCTGGGCTCGAAGCTTCCTTCGAACAGCGTGATCGAGCCGTGCCGTGAGACCGCGAGCGTTCGCGCAGCGAGCTCCTCCTCTCGATGGAGGGCCTCCCACTCTTCGCCCCACAAATCATCGCGCGCCTCGAGGTTGGTGACGATCGATCCAAGGCTCCCCAGTACGCGCTCGTAGGCATCCTCGTCTTCTGACGGCCCAGCGATCGCGCGGATCGAAGCTTCGAGCTCGAGGCCTCTCGGATTGGAAGGCCAGGCGTCGAAGTCTCCTGCTTCGGCTGCCGCGACGAGCAGCGCGCGGTGCGCGAGCGCGGTGTCCGGATCGATCAAGGCGAAGATGCTCAGTGCGCCGTCCGCGTCGAAGTGGTTGTTCGTGACGAGCTCCGCGGCCGATGACTTCGATTCCCCGTCCGGCGAGCGGCGGCTCTCCGCGTAGTCGAGCGCGCTCTCGGTCGACGTGTCGCGCTTCCACTCGAGCGGCGTTCGGTTTCCGTCCCAGTGCGAGAGGTGAAGATCTGCAGCCTCCACGAGTCCGTCACACGAAATCACTGTGGTGCCGTCCGCAGTCGGGACCCGGCTGCCGAAGGGCGTGAACACGAAGCGGCGCATGACTCGATGTTAAGTCGGGGCCGGTGGCGCGTCGAGCTGATCCAGTTATCGACTCATCCAGTGATCCAGTTGTCCAGCTCGTCGCCCTCGATGCGGGTCCCGGGCGGGCTCGAGCTTGGAATATCGTTGTTCCATCGCGAGCTCGATTCGGGCACGGGCACGGGCACGGGCACGGACGGGCACGTGTGAAACCTCGCTAGTCGACGATCGTGAACTCGACGCGCCGGTTTTTCTCTCGACCGGCTTCGCTCCGGTTGCTCGAGAGCGGTCGCTCTTCGCCGAAGCCTTTGGCGTCGAGGAGCTGAGGATCGATCCCTCGGCCGATCAAGTAAGTGCGAACGGAGTTCGCGCGCGCTTGGCTCAGCTTCTTGTTCGCCTTGTCCGCGCCCACCGAATCCGTATGACCTTCAACGATCACGTGCTTGCCTTGTGGGAGAGACTGGATCGCGGACGCGACTTCGTTGAGGAGCGGGAAGCTCTGCTTGCGAATGATCGCCTTGGCAAACTCGAAGAAGACCTTTTGTTTGATCTCGATCTTTCCGAGATCGAGGTTCACGACGACGAGCTCGGGGTTGATGTCGGGACACCCATCTTGGTCATCGAACCCGTTCATCGTCTCGGGCAGGTCACGACACTTGTCGGCCTCGTCGAGGATTCCGTCCTTGTCGTTGTCGGTGTCTGGACACCCGTCCGCGTCTTCGAAGTTGTCGCGATCTTCGGGGTCGTCGATGCATTTGTCTGCGTCGTCGAGGATCCCGTCTTTGTCCTTGTCCATCAACGGACAGCCTTGATTGTCACGCGGCCCAGGCACGTCCGGGCAGTCATCGACGTCATCGAGCACGGTGTCTCCGTCTCGATCTTCGGTCTCTGGGCAGCCGTCTTGATCTTGGTTGCCGTCGAAGTCCTCGGGCTTGTCGGGGCATCGATCGGACTTGTCGGGGATGCGGTCACCATCGCGATCGGGACAGCCGGCGAGGTCGCGCGGGCCGGGCTCGTCGGGGCACGCGTCGTGATCGTCGATCACGCCGTCGCCGTCTCGGTCACTCGGTTTGGGCGCGGGTGCGGGCTTCGGCGGCGGTTCTTTTTTGCAGCCGATCGCCTTCATGGTGGCAAGCAAGGTCTCGACGCGAAGGCGCGCTTCGTCGCGGTGTTCGGTCGCGCGCATCGCGTGGCCTTGTTCGAGCTCGAGGCCGAGGAACTCGACCTGCGTCTCGGCCCGAGCGAGGGGCTCCGGCGCGCATTCGTAGGCTCCGCCCGCGCGCGCGGAGTCGAGCTGCGTGCGCATCGAATCGAGCTCGGCCTCGAGTGTGCTTCCCGTGAGGCACCCCGTGCAAAGCCAACAAAGCGCGACGAGCGACCTCAAATGGCGCCCTCCTGCGGCTCCTCGCCCGGCGGCAGATCCTCAGGCGGGGGAGGCTCGACAGGCGGGGCAGGCTTCTTCTTCTTCCGCGGATCGGCAGGTGCCTCTTCGTCTGGATCCGCGGGCTCGCCTGGGCGCGAGGGTCTCGGAACCACCTTGGGGGGTGGGTTGGTCGGAGCCGGATCGGTTGGCTCGGGATCTTTCGGCTCGAGTGATTTCTTCTTCGGAGTCGGCGCTTCCGTTGGCTCGACGATCGGATCCTCGATCCTCTCGTCGACCCGCCAACTCCCACCTGCTCGACAGCCGCGTTTCTCGACGACCGGACGCTCCGCCCCGCTCAGCTCTGCGCGTGTGAAGAGCTCGCCGACTTTGCGAGCGAGCTTTGCGCAGGACCGAGCCTTCTCGGCGAGGTGCTGCGCGGCTTCGAAGTCGGCGTACGATTGTTCTTCGCGCGCTTTGCGCAGGTACCACTCCGCGGCCACGTATTCGTAAGGCGAGTGTTTCTGGCCTCCGGCGACCTCCGCGGCGGTGAGCTCGGACGCCGCGTCGATCAGCACACTCTGGGACCGAATGGGTCCGCACGCCGACCCGAGGAGCAACGCTCCGGCAATCCACGAGCGGAGCGGCACGGAACGGTGCGCTAACACCGAGGCTCCATCGGGGCAAGTCATGCCGAGGGATCGGGGCGCCCTGCGGCATGGCGCCGAACTTCCGAGAGCACGAAAACGAACGCGCCCGCGGCGACCGGAATGAGGACGAACAAGGCGATCGACAACTTCGATCCGAGGAGCGGGACGAACGGCCCGTGATAGTGGAACGATTCGTAGTGCGTCACTCGCGACAATCGCCCGCGACCCGCGACCAAGGTCACCAGCGTCAAGAGCAACGCCCCGAACACTTGAAGGCGACTCCAACCGCCAAGCCTTTGGGACGCTAGGCGATGCGCGACGAGAAAACCCACCAACGGCGCTCCGAGGAGCAGCGCGACGATCACCAGAGCGGCCAACACCATCGGGACGTGCGTCGGATTGGCCAGATACATGAGCGACCAATCGGGCGCGACGGCGTACTCCGCCAGGCCCACGGGCAACAAGACCGCCCCGCCGAAGATGGCCGTCGCGGCGAAGTATCGCGTCGCGATCGGATCTGCGCTCTTCTTGAGGGGGCGCTCCGCCGCCATCGCCAAGGCGATGCCAGCCGCGTACCCTAGGAGCACAGTGAGCGGGAGCGTCATGACCGCGAAGCTTCCCCGCGCCGAACCCGAAGGACGCCGGCCGAGGTCTCCGCCCTGCGCCTTCCCACGGAAGTCTGTCCGCGTCGAGCACGCGATCGTCCGACCCCTGGTGTCGTGGGTCGCTGGAGGGCTGCTCGTCCTCGTGACCCTGGCGACCCGCGCCGAAGCCGGACCCAAGACGTCGACCGCAAGCGCCGACCGCGCGTCCTCGCGCGTCCGCGCCGTCGAGGCGGCTCTCCTCACCGAGGGCGATCCGGCGACTCGAATCGCCGCCGCCACCCTCCCGCTCCTCGGCGCGCCTTACGTCACGTCACCGCTCGGTGAGGGCCAGGGGCTCGACCCCGACCCGCGGTTTCGCCTGGACGCGTTCGACTGCACGACCTTCGTGGAGACATCCCTCGCGTTGGCGTCATCCCGAACGCTCGACGAGGCCAAAGCCAAGCTCGACCGAATTCGCTACTCGAAGGCAGAGGCGACGTTCCAAACGAGACGTCACCTCGTGACGAGCCAGTGGGTCCCCGGCTTGGTCGACCTCGGACTGTTGGTCGACGTCACCGCGACCGTCGCCGGCTTTCGCGCCAGCAAGCTCGAGCTCGAGCTCACGCCCAAGCGCTGGCGCAAACGCTGGGTCGCCCGAACGCTCCCGCTCGACGAGTCGAGCCTCACGTTCGGCGCGTTCGAGATTCCGATCGTCCCGATCGACGCGCTCACGGACCCTCTCATCGCGCGACGCGTGCCCATCGGGACCGTGGTGAACGTCGTGCGGGCGCCCTACAACTCGGCTCCGGACTTCGTCACGCACCAAGGCATCGTTCTTCGCGATCCGAAACAGCCCGATCGGCGCATCGTCCGCCACGCGTCTCCCGTTCGAGGGCGCGTGATCGACGAGCCGATCGAGAGTATGGCGCGACGATACGGTCGGCCGAAGAAGTGGGCGGTCGTGGGTCTGCAGTTCCTCGAGATCGTCGGAACGATCTGAGCTTCTTCTCCGCTTCCGTTTCGCGGAGAATGCGCGTGTGCGCGCTCTCGTGTTACTCGGCCTCACCGCTTTGTTCGCGTGCAGCGACTCGGGAAGCGGAGACGACTCGGGAGGCTCCACGCGCGACGACGTGGGCGGTACCAGCAGCGACGCCAACGAGCCCTTGGACGCCAATGGAGACGCTTCGACCGTCGACGCGTTGGGCGTAGACGGGAGCTCCTCGGACGCGACACCGATCGACGGAGCGGCTGCCGACGCGGAGCCTCGAGACGTCGGCGACGCTGGACCGCTGCTCCCTGACGCCGGCTTTCATTGCGGCAACCCAACGGAGAGCTGCTGTCCCTTCGGCCAGGCGTGCGCAGACCAAAGCGTTTGTGATCAAGGTATTTGCGTTGGCTGCGGTGGTTCGAACGAGCGGTGCTGCAACAGCGCGACGCCGTGCCTCGGCGGGCAGATCTGTCACGACGGCGACTGCACGAGCTGTGGAACCCGCGGAGGCCCTTGCTGCGCATCGGGTTCCGGATGTGGACCTTCGGACGTGTGCACCAACGGGCTCTGCGCGGAGTGCGGCGCGCCGAACGGACCCTGCTGCGCGGGCGACTCTTGTCTCGCCGGAGCGACCTGCCGAAACGGCTTGTGCGAGCCCTGCGGTAGCGGAGGTGAGGCCTGCTGCGGCTTCGCGACGTGCGACGTCGCGACGTTGCTCTGCGAAGCGACGACCAACACATGTTTCGGTTGCGGCACCGAAGGCCAACGTTGTTGCGCTGGCAACGTCTGCGGCGCAGCGGAGCGCTGCGTGAGCGGCACGTGTCGCTCGTGCGGCGACGCCGGCGAGGCGTGTTGCATCGGTGGGCAAGCGTGTAACGGCGGCCTCACGTGTAACGCCGGCACCTGCGGAGCCTGCGGCGCGCCGGGTCAGCCGTGCTGCGGCGGAACGGTGTGCGCGGGCGGCGCGAGCTGCAGCGGCGGCACCTGCGTCGCCTGCGGCGTCGGGCAAGGCTCCCCGTGCTGCCCAGGCAATCTCTGCGGACCAGGCCTGCGCTGCGGCGGAGGCGGCACGTGCTCGAGCTGCGGCGGCAACGGTCTGCCTTGCTGCGACGGACCCGTCTGCGGCGCCACGCTTACTTGCCAGAACGGAACCTGCACCGGCTGCGGCGCCGCCAACCAAGCATGCTGCCCAGGAAACGCGTGCGGGATCGGATCCGCTTGCGTGGGCGGAACGTGCCGAAGCTGCGGCACCGCCGGCAACCCGTGCTGCGCCGGCGGAGGCTGCTTCGGAGGGACCTTCTGCGGAGCGTCCCAGACTTGCGATGCCTGCGGCAGCGTCGGCCAAATCTGCTGCCCCGGTCAGGTCTGCGTGGGCGGCGCTGCCTGCAGCAACGGAACCTGTCAGGCGTGCGGTCAACGCAACCAGATCTGCTGCACCGACCCCGCGCAGTTCCCGTATCCCTGTATCGGAGCCAACAGCTGCGTGAACGGGTCCTGCATCGCCTGCGGCTACAACGGAGAGATGTGCTGCAACGGCTACGCGTGCGGCACCGGACAGCTCTGCGACCCGAACACCGTGACTTGCTACCCGCAGTAGCGCGCGCTCGTGCTCGTGAGAGCTCTCAGCTAGTCTGACGAGGTCGCTCACGCCCCATGCGAAGATCAAGAGTCCATTAGTCTAGTCGAGAGCCTGTCACGAAAGGCCTTAGGACCGAAGGTCCGTGACAAGCAAGCCCCCGGGTAACAGACGAGATTACGTAGAGCCCCGGAGGGGCGACACAAGATCTCCGCTCGGACGGGTCTCGCCTCAGCGTCGTTCGAAAGCCCGGATTCTCTCAAAAAGTGCCGCAGTAGACCGCGGACTGCCCGTACGTGTTGATCGGCGTGACGGAGCACGTATCCGGGGTCGTGAAGACGACGGTGGCGACCTTCCAGAACTGGTTGGTGTTGCAGTCGGGACCCCAAGCCTGCCCGTCCAGCACGTTCGACGTGTAGACAGCGGCCGGCGAGGCCGAGTTGCCACAGAAGATCTGGATCGTCGCGACGCGCAGGCTGTTCTGACCCAGGTCGCTTCGGTACGCGTAGTTGTGCACTGCGATGGTGTACGGACGTCCGATCTGCGCCACGTCGATGCTCGTGTTCTCGGGGCCGTCCGCGGTCACGTTGTCGAAGTCGAGCCTCGGGTCGTCTTGGACTCCGGGCGCGTCCCACGGCAGCGAGCCTGACTGCGCCGTGCAGTTCCCATAGAAACAATCGTCGAGCGAGAACCACGGCGTGTTGTTGCCGTTGTGGACGTGCAGGTCGATGTCGCCAACGCCGTCCCAAGTCAGCGTCGCGCGCAATCCGTGGCCCTGCGCGGTGACGTTGACGTCACACGAAGCCGTCGCTCCGGCGCTGTCCGTCGCCGTCACATGGATCGTGTACGGACCCACGATGAACGGCGTGAACAGCTCGGACGCCTGGCTTGGCGGGTCGGGCGCCCACTGATTGGGCGTCCCGATTCCGCCGATCGGCGCGTTCGTGATCTCCCAAGTCCACCCCGTGATGGTCCTTCCAGCGGAGCTCGCGGCCGCGGTCAGTTGCACTCCGTAACCCGCCAGCACGGACGTCGAAGCCGGGCACGTGATCACTGGACCACAGCCCTCGTCGGTCGCGCCGTTGCAGTTGTCGTCTGGTACGCCGCCGCAAATCTCCGCGGGCGCGGGGAGCGTCTGGTTCACACACGTGGTGCTCCACTGCGGACTGCCGGCGACGTCGACGCAGGTCTGCGTGCCATCGCGGCAGATGCCGACGCCTCGCGTGGGCGCCGGACCGTCGTAGCAAGGCCGAGTCTGATTGAGGATACACGCGCAGCCTTCGTCGGGTCGCCCGTTGCACATCCGATCGACACCGTCACACGTGTTCGCGGCAGGCACGACTTGGCCAGAACAGGTGCCCCACGAGGAGCCTTGGCCTCCCGGCCCAGACACACACGTCTGCGTCCCGCCGTGACAGAGGCCCACGCCGGCGGTACCGACCGGTCCGTCGTAGCAGGGCCGCGTCGTGTTGGGCGTGCACTCGCACCCGAGGCTCGGGTCCGCGTTGCACGCGCGATTCACGCCGTCGCACGTGTTGGGAGACGGAAGCACCTGGCCCGTGCAAGCGCCCCAAGTCGGCGTCCCGCCGAGGGACACACAGGACTGCGTTCCCGCTCTGCACACGCCGACGTCTTGAGTGCCGGCCGGGCCGTCGTAACAAGCGCGCGAGGTCCCGAGCACGCAGGTGCAGCCGCTCTCCGGCTGTCCGTTGCACAGATGGTCTTGTCCGTCGCAGGTGTTCATCGAGGCCGGAAGCTGCTCGCCGGCGCAAGGACCCCACTCGGTGACCGCGCCGTTTTGAACGCAGCTCTGTGTGCCGTCGTGGCAGAGGCCCACGCCACGCGTGGCCACCGGTCCTGTGTAGCAGGCCTGCGACGCACCCAACACACACGTGCAGCCCATGTCGGGCATGCCGGTGCACATGTGGTCCTGACCGTCGCAAGGATTCGTCGCAGCGGGGAGCTGCTCGCCTTCACACGGACCCCAATCCGCGGATGAACCGTCGCCTACACACGTCTGGCTGCCGTCATGGCAGAGACCCACACCGCGGGTCGCGGTCGGCCCGGTGTAACAAGCGCGCGTCTCGCCCGGGCTGCAGTTGCAGCCTTCGTCGATGATGCCGTTGCAGTGAGAGTCTTGGCCGCTGCCACACACGACGTCCTGCGGTCGGCCCTCGTTCGTGCAAGGGCCCAAGATCAGATCTTCGCTGTGCTGCTCGCACACCTGGGTGCCCATCGTGCATACGCCCACTCCGGCTTGCGCAGGGAAGCCTGTGTAACAAGGCTGCGGGCCCGGAATACACGAGCAGTTCTCGTCGATGCGGGTGTCGCAGTTGTCGTCGAGGCCGTTGTTGCAGACCTCCATCGCCCCACATCCAGTCCCGCCCGTCGTCGATCCGCCGGACCCGTAAAACGGCACGCCATTGAGCGATGTCGCCGCGTCCGGATTCGCTGCTCCGTCCGGACCAAGGCCTCCGTCGTTGCCGCCCCCATCGTCCCCAGGCGTCGTACCGAGGTCCTCCCCGGTCGAATTGCCGCCCGTGTCGCGCTGCGTTTGCGTCCCGCGACCCCCTGGCGTCTCCTCGGAGCATGCCGTGAAGAATGCGATCCCCATCAGGGCCGCGATTCGCGTCCAACCCTTGTTCCTCGTCGGGTCCAACATCACCCGACATGGTCACCTAACAGGCGCAAGGTACGCCATCGGGCATTTTGTCAGCCGATTGTGGGTGTGCTGAACGGAGGACAGGATGTTTGAACTCCTTCATTGACCCACGCACGCTCCAAGCCGAGCCTGACTCCCGGGTGCGCGCCTCTCGAAGCATCGCTCGCACGCTGCTCGCGCTCCTCTCGGGATGTGGCCCGCAAGCAGCCCAAATCCTCGTGAAAGCAGACGAATTCGTCGCCCTCTTGGTCCGCCGAGCCGACGGGTCCACCCTCTTGGCCGCCTCCGAGAGCGTCGAGATCGAGCCCGACGACACCTTGTTCGTGTTTCGGGTCCCCCTCGAGCAACTCGTCGGTCCACTCGGGACCCCGTACGGCTCGCTCACGAGCCGTACGCAGCCGGGCCTTTGCCCCACGGGCTTTGTCCCAGAAACCCCGCCTCTGATCCTCGGCCCTGGAGAATCCGCGCGGGTGCCCGCGTTTGCGACCACAGAAGTGTACCGATTTACCGACCTCAGCCCACGGCTCGTCTTCGACGTCGACCCAGAGCCCGAGCGAAACCGAACCTGGATCGAGGCGTCCGGCACCTGCACCTGCCCAACCCCCACGACCCCGAGCGAGCTCCGACTTTGCCCGCTCAGCACCTCGCTCGAAACTTGGCCCATCCACGCGCTCGGCTCGAGCGAGCAGGGGTGGCTCGGACTGTCGAGCCACTACGCCGCGTACCTCGGCAGAGATGGCCGCCGCGCGTATGCGTTCGACGATTCCTTCCCCAAAAAACCCACGCTGGTGGTCGGCCTCGCTGGAGGATTTGTCGCACTCTCCGAGCTCCGAACCGGAGATCTCGTGCGAAACGCCGGCGCCCATCGCATCAGCGTCGAAGGCGAACACATCTCGAGCCGCGAGCTCGCGGTCAGCCCAGATTGGGGCCCCTTCGAATTCGGCTTCGTCCTAGGGCCCGATCGCGCCTTGCTCCTCGGCCGGAAGCCGGGCCGCGCGGATCCGGCCCTGCTGCCCCTCGACTGTACACTCAGCGACGACCTCCGCTGCGAGCCCGTACCCATCGACCTCGGGCCCTGCGGACGACTTGGTCGCGTGAAATCCGCCGCTCGGCTCGAAGATGGAACACCCTTGACCACGACGGACCTCGGCCAACTCATCGAATATCGAGATGGCCGATGGCGCTGTCTGACCGAGCGCGCTCCCACCTCGATTTACATCGGTGTCTTGGACCCTCTGATCGTGCTCTGCGAAGACGAGTCGAGCGGCATTCGCGTGATGACCTCGACGGTCGGACCAGGCGGGCCTTACCGCCAAGCCCACGCCTCGGTACGCGCGAAAAACTGTACTCACCTCGCGCGCCACGACGACTCCATGATCGTGACCACGGACGCGGAATCGATCCAGCTCGACCGGTCCGGAAAGCTCATCGCCGTCTTCGAACCCGGACAAGTGCCCGACGGACTCGACGAGCTGAAAACGGTTCGCTGGGAGCCTTCGCTCGGGAAGAGAATCTCGATCGACGAGAGCGGCGCGGTCTGGCTAGGCGCCCCTGGCCAGACGGCTGAGTTACTCCACGGAGTTCCCGTTGACCAGGAGTCTTCCTTCGTACCCACTCCAGAAGGCGTCCTCGAGCTCGGCCGGGTGAGTCGCCTGCACGCGGTGGACGATCGCTGCGCGCCCGATCCTCCGGAGCTGCTCGAAGATCGAGCCTACGAGCACGGCTCGATCTTCGCCACCCCCGATCCAGAAGACCTTCGCGTCCTGTACGTGCTCGATGGGTCGCGCCGACTCTTTCGAGACTCTCCGGAGGGTCGAGAGTTGCTCGTGACGCTTCCAGCCCACGACGCGACCAAGGTCAAAGGGGCGGTCCTTGCCCGAGACACTCTGACCTTCGTCGACGGGAGCTCCGCGGTGTTCGTCGTTCGCGGAAATCGCTCGTGGACCGTGGAGAGTGACCACCCCGCAAGCGACGTCTCCGCCTCCAACGGCGTCGCGCTCTTGGCCGGAAACGACCGTGTGGGTCGCCTCGACATCTTGGACTCTCCTCGCTTGATCTGGTTCAGCCTGTCGAAGGTCCTCGACGGGTTGGGCTTCGCAGATGCGGCGCGACTCCCTCCGTCCGACTCCGAGGCGATCTTCGCCCGCTGCCCAAGTCGGGCGGTGTTCGCGGCGCACGTCCGCTTCGACGAGCGTAATGGCTCGTCAGACGAGAGCTTTGCTTGGCTCGAGCTCGGGTCGAGCGGCCAGCCTCCGTGCTCCTCGTCGACGCTCTCCTCGGGGACCGCGGGTGAGTTGGGCTTCTGCGTGGAGCCACCCACCGCGATCGCCGAGCTTCGCTCCGAGGCCCCTGTCGGCTTCGTGGGCTCTCGAAGCTCGCCGATGGCAGTGTTCGTCGGGCCCGGCTGGACCGGCGTCGATACTCGCCCGGTGATCTTCCCGGCGGATCTGGAGGTCCGAGCTGTGGCGTCGGACCCTACTGGACTGAGCGCGCTCGAGCTGAAGAGCGGCCAGGGATCCGCGCTGACTCGCGCACCGTGACCCTTCGCCTCGCCAAACTCAGCGCGCCCAGGACCCAGAGGGCGAGGGATGCACTCTCCCCGACTCGGGCCCGAACAGAGCACGCACAGCCCCCTCCGACGCCCGAGCGCGTGGATTCGGTTCTTCGCCCAGCGACCTCCAACTCGTCGGGGCCGCTGTCCCCCGGCACACTCGAGTCACTCGACCCATCTCGAATCTCCCGGTCCCCCTGCGGCGATGAGGCATCGTCGACCAGGGCGTCGATCGAACCGGCATCCGGCGCGGTCATACCGAGGTCCGTTGAGCTTCCCGAGTCCGGTACGACGCCCAGGTCAGCGGGCCCCGCGTCTGGCATGGGTACGCCAGGCCCACAACTCGGTCCGGGCGCCGGCCTGGTCAGCTCCCAATCGAACCCGCACCCTGCCCCGAAGGCTCCTGTCGATGGGTACGTCTCGACGCCGCCGGCGGCATCTTCGAACACGAAATAATACCGAACGCATCGGTCGACGACCTCGTCGGCCAAGTAGGTCGCGTTCGAAGGCTCCACGCCGCGCTCGAGACTCATCGGGAGACACCGTCCGTCGATCGCCACGAGCGCCCTCGAAGGAGGGCTCTCGTCATACCAAGCCGCGCGGAATCCGACTCGGCCTGACTCTGGATAGTGCGACCCAACCACGATTCTCCCGCTGGGGCTGCCGTAGCTGAAATCTTGGACGAAGAATCCTCCACTCGAACCTACGCCGATGGCCGTCGCGTCGCCCAGGATGTTGGCTCGGTGGCCGTTCGAAGGTCGCCAGCCACAGCTCGGATCGGCGTCGGCCTCGTGCAGCCACTGATAGAAGGTGGAGACCGGATCACCCCCGCTGGCCGCCGCGTTCTCGGCGCGTGGACCGGCCCCGAACAGACTCACTCGCGTCGAAAAGGAGGTACACACCGCGCTGCAACCCGTCGCGCCCCCTTCACACGCGCAGCTCGGAGACCCGTCGCAGGGACCCGGAGTGTAGAGCTCGCCGATGTTCGAGACGAGCGTGCAGGGTGAGTCGTGCTGCAGTCCCGCTCGACTCAGCGACAAGTTCACCGCGTGAAACCGTGCGGCCCGAGCGAGCGCGTGATTATGACTCATCGGAGGCGCCGGAGAGTAACACGCGGCCTCCCCGCAGCTCGAGCAACCCGCGAGGTCCGCCTGCGGGTCCGCGCGCGCGCGATTGACCCAGACTTCGACGACGCGCTCCTCCCAACTCGGGAACCCATCGATGGGCTCCCCAGAAGACGCGAGAATCAGCCCGAAGAGCACCGCGCGAGCCTAACACCAAACGTCCCAGGCCGACTATCCTTCCGCCCGAATGTCGTCGTCGGTTCCATCCGCGGAGTCGGGGCCGACCGACCAAAGCTCGAAGCGCCCGGGGCGAAGCTGCCCCGGAAATCGGTAGCGAAAATGCTGTCCCCACGGATCCTCGCGATTGATCCGAATCGGGAGGCCGGTGGGCGGATGCTCGAGAATACCAAGCCCCTCCTCCGTCGTCGGATACCGCCTGAACCGCAAGCGAAAGAGCTCCACACCCTCTGCCGCTTTGTCGACCGACAACTTGCAGGTTTCGAGCATCGCCTGCTGATGAGCCGTCCACACGTTGATTGCGACAATCGATGCGAGCACACCCAGAATCGCCACGACTACGAGAATCTCGATCAAAGTGAACCCTCTCGCCCGCCTTCTTCTTCGTTTCATGGCCCCATAACTCGAAGGGCAGAGGCGGCGCTTCCCGAAGAGAGGGATTTGCCATTTTGTCAGCCAGTGAAGACTGAAGCGTCAAATCGACAATGAATCACGCGGACGCAGAGGACTTCTTGAGCGACTCCGGCACGCGTCGCACACTTTCCTTTTCGAGCTATACTCAGCGATCGAGCTTGACGACGACCGTCTTCTCACCCCCGAGCGGCACCTCGACCAAGACTTCCTTGGTCAGGCCGAACTCAGGCTTCTCGAACACGACTCGGTGCGGACCCGCCTTCACCTTGTACCGAATCACCGGTGTCCGCTCGGGAAGTCTCTCCCCGTCCACGATCACCGCCGCGCTCGGCCAAGCGTTCAGCGACAAAAATCCAAAACCCTCCTGAGTTGCTTTTGGGTCACGATCCACCGGCGCGGGCTCCTGCGCGTAGGTGTAGATGCCAACTCCGGCTCCAACGGCCACCACCAAAGCTGCGATCGCCGCCGTGAGGAGAAGCTTGCGCCCAGCCCGCGGCTCGTCCTTGGCGTCGGCATCGCCGGCGAGCTCCAGCGTCCGCATCGAGAGCAGCTCGCTCGTCTGAAGCTCCCGCCCAGACGGTTCCAGCCCAGCCTTCGAGAGCTGATACAGCAGCCGATCTCGTACGCCCTCTTGGCCTGCACCTTCGACCGTCTCGCGGTAAAGCTCGAACCCAAACAGATCGCGAAGAAACGCAGCCACCTCGTGCGGTCCAAAGTCCGGCGCCCTTCGGAACAAATGCTGTGTCAAGTGCACCTGGAGATCGCGCGCAGACGTGCGACCCTTGGGATCGGGCTCGAGCGCGCGCGACAACGTCTCATCGAGGTCCGAGAGGTTCTCGCGAAGCGCTGACGGGAGCGTGAACCGACCCGAGCGTTTGGCGTCGAGCAGCTCTCGCTCGTCGTGCCCTTGGAACGGGCTCTTGCCGCTCAGCATCTCACACACCACACAGGCGAGCGCGAAGGAGTCGACGCGCCCATCGATCGCGCCGCCTTCGTGGGCCTCGGGCGCTAAGTAGTGCGCTTTGCCGCGGACGACCTCCCGAGAAACGGAGTCCGCGGTGGTCGCTGCGCGCATGCGCGCGATGCCGAAGTCGTTGAGCTTCACCGCGCCGTCATAGGAGAGGAGAATGTTGGGCGGGCTCACGTCCTGATGCACCACCGCCATGTGCTGGCCGTCGGGTGTGGTGAGCCCGTGCGCATACGCGAGCCCTTTGGCCACCTCCGCGCCCACGAAGAGGGCCGCCGAGATTGGAAAGAGGCGCCCCTCGTCGCGCGCGCGCGCAAGGACCGCGCCAAGATCGTGGCCATGGATGAACTCCATCGCCAGGTAGTACTGCCCGTCCACCTCCCCGAACTCGAAGACGCTCGTGATGTTGCCGTGCGTGAGCGGCAGCGCGATCTTCGCCTCGTTCACGAACAGGCGAATGAACTCCGGATCGGCCGACAGGCTCGGCAGAATGCGTTTGACGACGAGGATCTTCTCGCCACCGGCGGGAGCTTCCAAGCGCGCGCGGAAAACCTCTGCCATGCCACCCTTGCCGATGCGTGACAGAAGCTGATAGCGACCGAATTGCTCCACGGAGGGCCGCGCGACCGTACCGAACCCCCGATCAACGGTCCAGATCTCGTCCGCCGTGGAGTGGAGTCCACAGCTTCTACTCGGATGACTGGCGGATGGTATTTCATCCGGGATTCCCTTGGGTCTCCAACGAAGCTGCAATGATTTCAAACGATTGAACGTCGAGCCGGTCGACCCCAGGCCTCCTCGGGGGATCTTCGATCGGGGGCCCGAGTGTAGACTCGCGTTCCCACATTCTCCGGCGCCCGGGCGTGGACTCCTCAGATCTTTCCCGAGGTCCGCCCCGTCGCGCCAAAAAAGCCCGTCATTTCAGGCGCTCAGGTTTGGCAGTTCCCTTGCTTAAGCCGAATTGCGAGGAGTCACCATGAAAGAAGTGAAGTTCGGGATCGTTGGGTTGGGTGTCGCGCTGGCCGCGACGTTTGGATTGGAGCCAGCGGCGGGCGCTCAAGCCGCCGGTGAGTGCTCGTCCGGGTTCTGCGGCACGCCGCGAGACGTCGGCGGCGGCGGCGGCTGCGGCTGCGGAGGCGGCAGCATCCTCATCAACAACACGGACATGGGCGAGACCTACTCGACGTCCGACGACTTCGACAACGACGGGTTCGAAGACGACTTCGACAACTGCCCGTTCGTCGCCAACCGCGATCAGCTCGACGGCGACAACGACGGCGTAGGCAGCTCTTGCGACAACGCCCCGGCGATCACCAACCCGATGCAGGAGGACGTGGACGGCGACGGCCTCGGCGATCCGGCCGACGAGGACATCGACAACGATGGCAAGCTGAACAGCGAAGACAACTGCGCCAGCATCTTCAACCCGCTCCAAAAGAAGACGATCGATTCGGCTGCGCTCGGAGACGCCTGCAACGAGGACGACGACGCGGACGGCATCCGCGACGCCACCGATCCATGCCCGAAGCTCGCGAACGTGTCCGACCGCAACAGCGCACTCTGTGATGGAGACGAGGACCTCGACAACTTCCTCGACGGCGCAGACAACTGCCCGAGCGTCGCCAACGGCGACCAGAGTGACAAGGACCACGACCTGATGGGCGACGCGTGCGATGTCGACATCGACGAAGACGGGATCCTGAACCACCTGGACAACGCCAAGCTGGTCGCCAACCCCGATCAGCTCGACCTCGACCGCGACGGGCGCGGCGACGTCGATGACGCGGACGGCCTCTGCTACGTGTTCGATCACAACAAGCCCGGCGACTGCCTGAACCCGCTCGACACCTTCAAGGTCGGAGCGCTCGCGCTGGCGAAGGCCGAAGGCGCCGCGCTCGCCGCGGGTGACGAAGTGGGCTTCGTGCTCCTCGCCAACCGGATCGACACGCCGATCAACTACACGTGGCGAGTCGAGAAGCGCCCCGAGGGTTCCGAAGCCGTCGTTCAGAACGCGGCGGGCAAGGTCGCGAGCAGCAACCGCGGCTTCACGACGGAGAACGGCGGCTTCGAGTACCACTACCAGTCGAGCGGCTTCGAGATGCCGAAGCTCGCGCTCGACGCGCCTGGGCACTGGGAAGTGACGCTCCAGGCCGAGCTCGTGTTCGACGACGAGGCTTACGGAGCCGGCGCGGCGCGAGTTGCGACTTACAAAGTGGCGCTCGAGGTCGACGGCCACAGCGAGACGGCTGGAGGCTGCGCGACGACGAAGAGCTCTGGTTTCGGCTCGATCATCCTCGCCGCCCTGGCTCTCTTCGGCCTCCGCCTCCGCCGCCGCTAAACGCTCCTCACGAGCTCGAGGGGCGGCGGCCCCGAACCCCGACCGCCCCTCGAAGCTCACCTCACCGCAGCAAACACAGAAGTACTGGGCTTCGAGCGATTCTTCGAAGGAGCGCTGAGCGCTGAGTGTATCGTTCATCGAACGAGGTTCATGGAAACGCTCCTCCTTCCCGGAATGGACGGCACGGGCAGACTCTTCGCGCCTCTGATCCCTCACCTCAGCTCCGCGCTTGGCGCACGAATCGTCGCATTTCCGCCCGACGAGCCTCAAACGTACGAGCAACTGCTGGACGCGATTCCTATCCCCGCCGGAACCTTCTGCATCATAGCCGAGTCCTTCTCGGGTCCCATCGGGATAGGGCTCGCCGCCCGACATCCCGACAGAGTTCGGGGCCTCGTCCTGGTCGCGACCTTCGTCGAGAGTCCCTCGACCCTCGCCCGCTGGGTACCGACGTGGCTCAGCCGGCTCTTGTTCGAGCTTCGAATGCCCAACTTTGCCCTGCGGACCGCGCTGCTCGGCAAGACTCCCGGGCTCGATCAACTTCTCGAGCTGCGGGCGGCACTTCGCGCCGTAAAGCCGACCGTCTTGGCCGCCCGGCTGGCGGCCGTCGCTGCTGTCGACGCGAAAGACCAGCTCGCTTGCTCCACGGCGCCCTTGATGTACCTCGGAGGGCGCCGCGATCGGTTGGTGGGTCAAAAGGCGTTGAGCCAAGTCAAGCGGCTTCGGCCAGATGTGACAACTCACGTGCTCGACGCACCGCATCTGGTCTTGCAGTGTCGCCCCGTCGAGGCCGGTCGCCTCATCTGTGAGTTCCTTCTGCCCCTCGCACCGCCCTGATAACAGGCGCGCCTGATTGCCACGAGAGAAGATCGTGGGTCCAGAGAGAGTCTGCCGGTCATTCGTGAGAACGTCCCGTCGCGATGCTCGAGCGCCCTGGCCATCCGGCTCCCGGTCTCTACGACGAACCCGTCACACGAGCGCGCGACGCAGAGCTCTCGGAGATCGCCGCCGAGCTCGTACAGCTCGCGGAGCTCGAGGAGCATCAGGCGCCCGTAGCCATCGGACGCGTGCTTTACCAACGCATCGTGAGCGCGCTTGGTTCGGTCCCAAGTGGCAAGGACAAGACAAACGAACAGCTCGCGCTCGCGAATCACCTCCTCGACGCGCTTCGCACCTACGCACCGAAGAGCAAGGTCACGGAGCTCGACCGCCTCGCGCATCCCGCGCGCCGCCTCCTCGCGGTGCTCGATCCCGTGGAGCCGCCACAGAGGCCCATCGTACCGACGCGGCCGCGCATCGCCCTGTCGTCCAGCGATCTGCTCGTCAATGGACCGCACGATCTCAGCCTCGGTCCGGAGGTCCAAAAGGAGATCGCGTCGGCCGATAGGATCGACCTGCTCTGTTCGTTCCTCAAATGGAGCGGCCTTCGGCTCGTCTTGAATCCGCTCGCCGACTTTCTCTCTCGCCGCTCCGATGGTGAAGTGGGTCCCTCGACGCTTCGTGTGCTCACGACCGCGTACATGATGGCGACCGAGCGGAGGGCGCTCGATGTGCTCGTCGAGATGGGCGCGGACGTACGCGTCTCGTACGACACAACACGCACGCGCCTTCACGCGAAGGCCTGGCTGTTTCATCGCGCGACAGGCTTCTCGACCGGCTATGTTGGCTCGTCGAACCTGTCGTCGGCCGCGATGCTCGACGGCCTCGAGTGGAACGTGCGCCTCTCGTCAGTCGACAACGGAGCCATCCTCGAGAAGTTCGCATCGACGTTCGAGCAGTACTGGGAGGACGAGTCCATCTTCCGTCCCTACGATCCGGCTGAGTTCGACGAGGCGGTGACGCGCGGGCAGAAGGGAGCGCTCGCGCCCTACCTGTTCCTCGACGTTCAGCCGCGGCCCCATCAGCGCGAGATTCTCGAGGACCTCGCGTCCGAGCGCGCACACGGGCGCTTCCGCAACCTCGTCGTCGCTGCGACCGGCACGGGCAAGACCATCGTCGCCGCGCTCGACTACAAAAGAGCTGCGGACCCGCCTGCCGCGCGATCGGCTGCTGTTCGTCGCGCATCGTCGCGAGATCCTCGAACAGAGCAAGAAGGTCTTCGAGGTCGTGCTGCGCGAAGGAGGGTTCGGAGAGACGCTGGTGGCGGGCACGCGGCCCGATCGCTGGACTCACGTGTTTGCGAGCATCCAATCGCTCGACCAAGCTCGCCTCGAGGAGATTCCGCCGGACCATTTCGACGTCGTCATCGTCGACGAGTTCCATCACGCGGCCGCCGACTCCTACGAGCGTCTCCTCGCACGCGTGAGGCCGCGCTGCCTCGTAGGCCTGACCGCCACACCGGAGCGCTCGGACGGCGAAAGCATCCTCCATCACTTCGATGGCCGCATCGCCTCCGAGCTGCGTTTGTGGAAGGCGCTCGACGACGGCCTCCTCTCGCCGTTCCAATACTTCGGCATCGGCTGCGGCCCCAATCTCAGCGGCGTGAAGTGGTCCCGCGGCCGCTACGACCTCACGACACTCGGCAACGTCTACACGGCCGACCACCTCTTCGCGAGGCGCGTGGTGCAGGAAACGGCGAAGAAGGTCGCAGACGTGTCGAAGATGCGCGCGCTCGGCTTCTGCGTCGATGTCGCGCACGCGCATCTCATGGCAAAGGTCTTCAACGAGGCCGGCATCACGTCGGCCGCAGTGTCCGCGGATTCCAACGCGTCAGATCGCGCGACGCGTCTTTCGGAGCTGAGGTCGGGCGACCTCCGGTGCTTGTTCTCGGTCGATTTGTTCAACGAGGGCGTGGACCTCCCCGACGTCGATACGGTGCTGTTCCTCCGTCCGACGGAGAGTGCGACAATCTTCCTGCAGCAACTCGGACGCGGCCTTCGCCGGAGCGATCGCAAAGAGTGTCTCACGGTGCTCGACTTCATCGGCGACGCGCACCGCAAGTTCCGGTTCGACCTTCGCTACCGCGCGATCGTGGGCGGTACACGGCGGAGCGTCGAGCGCGAGATCGCGCTGGGCTTCCCGTCTCTCCCAAGCGGCTGCGTGATTCAGCTCGATCGCGAGGCTCAGGAGAGAGTGCTCGCAAACGTACGAGCGCAGCTGGGTACAGGCATGAAGGCGCTGGTCGAAGATCTGCGCGGACTCGGCGAGCAAACTACGCTCGCGAAGTTCCTCATCGAGGCGGGGCTCGATCTCGAAGACGTCTATTCTGGCGGGCGCTGCTGGACGACGCTCCGTCAGGCGGCCGGCTTCGACGTCGGCGCAGCTGGCCCTCTAGACGAGATCATCACACGCGGATTTGGGCGCATGCTGCATCTCGATGATGCCTCACGACTGAAAGGCTTCGCCGAGTTGGTAGCGGCTTCGTCTGCGCCCCGTGCGAGCGCGGGTGAACCGTTGCAGCGAATGCTGTTCGTGCTGTTCGGCTTCGTGCGCAAACCGTTCTCGGACATGCAGAAGGCGTGGGACGCGCTCTGGCAGAGCAGCTCGCATCGCGACGAGCTCGCCCAGTTGCTCACTTTGCTCCGTGACCGAGTACGACGTGTGACTTGGCCCCTCGACATGCCTGGAGTGCCGCTGCACGTGCATGGCACGTACTCTCTCGATGAAATCTTCGCCGCGTTCGACGAGCGCAGCAAGAAGGGCGGCGTCAAACGCATCCAAACCGGAGTCTACCAGGTGAAGCGACGAGAGGCCGACCTCCTCTTCGTGACGCTCGAGAAGAGCGAGCAAGACTACTCTCCGACGACGCTCTACAACGACTATGCAATCTCGGCGACGCGCTTCCACTGGGAGTCACAGAGTAGCTGCCACGAGGGGACATCCACGGGTCGGAGGTACATTGCGACGAGGTTGGGAGCCAAAAACCGAGTGCTGCTCTTCGTTCGCTCGAGAAAGAAGGACGCCCGCGGCGTCACGATGCCGTACACGCTGCTCGGGCGAGCGTTCTATCTCGAGCACCGAGGGGGGCGACCCATGCAGATTCAGTGGGAGCTCGAGAGCCCAATGCCGGCGTGGCTCTATCAAGAGACCAAAGTCGCTGCTGGCTGAGTTGCGTCGAGTGCCCGAAGCTTCGGTCAAATCCACGAATCGCGACCTGGAGGAGGCCGTGGCTGTTCGTCAGCCAGACTCATTGCGGCGACCTTCCGAGCCCAGAGGCAAGCTGGAATGCTGCCTGCCCGTGCCCGACCGAGGTCCGCGTCGCTCCCGATTCACATCAGACGCCGCGGATCCTCGTGTGCTCGGGAATCAGGGCAAGAGCCCGCTCCACCGCCTCTTCCGGAGACTTCGCGACGTGAATTTGGTCTTGCTCTGGGATCCGGGTCTTGCGATCGCGTTTGTCGATTCGTCTTCCGCCCAGCTCGCCCGACCAACCTTCCGAGCCCAGAGCTACGATGGGTCGCCGAAGCTGCCAGGCGAAGGCCACCTCCGAGAGCGTTCCCGCGCCACCGCCGATTACGATCAGCGCGTCCGACTGGGCAACGACGAGGTTGCGGGCGATGCCGAGACCCGTCGGCAGCACAATGTCGGCCCACTCGTTGGCTTTTTCCGGATCATAGCCCGGCAGAATCGCGATCGTCGCACCCTCGAAGTAACCCGAGGACTCTCGTGCTCCTCGATGGGCCTCCGTCATGACTCCGCCGAGTCCCCCCGTCACGACTCTCGCGCCTCGCGTCACCAGCAGGCGGCCGACCTCGTAGGCGTGAGTTGCGCGAGCGCCGCGGGCTTCGACTCTGGCGTCGCCGATCACGGAGACTTGGGGCCTTCTCTTGCTCTTCATGGCTTCTCTCCGACGCCCAAGGATGCCATGAAACCGTGGTCGTCCGGGACGCAGATCCGCGGGAGGCTGAACAAGGCCCTGTCGTCCGTGCTGGGCACGACGCCGAGCGCGGCCAGGAAGCCGGTCGTCCGCGCGGCCGCGCGCACAAGCTCGTCGTGCGCGCCGCTCGGGTAGGCCAGCAAGCTCGCGTCGAGCGGTTCGTCCCGCAGCGATCGGAGCCAGGCGCGACTCTCGACCATCGTGTCGCGGAGCTCTTTCCAGCTCTGCGTGGTCATGAGTTGGTGCCGAGTGCCGTGGGCCCCGAGGGTCACTGCCGGGGGCAGCGTGGCCAACTCATCGGCCGCGAGATAAATGGACTCAGGCCCGAGCTGCGAAGCTCCGTAGCGCGCGGTGAGTTGGTCGAGCTGGAGCCGCTGCTGCTCGGGGCTCGACCGCAGGAACCGGTACTTCTCCGTGCCGAAGGCCAGAGACGCGATTTCGGCCTCAGGGAGCCCACCCCGGCGAGCCGCCGCGAGCACGAGGTACAACTCATCGACGGGCGTCCAGGCCGGCGTCAAGGAGGGCGTCGACTCGGAGTGTACCGCGCCAGCGCGAACGGGGAAGAGCGCGCAAGCAAAGCCGTGCCGAGACAGCCGGGGCAGGGCCTCCTCGAGGAAGTCTCGGTAGCCGTCGTCGAAGGTCAGCACGACGGCCCGTTCCGGGACGCTTGCGCGACCCAAGAGCCAGTCCAGGTAGGTTCGGACGCTGATGACTTCGAACTCATCAGCCAGCATCTCCAGGTGCCGCTCGAAGGTTCGAGTGCTCACGACCATGCCGCGCTCGCGGTGGAAATCAGCCAGATCGTCGCTCGCGTCACTCGGCAACACGCGGTGGTAGCACAGAACCTTGGGCGGGCTCGGCCGGCGGCTGGTTGGGGAACTCGAGGTCTTTCGCAGGAGCAAGGCCAGAAAGTCGGACGAGTCGCTCAACTCCTCGAGCGATACGGATGGGGACTCCTCCGCATGTTCGACCACGAACCCGCGAGCTCGGAGGTCGCGCTCGAGCTCGGCCCTCGGGCGGTGAACGTCGTGGCGCTGAGCGCCGGAGGGCAGCGTCTTCGTCCAAGTGAAGGTTCGATCGGGACGCGCCTCTGGAGGTAGCTGTCGCCTCTGGAAGAACGAGTCGCCGTCAAAGACGCGATCCGGATTGCAGATCGTGACGAGCAACCGGCCCTCGGGCTCGACGAAGTCGCTGAGTTGGTCGAGGACCCCTCGATACGCGGCGTCGGTAAGCCGGGCTCATCGAAGAGACTTCATCGTGATGGTTGTGGATGGCGCGAGCTCGCACAGGTCGCGCGATCTTGAGGTGCCCAAGAACATGAGACTACATCGCCTGCCTGGCTACTCCCCAGAGCTGAACCCGCAAGAGCATGTGTGGGACGACCTCCGGGATAAGGAGTTCCCGAACCGAGTCTTCGACTCCTTGGAGGGAGTTACCACGCAGCTAAAAGAGGGGCTTCCGCGCCTGGCAGCGAACAAGAAGGGGCTCCGAAGCCTGACGGGATGGCCTTGGATAATTGGTCGCAACTTGAAAGCCAACTAGAATCAGCATCTTCTATTGCAACGATCCCTCTCGCTTGGATCGCGCTACTTCGGCGTGACCGTGGGAGTGGGCGGTGGAGGCGGCGGTGGAGGAGGGACGCCCGTCCTTGGTGAAGGCGGAGCCGAGTCGATCGTCGGCAGACGCGGGGCAACGTCAATCGGGCGTGGTGGCGGCGGCACGCCGTCGTGTCGTGTTCCGTTTGAAGATTTCGGGAAGGTTTCTGGCATGACTGGTCCTCGTATCTACAGAGAATTTACGGTTGCGTACATCGCAATGGCAAGGAGACCGAATGTGGTCAGAGCAAAGGCGCCATTGTTGAAGACTCGGGTGAGCGGCGTGTAGCGATTTTTCTTTTCCGGCTGGTTTTGGGTTCGCAGGTCGAAGCCCTCTCTCGATCTCGATGAGATTCGCTTTTGCGGCCACCAGGTAAGATGCCAATGAAAAGGCCACGGCAATGGCCAGAGCAAACCAGCCCAGTGGCAGGATCCACTTGGCCGAAGCGAGCTTCAGAGGGGCGATCTTTTCGATATACACCAGACTCACCCCGAAGGCGCCCGAGGACACCGTCAAGATCACTCTGTCGAACTCGGAGTGAGAGGCAACAAAAAGGTCTTCGTACCGTTTGCGAGCAGCGACATCCGTCATAACGGACTTCCATTTCTCGAATGAACCAGCGACCTACGGGAGGGAGTTCGACACACGTTCAGACGTGCCGCGGGTCCGATTTGCGAACCGTGGTCATATTCTGTCCGCGGTCCGCGGGGCGATTGATATCTATCCTCGAAGGTACCCGCCGAGTCCGTGGCGCAGACCTATGCTGCCCTGACTTTACAGGACCAACGCACATTGTCCGACTTGTGGCGGTTATTTTCCCACTGCAACGCCTGCAGGTTCGAAAGATCATCGCTGCCGCCGAGCGCGACCGGGTAGACATGATCCACCTCCCAGCCATACGGTGAATCCGTGTTGCCGTGCTCGTTCCAGGCGATCCATGCGCCGCAGGTATCCTTGCGAAATTTGTTCGGATCCGTTCCGGGAACCGCCGTCGCTCTGGACCACACCCACCAGAGTGTTGTCGAGCCGAAGGCGAATCCCTGACTTGACGTACCATGCTTCCTCATTGGAAATCCTCTCCTTTCGTTCCTTCTGGAGGACAAAACAGTTCTTTCGGACTCTGTATCGCACGGGCGCGCCTGTCAACTGGATCGAACGAAAAAAGTTTTCCGTTTGTTCTGAAGGCCAGAGGAATGTGATATGACCGGATCAGTGAACGTAGGGAAACAAGTCAAAGCGCTCCGGGAGGCTCACGGATGGTCCTTGGGTGACTTGTCTGAAAAAGCCCAAATTTCAAAGAGTTACCTAGCGAAGCTCGAACAGAGCGAGGAGCCAAATCCGTCGATGGACGTGATGCTAAAGCTCGCGGGCGCCTTCAAAACCACAATCGCGATACTGATGGGTCGCGGAGGGTTCGAAGGCGCGGCGTTCGACTCGATCCCAGAACCGGACAAAGCGCTTAGGGAATTCCTCGCGGAACGACATAAGGCCGGCCATCCTATTCCGGTCGATGACGTTCAGGTGCTGCTTTCGATTCAGCGGAGAAGCAAAAATCCGATCACAAAAGAAAAGTGGGCAGCGCTCCTCGAAGTCGTACGTGGGCTGGCCGGGGAGGGGCAATGAGTCTGAATTCGATCCAAAGGCTTCTTGCGGCACACCCACAATGCGTCACTCCTGAGGACGCGATCCTGGAGGCTGCTCGCGACGCGCTCGACCAAGCTCGTGGGATGGGATTCTCGGGGCCACCGTTCGATCCGCGGGTTCTGGCCTCACTGTTGGACATCCTGCTCGAAGGCTCAAGCGCTCCATTGCCAGACGAGGCGATGATCTTTTCGCGCAACAACCGGTTGGTCATCGCCTGGGATGAAACGAAGCCAGAGAAGCGGATTTCGTTCAGCATTGGACATGAAATCGGCCACGCGCTTTTTCCGGACGTCGCGAACCTCGTTCGGTATCGATCGGAGGCTCGGCCGCAAGGATTGTCAACCACCGACAACATTGAGCGGCTCTGTAATCTTGCCGCATCTGAGTTCTTGATGCCCGCCCGAGAATTTCTGGTGGATCTGAGCGAAGACTTCAGCCTCACGCTCGTAGATGCCTTGAGCGATCGGTACGTCGTGTCGCATGAGGCGGTGACCAACCGGGTCATCGCTTTTTGTCCCGATCCGCGGGCGATGTTCGTACTGAGTTCCCGAAACAAGCTGCATGAATCTCGAACGGCCCGCAAGAAGCTGCGCGTAGACTACTGCGTGAGAAATCAAAGCTGGTGCGAGGAATTGGACAACGACTTCATTCCCCCGCTCAAATCCATATCGGACGCATCATCGGCGTATTTGACTCTTCAATCGAACACGGTCGGTTTCGTGCGCGATGCTGTGGAAGACTGGGATCTCCGAGGCATCCAGGGCACGTTCCGGACCGAGTCAGTAATGCTTCCGCCGCACGAGCACGATCGGATTCTCCTCTTGTTAACGCCAATTGATAACGATTGAAGCACTCATCTGTGTTCTGGAGAGTAGCGATGTACGATTTACTAAGAAAATTATTGACAATCGCGGAACCCAATAGCAGATGACGCACATTCGCCCTCCACACACATGTGTCGCTGAATTTGCGTTTCATGGGTTGTTTGAGCTCTGTCCGAAGATCCAAACAAGCCCGTGCGAATTGGCACACGTCCTCGAAATCCACGTCGCTCCTCAGGATCAAAATCCCTGGAGGCTTCCGGTTAGTTCGGACATCGAAGCACAGGGGGTGTCTGCGCGACGTGCCATGCATCTCCTGAATCGCTACCTGGCTGTCCATAACGCCCCTGTGGGGGCGCGACATATTAGATTTTCGGAATTCTGGGGCGATGCCTACGAGGAAACCTGTACTACGATGCAGCGCCTCGGATTTGTTGTCGGACTCGGGTATAATCTGTCACGGCTCGTGAGTGGACCACCAATGGTCCGTCATGTTTCGCGAATCCGGAGCCTTGGAATCATGGTTGAACTCCTTGATCAAGACGTTGGTGAAATTCTTGGGAAAGATCGGGTATGGTGGGTTGAGATTATTCCGGCTGTAAGAGACGTTGATGATGGTTTTTGGCTTCTTGGGAACAAGGATACACTGAACCAATTTGGCGAACAGTAAGTTCAACGGGCAATACAATTGATTATGTCTGCTCTCGCACCACCCTTATGTAAGGACGCAAACACGTGATAGTACTTCGCAGCGACTTCGCAACCGCAGGGATCGTTTTTTCACCATCCCTGGTCGATGACAAGCACGAGTTCGTTTCGGCAGATCTCCATGTTGGCTCGATATATTTCTCTCCGAATGAGCCGATGAACCCTCTGCCCTTCGAGCCAAACTCGAGGATTGATCGCAACGGCAAGAAGGTAAGAGGTCAGGGTGTTTGTATTCAGCGGCAGAGTTGCGTCCTCGTGCAGACTCATGAGAGAATTAAACTACCAGGTGACAAATTCGGATGGTTGGTCGCTAAGGCAACCCTCTCAGGACGCGGGCTCGTCGTTGCCAACACAAAGGTGGACCCAACATTCGATGACTTTTTGAAGGTGCCAGTTTTCAATGCCGGTGAAGAGCCCATCGTATTGTTCGAAGGAGATCCGTTCTGCGCAATCGTTTTTGCAGGGCTTCAGGGCTCTGTTCCTGGCACTGCTCCAACGAGACACCCGCCTCAATTCATTCCTCAGCGTCGGAGTTTTTGGACCAAGCTAAGAAAGTTCTTTGCGGTGCCACTGGTGGTGGCCATCATTGGGGGAATGTTTTCCGCGGGACTCATAACAGGCATAAATCTCTGGTTTCGATTTAACTATGATAGTAAGCAAACTTCCTCAACCGTTCCACCCCCAAGCCCGAGACCTCTGAGCGTTCCCTGATATGATTGTTTCAAGAGAAGACTTGTTGCGCATGGTGTCCAACGGTCTGATTCAAAACGGACCGGCTGATGTCGATCTTGTGTCGATCGGCCTCCATTTGCATACTGAAGTTGTTACTTATGATGAGCCTGGCTCCCAGCCAGTCGTTCCGCCGTGCGCACTTGCGACTACGGCAATGTCGATTGATCCTTCTGCCGGATTCGTGCTCGAATCCGGTCAGGGTATCTTGGCTTGTTCGACCGAGATCGTGCGAATGCCGACGTCACATATGGGTTTTATTCAAACCAAAGGCAGCATAGCTCGAGGATTTGTGACCGCCCATTTTTGCGACGGACAAATTGATCCAGGATACACGGGTCGCGTAACGTTTGAACTGATGAACTTTTCCAGACAGAGGTACAGACTTCTCGCTGGGATGCCGATCGCGCAGCTGTTTATTCTCCAACTCACTTCTGCTGTGGATTCAGGATATTCGGGTCGCTATCAAGGTGCTATGAGCCCCACATCCATGAGGGACGCTAAGAAGTGATGACTACGACCGAATCAATCATGTGCGTTCGATCTCTCGATTTGGAACGCCGACTGTCAAATCACCAGACCATCCAAATGGATGGGCGTAGTTTGGTAGAAATTCTTCCACCTAAGGATGTTTGGTTTGGTCCCAGGATGATCCTTGAAGCAGACCCAGGGTTCAGACAACTAATCCCCTACGTCATTTTGCGCTCTAATAGCAGATTTGGTGTATACAAGCGCTCTCGCAAATCAACCGAAGTTAGACTCGCTGAATCCTGGTCGATTGGCTTCGGCGGGCACGTTTCCCTTGTTGATCTCGTCCTGTCTCCCCAACAAGAGATTGATGTTAGTGCCACCTTGGCCAAGGCGTCAATTCGAGAGCTCGCCGAGGAGCTTCATCTGACTCAAATACCGATTTCACAACGATCCGTTCTGATCATTTGCGACAACGACTCCGAGGTGGGCCGTGTGCATGCGGGGGTGGTTCAAATATGGGATCTCGAATCTGAAGGAGTTTCCGGGATCGATCCGGCGATTGAGAATGTATCGTTTGTGAGTAGTGCCGATCTCATCGCTTTGGTTCCGGCGCTCGAGAACTGGTCAAAAATCTGTGTGAAATTTTTGTTTGGGGACGGCGAAAATTCGGCTTCCAAAGGAATTTGAAATTTCTAGTGGTTAAAGCGTCGCGTCCAGTACACGCAGTACACGAGTTCACAAGTTCGTATTCGGGGGCTTCCTCCCTCGGTTTCGGGCAGTGCCGGGCGCCGTTGGCAAAGTTGTTGGGTTGCACGCCAAATGCGCTCGTCGTTGCACGATCAGTGTGTGCGTCAGAATTTCGGTTTCCCTGAGGCGGAAATAATCGCAAGGATGACGGCGGAAGGAAATGCGGTCCATCCGGACGGCGGACATTTTGTCGGTGTGAACTCCGTCCGGATGGTCCCAGCAGATGGGAGCATATCACCGGGCGCGTGTCGGCGAGAGGCCGTTCTCCATGCGGCGCAGGCCGGCGAAGGGCCGTGCAAGCTCACGGTAAACCACTATCGGCGGAGGAAAACGGGTCCTCGGCTACTCGTGGTGTCGTGCGGCCACCACGGAGTGTCCTTCACGGTCTATGCGATGGGCTTTGCGCCATACAGACGTGGGGAGATTGCGCCGATTCGGGCCGACGGAGCGAGTCTCGCGCCGCCGTCTTGGAGTGCAACAATCTTCGGGCCGGTGCTTGAGGCCGCTGAGGGAGAGCTTTGACCCAACGTGACACGGGCTGGAGATTCGAGAAACCGTCGAACGCAGATCCGTAGGGGTCCTCGCCGAGTCTTTGCTGGGCTTCAGACTGGCCTCTCCAACAGAGCAAGAAAAGCGGGCGGATCTTGTTGGGCATACCGACGATGAAGATCATCGAAGCCTCAGGAACTTTCATTCAGGCCGCCACAGAGGCCCATCGTGCCGACGCGGCCGCGCATCGCCTTGTCGTCCAGCGATCTGCTCGTCAATGGACCGCACGATCTCAGCCTCGGTCCGGAGGTCCAAAAGGAGATCGCGTCGGCCGATAGGATCGACCTGCTCTGTTCGTTCCTCAAATGGAGCGGCCTTCGGCTCGTCTTGAATCCGCTCGCCGACTTTCTCTCTCGCCGCTCCGATGGTGAAGTGGGTCCCTCGACGCTTCGTGTGCTCACGACCGCGTACATGATGGCGACCGAGCGGAGGGCGCTCGATGTGCTCGTCGAGATGGGCGCGGACGTACGCGTCTCGTACGACACAACACGCACGCGCCTTCACGCGAAGGCCTGGCTGTTTCATCGCGCGACAGGCTTCTCGACCGGCTATGTTGGCTCGTCGAACCTGTCGTCGGCCGCGATGCTCGACGGCCTCGAGTGGAACGTGCGCCTCTCGTCAGTCGACAACGGAGCCATCCTCGAGAAGTTCGCATCGACGTTCGAGCAGTACTGGGAGGACGAGTCCATCTTCCGTCCCTACGATCCGGCTGAGTTCGACGAGGCGGTGACGCGCGGGCAGAAGGGAGCGCTCGCGCCCTACCTGTTCCTCGACGTTCAGCCGCGGCCCCATCAGCGCGAGATTCTCGAGGACCTCGCGTCCGAGCGCGCACACGGGCGCTTCCGCAACCTCGTCGTCGCTGCGACCGGCACGGGCAAGACCATCGTCGCCGCGCTCGACTACAAAAGAGCTGCGGACCCGCCTGCCGCGCGATCGGCTGCTGTTCGTCGCGCATCGTCGCGAGATCCTCGAACAGAGCAAGAAGGTCTTCGAGGTCGTGCTGCGCGAAGGAGGGTTCGGAGAGACGCTGGTGGCGGGCACGCGGCCCGATCGCTGGACTCACGTGTTTGCGAGCATCCAATCGCTCGACCAAGCTCGCCTCGAGGAGATTCCGCCGGACCATTTCGACGTCGTCATCGTCGACGAGTTCCATCACGCGGCCGCCGACTCCTACGAGCGTCTCCTCGCACGCGTGAGGCCGCGCTGCCTCGTAGGCCTGACCGCCACACCGGAGCGCTCGGACGGCGAAAGCATCCTCCATCACTTCGATGGCCGCATCGCCTCCGAGCTGCGTTTGTGGAAGGCGCTCGACGACGGCCTCCTCTCGCCGTTCCAATACTTCGGCATCGGCTGCGGCCCCAATCTCAGCGGCGTGAAGTGGTCCCGCGGCCGCTACGACCTCACGACACTCGGCAACGTCTACACGGCCGACCACCTCTTCGCGAGGCGCGTGGTGCAGGAAACGGCGAAGAAGGTCGCAGACGTGTCGAAGATGCGCGCGCTCGGCTTCTGCGTCGATGTCGCGCACGCGCATCTCATGGCAAAGGTCTTCAACGAGGCCGGCATCACGTCGGCCGCAGTGTCCGCGGATTCCAACGCGTCAGATCGCGCGACGCGTCTTTCGGAGCTGAGGTCGGGCGACCTCCGGTGCTTGTTCTCGGTCGATTTGTTCAACGAGGGCGTGGACCTCCCCGACGTCGATACGGTGCTGTTCCTCCGTCCGACGGAGAGTGCGACAATCTTCCTGCAGCAACTCGGACGCGGCCTTCGCCGGAGCGATCGCAAAGAGTGTCTCACGGTGCTCGACTTCATCGGCGACGCGCACCGCAAGTTCCGGTTCGACCTTCGCTACCGCGCGATCGTGGGCGGTACACGGCGGAGCGTCGAGCGCGAGATCGCGCTGGGCTTCCCGTCTCTCCCAAGCGGCTGCGTGATTCAGCTCGATCGCGAGGCTCAGGAGAGAGTGCTCGCAAACGTACGAGCGCAGCTGGGTACAGGCATGAAGGCGCTGGTCGAAGATCTGCGCGGACTCGGCGAGCAAACTACGCTCGCGAAGTTCCTCATCGAGGCGGGGCTCGATCTCGAAGACGTCTATTCTGGCGGGCGCTGCTGGACGACGCTCCGTCAGGCGGCCGGCTTCGACGTCGGCGCAGCTGGCCCTCTAGACGAGATCATCACACGCGGATTTGGGCGCATGCTGCATCTCGATGATGCCTCACGACTGAAAGGCTTCGCCGAGTTGGTAGCGGCTTCGTCTGCGCCCCGTGCGAGCGCGGGTGAACCGTTGCAGCGAATGCTGTTCGTGCTGTTCGGCTTCGTGCGCAAACCGTTCTCGGACATGCAGAAGGCGTGGGACGCGCTCTGGCAGAGCAGCTCGCATCGCGACGAGCTCGCCCAGTTGCTCACTTTGCTCCGTGACCGAGTACGACGTGTGACTTGGCCCCTCGACATGCCTGGAGTGCCGCTGCACGTGCATGGCACGTACTCTCTCGATGAAATCTTCGCCGCGTTCGACGAGCGCAGCAAGAAGGGCGGCGTCAAACGCATCCAAACCGGAGTCTACCAGGTGAAGCGACGAGAGGCCGACCTCCTCTTCGTGACGCTCGAGAAGAGCGAGCAAGACTACTCTCCGACGACGCTCTACAACGACTATGCAATCTCGGCGACGCGCTTCCACTGGGAGTCACAGAGTAGCTGCCACGAGGGGACATCCACGGGTCGGAGGTACATTGCGACGAGGTTGGGAGCCAAAAACCGAGTGCTGCTCTTCGTTCGCTCGAGAAAGAAGGACGCCCGCGGCGTCACGATGCCGTACACGCTGCTCGGGCGAGCGTTCTATCTCGAGCACCGAGGGGGGCGACCCATGCAGATTCAGTGGGAGCTCGAGAGCCCAATGCCGGCGTGGCTCTATCAAGAGACCAAAGTCGCTGCTGGCTGAGTTGCGTCGAGTGCCCGAAGCTTCGGTCAAATCCACGAATCGCGACCTGGAGGACTCGGACGCTCTCCAACTGGCAACTCGAAATTCTCGGGGCAGCGAAAGTTATGGACGTAGAGCCTGCGAATCACGCGTCGATTTCGACATCGCGACGCGGCTCAAGCTTTTATCGTTCACCTGGCGGTCTCTGGGCAGGTTTTCGCGCTCACCGTGTGCTCGATCGCGTCGCAACTCACCTCGATGGCAACACCGCGCGTCCGGTCGTGGCTTCTCTGGGTCATGGCAGTGCTGGGAGTGGCGGCATCACGAGGTACGAGAAGCGGGCCGACACCACCGAGTACAAGGGCCAGGTGCGGGGTTCAGACCACCGCGTGGTGGTGTGGCGACTGCGGCGAGGCGACCCTCGACGGCGAGGCCTTGGTGGCCCGCGAGCAGGCCTTCTTCGAGCTTCGCGCCGAGGTCGAGGACGTGTCGAGCCCGGCCGAGGTCAGCGAGATACGCAAACGCCTTGGAATCTCGCAACGACCAGCGGGCGAGGTGCTGGGCCGCGGCCCGCGTGCCTTCCAAAAGTATGAGAAGGGCACGGCGTCCGTGAGCGCGCCGATGAGCAACCTGCTCCGGCTGCTCGCCGAGGCCCCCCCGCCGCCTCGAGGAGCCTGAGCGCCGCCGTCCTCGCGTACACACGCATGACAGATGAGTTGTCGCCGAGTACGTTCTCAACTCGAGGGTCCTGCTGCCCGACCGCGTACACTCACCCTCTCGGCTGACGCTTGGATCCGAAAACGACGGCACATCGATTCCCTCGAGGACGGGGACGGCCACGTTCTGGCCGCGAAGGAGCAACTCGGACATCGAGAAGTACTCTCCGGCGAGAGAAAGCGAGTCTTCTTGTCGGCCACGAACGCAGCTTCGCATGTCTCGTCGACGTGAAACTCGACGACGTCGATACGGTTGTTCCTCCGTCCGACTTAGAGTGCGACAACTTTCCTGCAGCAACTCGAACGCGGCCTTCGCCGGTTTATCGGCGACGCACCGCAAGTTCCGGTTCGACCTTCGCCTGCCGCACGATCGTGGGCGGTAAGTAAGCCCGACTAAGTCCGACTAATCGGGCTCATAGGTGAAGGCCCGATTGGGCCCGACTAGGCCGGGACTTTTGTACCTGTAACTTCGATTCGAGCTCCTTTGTCCTTCACCGCCGTGACTTGGAGAAATGCACCTGAGGACTCGAGCAACGTGGGCTGGATGGAGACCGGATTCCCGAACTTCTTGGGCTGACGGATGGCGATCAATTTCACGATTGAGTCAACCGGTGCTTCGACCAGCTTTCGCTGCTCCCGCACCGGCAACCGGACCATCGCGGTTTTCCCATCACTTTCGTCCCCACCGCGCAGAATCGCGAAGTACGGTTGATGTTGGCTCGTGCGATAGCGCTTCATTGCGTGGACAAAGGAAGGTCCCTTGGCGAGTACCTCGAGAAGCGTCGTTGCCTCGTGAGCGGTCGTCACGGTGCCCACGCTGAAGACCTCGAGGTTGTTCCCCTTCTTCTCGAACGACATCCAATTGTTCACCTCGCCGGGCCGGAGCTTCGGCCAAGTGAGAAGAGAAAGGTAGTTTCTCTCACGCTCGAGCTTCGAGCCCACGAAGCCGTCCTCATTGAGCTGGGCCACAAATCGGTTTAGTCCTTCCTCCGGAGGTCGCTTCTCAGCTTCGGAGCATGGCGTCCGCGGCTGACTGATCTTGTTGGTTGTTTTCTTGATCATGCCATCAATATCGAACTGCTTCGCAAGAAGGTGCGCCGGTTTTTGTCGGTTGCATGGCCGATCGAGATTTAGGCAACTCAACATACCCAATGAAATTCGTTCGCAAGGGCTTGGAGTTTGGCTCCGAAATTCTCGACGAACGAACTCGTTTTGCACGAACTTCGGCAGGCCCGAGCCCGGATCCCCATCGACCTGCTCAAGCTCCTCGAGAGTTCGGAAATGCTCGCGGACGAGTTCGTGAAGAAGGGTGCCTTCGGGCTCCCGTCGCGCATAAGAAACTTCGGCGGCCGACACGCGGAGCGGCTAAGCGAAGGGCGGTCCAGGGGCTTCATGCTGGAGATTCAGATCAAACGTTCGAATATCGGAACAAATCCGAAATCCACCGTTCGAAATCCGAGTCCGAACGGCGAGAGTTGAATGAACGTTCGACGCGGCGGTACAGGATCGCGTCCACGATACTGACGGCGGCGACTTGGCCCGCGCGAAAATTCGTGGCTGCACCGCATCCCTCAACCAAGCCACTGAGACCGCGTCCCTCACGTCGACCCGCGGAGTAACCCACGCGCCGGCCCAAGTCATGACCGTCCGGGACGGGGTCGGCCGAACGGTTACCTTCGCCGTTCGCTCGCTCGAGGGCATGTCAGATGATCTGATCTTCGAGGAGAAGGCGCATCTCCTCCATCGTCCCAAAGCGCGCGCTCGGCGAGCGATCGAGTGCCGTCATCACGACCGCTTCGAGCCCCTCGGGGATTCCGGAAACAGACTTTGACGGCCGAAGAATCGGACCGCGTAGGTTCGCGTCGAGTGTCCCTGCCCAATAACCTTTGTCGAATAGCCTCTCTGCCGTCAGGAGCTCGTGCGCCAAGATTCCCAGGATGAAGATCTCGGAACGCTCGTCGGCCGTTTCTCCGAGTATTTCCTCTGGGCTCTGATATCCGAGGTAGCTGAACTGCCCTCTCCCGGTAAACGGGCCCGGAACCGTCGTCCCAGTCCATCGACGCACGGCCCGCGCCACGAAGAAGTCGACGACCTTCACTCCTCCGTCCGACCCGATCAGCACGTTGTCGGGGCGAAGATCTCCGTGACAGGACGACGCTGTCTCGTGCGCAAAGGACAACGCGGCCGCGACGCTGGCGATGATGGCTCGAACGAGAGACGGCGATAGCGGCCCTGCTCGCGACATGATCTCTCGAAGGTTCTTTCCGTTCACCCGCTCCATGGCGAGGAGGTAGTCGGGGGCTTCGGTCACCTCGAGGACCCGAACGATGTTGGCGTGCTCCATCGAGCGCCACCGTCTTGCGGCGAGTGAATAGTCGTCGACGAGAGCCTTGCAGTGCGTGAGTCCCGGGTTCAGCTTCTTCACGACGACCTCGCGACAGGCCCGCGTCGCAATCCACGTCTCGAACATCCGGCCCCGCGGAGGACCGATTCGCTCGTTCAGGAGGTAACCGCCAGCGCTAGCTTCCACGAGCCCAAGTGTACTCGCAGTGCCCGCTTCTTGGGCGAGTTGGCGAGACCACAGCTGACCAGCGGGTCTTCGCGCCGACGCCACGAATTCGGAGCGCCTCTGCGACGATGGGTACGAGAAGCGAGCCGACACCATCGAGTACAAGGGCCCGACCGTTTTCGGACGGTGCCGACCGTTTTCGGACGGTGCCGGACCGCTCGGAATGAAGACCGGACGAATATCTAAGAGCCGAAGTCGCGCGCGCCGGGTTTGCCGTCCTGCTATCGGACTCGTCCCGCGACGAGAAGCTCGCGGGCTGTGGGCTCGATTGTCGATTGGCGGCTGGCCGCGCCCGGGGTGCGAACCTCACCATCGCGGCCAGAGTCCTGCCGCTCGGCCGCGAGTGTGTGCTGAGTATCGTGGCCCATGATTCGTCGACGTCCACCAGCCTTGTCGGAGCGGACGCGAAGGGTCCGTGCTCCGGCGCTGGCCTGCGAAGGCTCGTCGAACGAGCCGCGGCCAAGCTCGGAGTGGCAAGAGTATTGGATGAATCGAAGCGAAGTTGGATCGAAGGGACAGAGATGAGCTTCGACGAGCTGGCGCTCGACACCGGAGGTGCCTGAAGGACGTCTCTCCGGAACGCCGACGTCCGCTGCTTCTGAGTTGGCACGATAGCTCATGTAGCAGCCCCGGGCGGACGGGTCTTCAGCGAATCAGAGCGGAGTGCTTCCAGGCGCTGGAGGAAGAGTGAGTGATGACAGCGTCCCTCGTGCTGGCTTTCCTGATTGCCCAGGCCGAAGCCGAAGCCGTACGCGCGGGGGCTCCGCCCGACTCAGCACTCACATCGACGGCCAAGCGGGCCAGGCGCAGCACGGGCAGCGGATACCGCGGCAGGCGCTTGCGAGCTGCGGCCGGGAGCCCTTCGATCTCGACCTGGCCGGGAGCCACCGTGGCGAAGGCCAGGATGGTCCCTGGGCACGCTGTAGCCGGGGTCGCCGATGGTTCGACGGGGTGGCTCATGCCGAGAGCATCGCGAGCGGCTTCCAACGATCGCCTCCGCCGCTCCGCCGCGGTTCGAGCTGGCAAAGCTCCGCTGATCTCTACTGACCCCCGTCAAATCGGAGTAAGGTGCCTTCGATGCGCCCGGTCTCGGGATCGAAGCCGTTGGCCGCCCTCGAGGCGCCGCCCGCGACCCGCGGAGATTCGGCCAAGCGCGTGCCCCTCTCCCGACTGCGCGTGGCCGTCGCCACCGACGGGGCCCACGAGCTCGGATCTCTGTTGATGCAGGAGCTTCAAACCCACGGAGTCTCTCCGCTGGGCCGCGCGCTACGGCCAGAGGGACCTCCTCAGCCCACCGATTCGATCGAGGCGTTGGCGAGGCTCCTCGTGTTTCTCGCCAGATCGGCGCAGGACTCCGAAGGAGTGTCCCTCGCGGCCCTCACTCGATTGGGGCCCAAGGGCGCTAGAGCGGCGGTGTTGCTCGAGAAGCTGGTGGCGTCGGCCGGTCCGTTCCCGGAGCATTCTCGCCTCGCCCAGGACGTGATGCAGAGCGCGCGTGGCTTCGTTCGCGGCGCCGAGGCGGCTCTCTTGGACCGCCTCGGACCGGGCGAGTGGGTTGCGCCCGAATCGGTTGGATCGACCGCCAAAATCGCGATACTCACGAGCCCGGCGAAATCGGCCCGCTTCGACCGGTTGGCGCTCCACCTCGGGTATGGCTCGTCCCTGCTCGTCGAGGCGACGCGGCGGGCGCTGGCAGGTCACAGTACCCTCCGGTTGGCGCTCCTCCCAGAGCGTCGGGACGCCGAGGTCGACGCCAAAGACCTGACCGACCCTCAGATCGCCGCGCTCCTCATGCGCTTCCTCGGCGCGTTCAAGACTTCGGGCGGAGAGTTCAGGCTGGACCGAATCGAGGCCGCGTACGGCGCGGATGTCGCACCCATCACGAGGACGCTCACCGACCTGCTTTCGCGAGATCCGCCGCGCCGGCCCAATGTCGACTTCCTCGCCCAAGTTCTGCGACAACTCCCGGAAATTCTTCCGCGCAAGGCCGCTCGTGTCTTGGCCGACGCGATGGTGCGCAACGACGAGCTGATTCCAAGGAGTATCGCAGCGCTGGACGCAGTCGCGAAGGCAGTTGGGAAGGACGCGGTCAAAGACCAAGGACTCATCGCCGTCCAGCACCTCTTCCCCACGCTCGTGCCGCTGCTGGAGGCCCTCGTGGCCAAGGGAATGGACCCGACTCACATTCACGTTCTGGGTACCGACTATACCCCGAACCCGCTCGTGGAGGCGTACTGCCGACTCTTGGGTATGGACGTGCGAATGGGTTACGACAGCGGCGGCGAGACTCGGACCTTCGAGGAAATGCGCGTTCGTCGAGTCTCCGAGTTCGTCGATTCGGTGGCTCGAACTCACCAGGGTGCCCACGTCGAAGCGCCCACCCCGAGCACTCGGGAGCGCGACGATCCGGAGCTTCCCAAAGGGGGCTTCGTCGTGCTGGACGATGGTGGGTTGCTGCACCGCTCGCTGGTCGAAGACCGGACCGGGCCAGGGGCAGAGCATCGAAAGCGTCTGCCCGCTCGAGTCGTTCGCGGAATCGAACAGACTACTCGCGGGCTGACCGAGCTCGAGAAATTGGAGAAGCTCGACTATCCGATCGTCCGCGTCGCAGATTCCGCCGCCAAGAAGACCCACGAAGCGCCGATCATCGGTTGGGCCCTGGTGGAGGCTCTGTTCCGAGAGTTGGCGCAGTGGGGCGAGGCCGGCCAGCTCCAGCGAGTCACCGTCGTCAGCGCGGGCGCCATCGGCATGGAGGTCGCCGAGAAGCTTCGGGCCGAAGGGATTCAGGTGACGCTCGTCGACAAAGATCCCGCGAAGCTCGCGGTGGCCGCATCCCGTGGCTTTGTGACTGCGTCGAAGGTCGAGGCTGCCCTCGAAAAAGCTGACCTCGTGTTCTCATGCACGGGCAAGCGCGCGCTCGACGCTCGTTCACTCCGCGGCTTCGAAGGATTCGTGGCGAGCGGGTCGTCTGCAGCGGTGGAGCTCGACGCACGAGAGCTCTCCGCGTTCACTTCGGTGAAGATCCTGAATCGCGGCCGACCCATCAACTTTCAGGGAGATGGGTTCGAGAATCTCCCAAAGGAAGCCATCGGTCTGACGAGGGCACTCCTGTTTTCGGCGATAGCTCGACCGGGAGCCGGAGAGGGACCTTGGCGAGGTCTCGACAGCTCGCTCGAGGCGATCGCGGTGGAGGCGTCCGCTCAACATCGAGCTGCACTCGGGTCCCCGCGGCCAAAGGCCCGCGCCGCCCCTCGCCCCGACGAGTCGGGGGGAGTGACCGAGCCGGGGGCCTGGGAGGCTTTTCTCTCCGCGCACCCGCTCCCCGTCTTGCCTCCGCCATCCAGCGCAGGTGCTTTCGCCAACCGCTCGATCTTCAAAGATCGCGATGGTTCCATTCGACTCGTCGATCTCGAGACGAGGCGTTCGATCCAACTCCCCTTTGGCGACATGCCGACGGCCATGGTCGGCGGGCTCCACAGGGCCTTCCTATGCGGCGCGGACGACCGAGGCGGTTGGGTTCGGACCCTCGGCCGCAATCAGGAGGGGGAGTGGGAAGTCGGCGCTCGCCTCGACGGAGGTCCGTGTATCGGAGCGAGAATGGGCTCCTCGGCGCTCGAGTGGGGGTACGTGTTCGAAGCCAAGTCCGACCTGGTGGTGTTCGATCCTGGAAAGTTGGACTCCCCACGGCGGGTGAAAAAGGCACTCTCCGGGGAAAGTTGCTACGTTCTGAGTAACAGCGGATCGATCGATCAGATCCAAGCGAGCACGGGCAAAGTTCGTCGCCTCGAGGGTGACGGACCTCCGACCGTCGTGCCCAAGGGTTGGACCAGCGTGGAGGCGAAGTTCGACCACCGGCTCGAGACCGTGCTCTTGGGTCGCACCTCGGACGGGCTACAAGCGGTGGGTTGGGCGACCGGCGGAGATGTAACGCTGCCCCCGGGCGCCGTCTTTCGAGGGATCGAAGGGCCCAGCTCTTCGGAGGCGAAGGTGCTTTACTTCGCTCCCGGAGGCCTCGACGAGGTCGATCGACATCCGTCCGTCTCGCTGCCCCATCGCTCTCCTTGAAACAACTCACGGCGACCGCCAGTGGATGATCCGCAGGTGGCCTCGGTTCGAGCCATAGGCCCACATGGACCCGCCGGCGCTGAAGATGTCCCCGGCCGGTCCAGAGAGCCCAAGCTGGAACGGCTCACAGGTATCGTCGACGTCGTCGATGAGGCCAGAATGAGACAGGACCCAGGTGTGCCCGCTCGTTGGGTCGTAAGCGATCTCTTTTGAGTCGGAGACGGTGGACGACTTCCTCCAGTTGCGCTCCTGATAAGTATAGACGTGATCCCCGGCGAACTCACCCGTGGTCACGACCATCGTTCGATCGTCGGGAAGGTGTTCGAGGAGCTCGGGGGGCCCTTCGATCGGGTCCGAAACTCGTCCGACGAATTCGATCGCCGACTCGCGGCCCTGCTCGAGCACGCCGATCTCGGTCGCCCTCGACCCGATGAACCAAACGACCCCGCGACCCAGGTGATCTTGGGCGCCCACTCGCCGAGACGAGGCGAGGGTTCGCGAACGCGAACCCAGTGGTCGACCTCGAGCCGATGAATGGCGAGCGAGTAATCGAGCACGAATTCGCGGCGCGGCAAGTCGTTGAGTATGGCCTCAATCCTCGACGGACAAGGGGAGCTCCGCCGTGAGCCTTCGCCGAATGGCGCGCGTGCGGGACCTCATGACTTTGGCGTCCCAAGGTTCCGCGTGATCGTAGCCGAGGAGGTGGAGAGTTCCATGGACGACGAGGAGCTCGAGCTCTCGATCGATCGGGACTCGGCGCGCCAGGGCTTGGCGTGCCGCCGTCTCGACGCTGACGATGACGTCCCCGAGGGGACCCACCGGACCCACCTCTTCGTCGTAGGCAAACGCCAGGACGTCGGTTGGTCTGTCCTTGTCGGCGTACTGCGCGTTGAGCTCCTGGATCTCCAAGTCGTCCGTGAGGAGGAGGCAAACGTCGCGTCCGCGGACCTCCTCGAGCTCGAGGGTTCGTTCGATGACACGAACGAGGCGTCTGGAGTCTCCCCCCCGGGCCATCTTTCGACGCCGACGCGTGACTTCGACCGACACGTTCAGTTGGGGCGGTCGTCGCGGCTTCGCACGACGACGTACGCGGGTCCTAGGTCTTGCGCAGGCGGGGGCATTGGCTGGCCTTTGCGAGCGGCTTCGAGGTCGACGAGCCCCTGAGCCATGGCCGCCGCCGCGGTTTGGATCTCGGCGAGGGTGAGTTGACTCTCGGTGAGCTGGCCCTCGGACACCAACTCGGCGGCGACACGGGCAGCGAGCGACGAAATCTCCGTCGTGGTGGGTTCGCCGCTGAGCTCCGACGCCGCAGACTCCAGCGCATCCGCCAACATCACGAGCGCAGCTTCCTTGGTGAGCGGGATCGGACCCGAGTACACGTAGTCATTGTCGTCGATGACTCCGGATTGCTCCTCGCGAGCCCGCGCCAAAGGTTTTCTCACCCGGCCGGTGCCGTGGTGTTGTGCGATGATTTCCAGGATGGGCGCGCCAAGTCGGTGCTCCGCGCCGAGCGTCAGGCCGTCGGCGACGTGCTGGCGGATTTTCCGCGCTTCGAGCTCAGGGGCCAGATTCTCGCGCTGACGCGTGTTCTCGAGGAAGGCCCGGGGGTTCTTGCGCTTGCCGATGTCGTGATAATAGCCGCCGACCCGCGCGAGCAGCGGATCCGCACCCACCGAAATGGCTCCCGCTTCCGCGAGGCCCCCCACGACGATGGAGTGGTGATACGTCCCCGGTGCCTGAACGAGCAGATCTCGAAGGAGGGGGTGATTGAGGTTGGCGAGCGCGCCGTGTCGAAGCGGAGTTCCCAGGCCGAACAAGACGTCCACGATCGGCATCGCGACGTAACTCAAGAGGGCCGAGAAGGCGCCGGAAGCGAACGCCGCGCCGACCGAGAACATGAACTGCTCCTCGGAAAATGGCGCCCGAATCAGCAGCAAGGAGATGATCGCGACCGATTGCGCAACGCCAATCACGATCGCGGCTCGCACCAACGTGCGGCGAGGACGAAGAATGGCCGGAGTTCCTGCGGCCGCGGCGCCGCCGACGAACGCATAGACGGCGTACGGGAGGCTCGCTTCCATGATCCAGCCGGCCGAAAACGCGATCAAGGGGACGACGGCGAAGGCCACGCGCCGACCCGACACGAACCTCACCAAGAGAGGCGCGAAGGCCACCGGAACGGCCCAACGAATGACGTCCAAACCAACCTCGGGCCATTGCTCGGAGAGCAAAGTCGCACCCTCGAAACAAGCGAACGCGACCAAGAATCCAAGGACGTAGGCGATGCTCCAGAACGCAAAGTCTCTCCTCTGAGGGTTGGGGGCGCGCCGCGGCCGAAATCGGTCCAGCACCAGCAACAAGAGCAGCACGATCAGCGCGCTGCCGATCGGGATCTGGAGTCGACTCTCGTCGGCGAGGGCGCCCTCGATCCCTGCCAAGATCACGAGGTGGCGAGGAGTCACCGCTTGCTTGGCCCGGAGCAAGGTCTCGCCGCGCTCGATGTGGATGAAGACTTCCTTGACCGAAGCCGCGGCTTGCTCCCTCCTCCGCTGAGTCTCTCGCTCGTTCGGGACCAAGTTGGGCCTCAGGAGCCGCTTGGCGAGCAGTGCGACCGCGCGCCGCTCGGGCAAGGACATGTGCCCGAGGTGGTCCGCTACGGTTCGATCGATCTGCGCTCGGGCTTCGTCCAAACCCAGTACGTCGACATATGAGTAGATGCTCTCCTCACGGTCGATGAGTCCGGTGCGGGTGAGTACACGCAGGTGAATTCCGTCGGGAGCTTGAAGCTTGAGCAACTCCTTGTCTTCAACCACCGGATGCTCGTTCGTCGTGCGTACGACCATGATCGCGGCGTCTCGAAGCTCGTCATCGAAAGGAACTTTAGACAACACCCCGAGCTGCTCGGGGTCGAAGACGACCTGCAACGCCCGCATCAAATCATCGGCGCGATCTCCGGTGAGCGGCTCCCGTACGCCCGCCATGAAGCGAAAACCGGCCTCGAGCCGGTCCCTGGCGTCCAAGCCGACGCCGCTGATCCAATCGTACGTCGGTTTGACCCGCGACGCCGCTTCCTGCACGAGTTGCTCGGTGGTTTCGCGATCCGCCAAGGTGAACGCCCGCGGGCTTTGAACTGCGCGCGGGGCGAGGTCCCCAGCCTTCAGGAGCTTCAAGTCGCTGAGCAGGAGATCGTCGTGACGCGGCACCAAGAAAGCAGCGGCTGCGGTGGCGACGACGATCAGCAAACCGAGCAGCGGGAGCTCGCGCAGGAAGCCGAAAGAACGCCGACGTTTCTCCGGCTCGATCTCAGCCGCCGGACCCATTCGAGTCGGAGCACAGTGCCGGAAAACCCGTTCGAATAGCAAGCGGGTGAAGCTCTGTAGCTCGCGCACCGCTTGCCTTGGAGGCTTGTGAACGCCTACAGACGCATCGGCTCATCGCGGGTGCAATATGGCAATCAGCTCGAGTGGCAGTAAAACCAAAGCCTGGACGGTTCAAGATGCAACGGACCTCTACAACGTAGCGGAGTGGGGGCAGGGCTACTTTCAGATCGATGAGGGCGGAACGGTCGTCGTGGCGCCCGGAGGCTCAGCAGGGCCTCGTATCAACCTGAAACGTGTCGTCGACGACCTGGTGCGGCGTGGTCTTGCGTTGCCGTTGCTGCTGCGCTTCAGCGACATCCTGCGGGATCGCGTTCGGATGCTCTACGAGACGTTCGATACGCAGATCAAGACGGCCAGCTACAAGAACCGCTACGTGCCCGTCATGCCGATCAAGGTGAACCAACAGCGGCACGTGATCGAGGAGCTGCTGGAGTTCGGAGCTCCGTTCGGGCTTGGCTTGGAAGCGGGCAGCAAGCCGGAGCTTTTGATTTCGATCGCGCTGATGGGCCATCGCCAAGGCATGATCGTGTGTAATGGCTACAAGGACGCGGCCTACATCGAGACGGCGCTGCTCTCTCAGCGCCTAGGCATCCACACGCTGATCATCGCCGACCGCTACGAGGAGTTCGAGACCATCGTCGCGGTGAGCAAGCGGCTCGGGCTCGAGCCTCACATCGGTTTGCGTACGAAGTTGTCTACACGCGGGGCGGGCCGATGGGCCGAGTCCGGCGGAGACCGCAGCAAGTTCGGGCTCGCGTCGTCGGAGATGGTGAGAGCGGTCGAGCTCCTCGAGCGGGAGGGGATGCTCGACCGGCTCGAGTGTATGCACTTCCACATCGGCTCTCAGATCACGGCGATTCGCTCGATCAAGGAGGCCCTGTCTGAGGCCGTGCGGTTTTACGTTCACTTGCATCGAATGGGCGCGCCGCTCGGGTACTTCGACGTAGGCGGTGGCCTCGCGGTGGACTACGACGGCTCGAAGTCCAACTTCCACGCCTCGCGCAACTACACACTCGACGAATACGCCGCGGACATCGTCGACGCCTTGGGCACGACCTTCTCGGCCGAAGGCATTCCGCATCCGGCGATCATGTCGGAGTCGGGTCGCGCGTTGGTCGCCCATCATTCGGTGCTGGTGTTCAACGTCGTGGGCGTGAACGAAGTGACGCCCCGTAACCCCGAAGACGTGGCGCGTTCGATCGAGGCCATCCCTTCGCCGCATCAGATCCTTCGCGACCTCCTCGAGATCTACCGGACCGTATCTCGCAAGAACGCGCAGGAGGCCTACCACGACTCCGTGCAGCTCAAGGAAGACGCCCTCTCGCTGTTTCGACACGGAATCATCGACCTTCGAACACGAGCGCGGGTGGAAGAGCTGTTCTGGGCGATCGCGATGCGCATCTGGAGGATCGTCGGAGAGCTCGACTACATTCCCGACGAGCTCGAGGGGTTGGACCGCGAGCTCGCGGACATCTTCTTCTGCAACTTTTCGATCTTCCAGAGCGTGCCGGACCACTGGGCGGTCGACGCGCTGTTTCCCGTGATGCCGATTCATCGATTGAACGAGAAGCCCCAGCGCCTCGCGATTCTCGCCGACCTCACGTGCGACAGCGACGGGAAGATGGACAAGTTCATCGACCTGCACGACGTGAAGAGCGCGCTCGAGCTGCACACGCCGCGAAAGGGCGAGCCGTACTTCTTGGGCGTGTTCTTGGTGGGCGCGTACCAAGAGGTTCTAGGCGATCTGCACAACTTGTTCGGGGATGTGAACGCCGTGCACATCGTAGCAGAGCCCGGCGGCTACGCCGTCAAGCACATCGTCACCGGCGACACCATCGAGGACGTCGTTCAATACGTCGCATACGACAAGCGTACGCTGATGTCGGGCCTTCGCCAGGCCGTCGAGGTCGCGCTCGGCAGAGGCTCGATGACGTTCGAAGAGAGCGCTTCGTTGGTACGACACTTCGAGGCGGGTCTCACCAACTCCACCTACCTCGAGGACGCCGAGATGGCGGAGGTGCTGCTCAACTCCGTCGTGCCGAGGCTCTCCGAACGATTTCCGGAGCCAACCCCTGCCGAGGAAGGGGAGGTCGAGGCGAGCTCGCCTCGAGAGTCGCAGAAGGCCGTCTGAGATCCGAAGTGGACTGGCTGGTGATGGCGATGCGCGCGGCCCGAAGGATCCGCGACGTGCGGGAGGGGCGCCAAGACGTCGGTCCTTCACTCAGCGCGCTCCCCGGGTCGGCGAGGTCGAACGGCCAGGCCTCTCGCTCACCGTCGGAGCCCAAGGCACCGCACACCGCACCTGCCGCCAACGAAGACCGCGCGAAGGGCGCAGAACCGACGAGCGCAGAACCGACGAGCGCAGAACCGAAGAGCGCAGAACCGAAGAGCGCAGAACCGAAGAGCGCAGAACCGAAGAGCGCGAAGGGCGCGGAACCGAAGGGCGCGGAATCGAAGGTCGAGTCGAAGCGGGAGCCGAAGAGCGCCGAGCCGCGCTCTCCGCCGGCGATTCCGTTGGCGCTCATCGATCGGGACGCACTCGATGTCGTGCGACGTCTGCGCCGGTATGGTTATTCGGCGTACCTCGTCGGGGGTTGCGTTCGCGATCTCCTGATTGGTTTGAAGCCAAAGGATTTTGACGTGTCGACGAACGCTCGGCCGGAGCAGATCCGGCGGGTGTTCAACAACTGCCGCATCGTCGGGAGACGGTTCCGTCTCGCTCACGTGTACTTCCGCGGCGGAAAAGTGATCGAGACCTCGACCTTTCGCGCCTCCGCGGAGGCTGCGGAGGAAGAGGGCGGAGACCTGCTCATCCGCCACGACAATGTCTTCGGGACCGAGTTGGAAGATGCGCTTCGACGTGACTTCACGATCAACGCGCTGTTCTACGACGTCGCGAGCGGCATGGTAGTCGACCACGTGGGTGGGATGGAGGACCTGCGCGCTCGCAGGCTTCGAATGATCGGGGATCCGGAGATCAGGCTCCGTGAGGATCCGGTGCGAATCCTTCGCGCCGTAAGGATTGCCGCGAAGACCAACTTCGAGATCGAGGCCTCGCTCGAAGAGGCGATGAATCGGCACAAAGGGGACATCCATCGATGCCCCAAGCCTCGCGTGTCCGAGGAGCTCCTGAAGCTGTTCAGGAGCGGCCATGCCGTGCCGAGCTTCCTGGGACTCGAGCGTACCAACGTCCTGGACTCCGTGCTGCCGCGGTTGGCGGCGTTCGTTCGTGAAGAAGCGAAGCGAGCTAGCGTGATGGGGCTGCTCGGAGCCCTGGATGTTCGCGTGGCGAAGGGGAGTGTGACCGATCCGGTGGTGCTCGCGTGTCTGGTCGCGCCGTTTGTCGGGGGGCGGCCCGGGCCGAGGGAGCTTTTGGCGGAGCTCGAGGAGCTTTTGGCGGAGCTCGGCGCGACGAAGCGGGCTTCGGAGCGGATTCGCCACATCTTCCTCGCGCAGCGGCATTTTCAGGCCGCAGGCAGGGCGGGTCGACGAAACGCTGGGCCGGAGGGGTTGGCCCGCCGGAGTTATTTTCTGGAGGCGCTGGACCTCCACGAGATTCGGACGATCGCGGCGGGCGGGAGCGTGGCGGAGCTCGAGGCTTTGCGTGCGACTGCGAGGCTGCAGGAATCCGACGCAGATGACGATGAGCTTTCGGCGCGTCCGCAGCGCAGGCGACGCCGGAGGCGTTGAGCTAGCGGCGGGTCGCCTTGGCGGCCTTGAGCTCTTTGACCTTCGCCTTCATCGCCTTCTTCTTTTTCTTGAGCTTGATGCGGCGGAGCATCCGCGTGCGGTTCTGCTTGCTTTTGGCGCGAGACATTCGGGTGCTTGGTTTTCAGACGTCGAGCCGAAGATCAAGCAAGAAGAGCGAGTGAGGCGGGCAAGTTCAAGCGGCAGGGGAGCGACGGCGGTCGTGGACACGCTGAAGGAGGACTTGAAGTTTCTGTCGGCGGTCTCCGGCGAGCGGAGCGCCGCGCGGAGGCTCTGCGGACCCGAACACGGACATGTCGAGGCCGGGCATGGCAAGGTCGTCAGCGAACCCGAACGAAGGTGCGGATGTGGCGGGTCGTCGGGGCTCGGCTTGCGCGCGGGCGCGAGCCTCAGCGTCGGCACGAGCCGCTCGGCCTCGGGCGTCGGCCTCCGCGCGTGCGCGTCCCTCGGCCTCCGCGCGGGATCGAGCCTCGGCTTCTCGCTGCGCGCGAACGGCTTCTTCTCGCGCCCGTCGTTCGGAATCTTCTCGGGCGCGCCGCTCTGCCTCGGCGCGCGCGCGCGCCTCCGCCTCTGAGCGGGCGCGTCGTTCTGCTTCTGCCCGGGCGCGGGCTTCTGCTTCGGCGCGGGCGCGCGCATCGGCTTCAGCACGAGCACGCGTCTGCGCCTCTGCGCGCGCACGAGCCTCGGCCTCGGCACGAGCGCGAGCCTCCGCCTCTGCGCGGGCGCGAGCCTCTTCCGCTTCGCGCTGGGCGCGCAACAAAGCCTCCTGGCGTGCCCTCGCAGCCTCTTGCTGAGCTCGCATGGCTGCCTCTTGCTGAGCTCGCATGGCCTCTTGCTGAGCTCGCATGGCGGCCTCTTGCTGAGCTCGCATGGCGGCCTCTTGCTGAGCTCGCATGGCGGCCTCT
>CAYXDO010000021.1:0-30585 GCA_964463485.1 uncultured Myxococcales bacterium | reverse complement strand
TGCTGAGCTCGCGCGGCCTCTTGTTGGGCTCCGCGCTGCTGCGCGTAATACTGTTGCCGCTGTTGCTCGACCCAAGCGCTTTGATCATGCCCAGCTTGGGTGCTCGGGAAGCCCGTTCCCCACTGCTGACCCTGCGGCGCAGCCTGCGCCTGCGCAACTTGAGTGCTCGGAAAACCAGCTCCCCACTGGCCCTGCGGACGCGCAGCAGCGGCCTGCGCTTGAGGCGCAGCCTGCTGCGCGATCTGTGTCGTCGGAAACCCAGCGCCCCACTGACCCGGCTGACTCTGCGGAGCTGCCTGCTGCGTGTGCGCCTCCTGAATTCGCCGAGCCACGTACACGGCGAGATCGCGAGCCTGCGTGTTGTTCGGATTGCGACCGAGCTCCATTCGTAGGAGCTGCAACGATTCGTCGAGGCGACCCGCGTGAAGATACGCATAGGCGTACTTCATCGGCTCCGCCATCACCTGCTGTTGCGCCTGAGCCAACAGCGCCTGCTCGACCTGTTTCAGCCTGCCGACGATCGCTTGGTCGTGCGGTCGCTGCTGCGCCAGTTGCTGCAAGATCGCGTGGGCTCCTCGAAGATCACCACGCTTGAGGAGCTCGTAGACTTGGGTCTCCGGTGAGTCGGCCACCCCGGAGGTTTAGCCCCTCCTGGCTCCGAGAACAAGCTCACGCCTCACCACTCACCAAAGCCTCACATCTAGGACCTTCAAGTAGTCGCCCCGGTCATCAGGGTGATCGTGATTCGACGTGGGATGGTCCCAGGCCGGAAGCCCAAACTCACCGAGCTCCTCCACCCGTCGGCCGGTCCCGCCAAGCGCCTTCCGAAGCCGCTCCAAGCCGAGCCGCTTTGCGTGCACCGACACGACCAGTACGCCGCCCGGACTCACGACCAAAGAGGACGCGCAGATCAGCCGCTCGAGGTCGCGTTCCAACGACATCGTCCGATTCCCGGCCCGGCCGAACGCCGGCGGGTCCAGGATCACGAGCCCGAAACTCGTTCGTTTGCGCGCTGCCCGTGACAAGTAGCTTTCGACGTCGTCGGTCACGAACGCGTGCTTCGAAGCTTCGAGGCCGCTCTCGACCATGTTCTCCGCGCCCCTCCTCAACGCGCGCCGGGAGGCGTCCACGCTGGTCACTCGCGAGGCCCCCGCCAGCGCGGCGTGAACCGAGAACGAGCAGGTGTACGCGAAGAGGTTCAAGGCCTCGCCCAAGACGTGGCGCCGGATCCGCCGCCTCGACTCGTGCTGGTCGAGATAAAGGCCGGTGGCGAGTCCTTCGCCGAGGTCGCAGACGAAGCGCGCGTCGTCCTCTTCCACCACGATCGGTCTTGGATCTCCAAGCCGAAGCTCCGAGCTCACCTCGCCCGTCCTCGGGATACGCTTCAACACCAAGCCCTTGGGCTGCAGTGCTTCGAGCGATGCAGCGACGAAACCTTCGACCTCGACCTCGGCCACCTCTTCACGCGCCAACACGACGAGCCAGTCACCATAACGATCGATGGCCAACCCCGCCGGACCGCCGTCCCCGGGCCCGTTGAGCACGCGATACCCGGTCTGCTTCCATCCTGGCGCACCCGAGGCCCGACGCGTTGCCGCGGCACGAATCAAGTCGACGCGGTGGAAGCTCAAGCCTGCGTCCTGCGCACCGACGTGCGCTCCCAGGTCCCGCCCGTAACCAAGGCTCTCATGGCTCGCGCCTTATCAACGCAGGCCCACGTGATCGAGCCGAAACTCGATCCCGGCCCGCGGAAGGGTTACGATCCACTCCATGTCGGAGGCACCCAAGGGCCGTCATCTCGAGAGTTATTTCGAGAACTACACGTTCACCGATACCTCCCTCGTGCGACGCGACGGCGACACGATCTGGATCCCGGAGGCCTACTGCAGCGAGGGGCACAGCCTGATGAGGGACGACGTTCGCATCGAAGGCCGCCGGGCGATTCACTTGCTCGCGCGAAAAGCGGGTTCCGAGGGCCCCCTCGGAGACCTCTTCTTGTCTCCCGCGCTCGACGACCCCCGAAAGCTAGGCGTTCGACTGGAGGACGGCGCCACGACGGAGCTTCATTGCCCGACCTGCCAGAGCTCTCTTCGCCAACTCACACCGTGCACGTGTCGAGTGGGAGCCTACGTGCGAGCGATCTACCTGACCCCCGACCCCAACGAGCTCGGTGCCGTCGGCGTCTGCGAGACGTGGGGCTGCCCGCGCTTCTTCGTGACCGAGGGCGGTGAGCTCCTCTACGAGCTCCTCGTCGACTGAGTACCCCGGCCGGTTTGATCCGAGCTCGTGGCCTTCCCAAGTTGATCACGAGAACCGATCGACCCGCGCCCTCATCTAAATGACTACAGTGTCGCGCTTGCCGCGAGACGCCAGCTCCCGCACATTTTCGAGGTCGGCCGCGAGAGTCGGCTCGAAGTATGGGTCTGGAAGTGAGTACGAGCTCGAAGCTGTCGATCGGCCGCGCCGCACTGGCGATCTTTGGTCTCGGCTACTTCGTTCATCTCATCCTCGCGTCCGGGGTCTCCGCGGGGATGATCGCCGAGGTCGGCGGGTGGGCGCTCGCCGCGCTCTTCTTGGTCTCGCTCGCCGTCAACGCGATGGACACGGCGGGATGGGCCCGCTCGCTCGCGTCTTCCCGCCGACCTAGCCTCGGTCCCCTGCTCTTCCTTCGCGCGGCGGGAGAGGCGCTCACGAGCTCGCTCCCCGGAGGGCTCGTACTCGGAGAGGCCTACAAGGGTATGATTCTGACTCGGTGGAAGGGCGTGTCGTTGTCCGAGCTCGGCGCTTCGCTGGTGCTCGTGAAGTTTGGGCTAGCGATCACGCAGTCCGCCTTCGTAGTGACCGGAGCGATCATCTCCTATGACTTGCTGCGAACTCAGTCGAGCGCGTCGTTTGGCACGGTCGGCGCGGAGCGTTGGATTCTGGGCGCGACCCTCGCGGTCGGGATCGGACTCGTTTTGGGTTTGGTGCGAATCGCCCGAGGTCGAGCGTTGGTCGCGACCTGGAGTCTGCTCGGTCGCCTTCCGAGCACCTCCGTTCGGACCTGGATCGCTGCGCGAGCGGACCGGGTCGAGGAGCTCGACCGGCGCTCGGCGGAGCTCATGCGCGAGCGTCGTGGAGACCTCCTCCCGATGCTTGGCTTTCTCGGGCTCGGATGGATCCTCATGGTCGGAGAGAGTTATATCCTACTCTACGCCCTTGGGCTCGATCCAACCCTCGGCATGGCGTTCGCCGTCGAGTCACTTGGGTCTCTGTTTCGGCTGATATTTTTCATGGTGCCTTCGGGGATAGGGGGGCAGGACGCGAGCTACTTCGCGCTGCTGCGACTGTACCGAGTCCCGGACGCCTCGATCGGCCTGTTCGTGTTGCTGAAACGCGCGAAGGAGTTGCTCTGGATCGGAATCGGTTTGGCCTCGATGTTGATGCTTCGGAAACGTGAGGCGAGCTGAGTCACTGGCTCGCGAGGGGGTTCGAAATGGTCTCGAAGGCGACGAAGCTGCGTGAGCTCTTCTATTCAGGGTCGGTGAACGTATTGATGGAAGCCCACAACGGCCTGTCCGCGAAGCTTGCGGAGGAGGCTGGGTTCGAGGCGCTCTGGGGAAGCGGGTTGTCCATCTCGGCGGCGCTCGGCGTCCGCGACAACAACGAAGCCAGCTGGACCCAGGTGCTCGAAGTCCTCGAGTTCATGAATGACGCTACGAGCCTACCCATACTCATGGATGGAGATACGGGCTTCGGCAACTTCAACAACGTCCGGCGTCTCGTCGGGAAGCTAGAGCAGCGAGGGATTGCGGGAGTGTGCCTCGAGGACAAGCTCTTTCCCAAGACCAACAGCTTCATCGACGGGGAGCGGCAACAGCTGGCGGAGATCGACGAGTTCTGCGGGAAGGTTCGAGCCGCCAAAGAGTGCCAGAGGGATCCCGATTTCATGGTCGTCGGGCGAACCGAGGCGTTCATCGCGGGCTGGGGGCTCCGCGAAGCCTTGCTGCGTGCGAGCGCCTACGCGGAGTGTGGTGCCGACGCGATCCTGGTCCACTCGAAGCGAAAAGACAGTCGCGAGATCCTCGAGTTCATGGACCATTGGAAATCGCCCGTGCCGATAGTGATCGTGCCGACCAAGTATCCGACTGAGCCTATCGATGGTTTCGTGCGTCGCGGAATTCGCAATTTCATCTTCGCGAATCAGTCGCTCAGATCCGTGATCAATGCGCTCAAAGTCCGGCTCTCGATGCTCGCCCGAACCCGCGACCTGATGTCGATCGAGAGTGAGATCGCGAGCGTGGAGGAGGTCTTCCGGCTGCAGAACGTTCAGGAGCTCAAGGCATCGGAGCGGAGGTATCTCCCGGTGAGCGCCGCGAATAAGCCGCGCGCCTTGGTACTCGGTGCCTCCAAGGGCGAGCTCGGAGCGCTGGTGGCCGACCGACCGAAGTGTATGCTGCCATTCGACGGCCGGCCCATCCTAGCTTGGCACGCCGAAGCGTTCCATCGACAAGGGATCCGGGAGGTCGCCGTCGTGCGAGGCTACAAGAAGGAGGCCGTCAACCTGACCGGCTTCAAGTGTTTCGACAACGATGCCCACGCCCAGACCGGGGAGCTCGCCTCTCTGTGCTCCGCGCGTTCCTACCTCACGGGAGACGTGCTGATCGCATATGGCGATGTGCTGTTCGACGACACGATCCTTCACAACCTCCTGACTCAGACCGACCCAGTCAGCATCGCCGCAGACGCCTCGTGGCGCTTCCAGGACCGCAACGATTCGAGGCGCGACCTCGTCGCGACCTCAGGGATCGCGTCGCCGTTTGGATCCTCGAAGTGTGTCCTCGCCGCGATGGGTCCGGACGCCTCGACGTCTCGAGTCACCGGTGAGTTCATCGGCCTGGTCCTCCTCCGGGCGCGTGGCACCTCCATGGCCTGCGAGATCCTCGATCAAATGGGTAAGGACGAGCCCGAGACTCTTCGCACCGCAAACCTCGACGAGCTGTTCCGACGCTTCGCGCGGCACGGTCAGCCCGTCTCCGTCGTCCACACGTTCGGTCATTGGCGGGACATCGATGCGGAATCCGACCTCGCGGTCGAGAGCGCCCGAGGGGGCATCTGATGCAGATCGGGCAGTTTCAGGACCTCCTCTGCGGGTTCGGGATCAAGAGCGGATCGGGCGTTCCGTGCTCGTATTTTTCATCCGTGGTCAGCTTCATGGAAACGCGGGAGGAGTTGGACTACTTGCCAGCGACTTCGGAGGGTGAGGCGGTCGCGATCGCGGCCGGGCTGGTGACGGGCGGCCGGCCCGCGTTCGCGCTCATGCAGAACTCGGGCCTCGGCAACGCAGTCAACCCGATCACGTCCATGCTCGCCATCTATCAGATGCCAGTGTTGCTCTTCATCTCGCACCGAGGTGAGCCCGGCGGGTCCTTGGACGAGCCACAGCACGAGGTGATGGGTAAGATCACCCCGGCGCTCGCCGAGCTCTGCGGGCTTCGTGTCCACCGCTTGAGCGATACGTCGTTCCGTCAGACCCTCGCGCAGGCGGTCGAGGACCGCGTGCCGACGGCCTGGATCGTCGGCGAGAAAGACATAGAGGGCGGCGCCAAGTCGCGACCTTCGGCGCGCGCGGTGCGCTGTGGGGACCGAGCGCTCCCGAAGCCTGGATCGTGGGTTGGGACACTCTCTCGCGAGGCGGCGCTTCGGGCGACTCTTCCCTTCCTCAACTCGGGAGGTACAGACCGTCCGGCGGTCATTTCGACGACGGGCAAGCTGTCCCGGGAACTCTTCGAGTTGGACGATCGCGGCCATGACCGGGACAATCGCTTCTACATGGTGGGCTCGATGGGTTGCGCGGCGGCCTTCGGGTTGGGCGTCGCGCGCGCACGACCGCGTCGCACGACCATCGTCCTCGACGGCGATGGCGCGATCTTGATGAAGCTCGGCACGCTGGCGACGATCGGAGACCAATCCCCCGCGAACTTCCATCACGTCGTCTTCGACAATCAGGCTCACGACACGACCGGTGGGCAGCGGACGGTCTCTGCGACGGTCGACCTCGCGACGATCGCGATCGCGGCAGGCTATCGGAAGGCGGCGACCGTCTGCGACGAACGCGAGTACCAGGAAGTCCTGTCGGAGCACCTCCAGAGCGAGGGGCCGACGTTCCTCCGGATGATGATTGCGCCGGGAGCTCGGCGCGATCTCGGCCGGCCCACGATCTCCCCTCGCGCGGTCCATTCCCGATTCGCAACCTTCCTTGTCGAGGCGCCTGTATGAGTTCTTCTTACCAAGCGGTCATCCTCGCGGCAGGCCGCGGCTCCCGCCTCGCGGCCGCAACCCAGGATTGGCCGAAGGCCCTGCTTCCGATCGGTCCGAGGTCGATGGTCGACCCGACCGAGACTTCGTTCCTGCGACGACAATGCGAGCTCCTGCGCGCCGCCGGCGTCGACCAAATCACCCTGGTGATCGGCTACCAAAGGGAACGGATCCTCGAAGTATTGCCATCGTGGGACCTCGAGCTCGAGGTCGTCGTCAATTCGACTCCGGAGATCCAGACCTCGGGGAGCCTCCATTCGTTCCAACTCGCAACTCGCTCACGGTTTGGCGTCCTCGACGGAACCAAGCAGACTCTCCTCATGGACGCGGACATCGTGTACGACCGGAGAGTCCTCGAGCGGATCCTGATTGCACCCGAACGAAGCTCGCTCCTCGTGGCCTCCGCGTTCGACCCGGGCTCCGAGGAAGTGCTCGTCTTTGGCTCGATCGAGGCGCCTCGGTTCATCGCCAAGGGCCTCGACGCCGAGCTTGCGGGCGGGGCGCCCTGTCTCGGAGAGGCCGTCGGGATCGTCAAGCTCGCCCCACTCGATCATGCGCTCACCCGGCGCGCGCTCGATTGGATCCTCGGTGACCCAGACGCTCCCCCCGGATCTCTCCGTCGAAGAGGCTTCGGGCCGGCGCGGCAAGGGTCCGAGCACGAGGAACTCACTCAGCGCCTCATGTGCTACGGCCGCATGTCTGCGATCGTCTTTGGTCCAGAGCTCGCATTCATGGAGGTCGATAGTCCGGACGAGTATGAGCGCTGTCGAAAAGAGCTATACCCGCGGCTCCTCGAATCGGAAGCGAAGCTGGCGAGGGTCGGACGATGATTCTGATGAATCCAGGCCCGGCGAACACGACGGCCACCGTGAAGCAGGCCCTCGTCTGCGAAGACATCTGCCCTCGAGAGAAGCCATTCGGCGAACTCATCGAGCGCGTCCGGAATCGATTGACCGAGGTCGTACACCGGGGCGGCGACTTTACCGCCGTGCTGCTGTCCGGATCGGGCACCGCAGCGGTCGAGGCCGCGATCGCCTCCGCGATCCCCGCTCGAGGCCGTTTGCTGGTGATCGACAACGGGGCCTACGGCGCTCGTATGGCGGAGATCGCGTCTGCGTACCGAATCTCCCATGACGTGCTCTCCTTCGGCGTCGGAGAATGGCCAGAGCCCGACAGAGTTCGACGGCGACTCTCGGAGGAGAGGTACTCACATGTCGCGGTGGTCCATCACGAGACCACGACCGGCATGCTGAACCCGGTGGAAAACATCGCGCGGCTGGCCCACGAAACCGGCGCGTTGGCGATCGTCGACGCGATGTCGAGCTTCGCGGGCGTCCCTATCGACATCGAGGCCTTGGGCGCGGACTTCCTCGTCTCGAGCTCCAACAAATGCATCCAAGGCATGGCCGGGATCTCGTTCGTGATCGCCCGAAGGTCCACACTCGACGATCTTCGATCAATCTCCGGACGCTCGTACTACCTCGACCTCGGGGCCCAGCATCGGTTCTTCGAGGATACTCATCAGATGCGATTCACTCCGCCCGTGCAGATCCTCTACGCCCTGGACCGCGCCATCGAGGAATTCTTCGAGGAGGGTCAGGAGGGGCGGTGGCAGCGCTATCAGGCGTGCTTCGAGGTTCTCGACGCGGGAGTTCGCAGGATCGGCTTCGAGCGCCTCCTCCCGGACCGAATGCTCTCGAAGATCCTGACGGCCTACCTCGAGCCCGACCATCCTCGGTACTCATATGACGCGCTCCACGACACACTCCTCGCGGCCGGGTACACGATTTATCCAGGGAAGGGGGCCAAGCGCGCCACCTTCCGGCTCGCCAACATGGGGGCGATCTCACCGCGGGACATGACGGGCTTCGTCGAAGCGCTGGAACTCAGCGTACGGGCTCGCGGGCTCTTGCCGCTCTATAGCTCCCGGGAGTCTCGATGACGACGGAGCTCTTCGTGGAGGACAAGCGCGCAGGTCTCGAAGGGTGGGTGCTCGAACACGTGTGCCAGCCGCTGCTCGAGATGACTCCTCGCAGCGTCGCTCCGAACGCGATAACGCTCCTGAATCACGCGCTCGCGTGGGGCGTGTTCGCGCTCGCGGTGATCGCCCCGAAGCTCGATCCGGTCCCGCGAGCGTTGGCACTCTGTCTGGCCGGCGTCGGGACCTTCGGGACGATGGTGCTCGACTGCCTAGATGGGATGCAGGCCCGAAGAACTCTGAGGAGCAGCAAGCTCGGTGAGCTCCTCGATCACGGGCTCGACGCGATCCACATTCCGCTCGCCACCGGTGGGTTGTGTTTCGCGCTGAACCTCGAACCTTGGCAGGCCGCGATAGTCTTGGTCACGAGCGCGATGGTCTACAACGCTCAGCTAGTCCTGTATCACTGGTCGAAAGAATTCGTCCCCCCACCGACCAGCGGGGTCGCCGCGCAACTCGGAGTCTCGCTCGGCTACGTGGCGCTTGCCGCGCTCCCCGACTGGGTTCGAGCGCACTCTGCCTTCGGACCCATGGTCGCCGGCGCGTGCGTCCTCGCGACAATCTCTCAGCTGCGGATCTGTGGGTTCTTTTACACTCGGCTCAGACGTCACCCAGGTGCGATGCGAGGTCACGTCTCCTTCATCGTCCTGGCGCTGGCCTTCGCTGCGATCCACCTGGAGGGCCTCGTCGACCGAGGCGCCTTCGTGTTGCTCGCGACCTCTCTGTCGTTCCGACTCACCGGCACCTACGTGCTTCGAACGATCCTTGGGCAGTCCTTCCAAGGCTTTGACGCTTGGGCATTGGTGTGGCTCGTGATGATCGTCGCCATCGCGTTGCTCTCGAGCCAGCTGGGCCTCTCGGATCCAGAGCTCTCGGGACCCCAGCTCGCCGCTTATGCTGCGTGTGTTCACCTGGCCGTCCGAGGCCTGCTCGACGTCGTTCGGAACCGCGACGGGCTCGCTTCGACCTCTGCCCGAGCGAGCTGAAAGCGTCAGCCTTGATGAGCTCGAGGTCGGTTCGTCCCAAGGGGACCCTTCGCGGCGAACAGTTGTCGCGCGCCTGGGTCTCCACGATTCACGCGAACCCACGCGCGATCCTGATCGCGGCGGCACTCACGCTGGCTCCGATGGGTTACTGGTCGGCCCTCCTCTTCTCCGACGTGCGCGCGGACCTCGAGGAGCTCCTTCCGGAGAACGCCCCCTCGGTCGCCGCGCTCCGGAAGCTCGAGGCGAGGTTCGGAGGTTGGTCCGAGCTCTCGGTGTTGGTGGGGTCTTCGAGCGTCGCCGCGAATCGGAGGTTTTCGGATGATTTGGTCGCGGAGCTCGAGAAGTCACCCGAGCTTCGTTCGGTGCGGAACCGGATGGGGGCCGAGAAGGTGTTCCTCGACTCGAAGAGACACCTCTTCATGGAGTTCGGCGATCTCGAGGAAGCGCTCGAGCTGATCGAGGATGCCGCGAATGACGCCCGGGCTCGCGCGAACCCACTCATCGTGGACCTCGAGGAGTCCAAGCCCGTGGAGCTCGATCTGTCGAGACTCGAGGCGAAATACGCGGACAAGCTCTCTGCCGCGAACCGCTTTCCCGACGACTATTTCGAGTCGGAAGACCAACGCGAGCTCGCGATCATCGTGCGGAAGCGGGGGTCCTCGTTCGGCATTGCAGAGAATCGTCACATCATCGGATTGGTCGTGGGTGCCATAGGTCGCCTCGACCCTGCCTCGTACGACCCAGCGATGCGCGTACGGGTGGGAGGTGACGTCAAGAATCTCGTCGAGGAGCATGGGTCGCTGGTCGACGATTTGGTGCTCGCGACGGTCGTGACGAGCGCGCTCTTGCTGGTGGTCGTGGCGGGCTATTTTCGCGGCTTTCGATCGGTCTGGCTCATCTCGTCGCCGCTCGTCGTGGGGCTCGCGTGGACCTTTGGACTGGGGCACTTCCTCGTCGGCCACCTGAATGCGTCGAGCGCATTCCTCGGACCGATCGTGGCGGGCAACGGAATCAACTTCGGGCTCGTACTGCTTTCGCGCTATACGGAAGAAAGAAGGGCTGGGCGCGCCCTCGATGAGTCTCTTGCCTCGGCGATCCTCTTTACGGCGCGGGGCACGTCCACGGCGGCGCTCGCCGCGTCGGTCGCATATGGTTCTCTGTTCGCGACCGATTTCCGAGGGTTCGCGGACTTCGGGCTGGTGGGAGGCATCGGAATGGTCCTTTGTTGGATTGCCACGTTCGTCGTGCTGCCTCCTCTCATCGTTTGGTCCGAACGGCGATCGCCGCGGTCGCACGAGTTTGGTCCGTCGTGGCTGGGTCTCTCGTCGTTACCCATTCGACTCATCGAGCGGAGTCCAACGTCCCTCGCCGTGGGCGGGTTGGTGAGCTTCGCGGTGGCGGCGGCGGTCACGGTGGTCTGGCTGCGCGATCCGTTCGAGAAGGACTTCAATCGCCTCCGCAATCGCTACTCGCGAGACGAGGGAGCCGGCGCGATCGCCGCGAGGGTCGACCAGATCTTCGGCCGCTACTCGACGCCTCAGGCCGTGCTGGCGGACGAGGCCGAGGACGTGCCTCGCATCGTGGCCCACCTGGAGGAGGTGATCACGAGAGGGGGCGCGACCGCGCCGATCTCACACGTCATCTCGCTCGGGTCTTTCGTTCCGGAGCGGCAGGCTGAGAAGCTCGAGGTGCTCCAGAAGCTCCGTCAGGAGGCGTCTGACGAGGTCCTCGCACAGCTCTCCGCGGAAGACGCTCATCGCGCGCGAGAGCTTCGACCACCGACGGAGCTCACCGCGTTCACCGCCCGAGACCTTCCGGAGTCTCTGCGCGCGGACTTTCGGGAGCTCGATGGGCGAGAGGGGCTCGTCGTCCTCGTGCTCCCGAACTTCAAGCTCAATCTTTACCACGCCGATGAGATCGACCGCGTGGCGGACGTGTTCCGTACGATTCCGGTCTCGAACGGCAGAGTCATCGAGTCGTCGGGGAATTTCGTGATTTACTCGGACATGGTCCGATCGGTGGCTCGGGATGGTCCGAAGGCGACGTTGGTCTCCTTCGCGGGCGTCGTCTTGCTCTGCGTTCTCGCGTTTCCCGCGAGGCGTTGGGTTCCGGTGGTGGGCGCGCTGGTGGTCGGCGTGACTTGGCTAGGCGCGCTGATGAGTATTGGTGATTTGCGAGTCAATTTTCTTAATTTCATCGCGCTGCCTATCACCTTCGGGATCGGTGTGGACTACGCAGTGAATATCTACTCACGGTATCTGCTCGAGCGCTCGCGGCGCAGCGAGGGCGAAGCGGTCCGGACGGCGCTGGCAACGACGGGGGGCGCGGTGGCGCTTTGTTCGGCCACGACGGTGATTGGCTACGCCTCGCTCCTATTCGCTCACAACGGAGCGCTCGTGTCGTTCGGCCAGGTCGCGGTGCTCGGGGAGGTTTGTTGTCTCATCGCGGCCGTCGTGTTGCTTCCGTCGTGGATCTTGGGGCTCCGCTCTCGCCGATTTGCGTTGCCCCCATGACCTGCTTGAAGGCTGTGGTCGAGACACAGAAGCCATCCGGCACGCGAATCCCTTCGAGCTTCGCCAGCTCTTCCAGGTTCGCTCCTTTGCCCCCGACCACCTCGATGCAGGTTCGGTCGACCTCCCGCAAGTCGAGCACATGCGCCGGCCCAGCCACTTCGAAGATTTGTTCTTCCATGGCCGATGACTCTGCGGCACGACCCCGGGCCTGCGGCAAGCCCCCCTGTCTGGCATGAGTTGGAAGTGGAGGGGACTCAGCCCCACGAGATCTCTTTGAGAGGCACGAGCACGCGCTGGGCCGGCACACCCTCTGCGTTGAAGACGCGAATTTCGACGTTTTTGTTCTGCTTGTAGAGGGCCGGAGCGTCGGCGAAGTCGAGCTCGAAGGACTCGCAGTCCGAACCCTTCCTGCTCTTGACCGTGCGAGCATCGCACTGCTTCCACGCCCCACTTTCGTCGGTGTACCCCACGACCATCGTCCAACCCTTGACCGACGCGCCGTCCTCTGCCTTCAGGAATCCTTCTCCGAGCTTCAGGTCGAGGTGTTGGCCCTTGGAGTTGTCCGCGATTTGTGAGTACACCGCCTCGATCTTGGCTCCGGCCAGGTTGGCCCCGCCGACTCGCAGATCTCCGAGCGGGTTGAGCTTGCCGGCTCCGACGCCGATCTTGTCCCTTGCCGTGTAAATGAGGTCACTCAAGGACCACGACTGGTTCCGTGCGTCGGATCCCGCGGTCGACTGAGTCTGACGCTGAACGGGCTGATTGAGAAGCCACTGAAGGCTCTGGGCGCTGTATTGAGCGAGCCCCACGGGAGCCTCGGTGCCTGGGGAGCCGACCAGAAACGCGTCTTCGGATTCGACCTTGGTCGATAGCACGCCGCTCAGAAAAGTGACCTTCGCGGTCGTGTCGGGTTCGAAGATCAGTCCGGGCTCGATCATCATCTTGGCATCGACGTGGCTGATCGGAGTCTCGAGCCATCCGCCCTGTGGGAACGAAGGCTTCACGGTGAGGCCGAGCCTGATGCGCTCGTCGAAGGCTACGACCGGCGTGCGGTCGAGGGACGCGCCCTGGACGATCTGCGGGGCCGTGGCTTCGGGCGAGGCCGTGTTCGGGACGATGACGTTCGCGCCGTTTACGTTCTCCCACTTGCCTGGGTAGAATCGAACGGTCTCCTGATTCTCCGGCCGCACCGCGACGCCACGGCTGATCTCTTGACCCTTGCACCCCAAGCTGATCTGCACGACAGGGTCACCGAACTCGAACTCGGTCTCATGGTTGTCTTGAACCGACACGAAGGAGGCGTTTTTCGGCACGGTTTGAATGTCGGCGTCCTTTGGGTCGGACCACTTCGTCCGATAGTGAGTGAGATCGACGGCGTCGAGGGTCGCGCCTTCTCGGCACACGGCCTTCATGAGGAGGGGCCGGCCTTTTTCGTCGACGTCGCGGGCGTTGAACAGCAGGACCACCTGCGCGTCCTTGTCCATGATGAACTCAGCCATCAGGGGGTCGCGTCCAGGCCTTCGCGTGGCCGGTTGGTTGTACACTTGAGTCCGCTCCTTCTCGATCCGGAGCTTCAGAAACTGAGTCAGGAAGTCGCCTTTCTTGCCGTCGCAGTGATATTTGCTCGTGGAGCACGCCTTGCTGACCTCGGAGATCTGGGTCGCCTGCGCGGGCATGGCCTGAGTCAGGACCTTCTCGAGCTCTTGGGCGGAGAGGGCCGAGCCCTTGGTTTGCGCTGCTTTGCCTATTTCGGCCTCCACGGCTTGTGAGACGACTCCGTGTCGCGTCTGAAAGGTGGAGAGGAGTTGCTTCCCTGCGGTGTCGAGCGTCGTCATGGCTTTTTCCTTGGTCCGAGTTATTTCACTGGGCCGTTCGGCGGCCCGCACATCGACGTTTTCGGCGGCGCCGCGCTGAGGGTGCGGGGTCGGGCGCGAGGAAATGGGAACTAGGTTACATTCGTCGGGCCGGGACGGCCGTCTCTGCGAAGGGAAGCTGCGACTTCAGGACGGACGGGCTCGGCTCAGTTGCTGACGCCGAACAGCGTGAGGGTCGTCGAAGTGTTGTCGGCGATCAGGCTGAACTCCGCCAGATCCCGACCGACCCGAGCAGGGCAGTACTGGAACGCCAGCGTGATGCTAGCGCCGGGGAACACGACGAACGGGAAGCTCGGGAGCTGGGCCGAGATGGCTTGGGATGAGCTCGAGCTGAAGCTCGCGTTGGTGAGTGTCGATTCCGAGTTTCCGACATTGGCGCAGGTGAGGGTGGCGGCGGCGCATTGGCCCACGGTGACGACGCCGAAGTCGATGATTTCCGGCTCGCATCTCAAGGTCGAGCTCGTACAAGCGCCGCTCGGGCATGCCTCGCAGAGGCCGTTGACGCACATCTCGTTCGTGGGGCAGTCGGAATCCGCAGCGCAGGCGGCTCCAGCGACGCACACACCGTTGTCACAGATCTCGCCAGTCGGGCACACGCCGTTCGCGCCGCAGGAGTTGGTTTGAACCGTGCAGACGCCGTTCTGGCAGGACTCACCGCGCGCGCACTCGCTGTCGCTCGTGCATACGTTTTGCGCGAGGCACGCGCCGTTCACGCAGACTTGCCCGGAGGCGCAGGGGTTGGTGTTGTCGCAGGCGTTGGTTTGCACCGAACAGATTCCGCTCGAGCAAGACTCACCGCGCGCGCAGTCGCTGTCAGTCGTGCACACGTTCTGGGCGACACACACGCCGTTCACGCAGGACTCACCGGGGTCGCAGGCTCCGCTGGCGTTGCACGAATTTCCTTGCACGGTGCAGATCCCATTTTGGCAAGACTCACCGCGAGCGCAATCACCGTCAGAGGCGCACTCGCTGTCTTGGACGCAGACGCCATTCACGCAGGACTCACCCGGGGCGCAGGCGCCAGTGGCGCTGCAGGAATTTGCCTGGACCGTGCAGACGCCGTTTTGGCACGACTCACCGCGAGCGCATTCGGCGTCGGAGGCACACAGGTTTTCATCGACGCAGATGCCGTTCACGCAGGACTCACCCGCGGAGCACGCTCCGCTGGAATTGCAGGTCACGCTGCCTGTGGAGCAAACGCCGTTGTCACATCGTTGGCCCGTGGCGCAATCGGAGTCCGTCGAACAAACAGGGGTGTTCGGCGCGCTGCAAGTGCCCGTGGCTGCGTCACACGCCTCTCCGGTCGGGCAGTCCGAATCGACGGTACAGGCACCTTGGCAGCCGCCATTCTGACAGATCTCTCCAGCCGCGCACTCACCGTTCGCCCCGCAGGGCGCGTTCACTGCGGCGTACGAGGAGAAGTGCGCGAGCGTCCCACTCACTTCGCGCTTGGCCCGATCGTAGGCCGATCCAGTCACCGGGATCTTGGAGACGCCATCGATTTGCGCCAAGATCGCCCGCTCTGTCGCCTCGGAGGCGGTCACCCGGAGGGTGACCGGCGCCGCGAATTGCAGACCGCTCGGTCCGAGCTCGTAGACGGCCGAGCGAAGGCCCGACACCGCGCTACCGCGAATCACTTCGATCGTAAACTCAGTCTCGCCCGAGACGGCGCCCGCGGCGACCGTCAGCTCCGCCTTGCCGTCGGCGCTCTTGAGCGCACCTCCAGCGGTCGAGATCGTCGTGACCGTTCGTTCGAGGACCACTTGCTCTTCGGAGCAAGCGAGCGTGAGAAGCAGGGGGGCGGTGAGCGCGAGCTGTCTTTTCATGAAAGTCTCCCGATGGGTGTGTTCGGGCGATGGGTGGCCGGGTGTGGCAAGAGCGTTCATTCGTTCTCGAAAAATTCAGTCGGCCGAGATCGACTCAGCCCGTGACCGGACGGTCGCGTCCTTGTGAGCTCGAAGGACCTCCACCAGAGCCTGCGCCAGAGTCTGGTCCGAGGAACGGATCCGGGAAGCACACTCGAGCCGAAGCTCCACGAGCTCGCGCGTGCCCGGAGGCTCGGCGAGGAGCGTTCGAGCGGCCGCGCCCAAGTGCCCGAGCGCGAGCTCGGCCTTGGCCCCGAGCGCGGCCCGCTCGGGAGCGAGCGCGCTCTTCGGGAACTCGGCGTTCGATCGCCCGAGCACCAAGAGCGCTGCGCTCGGTTGGTCGAGGTGCAAGAGCGCTTCCGCCTGCCGATACCTCGCTTCGTCGGCAAACTCTCTGGCGCCGAGCGCCGCTCGTTCATAGGCCTTCGCGGCCTCCGCCCACTCGTTGTTGACTCGGTGGGCATCGGCGACCTCCAGAAGCTTCGAGGGGCTCGAGTGTTCGGCAGGACCTGCCGACGGCGGAGCGAGTCCTCCGTCTCCATCGTTCGATCGGTCTTTGACAGCTTGGCCAGTACTCAGGTCCCCTGGTCGGTCGCTCTCGCGAAGCCGTGATACGGATGTGTCTGGGAAGGTCGCCTGAGCCTGGCCGCCCTCGCGATTCGTCGCACTCGGCACCGTCGGTCGAGAATGGGCAGGCTCGATTCGGTCGTCACTCGTCCGCGACGAATCGATGCTCCGCTTGGGATCTGCGGCGCCCCTGGAACGTTCGTGGCTCGCTTCGACTGGCTCGGCTCCGAGGTGCCGCGGCGCGGGGGTCACTGTGTCGGGCGATCGGCTCGCCCTCGCGGCCGTAGCGATCACGGAGCTCCCGGCAGGAACACGGTCGACTCTGCCGCTGGCGCGATGGGTCACCTCGACGATCCCTTCGGTGACGCGGACCTCCGTTTCCAGCGGCCTAGCTTCAACCGAAAAGCGAGTGCCGACCACGCGCGCTACCGCGTATGCAGTCTCCACGACAAACTGCTCGCCGGCTGGAACGGGGCTGACTTCGAGCTCGAGGCGACCGAGATCGAGCACGAGCTTGGTGACGCCGAGCGCGCTCGCGTCGGCGAAGGAACTGCCCAGAGTGGCACTCACCCGGGCAGGGCCGAAAGAGCGAACGAGCTCCGACGATGACGACAACTCCGGCGCCGGTCGCGTGGCCACTCCGTCGCGTCCGCGCTCGGGGCTCGGCCGCGACACGAGGAACGTAATCAACGCCACCACGGCCGCCACACCGACGGCGGGTACCCATGATGCGAAGCCCCTCTTCTCGGACGTCTCGAGACGCTCTCGGAGCCGATTCTCCCAGCCCGCCGGGGGCTCCACTCGGTGATCGCGGAGGGTTCGATTCACGCGCTCGAGCTGGGACAGCGCCAGGCGACACTCATCGCACGCGAGGATATGCTCCCGTTCCCGAGCGGGATCCTCGAGCGTTCGTTCCAGCTTGGAGCAACTCATCGCTCACCCAGATGCGCCAGGATTTCCTTTCGCGCATGAAAGAGCCGCGTTCGGACGGTGGCCTCGGGAACGCCGAGCGCCTCGGCTGCCTCGGAGGAGGTCAGACCTTCGACCGCGACCATGACATAAACCTCGCGCTTTTTCTCGGCTAAGGAGTCGATTGCTCGTGCTACGCGCAGAAGCTCCTCCCGCTCCAGCGTGCGTGCCTCGATGGTCGGCTCGGGAGGACGCATCAAACCCACCGCAGCCAGGGCTTCGGAGAGTCTCCGCCGACGAGACGCGCTCCGCCGATGGTCCTTGGCCACTCTCACCGCGATGCCGATCAGCCAAGTCTTGGGCTGGCTCTCCCCGCGGAACGTCGACAGCCGCCGGTGAGCGATGATGAAGGCCTGCTGAGTTACGTCTTCGACATCGGACGGGGAGAAGCAAGGTCCGAGCAGGCTCCCCACGACCCGCGCCACGTCCTTGGCGTGAAGGAGGAACAACCGGTCGAAGTCGAGGGGCACGGACCGCGATTCACCGACCGATCGGCCCGGCTTCTCCGACGATCGTTCTGTCACGAGGGCGGCAGAGTACTTCAGAAGCGACAGCTCATGGCCCGGGAAGATCCCAGGGCCTCGCACCGGTTCGAGCACCCACATCAACATCGAGGGACCACGCGATCCGAGATGGGTGGCCGGATGCGGCAGGACCGTTCAAAGAAATCTCTGCGGCGTAACTCCAAGGGAGACGAACGGAGAAAACAGGCCCGGATCGAGCGTCGCTACCGGGTAGCCAGGGGGGAGCGAAATCGTGGGCCGCAGCGCTCTGAGCTCGGCCCCCGCGAGGATCGACAGCGCGCCGAGTTGCAGGCCGACGGCGGCGCGAGGGCCCAGGAAGAGGCCCGACGTCGCCGTGGGGGCGGCCGGCCCAGCGAAAGCGCCGGTCGTGGCCTCGAGACCGGCCCAGTACGCTCGGAGGCCGAAGGACACCACGAAGGGGGAGGCGAGCAGTGAGCTGTCGACGCCGCCTCCGAGTCGAACGCCGCTCGTCGACAACTCATTCGAGGTTCGCGAAGGAACCCAGAAGACCTCGAACGCACCCGCGAGTTGGACGGTCAGCTCGTCAGGAGCCCGCCGCTCGAAGACCACCGAGACACCTAGGCCAACGTCGAGGGCAGGCGGGTTCGTCCAGGCGGAGCCGATCAGCCGGGGCTCGAAGAGAATGTCGATTTCTTCTCCGGGTGCGTCTACGACGAGCAGGGGTTCGTCGAGGCGGCGTTCGATCAGAAGGACGGCTTGTCGGAGCGCCGGAGACACGCCGCTCGCGGTCGACAAAGAGCGCTCGAAGATGAGTAGGCCGCTGCGATCGCGAATGGTGACCTCGAGGAGACCGCGGCGATCGACGAGCTCGACGCGAAGGTCCGCCGAAGCTGCGTCCACGACATGGCCCGGGTGCTGCGCTTCCAGCGCCTTGCGTACGGCGTCCGCGTAAGCGCCCTCGATGTGAGCGACCGCGGCCGATTGGGCGAGCAGCCACCAGAGGAGCACATGCGTGGCGTAGCACGGACGCCGACCGGTGAGCATCAGGCTCCTTGGCCCTCTTGTCTGCGGAGCCGATGAGCCGATGAGTCCAAAGATCACGGCGCCCTGCGATTTCGTGGTACACTCCCGGACCCGTGGCTTCCGACCGCATCGACTATCGGGCGCTCGCGCACAGGCTCGCGGACGTCCGAAGAGCTCGGGCCGTTCGACTGGAAGGGGAGCGCACGGAGCTGCTGAAAGGCGGCGACCACGTCGCCCTCGACGACGTCCTCGATGCGTTCGACAGCAAGGCCGGTGGCGAGCTGACTCGAAAGATCGGGGAGGCGTTTCAGAAGTGGAAAGGCGACCGCTATTTTTCGTTTTGTGACATGCCTTCCCGTCGCGAGACCACCGACCTCGATAGGTTCCCCACCGAGTTGGCTCGGTTCTACGCCGCTAATTTCTCGTCCCCCGAGGACGCCTCCACCGTGGCACGCGCGGTCGTCTCGGCGTTCGCGGAGGCCGCCGACGAACACGGCCTACTCACCAAAGCACGGGTGGCAAAGGAGCTCGGGAGCGTGGGCGTCAAAGTCCTGGAGGCGGTCACGCCGCTCCTCGATCCTTCCCGATCCACTCCCCACCGCCAAAGAAAATATCGCGACCTCGATCTCACGACGATCTGGAAGTTGGGCGTCAGCGCCGAGCGGAAGTCCTTCGCCGACCGAATGCCTCTCCTCGCCGAGATCACCAAGAATCTCGGGGGCAAGGGGACACTCTCGAAGTTCAGCATGGCTTCGGTGCAGCACCTCTTTCCGTCATCCATCGCGTTGTACGATGCGCTCGCGGAGAATGGACTGCCGCCCGTCAAGACACTCATCGGCGGCAAGCATTACTCCGCCAACCCCGACACGCTGGCACTCATGCAATCTCGAGGTGCGCAGCTCCACCTCACGCCCTCCGAGGTCGCCGAAGGAGTCGACGACGCGGAGGCAAGAGTCCATCAAATGGCCAAGGACGAGCTCCAGTCGCTGTTTTACGGCGTCAACCCGAACAAGGAGCAGGAGCGGCGTTTTCTCTTGCTCGACGAAGGAGGCAAGCTCATCAAGGCCCTCCACCAAGACTTTCCTCAGTTTGCACATCTGTGTGTGGCCGTCGAGCAAACCGATCGCGGGATCCAGGTCATCGAGGACCTGCAGAAGCAAGGCATCGAGCTCCGGGTGCCCGTCGTGAACATGGCGCGAAGCCGAGCCAAGAAGGAGTGGGAGTCGCCGTCGATCGGAGAGAGTGTGGCCTGGCACGTCGACCTGCTGCTCGGTGAGCTCACCGAAGGTCCCAACGAGCTCGAAATCAAGCCCAAGGAGGCTTGTATCGTCGGGTACGGAGCGGTGGGGAAGGCGACCGCCGACGCGCTCAAACGTCGCGGATTCTCTGTGTTCGTTTACGACACCGATCCCGCGAAGATGACGGCTGCCACGAAGGACGGGAATACCGCGCTGCCGCGAGATCAGGCCCTCGCCCACGGGCATCTGTTGGTGGGATGCACGGGCAAGACCATACTCACCCCGGCCGAGTTTTCGAAGCTCCCGCCGGGGGCCGTGCTCGCCAACGCCGCTTCCGGCAACCACGAGCTCGGGATGCACCAACTCACACCCGAGCAACACCAAAAACTCGAAGAAAACGCCGTGGCGGGCCCAGACGGAGCCCTTCGGACTCGATTCAAGGGTGCCGAGATCTCGCTCGGAGATTCTTGGGGCAACCCATCCTTACTCCATCGCGTGGTCAGAGACGAGCACGGTCACGAACGTCTGGTCTTGCGCGGCGGATCCGTCGTCAACATGGTCGAGGACATGCCCCCTGAGTACCGACAGCTCATCGTCGGACTGCTGCTCTCGAGCTGCCTGCAAGCGGCCAAGTGCTCGACGCCCGGCCTGGTGGAGCTCGATCGGAGAACTCAAGAATTTTTGGTGGCGCGCACCCAAAAGCACCTCGGTGATCAGGGACGAACGCTGGATAGGCCGACGTTCTCGGGCCTCGAAGAATGGACCAAGAGCTGAACGACGTCCACCGTCGGAACTCGGACTCGGACATCTGATTCAAACTCTGACTCAGACATCCGACTCGGACATCCTACTCGGCGGACACCGGGCCCGAACGACTCAGCGCGAAAGGATATCGTCGAGGACTCGCTTCGGATGCGCTCCGGCGTCCTTGACGCCGTGGTACGCCAAGATGACCTTTCCGCCTTCGATCACGTACGTGATCCGCCGCGGGCCCTTCGTCGATCCGGCTTCGAGCGCCCCGTAAGCGACGCTAATCGTCCGGTCGACGTCACAGAGCAGCTTGTACGGGAAATTGAACTTCCGAGCGAAGGCCGCATTGGCCTCCGCCGAGTCCGCGCTGATCCCGAGGATCAAAGCGCCGGCCTGTTCGAACTCTCGGATTCCGTCCCGGAACCCACAACCTTCGCGCGTTCAGCCAGGGGTGTCGGCCGCCGGATAGAACCAGAGCACCACCTTCTTGTCGTTGAGCTCCGACAGCCGCACCTCGGATCCGTCGTGGGCCGTCGCGATGAAGTCGGGAGCGTCGTCGCCTGCGTTCAACATCGCGAGCCACCTTACTCGAACCCTCGGCAGATCGATAGTCGCTTTCGCGGGATTGGGAGGTCCCACGGACAGCGGGCACGGCACGAGTTTCGGAGCCCTTTTTCCGGAGCCCTCTTCAGCGGCTGTTGTTAGGGGCTGACCACGTCCGCGAAGCTCAGGTCCGGATGCACCGAGCGCGCCGCGGATGCTTCGTACGGTCGCGAAAGACTTCGCAGCGCGGCCTTTCGGATCTGCGGATCGGATTTCATGGACAAGCTCCGGCGATAGGCGGCTCGGGCCCCCGCTCGTTCGCCGAGGAGGTCGAGCGAGCGGCCTCTCCAGAGCTCGAAGGCGGCCCGGCGCTCTTCGTCGTGGTGTCCGATCTCGAGGGCGCGCCCGAACGCCCGCTCGGCGCCTCGCGCGTCACCTTCGCGGACCGCCAAATAGCCCGCGGCGGCCTGGTAGAGCGATTCCATCGGGGCGAGCTGAGTTGCTCTCTCCAACTCGGCGCGCGCCCCGGAGACGGACGCTGCGTCCGTATACAGGACATATGCGTCTCGGTAGCGATCGAAGGCCTCGAGGAGCGCGGGATTCTCGGGGCAATTCGGCTCCAGCGTTCCAAGCTCGGGTGCGTAGCCTTTGGTCGTCAAGGAGAACGGAAGGAAGCGGCGATGACTCGTAGGCGCCGAGCCCGACGCCACCCAGAGGGCCCCGTCCTCAGGCCGAAACACTACGGACCCCACAGTCATCAACATCGAAATCGAGCCGGAGAGCCTGCACCCGATCTTGCCAGTGTCGCCGAGGATCCGAGCGAGGCTCTGTGCGTCATGAGCTCCGGCGCCCAAACGAAGCAACTCATGGGCGCGCTGGTGGCGCCGCATGTTGTTGCGCCAGTACGAGCCGTACAGGTTGACCTCGGTCTCCCCGAGCTCCTGATCGAGGTACGTGTTCGCGTATCCAAAAGTGGTGTCGTCGGAGCTCGTCCGTCTCGGCGCTTTCCGCTGGGGATTTTCTTCCCAGCAAAGAACCTGCTTGCTCCGTCCGTCTGCCACCAGATACGTCCAGCACCCGATGTGAGTATATTCTCCGAGGATTCGCTCGGCGTCGTCGAGGTTCCTCGCTTTGCGCATGACGAGGTCGCCGACCACGCCGATCGGCATGCCGCCGAGCTTCGTCTTGTCGGTGAACATGTGCTGATGAACGGTGAGTGTGAGTCCGGACTCGTTCATCGCAGTGATGCCCCCGAGCGGCACACCAGCGGCCGACACGGAGACGTATTTTTGGTCGTCCTTGGGATCGTGAAAGATGACCGTGGCGGTGCGGGGCCACGACGCGACCCCGTGGTAATCGAAATTCCGGGCGTGCAGGAGCCTTCCGTCTTTGGTTGCAGCTCCCCACGCGATCGCGCTCGTGCACCCGAGTCCCAGGCGCATGCGGTGCTCGACCGCTGGCCCGGGTCGCTCGACGTCCATCACGCGACTCACCAGCCACAAGAGCGCGTCCGGCATGGTCGCACCTTGCATCAGCTCGGCGAGCGGCCTCCCCGAGCCCTCCGCCAACCCAGCCAGAGTCTCTTTGATGAACTCAGGCATGCGCTCCTCGACCCGCTTGCCGATCAGCCGCTGGAGCACCGGCCACACGAACGGGCTCACACGCCCGAGCTTCGGACCCATGAGTCGCTCCACGTAAGTGCGGAAATAGGGCAGCGGGCCCTTCGGGATCTCAGCCCTGAGGAGCGATCCATGCTGCCGACCCATCTCCCGAAAGTCTCCGGAGACACAGAGAACGTTGAGCTCGCCGACGCGATGGAGCGTGGCCGCGCCGTCCCGGCCCAGGAAGACGGCACCGGTCGGTTCGGCACGTTGGGTTCGATGAGTAGACTCGAAAGGTTGGGTTTGCATGAGCTCTCCTTGGACCAATGTCATTCCGGCGCCCGGGGCGCCAACTCGTCGAGAGGCGCTCCGTTCCTGAGCGCCGCTGCGGCCAACAGTCGCGGGGACGCCCACGCGTGGTACGCCGACACCAATCGTCGCGCTGCCTCCCCGTCGCGATCGCGAAAGGAGGTCAACAGCAAACCGAGGCCATCGACCCACGGTGACGACGGAAGTCGCACTGTCTCGAAGAGGTCCTCGAGCTCGGCGTAGACCCGTCGGTGCCAATGAGCAAGCATCACGAAGACCGGGCTCTGCGCGGCCAAAGCGATCGCCATCGCCACCTCGTCCATGCGCCGCGCAAATACTCTGGGACTCTCTCGAGCCGCCATCACGTGCTCGATGGCTAGGCGAAGTCGCTCCAGGTCGCTCTCACTTCTGCGAACCGCGGCCAACGAATTCATCTCTACGTCGATGAGTGCTCGCACTTCGAGCAAGCTCCTCAGGAACTCGAGGTCCACGTGGCCAGGCCTCGGAGATAGTAAGGCCTGGAGAACCTCTGGGCTGAGCGACTGAATCGGATCGAGCACCTCGGTCCCCCGACGACGAATCGGCCGAACCAGGCGGTGGACCTCCAGCAACTTCACCGCCTCGCGAACCACGCTGCGATTGACATCAAACTCGTCTGCGAGCTCAGCCTCTACAGGCAGAAGCGACCCGACCGCCACCTCGCCCCGAGCGATCCGGCGCAGCAGGACCTCGGCGACGACGTCCGCCTTCCGCTCACCGTCCATCGCTTCAGAATAGATCGGATGTATCTGTGTTTCAACGGATTTGTTTCCTGATCTGAGGCTCGGAATAGCAGGGATTATCCATCCGAGGCACCCGCAGAGGAGGGTCGGCTTGCGATGTGGGCAACGTCGTTACAGGATCGCCGAGAATGCGGATCACTCGATGACTGACTTCGCTGGGCCCCCTTCGAGCGACCCTCCTTCGCGGGCGGCGTGGTCGCCTTTTGCGCGCGCTGAGGATCGCGCGGCGGCGTGGGCCACCGTCGAGGAGATCGGGGGCGAGCTGAGTCGGGCCGCTGACTCAGGTGAGCTCGAGAACGCCGACTTGGCCGTGGGCTCGTCTGGGGTTGCTTTGTTCTTGCGAGAGCTCGCGCTCGAGACGCGCGACTCGGAGCATTTGGAGCGGAGTGATCGACTGCTGTCCCAGGCCATCGACCAAGTGGCCGCGCGGCCCTACGGCGCTTCCTTTTTCGGTGGTTTTCCAGGAGTGAGTTGGGCGCTCGGGTACACGGAGGGGTTCGAGTCGGGCGACGAGCTGAGTGGGGTCGAGCTGGCGATCGCCAAGGCATTGCGGCGCAAGGACTGGCAGCTCTACGACGTCGTGGCGGGAGTGGTGGGTCTGTCCGTCTTGGCGATGGCTCGGTGGCCGGGAAGGTTCAGCGAGGAGGCGCTCGAGCTGGTCGTGGATCGACTGGAAGAGATCTCCGAGCGCGCGCCCGAGTCCGGGCTGTGGTTCGTCACTCCTGAGTTGCTGGTGGCCGACGCGCGGGAGCAGTACCCACGGGGTGCGGTGAATTTGGGGCTGGCCCACGGGATCCCGTGTGCGATCGCCGCGCTCGCGGGCATCGTCGAGCGAGGATGCGCCGCGGATCGAGCCGGCGCGTTGCTGAGTCGGTCGATCGAAGCGTTGCTGTCCCACCGGATGCAGGACGGACGCTTTCCGGCTTGGGCCGCTCCCAACATGACCCCGACGCCTTCGCGGATCGCCTGGTGTTATGGGGAGCCTGGGATTGCGATTTCGCTCCTTCATGCCGCGCGCGTGGTTGGTCGCGCCGATTGGCTCGCGGAGGGACGAAATGTCGCACTCCAAGCGAGCTCGGTTTCGTTCGACGAGTCTGGAGTGAAGGACGCTGGGATTTGTCATGGCGCCGCGGGGCTGTCGCTGATCTTCGCACGCCTCCACAGCGCGCTCGGTGAACCTCGGCTTTTGGACTCGGCTCGGTTTTGGTACGGGCGGACGCTGCAGATGTCCGTGGCGGGCCGAGGGATCGCTGGGTACGCGGCGCGTGGCTGGAAGAATGGCGCGGAGACTTGGAGCCGCGATCCCGGGATCCTGACGGGTGTGGCCGGCATTGGGCTCGTGTTGCTCGCGGGTCTCACGGATCGAGCGCCCGATTGGGATCAACTCCTCCTGGTGTCGCTGCCCGAGCTCGGATGAGTACGAGCGAAGGCTCAGGTTTCCGGGGCGCGCGCGAAGCGCCTCAGCGGCTTCTCGAGGGTTCCGCGGGCGAGCGCTCGTTCGTCCGATCGCTGGTGCAGAGGTTTTGGGAGCGGGAGCCATTCATGGTGCGCGGCGTGATTCCGCCTCCGACGACACCCGAAGGGTTGTTCAGCTTGCTCGTTCGAGTTGCGAGCGGTCTCAGAACGAGCGAGCTCCTACCTAGAGGCGTGGGCACGCGACTGTATCGCGGCACGATTCCCTTGGAATTCGATGAAGACGGAGTGCTGCCCCGTCCCTCGGATTTGGACTTCGACGAGTTTTGCGCCAGGGTGGGTCGTCGTGAGCACGGCGCCGACTGCGGGGTCGTCGTACGCGGGTGCTCGTTTTTCGACGAACGCATCCACGAGTCGGTCACCCGTTTGACCCGAGGCGTCGCGGAGGAGCTCGGTGGGTTGCCGGGTGGGATGGTCGAGGTTTCGCTGTTCGCCGGAGCTTACACTCGGACTCCTTTTGGGATCCACCAGGACGATCTGGGCGTCTTTCTGATGCCGGTCGTGGGTACGAAGGAGGTTCGGATTTGGCCGAAGGAGCTCGATCTGGAGACCGTTCGAAAGATGCGCGAGCGACGTCCGGAGGAGCTCGAGGCGCCCTGGGTCTTCGAGGTCACCCCTTCGGACGTCCTCTATTTCCCGCGCGGATTTTGGCACGTCACCCGGAGTCTCTCAGGATACTGCGCCTCCGTCTCGGTCGGGTTCGGGCCCGAGCGTGAGGAGTTGATTTTGCGGGCCCTACCACCGAGCGTCGCCCGCGAAGTCGTGTTGCCTCTCGGTGAGTCGGTCAGCGCTGCACCGATCGAGATCTGCCCGCTCTATCCGGCCGATTGGCCTCGATCGATCGAGAGGTTACCGCCGCCGGCCGAACGGATTCGGTCGTGGGCGAAGGATCTCTCGGGCGAGAAGCAGCTACGGCTCTTGCGAGAGCTGCGGCGCTGGTGGTTGAAGCGAGTCTCCCTGGTGGGCGCTTCGGTGAGTCCGCCCATCGTCGACGTCGGCGAGTTGGGAAACGCGCGGGTGCGCGTGAGGCGCCCGGTCCCATTCCTCGAGGAAGACGAGGTCTTGATCGTGGCCGCGTCTGGGCGTTTGTTCGAGGTGCCGGCGCTGCCTCAACTCAGGCGTCTCCTGCTGCGCTTGAGGGAAGGCGAGTCTTTCTCCGTCCGGAGTCTGCTTCGATCGTACGCTCGTAAGCTCGTTACGTCGGAAGGTGAGTTTGTGGCGACTCGGCCCGGGATCGAGCGGGTCCTCGAGATGCTGGTGTCATTTGGCGCAGTGGAGATCTCGACATGAGTAGCCGCCTCGAGTCGAGGAGCCGTCCCGACCTAGTGGTCGTTGGGCTAGGCCCGACAGGCCTCGCCGCGCTCTACGAAGCTTCGACTCTCGGACTCTCCGCGGTGGGTATCGACCTCGACCGTGCGGTGGGCAGCATCAGGCGATATCTAGACGGGCTTCCGCTCGTCTCTCCCTCGTACCGCTTCGAGATCGGCGGCCTCCCTCTGGATTGTCGCACCCCAGCTCATCCGACCAAGGAGGAGCTCCTTCACTACTACGCGAGGGTGGTGCGGGCCGGGCGTCTCGACGCGCGCTCGTCGCAAAGGTGGGTGGGACTGGAGACTCTTGCCGACGGCGTGCGGGTGCGAGCGGAGACCCGGGATGGGCCGGTGAGTTACGACGCGAACCAGGTTTTGATCACGGCATGGTACGTCCGCGCCGCGGTCCCGGCTTCCTCGCCCGGAGTGAGAGTGTTGGACGGGTTGAGGTCGCCCGGTGATGTGATCGGTGACCGCGTCGTCGTCATCGGGGGTGGCATTTCCGCAGCGGAGCACGCGGGCGCTTTGATGTTGCATGGCCATGCGGTGACGATTCTCGCGCGCGGCTCCGCGAGGCCGATGATGAAACGGCCGAGTTTCTTGCGTCTCTTGGAGGACTCTGGCTCCAGGATCGTCGATCGCGTGGAATCGCTTCGAGTCGGCGAGGATGGTGTGTTCTTTCGGCTCGAGTCGGAGGCTCGCGAGCATTTCTTGGGCTGTGATGTCGCACTCTTCAACATCGGCGCTCGGCTCGACGAGCGCATGATGGGAATGTTGCTCGATGCCGGAGTCATCGACCAACGACTCTCCGAACAGCTCGCCTCGTCGAAGAGCTTCGAGGCGGTCGCACGACAGGAGCCATGGCTCTCCGAGCGGGAGGCCGAGGCGAAGGCCGAGGGTGGGTGGCCGGATCTTTGGCGTCATGTCTTTCAAGGCGTAAAAGGAGTTCGGTTGGCCGGAGGGGCGCTCCACACGGGCGCGTCGAACTCTGGTTTGTTCGCGTCGATTCGTTCCGCCGAGCTCGCCGTACGTTCAGTTGCGGGGATGGGTCCGCCGGAAGGATTCGTTCCTCCCTTGCCTCGAGCGTTGTCGCGTTTCGTCGCGGAGACGGGGCCTCGGAAGCCGGAGCTTTCGCGGTGGGCGGGGCTTCGCCCGCGGACGATCGCGACGTGGTCTCGCGGGCACATCTCGGTCGACCCCAAGGACGAGCGCACTGACGAAGGGCGCGCTCGAGCGTCACTCCAGTTTCTGACCTCGTCCCGGCGTCCCTCCCGGCTCGAGGTCGACCTCCTCGAAGCGTGTGATGGGCGGACGACGATCGGAGAGCTGGTCCAACGCGGAGGGCTCTCGAACGCCGACGAGGTCGCCCAATTCTTGGAGATCTTGGCGGGTCTGTTCCGCGCGAACGTGCTCACTTGGCTCCCTGGGTAGTCTCCTTCTCCCAAAGGGCAGGGGCGAGGGCGGGGCGACGGCAGGGCGACGGCAAGGGCTCATTGTGCCCTTCTCTGGCGCCGCCGGGTCGCGGTATGTCCGCGATTGGCGGCCGTTCGATCCGATCGCCGCCATCGCCCGTAGAAACCTGCGAGCCCTCGAGATCGAGATCGATAGGAGATTCACATGGCCGATGAGAAGAAAGACAACGAGAAGAAGACCCCCGAGACTCCCAAGAAGAAGAAGCTCGTGCTGAACGAGGAGACCGTGAAGGAGCTCTCGGACGACGAGTCCGATGCCGTCGCTGGCGGCTTGCTCCGCCCCGCCGGATACTGCGACTCGGGCGGCAACACCTCCGCGGGCGGCTGTGGCGACAATTTCTCCTTCACGACCCAGGGCACGTGCACCAAGTCCTTCTGCGGCGGTGTTTGCTGAGCCGACGCCCCGCTCCCGCTGTATGATCTCGTCGTGTCGAGGCGTTCGACAAGAGCGACGACATCCACCGCCACGCGTCGCGACTTCATCAAGCTGGGTGCCGCGTTTTGTCTCGGGTGTAAAGATCAGCTCGACCTCCCACCCGTGAGCTGTGCCGCCCTCGGGTGCGAGTCGCGAGCGAATGGCGAGGCTGACTGCGGCAAATCGAGACCGAACATCGTGTTCGTTCTGGCCGATGACTTGGGCTGGATGGACACTTCGGTGTACGGAAGCCGGTACTACGAGACGCCGAACCTCGATTGTCTCGCTCGCCGGGGCATGGTCTTCCAGCGTGCGTATGCGGCGAGCCCTTTGTGTACACCCACCCGCGCCAGCATCATGAGCGGACAGCACCCGGCACGCCTGCAAATCACCTCGGCCGAAGGACACCTGCCTCCGCTTCCTGCCAGCGCGAGCTTGTTGCCGGCGACAGGGCCGGCCTACGAGCCGATGCTGCTCCCGATCACTCGACGGCATCTCCCCTTCGAAACGGTCACCCTCGCCGAGGCGCTTCGAGCAGGTGGCTACGGAACAGGCTTCGTCGGGAAGTGGCACCTCGGGCTCGAGCAAGCGGTTGGTCCGCTCGCGCAAGGGTTCGATATCGTCGTCGCAGGCAGCGGAGACGCCGCTACGAAGAGTTTCTTTTCACCTTACGGGCTCGGCAATCTGTCCGATGGACCCTCCGGAGAGTATCTCACCGACCGCCTCACCCGCGAGGCGATCGCCGTCTTGGACCAACTGACCCTCGAGCCTCGGCCCTTCTTCCTCTGCCTTTGGCACTACGCGGTTCACACACCCATCGCAGGCAAGCCCGAGCTCGTGGATGAGTATGAGGGACGAGTCGATCCCCGTGGGGCACAAGACAACGCGACGATGGCGGCGATGATTCGAAGCCTCGACGACAGCGTAGGTAGGCTGCTGGGGGAGCTCGAGCGCCGCGGGCTCGCCGAGCGCACCTTGGTCGTCTTCACGTCGGACAACGGCGGAAACGAATACGCGAGCATCGGCGGTCGTTTTCCGACCAACAACGATCCGCTCCGCGGAGGTAAGGCGACGTTGTTCGAAGGTGGGCTTCGCGTTCCGCTGATCGTGTCGTGGCCCGGTGTGGTGAGTCCGGGGAGTCGATCCGAGGCGGTCGTCAGCAGCGTCGATCTGTACCCGACCTTCTTGGAGGCCACAGGCGCTCCGAAACCCGAAGAAGTCATCTTCGATGGAGTGAGTTGGATGCCTATATTCGCTGGCGGTTCCATCGCGCGCGAGGCGATCTTCTCTCACTTTCCTCACGCGCCGGAGCCCGGGGCGACCGGACGTCTGACCGAGCCAGGTACGATGGTGGTCCGCGGAGACTCGAAGCTGATTCGGTTCTTTCGGACCAGCGCGGCGTTCCCCAACGTCCACGAGCTTTACGATTTGAAGGCGGATCCATCCGAAACGAGAAATTTGGCGCTCGAACGAGCTGCTTTGGTGAATGAGCTCGACCGACTGATCGACGGGTTTCTTTCGGAGACTCAGGCGGTCGTTCCGGTGCCCAACCCGCGATACGATCCGAGGGCGCTGCGAGAGTGGAGCTCGTGGCGACCGTCGAACGACTGTACGCTGCGGTCCGGGACCGGCGTGTTGGAGATCGAAGTGCTTGGCCCGGACCCCTATCTGGCCACGTCGTCGATTCCGGAGGGTGCGTCGGGAACGTTGGTCGTGGAGGTCGAGCTGCGGTCGACCGCGGCCGGGGCTGGTGAGGTATTTTTTCGAGGTGCGAGCCTCCCGGCGTTCGCGTCGACTCACCGCGTGCCCTTGGGTGTGACTCATGACGGGCAGTGGCACACCGCCCGGGCGACGTTCTCGATCGACGAGTCTCTGGCTGGACTCAGAATCGATCCGGCGACGGGACCTGGAGTGATCGAGCTCCGACAGGTACGACTCGCCACGGAGGAGGGTGCGACTTTGGCGAAGTGGGAAGCGCACTGACCACTCCGATCCGCGCTGGTCGGCAGTCGGGACGGGACACCCGCTCCAAATCAAATGGGCGCAGATCCGCCTGGCCATGAGTCCGAACGCGTCGCATACTATCGTTGGAATGCTCACGAAGACGTGCCACTTTTGAAGTTTGAGAGTATCGG
>CAYXDO010000020.1:0-98054 GCA_964463485.1 uncultured Myxococcales bacterium | reverse complement strand
AGTACCGAGCGCTGCTCACGACCGCATACGCGACCGGCATGCGTGTCGGCGAGACCTGCCGTCTTCAAGTCGGGGATATCGACGCTGAGCGCGGCTTGATCCACGTTCGGCGAGGCAAAGGTGGAAAAGATCGCTACGTGATGGCGGGTGCGGCGCTGATTTCCTGTCTTCGCGAGCATTGGCGCGTGACGCGGCCCTCGGGGACCTATCTGTTCCCGGCGCCCAAAGGCCCGGGTCCGGTGAGTCCCGAAAACGTGCGTCGAGCGCTTCGGATCGCGCTCACCAAATCCGGGATTCAGAAATCGGCTTCGACTCATAGCTTGCGGCACGCGTTCGCGACGCATCTGTTGGAGTCCGGCGTCGATATTCGGGTCCTGCAGCAACTCATGGGTCACGAATCGATCCGGACAACCGCTCGCTACACTCGAGTGAGTGCGCAGCTGGTCGCCGCGACACCGAGCCCACTCGACCAAGCCGTGACGACCTCTGATGAGATGCCCGCGAAGCCGGAGCCCTCGGAGGCAACTCGCGCCCAGGTCGATGGCGGCACGCAATCACCACGGCTCGAGTTGCGCAGGAAGCTTGCGGCGAAGCGGACGCGCTCGAGAAAGTATGTCTTCGAGTACCTGGGCCGATACACTCATCGGGTCGGGATCTCGAACCACCGTCTACTCCGCGTCGACAACCAACGCGTGTCCTTCCGGACCAAAGGTACAGACCCGCAGTGCGCTGCCCTGCTCGTCCGTATCCCCATCCCCAAAGAGAGGTCCGAAGGCCGAACCCACCTTCCCGACCCTGCGCCAGCTCCAATATGAGTACTGAGCAATCCGTCCTCGACCTCTGCACAACTCTCTCGGGGCGGCCACCCCGTCGGAGGGATCTGCTCCCAGCTCATAGCAAGGACTCAACCCATAGGGTTGGCCGCCTTCCGAGCCTCGCGTCACGCGATCGAGACCCATCTCCAGACTCCCCAGGCATCTCCCGGACGACAATCGAAGCTTCCATTCGTTCGTCTCCAGTTCGTCACATCGACCCAACTTCCGCATAGCGATACGCGGCTTCGTTCAACAACGGCTTGTCCAACGCGCCGATCGAGATCTCGTGCGAATGTCGGGGTCCGAGCACGGCGCGTTGGCAAGCCGCTCTTGGTTCATGCTCGTGCTCGTTCGTGCTCGTGCTCGAAAGATTTCGAGGACTTACAAATTTGACACAGGAGTGTTAACTCCCCGTACTCGGCTCCCGAGGAAGCTCGATCGCGACGAGGAAGCCGTCGCGCTCTCTTTCGAAGACCAGGCGCCCGCCGTGTTGCTCGGCGATGGCTCGGCAGACCACGAGCCCTATCCCGCTTCCGTGCTTCTTCGTGGTCACGCCGACCCGGCCAATTCTCTCCAAGAGCTCCGCATCGATGCCCGGGCCCGAGTCGACGACGCCGAGCCTCACCAGCCCCTCGGACTCCTTCGCGACCCACCTGAGTTGCCCGCCCTCGGGCGACGCTTCGATGGCGTTGTGCAGCAGGTTGGAGAGCGCTTGGCGGAGCTTTTGAGGATCCGCTCGGACGGGCTCGGTGAGGGATAGCTTCACTTCCAGGCTGAGCCTGCGTTCGGTGAGCAACCCTTCGTGGATCGAGCTCAGCTCGTCGAATACGGATCGTGGGTCGATGAGCTCGAGGGAGGGTGGGTCGATCGGTCTGGAGAACGAGAGAAACTCGTCCACCGTCGACTTCATCCGATGGAGCTCTCTCGTGAGCACTTCGAATCGTTTTTTTCGGTTCTCGTCACCGCGCTCGATGAGTTGGACGAGTCCTTGGATGCTCGCGAGGGGATTCTTGAGCTCGTGCGCGATGGCGCCGGACATCTTGAGGAGCTCTTGGTTACGCTCGGCGAGAGTTACGACGAGTTGCTCTCTCACATGCAGCGCCTCGTCGAGCATTCGCAAGATACTGCGGTGGACTCGGGTCCCGAGGATGAAGGTGATGGCGATGAAGAGTTGAGTGAAGGCCGCGCGAACGAGCGTGTCCTCGAGGGGGATGCCGCCGGCTTCGGTCTCGTTGAAGAACGCTGGCCAGGTGGGTTCGGCGTACCGCGAGAGTATGGCGATCACCCAGACGGAAGCGCTCGCGCCGAGCGCGATCCCGAGCCCGCCGAGCTTGGTCCCGAGCGCGAGGCCGGCGATCAGAGAAGTGATGACGAGGACGACGAGGAACGGGCTCTCGACCAGTCCGGTCAGGAAGATCATGGTGGTTTGAGCCACCAGCGCGACGCTCAGCTCCAGGGCGGGGTTGAGTCGGAACTCGGTCTTTCTGGAGTTGCGCAGCCTCGGTCGGTCGACGGCGGCGATGGCTGCGGCGAGCATGGCCAAGATGACGAGGGCGGTGGTGCGTTCCCGGGTCGCGCCGGCGGTGAGGAGGAGAATCAACCCGCCTCCGAGGGCGATGGCGGAGAGTATCGCGGAGCGGAGTCGCACGAGGGGGCGCACGATGCGAAGCATTTCCTGGGTCCGAATTGCCTCGGCCGAGGTCGAGCGCTCCATGGCCGCGGGCGCCTGCGAAACCTGTTCCTCGCGAGTTGCTGAGGATTCGGGCGCGAGACTGTCGGAGCTCCGACAGGTCCAACTTGCTTGGCGTCGGGTCTCCGAACACACAACGTGTCGAGTGTGAAGAGGCACGAGCGGAGCGTGCTGGCATTCGGGTTGCTTGGGTCGGTCGCGTGTTTGGCTGGGTCGCGCTCCTGTCGGTTGCGGCGCCGTTGCGGCTAGAGGAGGCGGTGGAGCTCGCGGTGGCTCGGGCGCCCGAGGTTGCCATGGCCCTCGCCGAGAGATCGGTCGCCGAAGCGCGACGCGATCAAGCGGACTCGGCGTACCTGCCGAGGCTCGAGATGAGTGCGACTTATTTCGCAAAGACGTACAAGAACATCATCGAGCCGCCCTCGCTGCCGGCCGGGATCCAAGTCGTATTCGACGAAGTCGACGACTACCAACATTTTCAGGGGCAGCTGAAGGTCGGTTGGCGGGCGATCGATTTTTCACGCAGTCACCGAGTGGACGCAGCCAATCACAAAGCGCGGGCGCAGGACGCGAAGGTCGCGGAGGTCCGGACGGGTTTGGCATTTCGTACGCGAGCGACCTTCTTCGCTGCGTTGTTCTCCAAGGACGTGTTGACGTTGAGTGAGCAGTCCTTGTCCGTGGCGGAGAAGGACTTGCGGAGGGCCGAGCTCAACGCGGAGGTCGGGAACGGATCGGCCTTGGCCGTGGCCCAGGTGCGGATTCGGGTGGCGTCTCTGAGAGCGCAGGCAGCGAAGGCCAAGAACGAGCTCCTGCGGCACACCGAGCAGCTCGCGCTACTCACGGGGAGGAACGGACCGATCGAGCCCGAGGGAGACTTGGCGAGTTACTCGGACGGCGCGGTGCCCGAGGGCGCGACCCATCCGCAGCTGCTGCGACTCGAGCTGTCGGCGTTGGCGCTCGAGAGTGTGGCCGAGAGTCACCGAATGACGCTCATTCCGTCGTTGACCTTGTTCGCGACCGCGGACCTCCAATACCCGCGGGGTCTGAAGGTCGAGCTCGGGGAGTTCGCGAGCGTCGGAGCTCAACTCTCGTGGCCGATCTTCGATGGGTTTTTGAGAGAGGCGTCTGCTAGCGAGGCGCAGGCCCGGGCGGCGCAAGCTCGGGCGGGGCGCTCGGCGGCGGAGGACGAGTTGGTCAGGAAACGCGTCGATCTCGACGCGCGCGCGCGAACGGCTCGAGCGGAGAAGGAAGGTGCGGAGACCCGAGTCACCGAGAGTGAGTTATACTTGAAGGTGGCCAAGGCCGCAGTGGAGGCCGGAACGGGCACGGACCTCGAGGTCCGGACCGCCGAGTTGGGTCTCGACCAGGCCAAGCTTTCGGTCCGGCAGGCCGTATTCGAGCTCGCGCTCGTGCGGGCTGAGAGGCTCTTCGTTCTAGGGCTCGAAGGAGAGAATCGACGATGAAACGGATCGCCATGATCTTTGTGGTGCTCGTGGTCATTTTGAGTACGGGGATTTGGCTCAAGATTCGGGAGCAGCGAGAGCTCCTGAACGGGCCGTCCGGCGGGAGTGGAACCATCGAAGGACAGAGTGTGCAAATCACCTCTCGGATCCCTGCGCGGATCCTCTCGGTGTTGGTGCGCGAGGGAGACCGAGCTCAGAAGGGGCAGGTCCTCGTGGAGCTCGAGTGTGAGGAGCAGTTGGCCGCCAGGGAGGCCGCGACCGCGCGACTCTCAGCGGCCGAGCGCACGGCGGAGGCCGCGCGTGCTCAAGGCGAGGCGGCGTTGTCTGCGGCGAGCGCAGCGAGCGCAAACTTGGAGGCGAGCGGGGCGCAGAAGAAGGCGATCGAGGCGACCAAGGACGTGAGCTCCCGCGCCGCCGAGCGACTCTCGAAGCTTCAGGGCGAAGGAGGCGCGAGTGTCATGGACCTCGATCGGGCGACCGCGCAAGTGGAGCAACTCACCGAGCAGATTCGCGCGCTCGACGCTCAGGGTCGGGCCGCTCAGGGTCAGGCCGGCGCGGCCAAGGCGCAGGCGCAGGCTGCCAAGGCTCAGTCGGAGGCCGCGGTCGCGGCGATTTCGGCCGCCAGGGCCGACTTGCGGCGTGCGGAGTCGTTGGTGGCGGAGTGCGCGCTGAAGAGCCCGATCGACGGGGTCGTGCTGGTCAGAGCGTTCGAGCCCGGCGAGGTCGTGCTGCCGGGAAGTCACCTCGTGGAAGTGGCTGGGTTGGACCTGGTGGAGACGACTTTCTATCTTCCGAATCGAGAGCTCGCCCGGGCCAAGGTCGGCGGCGCGGCCACCATCGTGGCAGACGCGTACCCAGGCCGCACGTTCGCCGCGAAGATCAAGACCGTCGCCTCGGAAGCCGAGTTCACTCCGCGCAACATCCAGACGAGGGACGATCGCGACCGACTCGTATACGCAGTCACCCTCGAAATTCCCAATTCGGAGCTCGCGCTCCGTCCTGGCATGCCGGTCGAAGTCACCCTCGACGGGAGCCGCCAGTGAGAACCGAATTGCCCGCACCTCGCATGGGGGACACCGTCCTGGTGGCCGAGGGGCTCTTTCGGAAATTCGGGACGACGGTGGCGCTGAAGGGCCTGAGCCTCGAGGTGAAGGCCGGGGAGATTTATGGGTTGGTCGGGCCGGATGGCGCTGGCAAGACCACGACCATGCGGATCTTGGCGGGGCTGCTCACGCCGCACGCGGGCACGGTCTCGGTGTTGGGCCGGAACCCGCTCGACAACGCCGAGGAGGTTCGGACGTCCCTCGGTTACATGCCCCAGCAATACTCACTCTATGGAGATCTTTCGGTCGAGGAGAATCTCAGGTTCTTCTCTCGAATGTTTTGTCTCACCAAGGAGGAGTACAAGGAGCGCAGAGAGAGACTCCTCCATATCACTCGGCTCTCGCGCTTCTACGAACGTCGCGCGGACGCGTTGTCCGGCGGCATGTACAAGAAGCTCGCCCTCGCCACGGTCCTGTTGCCGCGCCCGAAGTTGCTGCTGCTCGACGAGCCGACGAACGGAGTCGACCCGGTGAGTCGGCGTGAGCTCTGGGCGCTGCTCTTCGAGCTCGCGGGCCAAGGTATGGCCATCGTCATCTCCACCGCCTACATGGACGAGGCCGAGCGCTGTCACCGAGTCTGCCTGGCCTCGGAAGGCAGGTCGTTGCTCGAGGGCTCGCCGCAGGCGCTCATCGCGAGTCGGAGCGGGATTCGGTCGATCGAGGACTTGTTTCTGTCCCTACTCGGCCACGGGAAGGCCGCATGAGACCCATCGAGGTGGAGCAGCTCACCCGCCGCTTCGGTGACTTCGTCGCCGTTCGGTCGGTGACTTTCCACGTCGATGAGGGCGAGATCTTCGGCTACCTCGGCGCCAACGGCGCGGGAAAGTCTACGACGATTCGAATGCTTTGCGGGTTGCTCGCACCCACCGAAGGCAGGGCGTCGGTCGGGGGCGTGGAGATCTCGAAGGACCCCGAAGGTGTGAAGCGCTCGATCGGGTACGTCAGTCAGCGGTTCTCGCTGTACCAGGACTTGGCCGTCGAGGAGAATCTCGAATTCTTCGGAGGAGCCTACGGGCTCTCGGGCAGAGGGCTCCGCGAGCGCATCGATCGAGCGCTCGACGAGGTCGAGCTGACCTCCGAGCGAAAGCGTCGCACGGGTGACTTGCCGGGAGGCCTCCGGCAGAGAGTTGCGTTGGCCTCGGCGATGCTGCACCGACCCCGGATTCTCTTCCTCGACGAGCCGACCGCCGGCGTCGACCCCGTTCGGCGTCGCGTCTTCTGGGAATTGATCAAGTCCTTGGCGGCTCGCGGGACCACCATCTTCGTCACGACGCATTACATGGATGAGGCCGAAAATTGTGGGCGCATCGGGCTGATGGTGGACGGGGAGCTCGTCGCGCTAGACACACCAGACCGCCTGAAGGCCGTCCACGTGCCAGGCACCATCTACTCTCTCGAGGGTTCGGGGGTCGATCGAGCGGTCGCGCTCTTCTCGGGGGCGGAAGGTGTCATCGACGCTCATCCGTTCGGCGCGGGTCTCCACGTGCGTACCGATCCCAAGGTCATGGACCGCTCGGCCATGGAGCAGCGGCTTTCTGAGTTCGGCCTGCACCTGTCGGTGCGACAAGTACAACCCACGCTGGAAGACGTCTTTCTGGCGGTCGCCGAGGTCCGCAAGTGAGCCCCTTTGTCATCCGAGTGCTCGCCTTGGCGCACAAGGAAGCGCTTCACTTGGTGAGAGATCCGCAGGCGTTGTGGATGGCGATCGGCATGCCGATTCTGCTGGTCGTGTTGTTTGGCTACGCGGTGTCTTTCGACCTCGACTACGTCGAGATCGCCGTGGTCGACCGCGATCGGACGGCCGAGTCGCGTCAGCTCGTCGAGCGTTTCGTGGCGTCGGGGAGCTTTCGCGTGAAGGCGGAGCTGACGGACGAGAGACAGATTGAGCTCCTTTTCCGTCGGGGGAGAGTGCAGGGGGCGCTCGTGATCCCGCGTGGGTTTGGTCGGTCGTTGCTTCGAGGAGAGGCCGCCGACGTTCAACTGCTGATGGAAGGCTCGGACGGAACGACGACGGGCATGGCGCTCGGTCAGGCCGTGCTCACCGGACAGAGTGACGGGATCGCGCGGCTTCGTTCGGCGTTTCCTTCCGGGCTGCCGATCGAGCCGAGGACTCGGACTTGGTTCAACGCGGAGAACCGATCCGCGCTCTTCATCGTGCCTGGGTTGGTTGGAACGGTCTTGGCCATTTTGTCGACGCTGTTGTCGGCGTTGACGGTGGCGCGGGAGTGGGAGCGCGGTTCGATGGAGCAGCTGTTCGCTACCCCGGTGGGGCGGTTGCCTATCGTGTTAGGTAAGCTGCTGCCGTACGTAGGCCTCGGGCTGCTCCAGCTCGGCCTCGTCCTCGCTTCGGGTGTGTGGCTCTTCGACGTACCCATCCGGGGTTCGATCCCTCTGCTCTTGTTCGCGGCTGGGGTGTTCTTGCTGGCGGTGCTCGGCCAGGGGTTCTTGATCTCCACGGTCACCAAGAGTCAGCAGGTGGCGACTCAGGTGGCTGCGCTGAGTAGCATTCTTCCGTCGTTTTTGTTGTCGGGATTCTTGTTCCCCGTTCGGAACATGCCCATGGCGCTCCAAGTCATCTCGAACCTCGTGCCGACGCGCTGGGTGCTTCCCATTCTTCGCGGGGTGATGCTGAAAGGGTCAGGCGTCGAGGAGCTCTGGCCGCAGCTCCTGGCGTTGATGGGTTTGGCGTTTTTGATCGTGGCGGGCTGTACTGCGAAGTTCCAGAGGCGATTGGGGTAGCGATGAGAGCGCAACTTCGAGCGGTGATGACCAAGGAGCTGCGGCAAGCGTTTCGGGATCGGCGCATGGCCGCCATTCTCCTCATCGCGCCGTTGCTTCAGACGACTCTGCTCGGTTTTGCGGTGAATCTGGACGTCGACCGCATTCCCACGCAGGTGAGCGACCAGGACCAGACACCTTACTCCCGGGAGCTTCTCGCTGGGTTGTTGGCGGATGGCACGTTTGACGAGGTTGGGGTCACGGATGATCCGGAGCGGAGTATCGCGAGAGGGGACGCGACGGTGGTGCTCGTGGTGCCGAAGGGCTTGTCGGCGCGAGTGGCCGCGGGGCTTGCGTCCGAGGTGCAGATCCTCGTCGACGGCACCGAGCCGATTCCTGCTCAGACGGCGATGAACGTGGCGGAGCAGTATTTTCGAATTCAGGGTGTGTTGGCGGCCCGAGAGGTGCTGATGGCGAATCAGCGGGCGTCCGGGGCGTTGGTGGCGTTGCCCGGATCGGTCTCGCTTTTGCCTCGAATTTTCTATAATCCAAGCCTCGAGACCACGGTGTACATGGTGCCGGGTGTCGCGGCGGTCGTGTTGTTGATCGTGACGACGGTGACGACGGCCATGGGGATTGCGCGTGAGAAGGAGCTTGGGACGATCGAACAAATCATGGTGACTCCGATTCGGCCGAGTACGTTGTTGCTGGGAAAGACGCTGCCATTTGCTGGGGTGGGTTTGGTGGCGGCCGGGTTGGTGTTGGGCCTTGGCACGAACGTCTTTGGTGTACCCATTCGCGGATCGATCTTCGCGCTGTTCCTGTCTCTCGTGGTTTACTTGCTCAGCACGCTCGGGATGGGCGTTTTGATTTCGACGTTGGCGAGGAACCAACAACAAGCGATCCTCGGCGGGTTCTTCACGATCATGCCTTCCATCTTGCTGTCGGGCTTCATGAGCCCGATTCGCAACATGCCCGAGTGGATTCAGTGGATCACGTGGATCAATCCAGTGCGCCACTTCGTCGAAATACTGCGTGCGATCTTGTTGAAGGGGGCTGGGCTCGCGGACATCGTCCAGCCCCTCAGCATTTTGGCGTTGTTTGGGGCTACGATCCTCACTTTGGCGTCGATGCGTTTCAGGAAGCGGCTCGGCTGAGTCGACTGGCTGGGCGCAGGTGGGCGTAGCGGGGGGGCGAGAGCTGTCCGCGGACGTGAACCTTCTTGAGCCTTTTGGAGAAAGAGCCGGGCGGCCCTTGAGATTCGGCCCGCCTCGAGTAACTTGATTCGTTGATGAAACCCATCGAGACGGAGGCTGACGTCTTCACGCTGGTGCGCACGTCGCGCGCCCTGGCGGTCCTGGCCAGTTGGAGCTCGCTCGGGCTCTTGCAGGCGTTGGCCGCGCGGGGGCCCATGTCGCTCTTCGAGCTCTCGACGGGGCTGGATTTGCGCGCGCTCGAGATCACGCTGCCCATCATGAAGCACCTCGGCGTCGTCGTGGGTGACGCGCACCGGTTGGCGCTGTCCGACGCCGGCCGAAAGCTGCTGGACGAGCGAGTCCTCCCAGGGCAGCGCGACCTCGAGATGCTGGCGGAGTCTGCCCAGATGAGCGAGGTTTTGAAGTCAGGAGGGCCGGTCAAGGACTCATCGGGGCGCCGCCAACTGACGCACGGGGGCGTGCGGAGGGAGTCGCGCGAAGACACCTCACGCTTCCTCGAGATGCTGTATCGCATGAGCGCTCGATCATCCGAGCGCGTGTTCGAGTGGCTGAGTCCATTCGTCCCCGTGGGCGGGGCGGTGTTGGACGTCGGCGGCGGCCACGGCCGATACGCGCGGAGGTTCGTCGACGCTGGATATCGAGCGACCTTGCTGGACGTGCCGATGGTGATCGAGCTCGCGAGGGAGCGCCACGGCGAGTCCATGAGTTACCTCGAGGGCGACTTTCATACTCTCGAGGTCGGAGGGCCCTATGATTTGGTGTTTCTCTCGAACATCGCGCACGGCGAGCCTGACGAGAAATGTCGGCAACTGATTACTCGGTTGGCTCAGGTGACCAAGCCCGGGGGTGTAGTCGCGATCAAGGATATGTTCCTCGACGATCACGGCCAAGACCCCGAGGTCGCGGTCTTCTTCGGGATTACGATGCTCTTTTACACGGAGGCAGGTCGAAGCCACACGGCCCAGGCGGCGCGTTCGTGGTTCGAGGCGGCGGGGTTGGTCGGGGCGAAGTTCGATCCGCTTGGGTCGTTTTCGATCGCGTGGGCGAAGCGGCCCGAAGGTGACCGCGCCGTTTGACACGGGGAAGGATCGCGTGTGCGGTAGCGCCGCGAATGGGCCGTTGGCACCAACGAGCTTTCGCCGTGTTGTGGCTCAGCCTCTTGGCGGGCTGTGTCACGCCCAAACGTCCGCCCCCGGACGGAATCAAGCACGACCGCGCGGTGGAGACGGGCGCCTCCGACGACCCCGCTTACGATGTGGAGGTCGTCGAATCGGCGCGCGGCTGGCCCAGCGAGCTCTCCGCCGTGCGCGACCTCGCGCGTACGGTTCGCGCGCGGATCATGGACCTCGAGAATCCTTGTCTCGAAGGGGACGGCGGCGGGCAGTGTTATCGACGTGCGTTGGATCGGCTCTTCTTGAAGCTCGATGGGCTCTCGGAGAACGCGAAGAGCACGGTGCGGATCCTCCATCTCGGCGACTCGCACATCGCCGCGGACTACATCACGCGGACGGTGCGGGAGCGACTGCAGGAGCGGTTTGGGGGTAAGAGTCGTGGGTATGTCCATTCCGATCAGCGGAATGGGTTCGGGGGTCGACGTCTGGACAGAACGCCGGGTTGGAGGCGCACGCGGATGGTCGACGAGGGTCAAGAGCGAGGGGCGTTCGGGTTCTCTGGAGTTGCGCTCGAGTCGCTGAAGTCTGGCTCGAAGATCGACTATCTCATTCAGGACGAAGATCGGGTGGTCGTTTATTACGAGGCGAGTCGGAGCGGGGGTTCGTTCGACGTACTTTTGGACGGCGCATCCCTTGGGCGAGTAGAGGCTACGGAGACGAAGCCGCGAACCGAGGCCAAGGCATTCTCGTTTCCGAAGAAGGAAGGGGAGCGAAAGCTGACTTTGGTGTCGCTGAGCGTGGGCGTACGCATTTATGGGCTCTCGCTCGAGCGCGCGGGGGGCGGCCTCCTGTATGATTCGATCGGTCCGGTGGGGGCCGACGCCAACGTGTATTCGTTGGCCGACGAGTCGAGCATGAAGTCACACATCGAGTCGGTTCGGCCTGATTTGGTCGTGGTGATGTTGGGAGGCAACGACGCGCTGAAGGTGCGTCAGGGGAAGGCGACGTTGGCGGACGTGGAGGCCAGCTTCGACAAGCTGCTCGACCGAGTCGCTAGGGCGGCGCCTGACGCCGACTGCATGCTTTGGTCTCCGATGGACGCGGCGAGCCGTAATGGAGAGGCGGTCGAGAGCAAAGAGGGGATTGGCGAAGTCCGGGCGGTGCAGCGGAAGGTTGCGTCGCGCCGTGGCTGTGCGTTTTGGGACATGTATGAGGCGATGGGTGGGCATGGGTCGGCCTCTCGGTGGTTGGCCGCAGACATTCTCATGCAGGATTTGGTACATCCCAAGCGGGCCGGGGGAGAGTTGCTGGGGCACTTGTTCGCGATGGCGTTCTTGCGCGCCTATGACTCGAACTAAGTCATCGAAGGGCTTCGGCGAGCGTCTCGAGGCCGTGGGTGAGCTCCCCCTTCAGGTGAACTCGGACCAAGCGACGCTTCTTCTGGGACAACGCCATGAAGTCACCGTTGGCCTGGGCGGTCTCGAGGACGCCGAAGGTGAACGCTTCGCCCGGGACTTTGAGATCGGCTTCGTCTTCGGCGGTGATTTGCACGAAGACGCCCTCGTTGGGGCCGCCCTTGTGGAGTTGGCCCGTGGAGTGGAGGAAGCGCGGTCCAAAGCCGAGCGTGGTGGCGACTCTCTTCGAATCTCGGATTTGGCGACGGATCTCGGCGAGCTTGGCTTTGAGGTCGACTCGCATCTCCACGTAGGCGTTGAGTGCGACATAGTCGCCGGTCCCTACGCGCCCAAGGTGTGCGCGCAGGATCTCGGCCACCGTTCCTCCGGAGAGGGCGTCGGCGTTGGCGTCGTCGGAGTAGATATCCATCCGATCGGAGGAGACGAGGAGGCGCTCTCCGGGGACGGCTGGCAGTCTGCCATCTCGGGTGAAGGCGTCGAGGAAGGTCTTCGTGAAGTCCTTGCTCTCTTGGACGTTGGGTTGGTCGAACGCGTTGATTCCGAGGACGTGCCCGATGATGGCCGTTGCGATTTCCCATCGGAACATTTCGGCGACGAGATCTTCCGGCTGGGCGAGCTCGCAGCGAACGACGGGGTGCCCGGCCGCCTCGAGGGCCGCGACTTCGGCGTCGAGGTGAGTCGAGTCTCCGGTCAGTCGCAGGTAGGCAAAGACGCGATCGTTTCCGTAGACCGCGGGCGCGCCAGCGGGCTCATCGGCGACGGGCACTACGCCCTTGCCTTCCTTGCCTGTGCTCTCGGCGACCAGCTGTTCGAGCCAGTCCCCGAACGACGCGAGGCGAGGTGTGGCGAGCACGGTGAGTTTGTCGCGGCCGCGAAGAGCCCATTGGCCGACGAACGAACCGAGCCGGAGGCCCGGGTTGCTCGAGGGAGGCACGTCCGCGGAGCAACTCCCGACCATGCGCCGCGCGCGCGCGAGCAAGTCGCGGACGTCGAGGCCCATGGCGGCAGCGACGACGAGTCCGAAGCTGGACAGAGCCGAGAAGCGTCCGCCGACAGAAGGCTCTCCGTAGAACACGGCACGGAACCCGTCGCGCCGCGCGATCTTCTCGAGCTTGCTGCCGGGGTCGGTGACCGCGGCGAAGCGAGTGCCGTCTCTGAAGCGATCGAAAAAATACGAGAGGAACGCGAGCGGCTCGCTCGTGCTGCCGCTTTTGCTGCTCACCACGAAGAAGGACTGCTTCTGATCGAGGCGGGCTTCGAGCGTGCGCACCTGCGCCGGATCGGTCGAGTCCAACACTAGGATCTCGGGATAGCCGGCCTTTCGATCGAAGCTCTTCGCAAAGACTTCAGGCGCGAGGCTCGACCCGCCCATACCCATGAGCACGAGCTGTTTGAAACCTTCGCTCTTCAGCGTCTTGGCAAAGCGATCGAGCGACGCGGCTTCGCCGGACATCTGATCGACGATGTCGAGCCAACCCATGTATCCAGACACTTCGGGATCGAAAGCGGCGCGTCCGAACAGTGTGGCGTCCTTCTGCCACAAGCGGTGGCCGATGCCAGCTTTACGCATGGCTTCGAGGCGAGCCTCTTCACCCTCCGGCGCGTTCTTGAAGCTGATCCTCGGTACGGCAGTTTGGAGCACGTCCAGCCTGCGCTTTTCGACGGTCGCCATGAGCTCGTCGAACGCGTCTTTGAACTTCACGACGCCGTCGTCGACGAGGGCCGTCGTGACTCTCTTCAGCGAAACGTCGTGGGCCGCGAGCTCGCCGAGCATCACTTCGGCTTCCGCGAGGCCTTCGGTGAGCGTCGCCCTGGCAACTCCGTGATTGCGGAAGGCTTCGTAAGTCGCCTCGGGCACCGTGTTCACGGTGTCCGGGCCGATGAGCTCCTCGACGTAGAGGACGTCTCGATAATTCGGATTTTTGGTGCCGGTGCTGGCCCACAGCAAGCGCTGGGTGTGGGCGCCGGCCTTGGCGAGCGCCTGCCACTCGGGTGTGGCGATCATGGTCGAGTAGCGCGCGTAGGCGCGTTTGGCGTTGGCGATCGCGGTGCGTCCGCGGAGCGCCAACAGCGCGTTCTTGTCCGCCTCTGGGGCGGCCTTGGCGCGCTTTTCGAGCTCAGCGTCGACCATCGCGTCGATGCGGCTGACGAAGAAGCTCGCGACGCTGGCGATCTTGGAGACGTCTTCACCTCGATCGACACGGACCTTCAGCCCGCGGGCGTAGGCGGCGAAGACTTCCTCATAGGTCTCCACCGCGAACAGCAGAGTGACGTTCACGTTGATGCCCCGCTCGATGAGCGCCTGGAAGGCCACGACTCCTTCGGGCGTGCCCGGCACTTTGATCATCAAGTTATCCCGTCGCACGGCGCGCCAAAGTCGCACGGCCTCTTCGACGGTGCGCTCGACGTCGTTCGCGAGGTGGGGGGAGACTTCCAGGCTCACGAAGCCGTCACGACCCTTGGATGCGTCGTACGCTGGCCGCAACACGTCAGCGGCGAGCTGAATGTCGAGCACGGCGATCGCCTCGAAGATCTCACCGGCGGCGAGGCCGCGCTCTGCGAGCGCGCGGAGCTCCGCGTCGTAATCCGAGCTCCCGCCGATCGCTTTTTGAAAGATGGCTGGGTTCGACGTGACCCCGCCGAGTCCTTCGGTGTCGACCATTCGCCGAAGTGCGCCGGTCCAAATCATTCCTCGCTGGATGAAGTCGTACCAGACGCTTTGCCCAAGCTTGCCGATCTCGATGAGGCGGTTCACGGCGGGGACGTTTGCGAAACGGGTGGAGGAGGTCAACTGGGGAGGCCGCGAACCCAAGAGCGGAGCATCGAACGACGTTTCGGCCGGACCAAGGAACCTGCAAAGTCCAGGAGAGGGCGGCGGGTGGGCTTGTCTTTCGCGCGGGCTGCTCTACGCTGCAACCCGTTGGCGCTGTTGCCCGAATGGTTTCCTTTTGGCCAAGTCCGCGCGTCGGCATCGGCCCGAGCGGCGGCCTTGGCTTCGTCGGTGCTGGAGGAGCTGCCTGCGCCCGACGGCGTCGCGACCTTCGTTGCGGGCGGTCGTATGACCAAAGGGGCGCTCCCGGTGGCCACGCCCAGCTTCGATGCGGCCGTCTACTGTTCCCGCGGGCGCGGTTACGCGAGCTACAACGAAGACGCAGCGGGTCTGTTCAAGGATCGAGAGGGCCGCCTCTATGCGTTCGTGCTCGATCAAGCAGGCGGCCTCGGCGGCCAGGTTCGTGGCCAGGCCAGCGAGCTGGCGGCCAAAGAAATCTACTCGGCGCTCCGCTCGATCGCGGAGAGGCAGGCCAACAAACGCTCCGTGATCGAAGGCTTCTTGCTCGAAGGCTTCCTGTCGGCGCACGACGCGTTGGTGAGCCGCAAGCAAGGCGAGGTCTCCACCGCCGTTGCTGCGGTGATCGAGCCGGAGAACGCGATCGTCTTGAACTCAGGCGACTCCGGCGCGTTGGTGTTCGACAAGACCGGACGCCTCAAGCGGCGTACCGAGATGCACGAAGCCCCTCCGCCCAACGAAGGATGTTTGTTACACGCGCTCGGCTTACAGCCTGAAGGTCCTGAGCCGGATCCGTATTCGATCGAGCTCGAGGCCGGCGACTGGCTGATCCTCGCGAGCGACGGCTTGCTCGACGCGATGCTTCCTGACGCCGTTTTTTCGGAGGCCTTCGCGACGACGACGTCGGCGGAAGAGGCCGTCAATCAGATCGTGTCGACCGCGTTGCGGCGTATGAGCACGCTGCGCGCCAAGCCCGACAATATCTCGGTGGTCGGGATTCATGCGTTGCCGAAGAAGACTCGGCGAAAGAGCGCAAAGCGAAAGCTCGACACGGTGGGTTGAGCAGAGCGCCCGGCGCTATGAGTCTTACTCGTTGCCGCTGTTGCCGGCGGCTTCTCCGGCGGTGCGGGCCTTGTTCTCGAGTTTGTCTGGGACCAACGCGCCGTAATTTTTCGTGGGCGCACCCGACGAGGGCGCCTGGTCCGCCGTGCTCTTGGTGATGCTCGGGCCGGACCCTCCGCCTCCGCTGAGGAAGCCGCCCTGCATGAAGAACCAAGCTCCGGCGGCGAGGAGGACGATGGCGATGATGGCTTTGCCCATGCGACGAGGCTAGCTGGCTGGCGCCGTTCGCGCCAGTCCAGCCTCATGTAGCCTAATGTTGCATGCTGCGAATGACGCCGCGCGTGCTCTCGTCGTACTTCTGGATGAGCTGGTGCATCACTTGGAACAGGCTGTCTCGGACCTTGTTGATGCGATCGAGCTCCGCCATCAGCACTTCACGCGACTTCGGCGCGTCGCCTTCCGCGCGGGCCGTGTTGAGATCCATCGTCTGCGGCTGAACGCCCTGCGGCGCGGGTCCGGGGATGGGTGAGGCGGCAGGACCGCGACCTCCCGGAGGAGGCGGCGGCGGGGGCGGCGGAGCTCCGGCCGCGGCTCCGTTGTTCGGCGGCTTCGGTGGACCGCCCTGAGCAGCCGCTCCATGGCTTGGGGCCGTAGGCGGGGCGCCTCCCTGTTTTCCGCTCACGGTTTGCGTGTTTTGCGCCTGGGTCGCACCCGTCGCGCCGGGTTTCGTCGCGCCCCCCTCCCTGGCCAAGCGCGCGGCTTGGGCACCAGGGCCGTTTTGGTCCTTCATCGATTGCATGCGATCGAAGTCCGCGATCTCTTGCATCTTGCGAACGCGATCTTGGTCCATCGACTGCGAGACCAGCATCAACACGAGCATGACCTTGTCTTCGACCGACAACGCGGGGTCCGCGAGGATCGAGGCGGTCATCATTTGGCGGTAGTTGCCTTGCAGGTTGTCGGTGGCTCGTCCGAGGTCCATGCCAGGCGGCAGGCCCGCGATCGTGCCAGGCATGGCTCCCATCTGGGCCATCGAAGGACCGCCCGCGGAAGCTTGAGCGAGTAGGTTCTGCTTGTAGGCCTCGGGGCCCGCGGCGGCGAGGAGAGTCAGCTTTCGGAGCGTCACCTCCTTCATCATTTGGGCGGTGGTGGGATCGCCTTCCGCGCTCGCGAGCACGTACGTGGCGTGCTTGGCGAACGTCGCCTCGGCTCCGCCGGTCTTGGCGTTGATGTATTCGAGCGCGGCCTTCGAGATGTCTTTGTCGCTCGCGCCAGGCTTGATGACGGTGGCGAACGCGGTCTCGATGTCTCGCATCGTGTGTGCGGTCGAGGCGGAGTCGGGCTGAATTCCGATCCCCTGTGCGTAGCGGGCGGCCTCAGCCTTGAGCTCTTTGGCCATCGCGTCCTTCGCCTTGGGCCCGTTGGCTTTCTGCGCTTTTGCGGCATCGGCCTTCGGCACACTCTTGGTCGCGGAGAAGTTGAGCTTGCCGAGTGTGTCCTTGGCAGACCCACGTGTCTCGACCTGAGTCGATCCCGCATAGTTGCCGATGATCGTCGCGGCGTTGTCGAGAAAGCCAGTCGACGGGATCTTCTTGCCGGTCTTGGCCTCGGCCAAGAATTGCAGTTGGTACGCCGCGCTCATCGCGAGGCCTTCGGCGACGGTCGGATCGTTCTTGGGCGGTTTGTTACCGTCAGGGAGCTTCTTTCCTGTGACTTCGAAGTGAGTGTTCTTGACGATCGCCCAAGTCTTGGCCGCCGGGTCCTTCGCGGTGAGCTGACCGTTTTTGAGGATCTTGTCCATCGTCGGTCGGAGCTCTTCGACTTCGGACTGAGAGAGTCCGGAGTAGGCGAGCAGGCTCGAGAGACGATTGACCGCCTCGTCGCGTTTTCCGGCTGCGCTCGGATCGCGCATGGCCTCGTTGAACATGATCGCTTCGGCGTTCGTGGCACCGTTTGCGCTGGCGAGCTGGTCTCGAGTTCGCGCGGTTTTGGCGAGGCCCAAGTCGGCTTTTTCGGTGACGCCTTCGGCCGACTGGATACTCGCGGTAGCTTTGCCGGCGACGCCCCCGATCTTGGCCAGCGGAGTGTCCTTGATCTTGGCTTCGGCGAGTGAGCGTCCGAGCTGCTTCCAGTTGTCGGGGTGGGCGACGTCTTTGCCCTTCTGAGTCTCGAGCGCGGCCTTCACGTTGGGCCCGAAGGCTCCGGGGTCGATGCCGAGCGCTTCGAGCAGTTGGCGAACGGGGTGCCCTTCACCGCGCGGAGCTCCGATCAGCTCGAAGCCGCCTGCCTTCTTTTCTTGGGTGAGCTCGACGTTGCCTTTGATCGAGGCGCTCTCGCCCGGAGCGGGGCCGGGGTTGAAGCTGAGCCCGAAGTCTCGCGCGAGCGCGTTCTTGACACTGACCGCGGCCTTTTTGACGTCGAGTGTCTCGAGCTTGCCTTCGTGTCGATCGAGCAGATCGTCGAGCGATTTTCGGGCGCCGAAGGTGAGGGCCTCGGCCGGTGGAGCACCGAGCTGAGCGAGCACCTCGTTCAGCTTCGTGGCGCGCGCCTGGGCTTCGAGCGAGACCTTGGCGTCACCGATTTTTCCGACTTGTCCGGGAGTGACTGGAACTTTTCCGCCGACCATGAGCGCGGGGAGCATACCCGAAATGACTCGAACGCGGCGTCCGATCTGTGGCGCCTCGATCATTCCTTCCTATTCAGGGCCGTTCGCAGCCGGTCCACCCATCGATGAAGGCTGGCTGCATCGGCGTCGATGGCGCCGATATCACAATCGTCGATGACGCGGACCTGTTCGGACAGCTGCGCGACCTCTGGATACCGGACCGCGAGCACGGTCTTGGGGCGACGGTGTGACTCCGATGCCTTCTCGCCCAGGACTGCCAGAAGCCAAGCCTCGATGGCTTCATTCGCGGTTCCTCCCGCGATGCGGATTTTCGGAAACGAATTCAATGCACTGGCGTAGCCCGACTCGACGGCGACCTCCCGCTCCAGATCACCATCTCTGTCTCGCGAGAATACGACCAACTCCGCGCCGGATTCCTCAGCGCGAAGGACCAAACCGAGAACGTTCCTTTCTTCTGCGTTGCGATGGCCGCCGACCTTGTATTTCCGAATGTTTTTCCACAGCGTTGCGTCGTGGACCGAAAGCTCGGAAGTGGCGACGCGTTCGGCAAAAGCAATCAAGAGGCCGCGCTCAGCCGATCTGTAAGGAGCAGGATCTGCGAAGCCCCCGAGCTCCGTGGGGCCTTCTCCGGCTAGGAAGAGCTTCATGTCTCACCGAGGAGCGGCGCCTCGAGCTCACCGTCCGCGTAGGCAAGCCACAACTCACCGAGAGCATAGACTCGCGAGCGCTTCTCGAAGCTCGGCGTGTCCATGAGGCGGACGACGCGGGTGCCCTCGGCGGTCGTTCTGCGGACACAGAGCGAGACTTCCTCGGGTTGAAGCTCGTTGATGACGAGCGGGCTGTGAGTCGTCAGAATGACCTGGTTGCCCGCGGTGCTTGCGAGCGCCCGGAGGATTGCGACCACCGCTCGAATTCGCGCTGGGTGAAGGCCGTTTTCCGGTTCCTCGATGAGGAAGACCTTGGTGGACGAGACGAACTGCAGCGCTCGGAACGCCAAGTAGTACAGCAGCCCGTGGCTCATTTGGTCCGCGTTCACTTGGGTGCCGTCCGTCAGCTCCGCTCGCAAGATCACCGTCTGCGGGTTGATGGCCGGCAGTCGGAGGCTTTTGACGGTGGGAAAGAGACGTCGGACCTCTTCGGTAATCCGAAGAAACGTCTCGTCCCCTTGGCTGAGAATGCTTTGGTAGATTCCGGCGAGACCGAAGCCCCGGGAGGTCATGAATCGATTCAGCTCGCTCTCCGGGATGAGCGGGCTCGGTTTTAGCAACTCGTACGGATCGAACGCGACCAGCGTGGCCGGTCGTTTGCCGAGGCCGAGGAACACATCCGTTCCGCCTTCGAGCACTCTGTGCCCTTCGGCGCGAGCGACACCGAGCTCCGATTCGACCACCACTTCGCACCCTTCGGGCAACTGATGGCGCGAGATGCTGCCCGGGCCGGTGGGCACCAGGAGTTCATGACTGGCCTGGATGGCCCGCAGAAGTGTGCTCTTGCCGGAATCGTTGGGACCGATGAGGGCGTGAAGCGGCGTGAGGCCCAGCTCGGCGTTCCGGACGCAGCCGAAGCCGCGCACATGGATACGCTGGAGCACCGCATGAAGCTATATCACGACGTCCTCGAGGTCAGGCCTTTTTGCCCGTCGAGCGTCCCGGCGCCGACTTGGCGGGCACGCGGGCGGGCGGACCTTTGGGCTGCTGCTTCGCTGCGCCGCTCGGCACTCCCGGTCGAGGAACGGGTCTGGCGAGGGCCCCGGCCTTGATCATCCCGTCTGGCGCTGGTGTGGCGGCCCTGAGCTTCGCGGTCGAGGGTCCGCCGAGCATCTTCGAGGCCTTCGCCGCGCGGGCGACCTCGACTCCCGACTCTGCGAAGAGCGCCTTGGCCCGCTTCTTCGAGTCGAGCAACACGCCGACGAGATCGCACAGCTGACGCACGGCCTTGTCCGCGTTCTTTCCGCCCAAGCGCTGGAGCTTGAGCGCCAAGGCGACGAGCTCGGTGGCACGCCCATCGCGCTCGGAAGGGTCGAGGTCTTCGAAACGTTCGGACCAGACCTCGAGGTCGGGTGCCGAAAAGAAAACCACGCCCTGCTCGAGCTGGAGCGACTTCGCAAGGGAGGCGATCTCTTCCGACAGCGCCTCGCTTCCCTCGGACTGCGGTGAGGTCATGCTTTGATGTTCTGGATCGCTTCCTTGGCGGACTCGTGGGACAGGCCGTCCTTCACGTTCTCGTAAATCGAGCGAACGGTGCCCTGCGCGGCGTTTTGCTGAGTGATCGCGCGATGCAGGTTCTCCGCGATCCCGAGTTTCTCGGCGTCACCTCCGGCAAACTGACCCACCAAGTTTTTCGCTTGGGTCACGTCTTTCAGCGACACGGCGCCGTCGGTCATGCGCTTGAAGTCTGCGCCGCTGATCATGCCTGCGCCGAGCGCGGCCTGTGCGGCTTGTGCGGTGTTGGTTCGAAGAGCTCCGATGTCAGCCATTCGCGTCACGATTGCCGATCCCACCGGGCCAGTCAACTCCGTGGGGGTGGGTCGGTGGGTCACTTCGCGTTCAGTGCCTTCATTCGCCTCCACAGAGTGACTCGGCTGACGCCGAGGAGCTTTGCCGCTTGGCCCAGGTGCCCATGCGCTTTTTCGATGGCCGCTTCGATGGCCGCGCGATCGTCGTGGGACGGAGAGCTTGGTGTCTCCACGATCTCCGGCGGCAGGTCAGCGGCGGCCAAGACGGGGCCGTCGCCTACCACGAAGGCATAGTCCACTGCGTTCTCGAGCTCGCGCACGTTGCCCGGCCAGGCGTAGGACTCGATGGCCGACCAAGCGTCTTCCGAGATCCGGTGAATTTTGCGCGCGAAGGTTTCATTTCGTCGCGCGATCATCTGTCCCACGAGGAGTCTCACGTCCCCCACCCGCTCCCGCAGCGGCGGCAGGAACAAGGGCACGACCCGAAGCCGGTACATCAGGTCTTCGCGGAACGATCCCGATTCCACGGACGCTCGAAGGGAGCGATGAGTTGCCGAGACGATTCGCACGTCGACCGGGATGAGCTCGGTGCTGCCGACCGGCATCACCATGCGAGTTTCTAGCGCGCGTAAGAGCTTCGCTTGGAGCTCGAGCGGCAGCTCGCCGACTTCGTCCAGGAAGAGCGTTCCTCGGTCGGCCAGCCTGAAGTGGCCGAGGTGGTCCCGGTGCGCGCCCGTAAAGGCCCCTCGAACGTGACCGAACAACTCACTCTCGAGCAGCATCGGAGACAGCGCCGCGCAGTTCAGCGCCTGGAACGGACCGTTCTTGCGGGGTGAGAGCCGGTGAATGGCCCGCGCGATGAGCTCCTTGCCCGTGCCCGTCTCTCCGCGCACGAGCACGGTGACTTCGCTCGCGGCGACTCTTCGGACGAGGTCGAGCAGGCCGATCGTCTTGGCGTCCTGAGTTACGAAGCCAAACAGATTCACTTCGCGGTCGGGCTCGGAGCGAAGCAGCGACGAGAGCTCGAGGAGGAAGCCGCCTTCGATGGGGGACGCCCGAACGTCGACCGCGAGGGGCAGACCGGACGCCGACACGGGCGAGATCGTCGCGTGAACCGCTCGTCGTTCGATCAGCGCCTCGGCGATCGGGCGATCGGGACCGTCACCGCACAGCACTTTGGGTGCCGACGATCCCCGAGGAGCCGACCCGAGCAGCCGCTCCGCCGAAGGGGTCACCTCGACGATGCGGAGGTCTCGGTCGAGCACGAGCAAGGCGCCCCCGAGCTGTTCGAGGGCCGCGACGAGGAGGCTCACGAGCGTGTCATACGCTCTGAAACGATGTTTCAGAAGATGTTTCTCGATGTTTCGAGGAGCTGGAGGAAGGGTGCGAAAACTTCGATGGAAGGCCCGCCGGAGCTTGGCACGGGCCGTGCTAAACTCGTTCGCATGTTGTTTCGACAGCTCTTCGATTCCGAATCATCCACCTACACGTATTTGATCGCCGACGAAGAAACGAAGGCGGCCGCGCTCATCGACACGGTGCGGGAGCAGGTCGAGCGTGACCTCGAGCTCTTGCGGGACTTGGGTCTCGAGTTGGTCTACGTGCTCGACACCCACGTACACGCCGACCATGTGACGGGAGCGGCCGAGATCCGAGCGCGGACGGGCGCACGCACCGCGGTGTCGAAGGCGGCCGCGGTGGCGTGCTCGGACATTCCGGTCTCGGACGGCGACGTTCTGCCGCTTGGAAAATATGCGATCCGAGTCCTCACGACGCCCGGTCACACGGACGGGTGTGTGAGTTACTACGTCGATGGTCGCGTGTTCACCGGTGACGCGCTGTTGATTCGCGGCACCGGGCGAACTGATTTTCAGCAAGGCGACGCTCGGCGGCTGTATCACTCGGTCACTCAGAAGCTCTTCAAGCTGCCGGCGGAGACGTTGGTCCATCCCGGTCACGATTATCGGGGGCGCATGACGTCTTCGATCGACGAGGAGATGCGGCTCAATCCGAGGCTCGGCGGAGGGAAGACCGAGAATGAGTTCGTGCAAATCATGTCCGAGCTGAAGCTCGCTCCGCCGAAGAAGATCCAGGAAGCGCTCCCGCAGAATCTCGTGTGCGGGGGCCGAGTCGTTCGCCCGGCCAAAGAGCGCGCGGCGAGCTTCGCGGCGGCGGCCAAGCCATACCAGGCTGGCGGAATTTTAGAGGTCTCGCCCGAAGCGGTGAGGGCGTACGCCTCCAAGCTGGGCGTACGGATCGTGGACGTGCGTGAGCCCGCTGAGTACACGGGTGAGCTCGGCCACGTCGAGGGCTCGGAGCTCATTCCGCTCGCGACCGTCGAGTCCGCGCTCTCATCGTGGCCGCGGGACGAGCCCATCGTCGTGATTTGCAGGTCCGGTGGTCGCAGCGCCCGGGCGACCGCGCTTCTGTCGAGCATGGGCTTCACCAACGTGGTGAACATGGCCGGGGGCATGCTGGCGTATTGCGCGCTCCCCAACTCGGCGACGGCGAGCCGATGAGTCGGTCCAGACAGCCGCTCGCGCCGCAAGAGTCACTCTGGTGGAATCATGAGTAGGCTCCCATCGATCGTACCGATCACCACAGAGCCGTCGACCGCCACCGCCGCAGCCGAAACGAAGACGTACGAACCCAGGCGGACTCGCTGCTTGGTGCCGACCCGATGCAGCGAATTCCGAAAGACGGGTACGAGGCTCGACTCGTCGCCGACCAACGCCGTGAGTCCGTGAGATCGGATCGGGTAGAAGCCACCGCTCGACGCCGCGAGGTCGTTTTCGTGGTCCTCGGTGAGGTCGATCGGGACGAGGTCTCGAGCGGCGGGGCGTGTCCCCGGTCGCACTCTGATCATCAAGCCGATTTCGAGTTGGTAGGAGGCGTCGGACTCGGCGCCGATCGTGGCCACATCCGCGCAGCTGACGTTGAACGCTGCCGGTTGGATGTCCCTGACGGCCTCAGGATCGATGACCAGTCGAGTTGCCGTGGGAGGCCGCGCCAGGGCGTCCACCCGGAACAGGGTCAGGTTGCAGCGGGCGGCGAATCCGGCGCCGAGGCGTCCGCCGATACCTCGCCACGGATTCGAGAAGCCGGGCGGCCAGTCGTCCTGCGGAGGGCACTCTATGGCCCCAGACTCGAGCGCGCTCGTGGTGGGATCGTCCCAACTCAGCTCGACCTCGCCGACCGAGTCGCCGTCGAGCACGTAGAGCCTCGCGTTCGATCCTGCGAGGAGGAAGGCGTCTGGGGCGACTTCTGCGGCTTCTGCGATTCCAAGGCAAGGCTCAGGCAAGTCCACCGGGGACACGTCTCCTTCGACGCTCAGGCGCGAGAGCGCGGATACTCGTTCCGAACACCCCTCTTGGACGGCTCCGTGGACCACCAGGAACCCATCGCGCGCCGAGTCCCTGGCGACGGAGTAGACGGGACCAAGCACGCCCGCTCTACCCAGAGTCCTCGATTCGGCAGGTGGCGAGCCGCTCGAGACCGAAATTTCGCCATCCGATCTGAACACCCAGAGCTCATCGTTTCGATTGACGATGCTCGCGACGGTGGCTTTCGGGGTTTGTGGTCCATAGACCAGACTCATCGAGGCGGTCGAGGTGCCGACGAAGAGGGAGGCATCTGGGCGATACGCCAACATTCGTCGAGGATCGCGCCGGACCCAGCTCACGTACCGATCGATCCTGAGGATCTGTTGAATCGGGGTCCACTCCGAGCAGCCTGTCGTATCGCAGCTCGCCGCGTGTCGCTCGAGCGAGATCGCGAGCACCTTCGAGTCGCTCCTTGGGTCGCGAAGGACCGACTCACAACTCTGAGCTCCCCGAGGCTCGAAGATGGCGGTGGGCGTGATGAGGGTCGACAGGAAGTCGCCGCTGCTGTCGAAGACGATGATATCCCGCTCCGGGTTTCGGCAGGCGGCGAATGTGTCTCCGGCCCAATCTGGATAAATCATATGGTCGCGGAAGTGACCTTCCAGCTGGGTGAGTTGCACGAACTTCCACCTCACCGACCGAGTCGTTCCGACGAGGCGACCGATCGAGACCCCCTCCGTGTGTGCATCGGCGACGAGCCGCGGACGCTCGGATGGCGGCAAGAGACCCTCCAGGAAGAGCGCCCCGCTCGCGTTGCCCGCTGCCATGACGGCGCCGTCCTCTCGAACGGTCAGGCGGGAGATGTTGTCGTCGAGTGGCCTGAGCCCCCCGAGGTCGAGCTCGAAGCAAGCGAAGGGGTCGGTGTCGCACACTGCGACGGTCAGGCGGGAGGTGCTGGGGCTGAATCCGCCGAGGACCACGAGGCGTGACGTCGGATCGAACGCGATGGCGTTTACGTCCAACAGGGCGGGTCCGAGGTCTTCATGAGTCTCCAAGTCGTCACCCAGCAGCACCAGTCTGGCTCGCGATGGCGTGTCTCCATCCCGCAGCGCGGCCAAGATTTTCCCGTCTGGGAGCATCGCGGCGTCGTTGAGCTTGGCGTCGAAGGGCCAAGCTCGCTGGCGATCGCCGGTCGGCGTGCGAACCCACGCGATCGATTCGTTGACCACGCCGAAGCTCGTCGAGCTCGAGACGACGACCTCGAACGGGATGGCTGAGTCGGGCGCAGCGAGGATTCGCTTCGGAAGGCTCGCGCGCGCCTTCTTCTCTGGAATGGGACACTCACACATCCCCGGGAGGGAGAGACGTATATTGGTCCGCAACGACTCTAAGCCCGGTCCATCCGAGATTACGATCTCTCTGGCAAAGGTCGGAATCGGGCAGAGCTCACCGGCGGTCACGAGCCACGGGGCCCGAGTTGCGACCGTGAGGCAGCGGCCGCACCCCGTGCCCTGAGTGGGGTCGGACCCAAGACCGAGCTCGAGCCCGTCCCACATCGCGTCGGGCAGCGGCCCGCGGTCGATCCCCAGCACGTCACTCCTGGAGACGATCCAAGCGACGGCCAAGTCACCCTCGACGACTTCCCGCTCGAGGCCATCGGACCCGTCCAAGCGAGCGAGCTCGAGGCCGTCCTGGCTCTGGTGGGCCAGGATGACGAGGTCTTCGAGGCCTGCGTTGGTGACGACGGTGGTCGTAGCTGGTCCGCACGCGACCCCGACGAAGACGAGCGCCCAACCGCCGAGTCGAGGAGTCAGAGCGTGCGCCTCGCGGTCGTGAATCGGCCGAGCACGGGGACGTGGTCCGACAACCCATGCCACAACCCATCCCGCTGCCCGAACGGATGAGTTCCTTCGATGTCGCGACACACCAGGCCGCGACCCAAGAACATGTGATCGATCCGCATCCGGAGATTCATGAACCCTGCGGTCGGCCAAGTCTTGCGCAGCGAGAGGGGGTCGAGTCCGGTGAGATCAGGAAAAGGATCCACCACCGGGAGCGCCCGCAGCACTTCCTGGTAGACCGCCGAGCCGCTCAAGGAGTTGAAGTCGCCCATCAAGAGAAAAGGTCGGTTCTCGGATTCTTTTTCGACGAACCCCACCAGCGAGGCGAGCTCCTCGATCTGATTACGGCCATAACCCATCCGAGCCTCCTCGACGAAGAACTCCTTGCCGGTGAAGGCCGGCAGCGAGAGGTGAGTATTGAACACGTCGAGGGACTCACCCCGGCGATTGCGGATCCTGACGTGGGCACAAATTCGAGTCTGCTTGAGCCGGCCGAAGGTCTTGGTCTTTCGATGAGTGATGTCGTGGGGAGCATCGGCGTTGTGGGACAAGACCTCGAGGTCGTCGGCGACGAGCACACCGAGCCCGGTGGTGTAGAGTTTGGCGTTACCCAGCGCATACTGATGCGCCGGATAGTAATACGACCGAAACCTCCGAGTTTTGCCGGCTTGTTCGAGCGCCTGGCTGAGCACGGCGGTCCACGCTTCGAGCTGAGTCGTATCCTTGTCATGGCTCAAGCTCGAGCGGAGCGAACGGGTCTCCACTTCCTGCAAGCACACCACGTCAGGAAGGTCTTCCAGTGCGGCGATCGAAGTCGCGATCGCCTGCAGCCCGCTCTTCGTAGAGCCCACGCCGCGTAACGTGTGCCCGAAGTACCTCACGTTGTAGGACATGACCCGCAAGACCATACGCGGCAGGGATCATCACGATCTGCGCGTGGTCAATCAACAGTTGTCAGCCGGGAGAGACCTCCGCCTAGGGCCGCGTGGACTCGAAGAGACCTCGTACCGTGTCGAGGCTCGGCCGAGCGGCCCCTCTCGCCAGGCTCCAGACACCTTCGACGAGCGCGGCGTTGATGGGCGTGGCGATTCCCAGTCGCGTTCCCCTGGAGACGACCTCGCCGTTCAAGAAGTCCACGGCGGGCTCACGGCCTCGCTCGATCGCGGACAGCATCGACGATCTCAAGCGGCGATAGCGAGCTCCCACGGCGAGTAGCATGGCGTGCTTGCCTACGAGCGCCGGGGAGCCCGCCGACCTTCGCTCCTCCGGGGTGAGCGCGAGCCACTCGAGATCGAGCGTCCCCGACACCTTTTCGAGCCGCACCTGCTCCTTGCGCGCGACCTCCACGGCTTCGGTCATGATCTCGAGGGTCAAGCGCCGCACGAAACGATGGGTCATGAGCGTCCCGAGCCGTTCTCCCGCTAGCGTCCCCAAGCTCGAGATAGCGCAGTTGATCGCGAGCTTGGACCAGCGCGCGCCGCGGAGATTCGAGGTCACCTCGGCGGGGCCGATCGGCTCGAGGAGCAGCGCGACCTGCCTCACGAGCTCGTCGACGACGCCATTCATACGACCCACCGTGAAGCCGCCGGCGGACGTGCGCTCGTAGCGACCGGGACCCAACATCGAGGCTCCCCACGCGATGATCGCGCCGATCACACGGTTCGGGCCCGCGATCGCCTCGACGCGAGGCTCGCACAGGCCGTTTTGAACCACGACCATGGCACCGTTTGAAGACAAACGATCGACGACGCCGCGCGCTGCGGCCTCGACTTGAGGAGGTTGGGTGGCGAGCACGATGAGATCGAAGGAACCTTCCGGAGCTTCGGCGACGACGCGGCCGCGGACCTGACGAGCTTCGCCGTCCTCGGTGACGGTGAGACCGTCTCGTTCGATGGCTGTGCGAATCTCCTCGTTGGAGCTCACGGCAGTGACGTCGGCGCCCTGCTCGAAGAGGTGGGCTGCGACGATTCCGCCGATCCCTCCGAGGCCGACGACCAAAATGCGCGGGCGCTCGGAGCTCATCAGCGCGTGAGTGGGGCGCCGACCTCGAACACGAGCCGCTCGGCCACGCGGTAGTAGAAGTTGCGCCAACCCCAGTCCGTGTTCTCGGGAGGTTCGTTGATCTCGAGCCCCGCTCGAATCAGCGACGCGTAGAGCCGGTCCACCTCCTCGGGTGTGTCGACTTCGATGGTGACGGCCACGTCGCCTTCGCCGAACATGCCTTCGGGAGGGTGGTGCGCCACCGTGGCGGCGCCCATGAAATACGAGAGCAACGTGCCCGTATCGATCTCCACGCGGCCGGAGACCACGTCGCAGAAGCGCTTCAGCTTGGAGCCGTCTCGGTGGAACAACAGCACTTGGGCGAGGCGGACAGCCATGGCGCCGAGCACTACTCCGACTCGCAGTCCCCCGCCACTTTCGGTTGGCGACGGCTCGTGTGCGCGAGCACACGCCTCCGCCGGGTGTCGCATGTAGGCTCCGTTCCGACTCGTCGGATGGTGTCGAACCGCCCACCAAAACCGAGGCTTGGCGAAAAACGACTGTTAGGTCGGTAACTTGGCTCGATCTCCTCGACCAAAACACCATTGACGGACGATCGGTCCGGCATGCATACCACTCACGCGTCCTGGTAACTGAATCACCATTCACCTTTCGATGTGGGGTTTATTCGATGATTGAGACGCTCCTGGATGGGCTGAAGAACGCCGAGTCGGTGGACAGTCGCGGGTACCGATTCATCGCGTCGTCGGGGGACGGGTCCAAGCTCTACTCGTTCGCTGAGCTCGCGAAGGAAGTCGCGCGGCGCGGATCGCACTTGCAGCGGATGGGGCTCGTGAAGGGCGATCGAATCGGGATGATCATTCCCGATCCGGAAGAGTTCGTCTTGTCGTTCCTCGGAGCGGTTCGGGTCGGCGTAGTGCCCGTGCCGATGTATCCGCCGCTCGCGCTCGGAAAGCTCGACGGCTTCATGGCCGCGGCCTCGCGGATCTTGATCGCGAGCGAGGCGCGGATGCTGCTGACGACCAAGGATGTCTCCACGATCTTGTGGGGCCTCACGACGAGCGTGAAGACGCTCGAGGACATCGTCTTGGTCGACAAGCTTCACGGGGAGGTGCCGCCTCCGGCTCCCGTGGACGTGCGTCCAGAAGACGTTTGTTTCGTGCAGTTCACGAGCGGGTCGACGTCCGATCCGAAGGGCGTGTTGGTATCCCATCGCAACTTGGTCGCGAACGCCACGGCGATCATGCACCAGGGACTTGGCTCGGATCCCACCAAAGACACCGGCGTGAGCTGGCTGCCGCTGTATCACGACATGGGTTTGATCGGCTTCGTGATCGCGCCGCTGATGAATCTGACGCCGATCGTGTTCATTCCGACGCTTCGTTTCGTGAAGCATCCCCGGATCTGGATGGAGACGATCGCGAAGTATCGCGGGACGCTCACGTTCGCTCCGAACTTTGCTTTCGCGCTCGCTGCAAAGTTCGCCGAGAAACAAGTCTCTGAAGGAATCGATCTCTCGTGTTTGAAGGTCGTGGGTTGCGGAGCGGAGCCGATCAACGCGGACACTTTGCGACGCTTCATCGACGGCTTCGTGCCCGCGGGTCTCAGACCCGAGTCCGTGATGCCTTGCTATGGCATGGCCGAGGCGACGCTCGCGATGAGCTTCGATCGTTATGACGCGCCGTTCAGCGTCTTTAGGGCGGACCGTGAGATCTACGAATACGAGCACAAGGCCGTGCCGGTGGTGAACGGGCGCCCCGCCTTAGAGCTCGTAGGGTGCGGCTGGCCGTTTGCCGGGCACGAGCTGGCGATTCGGAGTGAAAAGGGCGCTCTCGTCGACGAAGGAGTCGTGGGTGAGATCGTGTTTCGCGGTCCGAGCGTCACGCCGGGTTATTTCAAGAACCCTGAGGCGACCTCGCGATCTTTCGAGGCGTCGGCTTCGGGGCGCGGTGGTTCGAGCGGCGGGTGGCTGCGCACCGGTGATCTTGGTTTCGTGAAGGACGGCCAAGTTTTCGTGACCGGCCGGGCCAAGGACCTCATCATCCTCAACGGTCGCAACTATGCGCCGCAGGCGATCGAGTGGGAGGTCGAGCAGGTCGACGGGGTTCGCAAGGGCAACGTGGTTGCGTTTGCGCGCCGCGGCCGAGACACCGAGGAGCTCGTAGTCGTCGCGGAGACGCGAGAGAGTGACAAAGACGTGTTGGCCAAGCGAGTGAGCTTGCACGTGAAGAGCTCGTTGGGTTTGGTCGTGAGCGACGTCGTGTTGCTCCCGGCCGGTTCACTTCCAAAGACGTCGAGCGGAAAGCTCCAGCGGAAGAGGACCAAGGACGACTACGAAGCCAAGACGCTCGGGACCGAGAATCGGACCATGGGCGGCACGGCCACCAAGGCCAAGCTCGCTCAACACATGACTCGCTCGATGGTGGCGCAGGTGCGTCACAAGGTCCGCCGCTTCTCCGAGCCCATGCGCAACAAGTCGATGCTCGAGATCGGCGCTGCGGCGGCGCGTCGTTTTGGTCGTTCTCACCGCGAATCTCGTTAGACCTCGCGGGCACGCCCGCTGGAGCCCCCCTCATGTCAAACATCCTCGCCAAAGACATCGCGATCGTCGGCATCGGGTGCCGATTTCCGGATGCGCACGACGCAGAAGAGTTCTGGGACAACAGCCTGAAGGGGCGCGCGAGCTTTCGGCCGATCCCACGCGAGCGTTGGCACCACGAGGTCTTCTATTCGAAGAGCGCGCGAGACGTGGACAAGACGATGACGGGCCACGGCGCCTTCATCGACGACATCGATCGCTTCGCGGCGCTGCACTACGGGATCTCTCCGCGTCGGCTCGAGGTGATGGACCCGCAGTATCGGCTCCTCATCGAGGCTACACGTGTCGCCGTTCAGGACGCTGGCTACGAGGTCGCTGGCCTGCCGAGGAGCACGACGGGCGTCTACGCGGGCATCTCGGTCTCCGAGTACAAGAACCTGATGCTCGCGCGGGTCACCGCGATGCAGCTCGTCTCTGGCGCCTTCGGGCCCGCTGCGGGCTCTCAGGCTCTAAGAGACGCGGTGGTCGCGATGTCCGACCATCTCGTGCCCATTCGCGCGTTCTCGATTCCTGGTGTGCTGACGAACATGTCGGCGGCCACGATCTCCCAAACCTTCGATTTGAACGGACCGAGCTTCGCCATCGATGCGGCCTGTGCCTCGGCGTCGGTCGCGGTATGGACCGCGGTGCAGCAGCTTCGCGCCGGGCTCGTCGACGTCGCCCTCGCCGGTGGTGCCTACTTGAACCTCACGCCGGATAATCTCATCGCCTTCACTCGGGTCGGCGCGATCAGCCCGCACGGCGTGTGCCGGCCCTTCGATGTCAACGCGAGCGGCTTCGTACAGGGCGACGGGGTCGGAATGCTTTACTTGAAGCGCATGACCGACGCCGTGCGCGACGGAGATCGCGTCTACGCGGTGATCAAGGGCGTTGGCTGCAACAACGATGGTCGCGGGGAAGGGCCGATGACTCCTAGGCTCTCGGGGCAGCTCGAGGTCCTCGAGATGGCCTACGCGGATGCTGGCTTCTCGCCGGCCACGGTCGGTTACTTCGAAGCCCACGGAACGGCCACGCGCGTAGGAGATCCGGTCGAGATCGAAGGGCTCGGCCGCACGCTGTCGAAGGCTGGCGTCGATCGGAGCAACGCGCCGAAGGTCGGCTCGGTGAAAGGCAACATCGGGCACGCCATGAGCGCCGCGGGGATCGCGGGGCTCGTCCGGTCGATCAAGGCGTTGGAGCATGGCATTGCGCCTCCGCAAGCCGGTTACACGTCGCCTCACCCCGACCTGAAGCTCGAGAGCTGGCCGATGACGATCACCTCCGAGGCTTCGCCGCTCGAAGCGAGAGGAGCGCCTCGTCGCGTCGGAGTGAGCTCCTTCGGCTTTGGCGGTACGAACGCGCACATCGTGTTGGAGGAAGCGCCGAAGGCGAAAGTCGAGCAGGTGCCCGAGCTGTCGAGCGCCTGTGCGCCAGAATCCGTCATCGTTTCTGCTCCAACGATCTCGCTTTTGCGCGGTCACTTGCGGGAGCTGGCGGAGGCGATCGAAGCGCGGGATGCCGCGGCGAGCCTGGCCGACGTCGCCTACACGCTCTCGGCCAAGCGGTCGCTCGAGCGTTATCGCGCGGTGCTGACGGTCGCGACGAAGGCCGACTTGTTGAAAGTGTTGCGGGCGACGGCGGAGGCGCTGCCGAACGAACCGGAGCTGCCGATGAAGCTCGGAGTCGGAGTTACGGTGCTCGATCACGGCGAGCGACCGGAAGCCCAGCCCAAGGTGGCTTTTTTGTTCCCGGGTCAGGGCGCGCAGCGCACCGGCCTCCTCGAACATCTCACTCGGCGCTTCCCGAGCTTTCGCGCGGAGCTCACGCGGCTCGCCGGTTCCGCGGATTCGCTGCTCTCTCGCCCGCTGCTCAGCTATCTCTATCCGGAGCTGCGCGACGAGGCCGCGGAGAAGGCGCTCACGGCGACCGAGGTTTGTCAGCCCGCCATGGCCGCGCTGGGCTTGTCGCTCGACTCCATGCTGAGGAGCCTCGGCGCCAAGCCCGAGGTGACGATCGGCCACAGCCTAGGTGAGTTTGCCGCGCTCGCGAGCGCGGGTGTGATCGACAAAGGTGACGCGGTGCGCCTGGTTGCCTTGCGGGGCAAGGCGATGAGTGAGTTGTCACTCGAGGATCCGGGAACGATGGCGGCGGTCAGCGGCGAGCGAGGCGCCGTTCTGGAAGCGATTCGTGGGATCGAAGGTGTGTACGTCGCGAACGTGAATCACCCGCGACAGGTCACGATCTCGGGGACCACGCCTGCCGTGAAGCGAGCTTGCGAGATTTTGGTTTCGCGCGGGTTCGAGGCGCGTCCGCTCGAGGTGTCACACGCGTTCCATACGCCGGTGCTCGCGCAGATCTCCGCGAAGATGTCCGAGCTCGTCGGGGGGCTCGCCATCGAGTCGCCGAAGAACACGGTGATCTCGGGCGTTCGGCCTGAGCCCTACGACGGCGACGTGGCGAAGACCCGCGCTACGATGATCTCGCACGCGACGGCCACCGTGGACTTCGTACGCGCTCTCGAAGCTGCGAGGTCCGCGGGCGTGACGGTGTTCGTTCAGCTCGGCGCCGGATCCGTGCTCACCGGATTCGCCAAAGCGACGCTCCCTGCAGATGAGATCTTTCCGATCACCCTCTCGCCGATCGACGACGACGGGGGACGTGCCTTCGTCGAAGGCGCTACGCTGCTTCGTGCTCTAGGAGCTCCCATCGATCTGTCGAGGCTCTTCCAAGGCCGTAGCGTGGTGAGCCTTCCGGACACGCCGCTCGAACGGGGGCGATATTGGGCCGTCCAAAACGAGACGCAGATCCTCCCGAAGGTCGACCACGCCTTTCCGTCGGAGAAGGACAGGTTCGGGCTGATCGGGTTCGAAGCTCCGAAGGCCGAGGTCGCGGCGGCTTCGGAGCGCGACGGGCTCGTGGCGCTCTTTCAGAAGCAGGCCGAGATTCTGCGACGTCACGCAGAGATCCTGACGGCTCAGACGCGGATCTTGAGTGGGGAGAAGGTCGAGATCCCGAAGTTCGAAGACGTCACCTCGACCGAGGAGACTTCGCGGCTCGACCTGCGCGCCGACGCGGCGATCACTCCGCGTGAAGAGCGTCCGTCGGTTCCGCCCCCGCGCTGGGGTGAGGAGCGGCCGCTTGGGCCAACCGTCCGTGTTCCGCCCGCAGACGAAGCGCCGAAGATCGAGGCGAGCAAAGTGCTCGAGACGGTGCTCGAGGTCGTCGCCAAAGTCAGCGCCTTTCCCAAGGCCACGCTGCGCGCGGAGCAGCGGCTCGTCGAGGAGCTCGGCTTCGACTCGATCATGATGGCCGACCTCGGTCGCCAGGTCGAAGGCCGCTTCCCGGAGCTCGGCGGTCTGCCCACGAACGTGTTTCACGTTCGTACGACCGTCTCGGAGCTCTCGAGCGCGGTCTTCGACAAGCTCACCAAGAAGACCCCCGCGGCTGATCAAGCCGCGCTCGCCCCGGTGAAGACGTACGCCGTCGCGGTCACGCCGCGCCGACGGGCGGACCTTCCGAGCTCGGAAGCGCGCGGCACGACTTGGCTCGTCACCGAAGGTGATCCGATTCTCTCCCAAGCGGTTGCGAGCACGCTGGTCGCGCGCGGTGCCCGCGTGCTTCGCGTCGCCTTCTCGCCCAATGCTCAGGTGCCCGATCGGCTCACGTTGGACGCGGTGAATTCGTGGCCTTCCGCGATGGTCTCCGACCTCGTCGAGACGCTCGACCGGGCAGGCATCAAGCTGAAGGGCCTCATCCATCTCGACGGACAGCGCGTGTCGCTCGCGGACGCGGTCCTGTACGATCCGATCCCCGTCACCTTCGGGCTCATCGGCCTCGATGTGGAGCGCACGCTCATCGTGACTGCGCTCGGCGGAAGGCTCGGGCTCGTTCGCAGCAAGGCGCTCGACGTTCACGTGTTCCAGGCCGCGCTGCTCGGCTTCACCAAAGCCTTGAGCCGTGAGCGTCCGGACCGCATCATTCGTGCCGTCGACGTCGACCCGTCGGTCGACGCCGCTGTCACCGCCAGGGAGGTCGTGGCGGAGGCGTTGGCCGCCGATCGCGACCCCGAGGTTGGACTCGTTGGGACCGAGCGTTTCGTGCCTTCGTATGTGGAGACGAGCTTCGAAGAGGAGCGCTTCGTGGGTCCCGACGACGTCGTGCTCATCACCGGCGGCGCCGGTGATCTCGGCCGCGCGATCGCACATCGCCTTCTCGCAGAAGCGCCGAAGGCGATCGTGTTGGTGGGCCGGAGGGCCGAGGACCAAGCCATCAGGGCGCTCGTGTCGGAGCTCTCGGGGCAAGGACCGCGCGTGCGTTATGTCGCCGCAGACATGACGCGTACGAAGGAGTGGAAGAAGGTCGCCGCGGAGCTCGAAGCGGAGCTCGGTGCGGTGACGATGGCCATCCACGCCGCAGGTTTGGTGGAAGACGCCGCGGTCGAGAAGAAGACCCTCGATTCGATCAACCGCGTCATGTCTCCCAAGATCGACGGGTACACGTCGATCTTGTCCGCGCACGCCAAGCTCAAGGCGCTCGTCGTGTTCTCGTCGTGGGCGGGCCGCTTCGGGAACGCCGGGCAAGTCGACTACGCCGCGGCCAATGAGTTGCTCGACCACATGGCGGTGCTCGGGGCCGGGAGAGTCAGGGTGCTCTCCATCGACTGGCCGCCGTGGAGCGCCTCGAAGATGGTCAGCGGGATTCCGGCGATCCTCCGCGGCGCGATGGCTTCGGAGGGGGTGACTTTCCTCGACGAGGCCGAGGGTGTGGACGCCTTCATGCGCTTGTTGCCCAGGGCATCCGGCGTCGTGGTGGTCGCGCGAGGGCTCCCGGTGCCGACCGATCGAGCAGCACATCGCGAGATTGTCTCACTCACTACTCATCCGTACCTCGACGATCACCGACTCATCGGACGCCCCATCCTGCCGCTCGCCTCCGCGCTCGACATGATGGCGGAGGTTGGAAAAAAGGCACTCATGCTCGACGCTCGAGCGCCGTTCACGATCGAAGAGCTCGAGCTCGTCAAGGGGGTAGACGCCACCGAGCCGGTCGAGGTGGAGGTTCGCTTCGAAGGGCGGGAAGGAAGTGGGCGGGCTGAGTTGCTCGTGCGCGAGTCGGGAACCTTCCGGCCGGCCTACCGAGCCAAGATCAGCGCCAACGTCGACCTGCCGGCGCCGCCCACACTGGCGGGGTCGTCGAAACCTTTGCCGTTCGACGTACCCACTTTCTACGCGCAACACACCTTCCACGGGCCCTCGCTCCGAGCGATCGACCGCGTGGACATCATCACCGAGCGCGGCGCTCGCGGCCGCTTGGTGACTTCCAAACCCACCGAGCTAGGAATCAACCGGGACGCTTGGGCGCTCGATCCGCTGGTCGTCGATGGCGCGTTCCAGCTCGCGGCGTACTGGGCTGCCGCGCAAATCAAGAAGGCTGGGTATCCGGTCGGCGTTCACAAAGTTACCGTGGTGCGCCCATTCGAACAGAGCGGCACGGTCGATGCCGAGGTCGTGCTCGAGAAGGTCGAGGGGGACACCTTCGTCGGCCACATCAAGCTTTACGACATCAATGGGTTGTACGCGGTGATCGAAGGCGTGGAGGGCCGGTTCGACGATCGGCTGCTCGGCGCGCGGCCGGCCGGTTCGACCGTCCGCCCCGAGCCGCTCCCAGAGACCGCTCCGCCTTCGGGTCGGCCAGCCCCGGGGCTGTCCAAGCCGGGGCTGCCGAAGTCCGAGCTGAAGATCGCGTCGCTCGAAGCCGGACCCAAGAAGAACGGTGAGAATGGCGAGCACCCGGTCGAGGTCCCCATCGAGAGTTACGACGTGACTCAGTTCGACGAGGTGATCGCGCTCGACCAGCGGCTCGAGATGGCGAGGCTGATCGGGTTGGAGAACCCATACTTCAACCCCCACTTCGGCACCGCCAAGAATCGCAGCAACGTCAACGGCGTCGAGATGATCAATTACTCGAGCTACAACTATCTCGGGTTCTCGGGCCATCCGGAGGTCAACGAGGCGTCGAAGGCCGCCGTGGAAAAATACGGGACCTCGGTCTCGGCGAGCAGAGTGGCTTCAGGCGAGCGACCGCTCCATCGGGAGCTCGAGGCCGGAATCGCGAGCCACCTCGGCGTGGAGGACGCGATCGTCTATGTCTCCGGTCACGCCACGAACGTCTCGACGATCGGCTGTGTCGTCGGCAAAGACGATCTCGTCATTCACGACCAGCTCGCGCACGACAGCATCCTGCAAGGCATCAAGCTCAGCGGAGCCACTCGGCGGCCCTATCCGCACGAGAACATGGACGCGCTCGAGGAGATGCTGAAGCGGATCCGAACGAATTTCCGCCGGGTGCTGATCACCGCGGAAGGTATCTATTCGATGGACGGGGACGTCACGAATCTCCCGCGACTCATCGAGATCAAAAAGCGATACAAGTCGCTCCTCCTCATCGACGAGGCCCACTCGATCGGCGTGTTAGGTCCGTCGGGTCGGGGCGTCGGGCACCATTTCCCGGGGCTCGACCCGACCGACGTCGACATGTGGATGGGTACGATGTCGAAGTCGTTCTCGAGCTGCGGCGGGTACATTGCGGGGAAAAAGGCGCTCGTCCAGTTCCTCAAGTACTCATCGCCTGGGTTTGTGTACTCGGTGGGTATGCCCGCGTCGAACGCCGCGGCCGCGCTGAAGTCCTTGGAGCTCATGCATCGGCACCCCGAGATCGTGGAGATGCTGCGCTCGCGCTCGAAGTTCTTCCTCGAGATGGCCAAGGCGCGAGGGCTGAATACGGGGCTCGCGATGGGTTACGCGGTGGTGCCGGTGATCGTCGGCAACTCGCTGTTGTGCATGAAACTGAGCGCCGCGTTGGCCAAGCGAAAGATCAACGTGCAACCGATCGTGTATCCGGCGGTGGAGGACTCGTCGGCGAGGCTTCGGTTCTTTTTGAGCGCGACTCATACCGAGGACGAGATCAGACTCACCGTGGACGCGGTGGGTGAGGAGCTCGAGAAGCTGCGACGAGAGGAAGGGACCGCGACCGCCAGTCTGTAGGGACTCGCAGGCTTGGTGATGCTCCGAATCGAGCGTCGCCTCGTCAGACCCGATCGCAGTCGCACCCGAGGCGGCCGCAACTTTTGCATTCCCTCTGTGTTTGGATCACCACGTCATGCTTCGTCGATGGGGTCTGATCGTTGGTTGCGTGTTCTTCGGCTGCGGTGCTGACCCAGGTCCCGAGGTTCCTCCTGAGGTCGTCGAGCCTGAGGACCGTGTCCTTCGTCCGAGCGCGCTCTTCGAGCTCGAGCTTCCGATCAAGACTTGGACGCTCCCGGAGGGCTTTGAGGGTCCCAAGCTCCAGGCGGAGACCGAGGCCTTCGTGCTCGTTGGGGGCCCCGCGGGGCTTTTCGAGGTGGGCGACTCGGAGCTCCGGAGGGTCGACGAGCGTCCGGTCGCGGCGTTGGCGGCCTACGGCGGCAAAGCTTTCGTCGCGGCTTCTGGAGAGCTCGGCATATTCGACGGCGCCGTGAGTCCGTCGACTTTGCTCGCGGCGCTTCCGGACGCACGGGTCAACGTGATGGCGGCTCGGGACAGTGAGCTCTGGCTGGGTACGAACGCGGAGCTGTTGCGGTTGGCGGGCGAGGAGCTCGTAGCGTTCGACGACGTCATCGGAGTCACCGACATCCGCCTGTTCGACGGGTCGACGATCCTGTCGCTGTCCGTCGGCGGCCGTCCGGTGCTGCTTCGTGCGTCCGAGGACGAGCTCGAGCTGCAGTCGCTCGAGGACGAAGTCGGGACGGCGACGGTGGTTTTTGGAGCTGAGTCTAGAGTCGTGGCTCTGCGTGAGTCCGAGGTGTTCGAGCGTCGAGCCACGGACTCCGGATACGTGTGGAGGCCGAGCTCGGTCGTTCTCTCCGAAACAGACCCAGGCGTCGAAGGGGTCGAAGACGCGGTCCTCGACTCCTCCACGGGGCGAATCTGGCTCCTCGGTGACCAGCTCATCTATCGCCTCGAGCCTAGCGGTCGCGTCGCGCGGTTGGCTCGCCCGGCTGGAACGACGCCGGCGAGACTGTTTCGCGTCTACAACGGAGTCGTTTGGCTGGCGGGGGACACTGCGTTGGTTCGACTCGGTGAGCTAGGTCCGGCGACGACGTATTCGGGGCACGTAGCTCCGTTCGTGAGCCAAAATTGCCTCAGGTGCCACACGGATCGAACCGGAGTGGCGAGATCGCTCGAGACCTACGGAGCCCTGTCCGAGAACGTAGATCGCGCGATCGAGCAGTTGCAGCAGGGGCTCATGCCTGAAGATGGAAGAGCGCTCGAGGGAGGAACCGTGGAAATTCTCGAACGCTGGCGCAAAGGAGGGCTCTTGCCGTGAATCGTTCAAACGCCGCTGTCTGCCTGATTTTGGCCATTTCTTTGGGGCCTGAGTTAGCTCACGCGCAGGTATGCGAACCCAATCAGACCCAGGACGCGCTTCAGTACCTGCGTCGATTGAGTTTGGACCTCCGAGGTCGACTCCCGTCCATCGACGAGCTCGGGTCGGTCGTGACCAACGATCAGGTCGACCCAGGGATGATCGACGCGATGCTGGCCTCGGCGGAGTTCCTCGAGCAAGCGAGGCGCTATCACACCGCGCTTCTCTGGCTGAATCTCGACCAGGTCCTGGCCAACAACGTCGCGATCCTCGCCGACACCGCCGAAGGACGCGGGGCGCGCGACGGAATCTACTGGGTTCGGGCCGCGATCCGATCGACGGCGTACCGCGGTGGACAGGTGAAGTGTCTCGACGAGCCCGCGCGGTTCGACTCGGTTACCGGCGCCATACTCACCACGGTCGATCCGGTCGATCCGAATCTCCATCGGGAAGGTTGGGTCTTGGTGCGACCCTATTGGGCCCCGGACACCGAGATCAAAGTGTGCGCGTTCGACGCGCAGGCGAATGCGACGGCGCTGGACGATCGGGGCAACTCGGTCGATTGTCGGCTGAGTCGAGAGCGAGGCTGCGGCTGTGGCCCGAACCTCGATTGGTGCCACTCCGGCTTCGCACCCAACACGACCACGATCATCAATCAAGCGATGGTCGAGCAGACGCATCGATTCATCGAGCGAGTCATCGCCGAAGATCGACCGTACACCGAGGTCGTCACCGGGACGGACGTCGAAATCAACGGTCCGCTCGTGCACTATTTCAGGAACCTGGCCCTCCAAGGCGGAAATAATCTCTTCGCCACCCCGGAGACGAACTACACGCTCCCGGAGCTTTCATTCGCGGACGAAAGTTGGGTGGCCTCCGAGCTCGGGACCCGTCACTCGGGAATCTTGACGCTGCCCGCGTATCTGACGAAATTTCAGTCGAACCGCGGCCGGGCCAATCGTTTCTACAATGCTTTTCTTTGTACTCATTTCGCTCCGCCCGCGGGCGGGTTGCCGTCTGCGGACGACGAGTGTCACCAGGAGCCCGATCTCACCAAGCGTTGCGGGTGCCAGTATTGTCACATTCGGCTGGAGCCCGCGGCATCGCACTGGGGCCGCTGGTCCGAGGCAGGTGTGGCGCCCCTCAACGAGACCGAGTTCCCCGAGCTCCGAGAGACTTGTGTCGTACCCTCTGGGCGCCGACCTGGACAGGTCTGCCGGCGCTTCTATTTGACCGAAGCGCTCTACCCGAGTGAGCAACCCTTTCTCGGCAAGCTCTTGCCCTACGTCTTTGCAGATGAAGACCGGAAGCAACGTATTCAGGAGGGGCCGAGGAAATGGGCGAGCGAGGCCGTGGAGAGTGGCGCCTTCGCGAGCTGCGCGGTCCGGAATCTCTGGACGAGCTTCATGGGCCGCGAGGCCGAAGTGATCGACGAGGAGGTCGTGGGTGCGCTCGCGACCGAATTTTCGACGGGCGGGTACCGCTTCAGGGCGCTCGTGAAGGCGCTCGTGACGCGGCCAGAGTACGTGGAAGGTTCCCGGTTTGGGGAGGACGTGCCATGAATCGGTTCTGTCGCGGCGCCGCCGGTTTGTGGATCTCAGCGGTGATCGGGTGCTCGACCGAGCTCGAGTCACAGAAGCCACAAGTGACGAGTCAACCCGAGCAACCCTCCGAAGTCATGTTCTCCGACCATTGGACGCCCGTGGACGTCACCGTGCTAGGGCCTGTCGTAGTCGAGCCCCCGGCAGTCCGCGAAGGTCGGAGGGCCCGTCGGCTCAGCGTGGATCAGCTTCGGCGTTCGATTCCGTCGCTGCTTGGCGAGGAGTGGACGGCTCGAGTCGGCCGCGAGGACCAGAACGCCTTTGACGTGCTCTCGGGCAGCCTGGGCGAGGCCGACTACTTGGCAGTGACTGCCGAGAATCGGGAGCCGAGCCCGTTGTTCGCCAAATTCATGGACGACATGGCTGGACAGGTTTGCAGCAGGGCCGTGCAGGCCGACGCGCTCCGAAGCGTGGACCAGCGGCTCGTGATTCCGTACTCGGACGACGTGAATCGAAACCTGAGATTCCTTAGATTGAAGCTCCACGGCATCTACGTGCCGGAGAGCTCGCTCGAAGGTCTCGACGAGCTCCGCGCGCTCTTCGACGAGATTCAAGGGGTCAGCGACGTGGAGTCGGCCTGGGTCGGGGTCTGCGTGGCGATGCTCACCGCGCCCGAGATGATGGCTTACTGAGGAGCTCGCGATGAGTCATACACGACGCAGTTTTCTTCGTTCCTTGGGCCTGTCGGCCGGCGCGTTCGCGCTGGGCAGCGTTGCCTTGCCTCGGCGCGCCGCGGCGGTGTCCGCCGATCGCAGGTTCATCTTCTGCTACATGAGTGGCGGCTGGGATGGGTTGCTCGGTCTCGATCCGCGAGATCCGAACGTCTTTACGGAGGAACGTATCGGGGAGACGAAGATCCAGCTCGGCTGGGATCGGCTAGACGCTCGATATCGAGGGATCGGCGTGGTTGCGCCCGCCGGTTCGAACCTCGAGCTCGGCCCGACCACGACGCGGATCGCCGCGCACTTCGACAAGCTGTGTGTCGTTCGGGGAATCTCGACCGACACGGTCGCGCATGAGGTCGGTCGCCGATACTTTCTGACGGGGCTGCCGCCGAGGGGGACGAGCGCGGCGGGCTCGTCCGTGGGTACTCGCGTGGTGGCGCAGCAGGGCGACCTGAGTACGATTCCGCACCTCGTCTCGCGCGTCGAGACTTACAACGAAGGCGACCCGTCCTTCGCCAGTGGAATGTCGATCAACGGTTATTCGGATCTGGTCGCTGCGCTGCAGGACGGGCCCGGGGCGCCGACCGGAGTGGTCCGCAGCGCGCTCGATGGGTACCGGGCGAGGGCGACGAAGTGTGATCCGGCGAGGTTGAACGATCGCGGAATTCTCACGTTGCTTTCGGATACTCAGACCAAGGCGCGGGATTTGGTGGAGAGCGGGGTCGCGACGTTGTTCGACTTCTCGAACACTCGCGATGCGGACATGACGGCGATCCGAGCTCGGTACGGGATCGTCGGGAACAGTGGCAATCAGCCGGGCGCGCAGGCGGCGGTGGCGTTTCAAGCGCTCAAACATCGAGTCGCGCAGGTCGTGACGTTGGAGCTCGCGAATGGGTTGGACACGCACGACGACTCTTGGGCGACAACCCATCCGGCGGCCCTCGAGGCCGGATTCGACGCGCTGGCGCAGCTCGTGACGGACCTCTCGACCGAGCCGCACGAGCTTGGCGGGACGCTGCTCGATCGCACGACCATCGTCGTCTTCAGCGAGTTTGGGCGCACCTCGCTCCTCAACTCGCGCGATGGGCGCGACCACTCGCTGTCGACTTCGTGCCTGCTCATCGGCGCTGGCGTGCCTCACAATCGCGTGGTTGGAGCGACGAGCGACGTGGGGATGGGTCCGGTGGCGATCGATCCCGTGACAGGGAACGTAGCGGCGACCGGCGGAGTGATTTTGACTCCGACGCTGATTCACGCGTCGATCTTGCAGGCTGGAGGATTCGACACGAGCCGACTGCGAACGTCCGGCGTCCCTGCGCTGATGGGTTGAGGTCGAGAGTCAGCGGCGGGAGAATTCGAGCGTACCTGCTCCATCTTGGAAGTCGAACTGGGAGAATGGGTAGCGGATTTCGATCGGCGTCGATCGCGCCTTGAAGCTGAACGACAAGGAGTCGCCGCCCGGGGCCCACTCCACCAACTGTACTTGGCCGGAGTCGAGGACTTGGGACTGTCCGGCCTCCCGAAGAGTCCAGTCTCCGGAAGGTTGAAAGACGACCTCGTACGTGTGAAATCGGCCGTCTGAACCGGGGATCGAGTTGGTCGCGAAGCGAGTCGGGGAGTCCGACCAATTCGTCAGCACCTGGCCAATCGTGAACGAGTCGACGGACAGTGTTTCGCGACGTCCCTGACGGAGGACCGCGGTCCACGACGCCGTCACCGCGATGATGTCGGCGCCGGAATCCGAGTACCAGCCGAAGCCAACGGTCAGCTCGACCTCGCCTGCCGGAATATCGAGCTCACCAATATCGCGGGCGCCAATCCCGTTCGGAAAGCCGAGGAGGTCATATCCGTTGGCTCGAACGTCGATGATGTGAAGCTGGGACGAGTTCTCGACGTGAACGCGCGCTGGGCGTTCGATCAAGAGCTCTTCAACGGACGCGGCAACCGGCCAGTCCTTGGAATGAACCTCGATGAACCCGGTTGCCGCAGCGTCCGGAATGACCACGCGGAGCTCGGTAGGTGACCGACTCAGGAGCTCTGCCTCGACAGAGCCCCCGTCCATCGAGGGGAAGAGGACTTTCGGGGGGCATTGGGACCGCGATCCGAAGCCTCGTCCGTCGATGTCGATCGAGACACCTGGACGCGCGGAGAGCGGAGCGAAGGAGGCGAGCTCGGGGGCCACGCTGCTCGTCTCACACGGAGTCGAGTCGACTGGGTTTGGGCTCGGTCGCGAATGGGTCGGGGTGCTGGACGGGCGTGGCTTCGACGGATCGGGCGTCGCATCGATTGGGTGCGGAGTGTCTTCGGAAGGCTCGAGCTGCTCGGACGGTGAGGGATCCCAATCTGTGCCACAAGCAGTGAGGGTGTAAAGGGTGAAGGTGTTCACGAAGAGGGTGAGGAGGTGTCTGCTGAACGTCATGAGACCGGCGGAAACACGTTTCGTGCCGGACCGAAATATGAGCTCGGCGCCAGGCAATCGTCCGGCCTCGTCAGTCGGCCGGGGCGTCCGGACGAATTCGAACGAACGTCTGCTGCCTAACGCAAATCTCAGAAATGGCACGGTCGATGCTTTGATGAGTTTTATGAAAACGCATTCGAAATGGCCCCACCTCTTTGCTGCATCGATGATCCTCGGTTGCGGCTCCGAATTGGATAGCTTAGAAGATACTGCATCTGAGCTCGTCATCAGGGACCCGCGCTGCCCAGCGAACAACGTGTACGTCATTCCGACGGTGAGCTCAATCTCACCTACGTCTGCTGCGCCTGGCTCCGTGGTGACAATACGCGGCGGGAACTTCAAGTCATATCCTGGCTGCGCATGGACGGTCACATTTCCTTCGATCGAACAGGGGACGATCAATGCGAGCTTCGCGCAGCTTTCCGAGACCCAACTCCGGGTGACGGTCCCAGCGAGGGCCGGGTCAGGCATGATCCGAATCGTTCCCAGTGGCGGCAGCGCAGTGAGCGTGCCGATTGTCGTCCTTCGTCCCGCGCGCGTCCGAATCGAAAACTCGGCTCAACTCGATATCATTGATGTTCGGGCCAACGGAGTCGATATTCTTGGCTTTCCACTCGGAGTCGAGGCCGGTGGGACCATGGAACTGGATATCGCGGCCGGCACGACTCAGATTCGGGTCAGCTATGGGTGGTTTGATGGCGCAGGCAACGATGTGGAGGTCGCCTGGACACGATTCGACTCGGCCCCCCTTGGCCACGGCCAGCGCTACACGATTGCGATCCCGGCCTTTACAATTGGCACTGTGATGACCAATTGGTCTTCGCAGCCGGCTCGATTCGCCTCAGACTCGTTCTTGGGCAACGATGGTCAGCTTCATGCGTACGAGGTGATTTTTCAGCCCAACGGATCTTGGGTTCTGCGCGAACTGGGCTCGACTCAAGTGCTCGACTCAGGAACGGCGACTCTCGCCCGTTGGAACCTCGGAAGTGATTCGCTGACTTTTAGGTTCAAGTACTCCGCCGACCCGATTGCAATAGGATTTCCCTACGCCCAATTCCTTTATTCGGATTCGGCCGGCACTCTTACCTTCGTTCGGCGCTAGCGCCGCTTGACTCCTACTCCTCCTCGGCCGGAGCGCCGCCGCCTACCGCGGCTAGGTCTTCGACGGCCACCTTGCCCACGTCGAACTTCTTGGCGGCCTCGGTCATGTTGGCGATCGCCGCGGTGAAGTCATTTTCGGCCCGTCGCGAGGAGATTCGCGAGATCACGAAACCCTTGAGGTTCGGGCTGGTGAAGCCTTTGGTCTTGAGCTCCGCCACCGTAGCTCCGACCGCGTCGTCGAGGGCGAGCAGGTGCTCGGTTCGGGCCGCTCTGATTTTCAACGACTGACTCAGCGGGAGGTCGAGGAACGGGTCGATTCTCTTGAGCACCGAGTGATAGGCGCTTCCGGAGAATCTCGGCCGCGCTTCGTAGGTCGGGCCGAGCGTCAGGAGTGTAGGGTCGCTGAGCTCGGCGGCCCAGGCCGATTCGGCTCGGTCGTCGAGGTTCGACAAGACGCGCGCGAGGCGGATGACTTCGAGCGCGCGGTCTTTGAGGTTCGGTGCCTTCTCGGTGTTGAGCGCCAGGATTTGGTAGGCGATTTCGTGCTCTGGAACGAGCAACCCGACGAGAGAGCGCGCGCCGAGCCGGCGCATGGCTTCGAGGCGGTGCGCGCCGTTCGGGGTCCAAAACCCGGCGTCGCCCTCGACCAGGATCACCGGGTCGAGGTAGCGGTCCAACCGATCCATGACGTCCGCGAGCTTCTTGGTGTGAGTATCGGACAAGTCACGCTGGAAGGGTGCGGAGACGACCTTCTCGATGGGTACGGCCACGAGGAGGATCGTGTGTCCGCCGAGTGGGTCGCGGTAGGTTGCCAACACTTGACCGTTGCTTCGCTCCACGAGCGCGACGGCTTTGGGGTCTGGCGTCGGCTGGGCGACATCGTGTGCGGAGATGCCGCGGGCGGTGGGTTCGGCGCGTTGCTTCGTTCGTCGGGTGGCCATTCAACGCTCCGAAGTCTCGTCGATCGCGGGGGGGAGACCTTCGGTGGGCTCTTCAGGCAGGACCTCATCTGGGGGTGGCTCCTCCTGCTCGGGTGTCTCGGGTTGAGGCTCGGGCGCAGGCTGAGTCTCCGGTTCGGGCTGAGTCTCGGGTTCGGGCTCGGGTGTGGGCTCGGTCGATCCCGGAACGTGGCGAACGATCGGTCCTTGCTCCTCCATACTCTCGAGCTCGTCGAACATCTTCTCGGCGGCATCCTTGACCGACTCGGGGCTGATCTCGGGGTGCTCCTCGAGGATCGCCTTGCTCGCGAGGCTCATGGCTTTGATCGGGTAGACGCAGCCGTACCCGTAGCCCGTCCTCTTCGCTCGGTTCGGCCCCTTGCCGAGGTGGTCGTACCAGAGCTGAGTGACCACGACGTTCTTCGAGATCGCGTCAGTCGTGGCCGCGAGAGTATCCTTGATGAATTGCCGACACGCCGCCTCTTTGCAGGTGAGCGTGTCCTCGAAGGCATCCATCACGAGCGTCTTCGCCTTCTCCAGCAGTTGACCGCGAATGTCGTCGACCACGTTCGACAAGGTTTGCTCGACGTAAAAAGTGGGTTGTGAGTATCCGACGGCGCACATCCTCGCGCCCTTCGTGCTTCCTACGCGCGTCACCCACTTGGGCACGCCGCGGTGGGTACCCTCGTCATCGGCTCGGTCTTCCACGACCTTCTGGTCGAGCTTGAGCTTCTCGGAGGCCATCGTGGCGTCGACGCAGGCGCGCGCGTAGGTGAACTCCTTTTCGCGCATCGGCCCGGCGCCGAGGTCATCGAACCAGTAGTCCGTGGTTGCTGCTGCGGCGACCTGTGCGATCAGCTCGTCGTCGACGCTCACGGCCCGCTCGAACTCTACGTATTGGGAGCTCTCGGTCTGGTGCAGGATCTGAGCTTCGAGGACGAGAGACTCGAAAATTCCGGCGAGGTTTCGGATAGCGCGTTCGTTGGCGAGGTTTTTCGGGGCCTCGGATTTCTTGAAGAACGCGCGGCCAGCGATTCCTACGCCGCAAACTTTGCCGTCCTCTGGCTGGTTGGCGACGACCCAGGAAGGGATCTCGACGCCTTCTGGCGGCGGCGGGAGCTCGGGCTCCTCGTACTTGACGTAGGCGGGCCGCTGGGCAGTTGCGCAGGAAAGGGCCGTGAGCGTCAGGACCATCGCGACGGAGCGTGCGCGTCGCCTCGAATTTTCGGGTCGAGTCCGAGGACGATCACCGAGTTCTACGCCAGAGGTCCTCACGACTTAGTCTCGCTCTACTCGGACGGGCGAAGCCGGACAAGTACGCGAAGTGTCCGCGGCCACTTTGTGCGTCGAGCGCTGGCCGAGGTGCAGGTCAAGTGAGTTCCTGAGCCACGGTCAGATCGTCGGGCCTCGTGTGGGTGAGGTAGCCAAGCCACTCCCCCACGGACCAGGCGAGGACCATGAGTGCGACGGGCCCGAGGCCCCGAGCGAAGGCTCGGCTCAAGTGTTCGTCCCTGAGTGCTCGCCGCGCCATCCGACCGAACAGGAGGGCCGGGAGAATGGGGGCCCCGAGTCTGTAGAGCCGGCGCATGCCTGGAGTCGAGAAGTCGAGGCGAGTGGCGCCGAACAGACGGCCAAACGCCCACCTTTCCTTTACGGCGCCGGCCAGGCTCACTCGACGTCGCGTGGTCACGCGACCGCCGCTCCCCAAGAACAAAGGGCCAAAGCGCTCGCAGAGAGCCGTGTTCACCGCGGTCTCGTGAAAGAGCTCACGCCAGCGCGCGTCGATGGCTTCGAGGTCCCTTCGTCGGTAGGCGACGTTGCACACGGTGAGGGTTGGGGACGCGCCTGCTCGGATCGGGCTCGCGTAGCGAAAAAAATCGACGAAATAGAAGGCAAACTCCAGCGCGCTGGCCTCGGGTTCCAGATCGACCGGACCTCCGGCCGCCGCGCATCGCTGGGTGGTCAGGTCGCTTAGTCTCCTGGAAACGAAGTCGGGCGCTGGCACGCAGTGGTCTTCCGTGAGGACGATGATGTCTCCCTTGCATTCCTGAATCGCTCGTGACGCGAGCTCCAACGGCGTTCGCTGGCCGGCGTTCGACGTGATGCGAGCTTCTGGGTATCGATGCTCGAGCGCCAAGACTCCTTCGAGCTTCGGATCGTAGACGACCACGACCTCGAAGACCGGCGCGTTCACCTGAGCTCGGAGGGCGCTCAAACATCGCTCGAGATAGCGCGCGCCGGCGATCGCGACGACCGCGACGCTGACCGTGGGGTCGTTCACAACGTCGATCGCGTGTGGTCGATGACGTCCTGAACGATCTCACGAAGCGGAGCGCGTGGACGGAAGCCGATCGTGGCTTCGAGCTTGGAACAATCCGGGACCCGCCGATCCATGTCTTCGAAGCCTTCGACGAATACGTCCGAATACGCGAGCCGCTGGATGGGGGACGTGGAGCCGGCGAGCTCCTTCACGAGCTCGGCGAGCTGGTTGATGGTGACCTCCTCGTCCGTGCCGATGTTGAAGACGCCGCCGATCGCTGCCGGAGTCGCTGCGAGCCGAACGACCGCTTCGATCGTGTCGCGCACGTGACCGAAGCAACGCGTCTGCAGGCCGGAGCCGTAAACGGTGAGCGGTTGATGGGTGAGCGCTTGCGTCACGAACCTCGGCAAGACCATTCCGTATCGACCGGTCTGACGCGGGCCCACCGTGTTGAAGAAGCGACAAATGATCACCGGCAGCTCGACCTCGCGCGCGTGCGCGAGCGCGAGGAACTCGTCGAGCGCTTTGCTGCAGGCGTAGGCCCAGCGCGCCTTGTCGGTCGGGCCGAGCACGAGGTCCTGGTCTTCGCGAAACGGGAATCGCTCCGAGCGGCCGTACACCTCGGAGGTCGAGGCGAGGATCACTTTCGTCCCGCGTTTCGCACAGGCGTCGAGGACGACTTTCGTCCCGACGAGGTTCGTCTCGATCGATCGAACCGGTCGATCCATGATCGTTTGAACTCCAACTGCCGCCGCGAGGTGGATGACGAGCTCACAGCGGCCGACGAGCGGATCGATGAGGTCGACGTCGAGCACGGATCCTCGAACGAGCTCGAACCGTGGGCTCCTCGTGAGGGAGACCAAATTGGATTCGGATCCTGTGGAGAGGTCGTCGACGGCGAGGACGGAGTGACCGTCGGCGTCGAGGCGCTCGCAGAGATGGGAGCCGATGAAGCCGGCGCCGCCCGTGACGAGGACACGCATCGAGCTGTCTCAGCGGGAGGCTTGCGCCTCTAAGTCTTGGCGATTGAGGAGGCTGCGCCAGAGCTTGACCTCGTCGATCGCGCCATCGAAGCCCACAGTGTCGGCGTCATCGCAGGCCTGGCAGCCGCCGATCTCGAAGGGGACGGTTGGATTTCGGCGAGAAGGCACGCGCACGTCGGCCTCACGAAAGTCTCCGACGTCGGCTCGCAAGGCGATCCGTGCTTCCTGTCCGTTGTAAAGGAGGCACGCGTGGGAGAATTCACCGAGCGGGATGGGGCCGCTGCGGTCGGCGTGCACTTCGACGGCGCTCAAGGGTCCGTCCATCTTCCAGACGCTGCCGACGACATAGCCGTCGGCGTCGAGCCCGAGCGCATAACTCGGATTTCCGAGTCCGTTTGGCGCGGCGGCCTTGGCGACGATGATGGCAGTCCCGCGCGCTGGGTAGGATGCGGGCGCGACGAACGCGCACGCGGTCAGCGTCGCGTAGCCGGAGAGCGTGTGCTCGTCAGGGAGGGCGTCGTCGATGGAGACGGGCGCAGAGCCGTCGAAGCGCAGCGCCTGCCCATCGGCGCGACGTACCCACTGTCCGCTGGCGCTCGACCCAGGGTGCCCTTGGCGCGATCCGTCGAGGGTGTCGCCGTCGAGCGCGAGCCAAAGAGCGAGTGAAGGTTCGAAGCGCGCGGTGATTTCGAGGCGGCGATCGACCTCTAGGCGACAAGGCGCGGGCGTCGTGCAGCGCCCTTCGTAGGGCGCACAAGATCGAGCGCAGTCTTGGACCTCCCAGCCCGCGAATCCGAAGTTGGGGCCCGTGAGGTGAGGATCGAGCGCGAGCGCGGAGCCGAGCGCGACGTCGGCGCTGCAGCCGCGATCGTCACAGGGAGGGCCGCCGAACGGACCGGAGGCGATATCATCGGGCGTCGACACGAAGCCGCCCCGATCGACGCGGATATCTACACGTACGGTGTCCGTCGTCGCATCGGAGCGCGAAGCGTCGACGGCTCCCGCGTCAGACCCCACGTTCGCGTCGGATCCGAGATTCGACGCGGGCAACGACATGGCACACGCGGGCGTGGCAAGCAGGAGCGAAGCGACGAAGCGCATGGTCAGTCGTCGGTCAGCAGCAAGACCGTGCCCGTAACACCACCCAAGATCGCCACGCCGATGAGCACGTTGGCGGCGAGGCCCGTGGTGAACACGCTGTCCTCGATCCTGGCGCGCTTGTTGGGGTCAGTCTCGGCCTTTCCGTCTCTGACCAACGCGCGATTTCGAAGTCCAAACACAGTGCCCCCGATCAACGCGGCGGCGCTGCCGCCGATGACGACCCAGGGTAAGATGTTCGGGCCATCGGATGGAGGCGCTTCGGCCGTCAGCGCGGGATCGGTCGTCACCGTTTGCGCGCCGACCTCGGGAATGGGCGGCGTGACGGAGCCGTCGGGTTTGGGGTCGACGATGGCGTTTCCTGGTTCCGTCGCTTTGGTGGCGCCATCACTCGGAACTTTGGTCTCCGCGACCTTTGGGGCCAGCTTGCCTTCCGGATAGAGGATGAGCGCGATGCCGTCGAAGGTCGCGCCCCACGATCCGCGATCTCGTTCGACGTCGTTGTCGGCCCTTCGGAGCGCCGTTCCGTCGATGACGCGCTCCGCGAGGACGCGGACGCGTGTGAGGGAGCCGAGGAGGCGAACGAAGATGATCTCTTCTGCGTTTGTCTTCGCGCGGATCTCGCCGTAGCAGCGGTCGATGGATCGACAGTCCGCGCCGGGGGACTCGAGCACGAGCACGGGGGAGACACCGGCACGTCGTTGCACGGCCGCTCCGATGGCTTCTGCGATCGCCGCAGCGTCGGGTTGGGCGACGCCGTGCGCGTCTTCGAGGTGAAGCGCAAGCGTCGTCGCGATGAGGAGAAGACTCGGTCCGGCCACGAGCACGGATGAAACCTACTCGAAGTGACGGTTGGGCGACAGCGTTCGCGTAAGGCACCGAAGGAAATTACGCGCAACAGTCCCATCCTTTCCACGGATGCACCAAGGGCCCGTATCTTACTGTCCCAAGGCGACGGTAGGGATCCTTCAGAGCCATCGGAGGCCAGAGATGGCTCAAGGGCCGTGCTTGGTGAGGCGGATTTCGAGGTGGTGTCGCCCCGTTCTCTGGTCCTTGTGCGCGCTGGTTGCGGTGGCGGCGTAGCTTTGGGCCGATACCGCGATGATCTCGCCGAAGTCCTCTTTGAGCGTGATCTCGGCTTCCCACGGTTCGTGATCGTCGGCAGACACGCGGACTTTGAGACCGATGTCACGCTCGGGCGGCGGCAGCACCAGGGGTGTGCGCCCAATTTCCGCTCCGTTGACGGAGACCATGGCGTAAGACGGCGCCGACGAGATGGCCACGCCGGCTTTGAGCGTGCGGGGTGGCGGAGCGATCGCGGCTTTCGTGGGCTCGGCGGGCTGCTCCGGCAGGGGCGTCACCCGAGTCCCCGTCGTATGCATCGGCGTGTTCTTTTCATTGCCGCGGATCGCACCCTGCGTGGAGACGAAGATCCCCGCGAGCATGAGGCCCGCGATCATCGAGATGGGGATGATCTTGAAGGTGGTCTTGAGCCTGGCGAGGTTGTCGGTGGCCCAGACCGCGGCTTCGAGCGCGGGGTCGTTGTCGGTGAGCGGATTGTAGTCTTTGGGCTCCTCGGGCTCGAGCCGGCTGAGCGGGGAGTCCGGTTTGTCGAGCTTGAACGTCGGCGCTTTAGCGTCGGGGGGAGGTAGCTCGAGGGCAGGGCCGCCGGAGTCGGGGACGCGGAGCTTGCCCTCGACGGGTGGGACCTTCGGGGAGGCTCCAGGCGCGGGCGCGATGCCGATCGCGACCGCCGGATGTAACATCGTGAGCTCCGCGTCGTCGTCGCCGATCCTTACGGCCTCAGGGGGTTTGATGCCGGCCGGAGCGTCCAGGCGAAAGAGCTGAGCGTCGATTTCGCCGCGCGGTGGCGCGTCGGACTTGGTGATTTCGGCGGGCGGGATGTTGATCTCTCGCGCTTTGGACGCGGTTCTGTTGCGCTCGCGAATCGGCCGGAAGCTCATGCCGCGGAAGCGCCCGGCCTTCTTGTCGTCTTCGCTGATTTCGGACGGCGGATCTTCGTTGGTGTCGGAACGCGGTGCGGCCTTGAGCTCGTCGCTCGTCGATTCTTTGAGCTCCGACTTTTCGGGCTTCGCTTCCTTCGGTGGATCGGTGTCGCGCGCGGGGCGATCCGTGTCGTGCTGTTCGAGCTCGCGCTCGGACGGACGCGCGTGTCGGTCGGTGCTCTCGCGCTCGAATTCGAGACCGAGCGCGGCGGCGTCTACGAGCTCCGTTCGCTCCGGTCCGATGCCGATTCGGATCGCCTCGTCGACCTTTTGGGAGAGGGCGCCGGCGGGTACGTCGTCGGGAGGGATCGTCGCGTCGGCATCGCGGGAGAGGGCCGCGACGCCGTCGAGCATCGTGCGATCACCCGTCGTCGCGAACCGATGAGCATCGTCGAAAGTGGGGTCGTCGAAGCTCAGGGTCGGCGGGCGTGTCGAGCTCGCGGGGTCGGTGTCCTTCCGCTTTCCGCGGTCCAGAAACCCCGACCACCCGCGCGATTTTCCCTTCGCGCTGCTCACGGACTCCGCGCCGCGTGTCGCGGCCACGATAGGCTAGGGGGCTGGCCCGGAGGGGTCAAGGTCACCGGGGATCGAGGAGAAGAGGGCGCCGTGATTCGGCGAAACGGGGTGAGAGGCTCAATCGCACTGGGAGATGTCGCGAGCGATGCAAACGACGACAGGGCCTTTGTCGGCGGTCGCGAGGACGACGGCTGCGGTGCCCGCAGCGGCGACGCCAAGACCGATCGCGCCCCAGAACCATGGGCTGGAGGTCAGCGGGGTCTCTTCTTCGACCATCGTCACTTTGAGGGTCTCGGTGGCCTTGGCCGCGAGCGCGACTTCACCGGTCCAGTTCACATAGCCAGACTTTTTGACGACCACCGGATATCGGCCAGGGAGCATGCGATCGAGCTTGCATGGAGAGACACACTGTGAAAGCCCGACGAGCACCTCGGCGCTCGCTTGATCGACTTCCACGACGACCGACGCGATCTGGCCCCAGATCGTAGGCGGGAAGACGTTCTTCGTGAACTCCTTCGTCGCACGAACGGGGGACGCGCCACCTGCGAGCTCTTCACCAAACGTGGCGATGTCTTTCACGTTCATGCCGCCGCCAGCTTTGTCGGCATCGACGAGACGCAGACCGAGCAGCGAGTTCTCGCCGATCTGAGTCGCGGAGATCGTGAGGATGAGATCGACATCGACGCCTGCGGTGCGCAGCTGCGTCGCGAAACACTTCGGATCACCGGCGCACTGCGAGACCGTCTTCGTACGAAGGTCGTTCGAGAACGAGTCGCGCGCAGCAACCTGGAGCGCGGTGTTCGATTCGATCTCTTGTCGAGCCGCGTCGTCGAGCGCATCGGGCGCGGCGACCTCACCTCCGGACAGAACCAGGATGAAGATCGACTGCGCTTTTTGCTCGCCCGCCGCAGGTCGTGCGGCGAGGTTCGGCGGAGCGGCTTCCGCATCGGCTCGAAAGATCGAACCCGGATGCGCGTACGCGAGGCTCGGGACGAGGAGCATGGTCGGGAGGAGGCACTTCACAGGGACATTATGCCTGCTTCTCGAGCGCAGCGGGAGGATCCCCCGCGAGATTCGTGAGGGCGGCTCTCGGCGCAAGCGGAGCCTCGAGTTGGCGAAGGAATCGACGGCGGGCCACCCCGGAGCCGGCGTGGTGTCTCAGGAAAGTTTCGATGAACCGCAGCCGGTCTGTTCTGGACAGCCGTCGACCGGAAAAGGCCCTCCCGAGCCGCCCGATCGCCTCGATCGGGTCGCCCCGACCTCGCCCGAGAGCCATGACGTACGCTCCGTCAGCGGCGATCCCGATGTGCTCGGGCCCGAGCTCGGCCGGGAACACATCGTGGGCGTGGAGCTTGCGAAGCAGCACGGCTACTTGCCGAATCACCAGGCGCTTTCGCATGATCCCTTCTTTGGAGGTCGACAGTTCCACGAGCTCCTTGTCGCGGAACTCCACGAGCGTCGGCGCGAACACGTATTCGGTCACGGCTAGGCTCGGGAACAGAGCGGGTTGGTGCTTGCGCTCCAGGAAGCCGAGAGGCCGAGGCGCTTCGATGCCTACGGCGCGTAAGCGATGCGCCCACAGGTAGGCTCGCTGAGCCCGGGAGTGCCGAAGTGTCTCTGCCCACCGGACGATCGGCGATCCGCCGTGCGGCGCGAGGATCTTGACCACGACGTCGTTGACCTCGGGTCCGCGGCAACGAAGCAACGCCGTCGTCCGCCCGAGCATCCGAAGGAACGTTGCGCCATCGGGAAGAAGTGTGCGCCAGGCCTCGGGCTCTTCCGCGCGCTCGATCGGAAGGGCCGCCAAGGACCGAAAGAGTTCCGTGAGATCGACGAGCTCGGGACGATGCTCCCCGACGAAGGCGCGGCCCGTTTCGTCTTCGAGCTCGAGCGGGAAGCGACGCCCCACGCCTACCTCTTTCGGCGGATCAAGCTGCGGCCTTCGACGGCGAGGAGGTGCAGGTCGGTCACGTTCGTGTCGGTCGGGCCCGTTTCGATCCGCGCACCGGCCGCAGAGAGCGACTCGTAGGAATCGTAACGAGCCAGATCGGCGTCAGGATCGCGTCCAGCGGCCTTCAACTCGGCGATCGTGTTGCCATCGACGACGCCGCCGGCGGCGTTCGTGTGCCCGTCGGTGCCGTCGGTGCCCGCCGACAAGAACGCCATGTGCGCGTCGCTCACCATCGCACGAGCCATCAACAACGCGAGGTGCTGACTCCGGCCGCCCTTGCCAACGCCCGAACCGCCGCGCGCTGCCGAAAGCTCTGCCGGGATCTCGACGGTCGGCTCTCCGACCGCCACGAACACCTCTCGGCCCGTTCCGCTGCGCACCATTGATTTGGCGCGGGTCATGTACTTCTCGACGAGATCCTCGACAGGGCCCTCGATCGGGCGCGTCGCGCAACGCACCCGCCAACCCTGGGCCCGCGCCGACCGCGCCGCCGCCCGTAGCAAGGTCCGCGGACCGCCCACCACCGCCGCAAACGCTCGCGAAAGCCGAGGATCACCCGGTTTGGGCGACTCGGGGATCTCGCCGCGGTTGCCGGCTTCGAGATACTCGCGAACGCTCTCAGGCACATTGTCCCAGATGCGCGCCTTGCGGAGCGCCGACACCGCGTCCTTGTACCGCGAAGGATCGGCCACGGTCGGACCCCCGCCGATCACCGGCAGCTTGTCCCCGACGACATCAGAAAGCGCGAGCGTCAATACGGACGCAGGCGCCGCCGCGACCGCCAGACGCCCCCCCTTCACCCGCGACAAGTGAGACCGAATCGAGTTGATGTCGCTGATACTCATGCCGGAATCCAGCATGAGCTCGTTGAGCGAAATCGAATCGTTGAACCCGATCTCTTGCACCGGAGAGAACAAAAGAGCACTTGCGCCGCCGGAGATCAGCACGAGGAGGAGGTCCTCCTCGCCTAGCTCCGACACGAGCTCCACGATCTCGTCGGTTGCACGGATCGATCGTCGATCAGGGATCGGATGGCCTGCTTCGCGGATCTGAAAGCCAGGCACATCACGCGCATAGCCTTCTTTCGTCAGGATCAGCCCGAAGGCTGTCTTTTCTCTGATCGCCTCGGGCACCGCTTCGGCCATAGCCGGTGCGGCTTTGCCGATCGCGACCACTCCGACCCGCTCGACGCGGTCGAGCGCGATGGCGCGCCGTCCCGCGCGGATCGCTCCGCTCGACACCTGAAGGCGCGCCTCCACAGCGCGGCCGGCGTGAGAGGCGTCGAGGGCCTCCCGGTAGATCCGGACAAGGTCCTCAGCGAGAGCGCTGCGAGCCATCCGTGCCTCGGTATACGCTGCCCCGAGATCGGACGCAAAGGGACCGAGACGAACCGCAAGCAGCACGTCTCGAGCCCTCGACGCCCGCTAAGGTCAGGGTCCCGCGTCCGTCACGGTGCTCGTGCCTGCATCGAGGGCACCGGCGCTCGAACTGAGCCCGCAGCGGCCTACGATACAAACGAACGAACCCCCACACTCGTCGTCGCTCGTACACGAGAGCTTCTCGTAGAGCGCGTTTCTGCAGGTGTCTTTGTAACAAACCTCGTTCTGCTGGCAGTCGTCCGGCGCAGAGCACTCCTCGGCACATCCAAGCGCCGAGCCAACTGCGAGTGAGGCAATGAGTAACATCCAACGGGGCATCGAGTTCCTCCCTGGGCCCACATGCCGAGCGTTTCCTCGGCGGCGGACCAGACTAGCCTTCATCCGGGCTCGTCCGCAAATTCTTCGAACGGAGTTTCGGTCGATCACAGCGCGGCCTTGTAAAGAGCCCTCGCGTCATCGAGCGCAAGCGGTTTCGGGTTATCCTGGTGATTTCGGTCCGCGACCGCCCGCGGAGCCATAGATTCGACCATCTCTTCGGTGACGCCGTAGCTCTCGAGCCTGGACTCCACGCCAAGCTCCTCTCGCAGGCGGACGACCCAGTCGACGAACGCCCGACCTCGGTCCGCGTCGGACCCTACGCGCTCTACACCGATCGCCGCGCCGGCCACCGCATATCGATCAGCGGCGACCTCGAGGTTGAAGGCCATCACGTGCGGGAGCATGACCGCGTTGGCTGTGCCATGAGCCATGCGTGCCGCGGACGACAAAGCGTGCGCGAGACTGTGGGTCGCACCTAGTCCTTTTTCGGCGGCCAGTCCTGCCATCGAAGACGCCAACAACAGCTCGTGACGGGCGCGCACGTGAGCTCCGTCGGCGACCGCAATCTTCAAGAACGAGCCGAGTCGGGCCAACGCCGCGATGGCCAGCGCGTCCGCGATCGGATGGGAAGCCTTGGCCACGTAAGCTTCGAGAGCGCGCGCGAGCGCGTCCAGTCCACCGAGCGCGGTCTCGAGCGGCGACAAGCCCACGGTGAGCTCGGCGTCGAGGATAGCGGTGTTCGCGGCCAGCCTCGCGTGTGTGAAGGGCACACGCTCGGTGGTCGCCGTGTTGCGGACCTCGGATCCCGATCCTGCAGACGTCGGGATGGCGATGAGGGGCACCGCGGACGTCCTATCCTCGAAGGATCCGCCGACCTTCCAACGAATCAGCTTGGCGAGGTCGAGTGAAGATCCCCGGCCGACGCCCACCACGATGTCGGCCGACATCGCCGAGTAAGCGTCGACGCCGTCGGCGACATGGACGTCGTGGAAGCGCCCGTGAACCAGGCCCGCGGCCTCGATCACCTCGGAGACGCGATCGAGCAACCCGATCTGTGCGAGGTTCGAATCGCTCACGAGCAGCACGCGGCTCCCGCCGGTTCGCCGGATCTCGTCGGCCAACCGTGTGAGCGACCCGGGTCCCGCGATCAAGCGAGTGGGACCGGACATCACGGCGGTGGTCACCATGTCGGGGCGCTCGTACCTCGAAACGAAGATGCACGCCACCGGCTCCGCGTGGGTCGCGTGGGTCTCGGTGTATAGAATTCGGACGTGGTTCCGCTGATTCTTCTTGCGCTCGGAGCTCCCGGGACCCTGGCTCCGTCCTTCACCGCGAAGGGCTGCTCCTTCGTCGCCATTTCGAGCGCTCTGCCCACGCCGATTCCGTCCCCGGACGGCGCCGAGCTGGAAGTTCCGCCCGGCGAGTATTCGCTTCGCGTCTTCTGCGAGCCGTCCCTCGCGCTCTCCGTTCCTTCGGTGAAGGTGGCGAGCGCGAAGGTCACCAAACTGAAGGTCGAGGTTCGACCGACCGCGGCCCGTGTGCTCGCCAAGCGTGGGTCCGCGCTCCGCCAGGGCACCGTCCGCCTCTACCCGGTCGGCGGTCCCTACGAGGACCCGCTCGCCGAGCACCCCGCAAACCAGAAGTTCACTGCGGCCGAAGGGAGGTTCGACCTCGTCGTTGCCCTCGCCGGCGAGCCCGGAGAGCTCCTCCTCCGAAAGGTGGAGCTCAAAGGGAAGAAGGTGCGCACCATCGACGCGGCCTTCGATCCTGGCACCGTCACCGTCGAAGCGCTTCAAAACGAGAAGAAGACCGACGCGATCGTCCGACTGTTCCGCGCCCAAGATCCATCGCCGGTGGCGGAAGAGCACGCCGGTGTGCCGATCTCCGTGGCCCCCGGCCGATATCAGCTCGAGGTCGCGCTCGCCGCGGCCGCAGATTTTCGATCCGCGCGAGAGCTGATCTGGATCCTGCCGAACAAAGCCACCAAGGTGACGCGCAAGTTCACCTCCGGAAAGATCACCGTTCGAGTGACGAGCTCGGGCCGATCCATCCCGAGCGTCGTACGCCTGCGTATGCCGGGCGCCAGCGACTTCTTCAACTACTTCAAATCGCCCGGATCCGCAGTGCTCGCACCCGGAAGGTATGACGTGATCTTGGAGCCTGAAGGGCTCGAAGGCATGGCGCGCCATGAACGCCTCGACGTCTTGGTCGAAGCAAAACAAGAGACACGCGTCGACGTCGACCTCACCCCCGCCACCGTCATCTTCGAGGTGCGCCAAGACGGAACGCCGATGCCGATCGAAGCCGTGGAGATTCTGTCCGGGGGCGGCGGCCGCCTCTCGATACGCCCCAACGCCGACGGCGAATACAAGCTCTGGCCAGGACGCTACGAGTTCGTCGTCCACCTCGCGTCGGGTCGCGTCGCCCGCGACGGCCCCTTCGACGTCTCGTTCGGAGCCTCGATCACTCGCGTCGTCGAGCTCTCCGTCGGCACCATCAAAGTTCGACCCGAACGCGACGGCGTCATCGATGACGAAGCCACCGTTTACGCGTTTCGACCGGGAGCCGCGGAGGCCGTCGCCAAGGGTCGCGGCGCTTGCGAGCTTCCGCTCGCGCCAGGGATCTACGACATCAAAGTCGGCTCCGGCGCCATCACGGCTTGGCGGGAAGGCGTGCGCGTCGAGGCCAAAAAGAGTGTGACTGTCGTCGTCCCGCTGGTCGGCGCCACCCACGAGGCGCCGCCCGGAGAGTCGCCTGAAGCGCCCCTGCCCGAAGGGGACGCGCCATGAAAATCACCTCCCTTTCCTCACGTTCGCGGATCCCGCGCCGCGCGTGATAGAGAATCGAACATCCGATGGAGAACTTGAATCGGGAACAGCTCATCGCCCGCACGAAGTCGATGATCCGAGAGATTTCACCTGATGATCTCTCCGCTCGCTTACGCGCACCGTCCCCGCCGCTCGTGGTCGACGTACGCGAAGCAGACGAAGTCGCGTCTGGATCGATTACGGGGTCCCGACACATCCCGCGCGGCTTCCTCGAGCTTCGCATCGAAGACTTGGCCGCGAACCGGGACACGGAGCTCGTGATCTACTGTCAGGGCGGCACGCGCAGCGCGTTCGCCGCGCGGACGCTCGGCGAGATGGGCTACCGGCGCGTGACCTCGATGGCCGGCGGGTTCACGGCCTGGAAGAACCGCGGTCTGCCGTGGGAGCTCCCGAAGACTCTGTCCGACGACCAACTCGTTCGCTACTCGCGCCACCTGACCCTCACCGAGGTGGGGGTCGAGGGTCAGCAGAAGCTGCTGTCCTCCCGAGTTCTGCTCGTGGGCGCTGGAGGGCTCGGCTCTCCCGTCGCCCTGTACCTCGCCGCGGCAGGGGTCGGAACCATCGGCGTGGTGGACCCCGACACCGTCGATCGGACCAACCTCCAGCGACAAATCCTCCACCGCGATGCCGACATCGGCGTGGCCAAGGTCGAGAGCGCGGCTCGTGCCATGACCGAGCTCAACCCCGACGTGCGCGTCACGCTCTACAAAGAGAAGCTCACGAGCGAAAACGCCATGAGAATCCTCGATGAGGGTTGGCATGTGGTCGCCGATGGGTGCGACAACTTTCCGACGCGTTATCTCATCAACGACGTGTGTGTCTTCAAGAAGGTCCCGAACGTTCACGGCTCGGTCTTTCGTTTCGAAGGGCAAGCCTCGGTGTTCGCACCCCACCTCGGCGGCCCGTGTTATCGGTGCCTGTACCCAGAGCCCCCCCCCGCGGCCCTCGCCCCCAACTGCGCCGAGGCCGGCGTCATCGGCGCGCTCCCCGGCATCATCGGCACTCTCCAGGCCATCGAAGTCATGAAGCTTCTATTGGGAAAGGGCGACCCGCTCGTCGGTCGGTTGCTCCAATACGACGCGCTCGCTCAAAAATTCCGGGAGCTCCGCCTGCGCCGGGACCCCAATTGCCCCGTATGCGGCGAAAATCCCACGATCGACGAGCTCATCGACTACGAAGAGTTCTGCAACGTCGGCTGAGTTGCCTCGAGGTACGCCAAGCTCGGTCCCGATCGGATCGGAAATCAAGCGCTCATGAGTTCGCCACCACGCGTCGAGGTCCGCGTGCTCCTCGCGCGCTCCGGCGAGGTCGAGGAGGTCGAACAGATCCATCACGAGCTCAACCTTCCTCGGTCGCTCTTCGAAGCAAGGAAACGACCTCGGGCCCACGAATCGGAGCCCCATGCGACGGAACGAACAGCACCGGGCGATCCCGCTCGAGCTGCTCGTAGACCCAGCTCTTGAGCTCGGACTTGCTCGCCAGAAAGAGCCGCTTGAAGAGCGGGTTCATCATCAGTTTGGTTCGGAATCCGATCAGTCGAAATGCCAGACCCATGACTCCACCCGGCAGCCGAGTCTCGTTGATGAAGGCGTCCGTGACAAACCAAGCCTCGCCGTCTTTGGTCTTCATGGCGACCCAAGTCTCCCCCTGCTTTGCGCTCGGTGGGTGGAGCAATCGGACGGAGGCCGGCAGCTTCCCGTCGAGCGCGGATGGGTCCTGAAATTGGACTCCGGGCATTCGCTTTTTCAACCTGGGTTGCGCCCGCGGATGGGCCACCACGATCGCCTTTGGGAACTTATCGCTCCATGGCTTGATCCCCGCGTTGTGAAAGTGATTTGGGGCGAGCAGGATACGCGGCTCCCCGAGCCTCTCGATCTCCTTCCAGCACTCGTCGCTCAGCGGAAAGCCGGGACTGACGACCAGGAGTCCCCCGTCGCCGATTCCGATGATGGCCATCCGGGCGTGCTGTTGGCCATAAACCACGCCCGCGAACGGGATCTGAGGATCGAAGACCTCGACCGTGTTCTTCACCATGAATCGCGGGCATGATGTCGGCCCGTCGACGCTGGCGCAAGGGCTGTCTCCAGGCACGAGAACGTGCTACCGCGGGCCCGCCACGCGCATGGACTTCTCTTCGAGACTTTGGAGGCTCGTTCGCCCTTCTGCGTTTGCCTTCGACGCGGAATTCGCACACGAGACGATGCTCTCGGTGCTCCCGCTCCTTGGTCGCTTCTTTGGGGCTCGAGCCGCGTACGGGCCCGCCGTCCAAGTCACGGGTTTGTCATTTCCGAACCGCGTCGGACTGGCCGCAGGCTTCGACAAGAACGCCGTCGCGATCGAAGCGCTCGCGCGGTTCGGTTTTGGATTCATCGAAGTGGGTACGGTCACGACTCACCCGCAGGAGGGCAACCCGAGGCCTCGGCTCTTTCGCCTGAAAGCAGACGAAGCGCTCCTGAATCGCTTCGGCTTCAACAACGAGGGCGCGGAGGTCATCGGTCGGAGACTGGCGCGCTTGCGGGAGAAGGGCTTCGACGCGGTCCCGATAGGCGTGAACCTCGGGCGCTCGAAGGTCGTCGACAACCGCGACGCGCCCGCCGACGTAGCCCGAGCCTTCAGGCTCACCGCCCGATCGGCAAGTTACGTCGTCCTCAACGTCTCCAGCCCCAACACACCGGGGCTGCGCGATCTGCAGAGAGTCGAAGAGATTTCGAGGCTCCTCGAGGCCGTGCTCTCGGCGCGCGAGGAAATGAAGATCTCTCCGCCGGTGCTGGTGAAGCTCGCCCCCGACCTCGCCGACGAAGACGCGATCGCCTGTGCCCAGAAGTCTTTGGCGCTCGGTGCCGCCGGGATCGTCGCCACCAACACGACGATCTCGAGGGCAGGGCTCGTAGGTCCCGTCCCAGAAGGCCCCGGAGGAGTTTCCGGTCGCCCGCTCTTTCGCCGGAGCACGGACCTTCTCCGCGTGCTGCGTGCCGAGCTCGGATCCGAACCCGCGCTCATCGGAGTCGGCGGCATCTTGAGTGAACAGGACGCCCTCGAAAAGAGGTCGGCGGGCGCCGATTTGGTGCAAGTGTACACGGGCTTCGTGTACGTCGGGCCGTCCTTTCCGTCGACGCTCGCTGCTGCGCTGGCGGCCGCAGAAAAGTCGCACTCATCCGCTCCGCGGTGAACCGCGGCTCGCGAAGCGAGCCTGCGGCGATGAATCGGCGCCACTCGGATCGCCAGATCAGATCAGAAGAGCTCCGGGACGACGACGGCCAGCGCGGTCATCAGGGTGGTCAGGACCCAGGTCTGAATCCAGACGCGTCGTGATTGCGTACGAACGCACCCGAGCTCCTCTTCTTTTTCGATTTTTTCCAGGCCCGAACCCAGATCGCGCTGACCGCGCGACGCGAGGACCACTCAGGTCTTCTCGCGCGCTTGGAGCACGTAAAGGAACGCGAGGAGCAGCGGCGCGAACAAAGTGGCGCGCCACGCCGGCGGCATGCCGGTCACGATCAAGATCACGAAGGCGACGGCGCTGAGTGCGAAGACGAGGTAGCCGCGGGTTCGACGCTTACGTGCGCCCGCGTCGCCGATGTTGGGTGTCGTCCCGATCGTCATTCGAACGACTTCACTCCAGTTCGCGGAGGCTGTCGAGGTGCCACAACTTCGTACCCAACGACGTGGCTTTCGTGCTTCATTCGAAAGAATGGAACCGACAGACCTGACAATGGAGATTTTGCGTCAGATTCGAGCGGAGATCCGCGCTACGAGCGATGAGCTCCGGGCCGAGGTGCGAGTCACGAACCAGCGGCTCGACCAGACGAACGAACGGCTCGACGCGATGCGCGAAGAGCTCAGCCGGAGAATCGTCGAATCGGAGATTCGGACGGCCACGGCCATCACGACTCTTGCGGGCACGGTGCAGGAGATGACCTCGTTCCTTCGGAAGACGACCGAGCTCACGCCGCGAGTGGAGCGGTGCGAGTAGGACATCGCTGCGCTCAAGGTCGCGGTTCGCGGACGCTCACGAAAGCCATGAGCTGACAGAGTCAGACCTGCTGGGCGAGTGCGGCAGCGCACAGCGGCCCGCTCTTGACGCACTTGGGCGCGTAAGGCGTGAGGCCCAGATCGGTCGTGTTGCCGTTGTGGTCTTTCACCCAAAGGTGCAGCGGCGCGCCGACCTTGGCTTCGAACTCGAGCTCGAACTTCTTGTCGGCCCCGACTTTGGCCTCGAAGGTCTTCTGAGTTGCCTCGTTGTGGACGTACACGGTCGCGCCCGGTTCGATGGCTTTCTTCCCGGTGAGCCGACCCTTGCCTTCTTCCTTGCCGTCGATCGACATCAGGCTCGTGAGGACAGTCGGAGCCGCGCCGTCCGGGTACGGTCGGATCTGCACGGTCTCCCCGCGGAACGGGGCGAAATTGACTCCGAAGCTATCGACGGTGCCGAAGTTCTGAATTCGGATGTTCTGCGGAGTCTGCTGCTCGAGCGACACCGTGGCTGGGTCCGACGCATTGCCTGCCGGATCGACCTGGCGAATCTCGAACACGTCGCCGGGACGAATACCCACCGCCTTCGCTTCGTTGTTGCCGAGCACGAGCCCGTACTGTCCGTTGCCGAGCGGCTTCAACGTGTCGCCGGGCAACTTCATGAAGGCGTCTTTGTCTTCCCAGCTCGCGTCGGGTTTGGCGGAGAGGTTGAGGACCTGCAACTGGCAGCCTGGCTCGACCTTGTTGAGCATCAGCAGCAACGGGTCGCCGCCGCGCGGCGTTCCGCTCACCTGAATTCGACGAATGTCGCCGAACTTGGCGAACGAGACTTCGAGGGTCGCAGGCTTCTCGCCGTCCTTCAGACAGATGCTCGTGGCTTGGTTGATTGCGCTCGCTGCAGATACCATTTGGAACCTCCTCAGTGGGTGATGCAACGGTATCGGCGGTCGCTGAGCGGACGTCGCTCGCGGCCGCTCGGATTTTGTCACCTGGTTCCCAAAACGTCGCGAGGTGAACCGCGGCGAGCGCAGCGAGCCTGCGCTGATGAATCGTGAATCGGGCACGGGCACGGACGGGCACGGGCACGGACGGGAACGGGCACGTCATGAGTATCGGAGCCTTTATCAGCGACCTTCAATGCCCGAGAAGGCAGCGGGGTGGGCTCGACGTTTGCTCGTACGGAGTCGCCCGGAACTCGTGGCCCCGCTCCGGTGACCACGTCTTCGTGATCACCAGGAGCCCCAGCGGGGTCGGGACGATCTCGCGAAGCTCCCCGGTGGGTCGAAACGACTCGTCGGTACAGAACCCGCTGGCCGGGTGGAAATAGCCGTAACCAAAGCGAAACCGATCATGGAGCTCCGCGTAAGAGAACCCTGTTTCCATCGGCACGACGGCCAGGATCACGCCCCGTAGCCCGACGGTGTCGCCCATCGGAACGAAGCTCCGGTCTACGAGTCGAAATACGCCGTTGGTCGCCGCGACCACGAAACCCTCTCCTGGAAGCTCGGCGAGCGCGAAGATGGACCCACCAGGCAACGCAACGTGCTCGACGCTCGAGCCACGCACGAAGCTCACGCTCGAAGTTCCCGCGCCTACGCCGATCGCGACGGCTTCTCCAGGGCCGGTTCGAAAGATCGCCGGTCGAGGAAAGAACTTCGAAAGATGAGTAGGTCCGGCAAGCACGGTCCACGCAGTTCCGTCGAAGGTTGCCAGCGTGCCATCGTCACCCATGCCGTAAATCTCGGCGTCTCCCGGTCCGCGAACGTCTCCTGCAATGGCAAGTCGCGCGCGTGAGCCGGGCAGCGCCCCTTCCATGAACGACTCTACGTCTCCAGACTCACTCACGAAAAAGAGCTGCCCCTGCGGCCCGGCGACCAGCAGGCGCCCGTCAGAGAGAGTCACCGCCCCGGCAACCGCGCGGTCATCGGAGAGCACACTCATTCCGGACGTCCCGTCGGTCACGGCGATCAGCTCCCGCCGAGTCGTGCCAACGGCCGTACGGTTGGACCCGAAGCGGACTCCGAAAGTCGTCTCCGTCATCTGTCCACCGGCCGGCGACACGCTCGGAGCTCGCGGAGTGAGCTTGCTCGCAGTCACGCCACAGAGGTGATCGGCTGCGAGTGGGAGTCTCAGTAACTCTTCGTGGGCCTCGTCTGGCAGGTCGTCGGTCGACGCCCATGAGCTGAGGTCGCGAGAAACGAACAGAGCGGTGGGCGGCGGGACTTGCAGCCTCGCTTGGCCTTCGGTGCGCTCCCGTGAGTCGAGCTCGTCGAGCTCCAACTCGTCGAGCGTACATGAGTAGCCGAGGGCCACGACCTCGGTGAGCGGCGCCGACGAAAAGCCTGATTCGGGTCGCGTGATGTCGAGCAGCTCGGTGGTCACGAACCCGGAGTCACTCCGGCCAACCAAGATCCAGGAAGCAATTCCGTCCGACGGAGGGAGCTCTATGCCCGTCGTCACGTGGCAGCCAAGGCCGAGAAGGCAGACGGCCAGAAAGTTCGATAGGGACCGCGTCGATCTCGGCGAGCGCACCCAGTCAATCTACACGGCCTAGCTTAGCTGGCTAGGGGGTCGCTGAAAGAGGCTCCGAAACTCATGACGTGCCGGTGCCCTTGCCCGATTCACCACCATGGAATTTTGCTTATCCATGCCGATCACACTGGGCGCCGCCGCGGCCGAAATCGACTTTTTCAGCGACCTGTCAGCCGAGATGCTGACTCGACTCATCCAAGCGACGCCCCGCCGTGCATCGGATCGGGACCGGGACCGGACCGGGACCTTGATTGAAGACACCCCCTACTCGGCGATGATCGTGGCCTTCTTGATGTAGTCGAGCTCTGGAAAGTCTTTCTGGAGGTACGCGTTGCCTTCCATCTGAACGCGCCCTTGGCTCGGCCCCCGGCCCCCTGGCGCGCCCTCTCCATAGCCTCCGTAGATCTTGTCCATCACGGCCATGTCGCGGACTTTGCCGAACGGCGAGAAGCCCATGCCGTTCAATCGCGAGTTGTCAGCGTAGCTGATGAAGATCTGGGTCGTGCGCGAGTTGGGTCCGGCCATCGCGAACGAGATCATCCCTCGCGTGTTGCTCTGCTTCACCGCGTCGTCGGGGATGCGCGCCTCACGCCACCGCGAGTTCACACGCGCGTCGCCGTGGATGCCAACCTGCGCCATGAACCCGGGGATCACGCGAAAGAACGCGACGTTGTCGAAGTAGCCGATCTTGACGAGGTTGTAGAAGCGATCCGCTCCGAGCGGAGCCCAGTCGCGGGTGACGTCGATGATCACGTCGCCTTTGGTGGTCTCGAATTTCACGCTGTACTTGGCCTTCGATTGACCGGTGACTTTGGTCGGATCGAGCAGCGCCGAGCTCGGATCGAGCTTGGGCGCAGCTTTCGGGCCGGGTTTCGGTTCGCCGGCGTTGCCGTTCGTGCACGCCAGGCCGAGGACGAGAAGAGTGGTGCCGAGGGAGAGGAGGGACTTCGTCATTCGCTTCGTTTACGAAGTGGGTCGGCTGCGGTCAAGGACTCGGTCGCGAGCACATCACGAGACGCGGCGTCCGACCCCCGCGGAGCTCGATCGAGACCACAGGCCATGCTCCACGAGGTGAGGCGTGTGAACACGCGCGCGGCCCTCGCCATTCCACCAACTCACCAGGTCGCGCGCGGCCACGCCGGCCTTTTTCATCGACTCGGCGTCTCGGCGCGTGTCCGGCAGAGCCGCCGCAATCAGGTCGTATGCGCTCTCGACGGAATCCTCGGCTGCGGTGATGCCGATGAGCGCGTCGACCAACGCGGCGTCACCCTCGAGGCCGAGCGCGGCCCGCGCGAGTGTCCGCCCGACCGATTCTCGTTGCGGGCCAAAGGCGCGCGTGAGCTTGGACAGCGGCTTCTCGTCGGGATCGTGTTTGCTCGATCCACCCGGAGCCGGACCTACCCACGCGAGCGACGCGCGCGTCCTCGACAACAGGCTTCTGGCGGCTTCGACGCTCTGGCTCGACCAAGCATGCACAGACAAGCTCTTCTGCTCGAACATCACGCCGAGGCTGCAGATGTACATCTGGGCGGCCGGTGGGCTCAGCGCGGCGGTGACTTCGTACGAAGGCGCCTCCAAGACTTTCCCGAGCTCCACACTCACCACGCGCCCTCCGTAGAGCGCCAAGCACTCGGCAAAGTAGGTCTCGAGCGCCTTCTGATCGGTCACGTCGGCCGGCACGTCGATCCTGGTCGGAAAGACCGACACACGCAGCCCAGACCCATCCTTTGACGCGAAGGTGCGATCGTCCGGTCGGTCTGCGATCGTCGTCATTCCGCCCTTGTCGAATCGGACCAGGTCGAGGGTGACGGACGGCTTTTCTGGCAAGGAGCTCGGCGTAGGGCCGCTCGGAGCGCGCTCGGCCTTGCCGCCAAAGAACACGACGTACCCGAGCACCAAGGCGACGATCAAAGCGCCAACGATCACCCACGTCATGACCGTTCCTTCGCGGGATCCACACCGCGGGTCAACGCCCAGAATGACTCACTCTGCGAGTAGCCGCCGCATCAGCGCGTTGCGAATCGGCGCGAACCCGAGCCGCGCATAAAGCGCGCGCGCGGCGTGATTGTCCGGCGTGACTTCGAGCTCGATGGCGACTGGGCGTGAGCCCCATGGACCTTCACCCCTGGCCGTCGCGTCGATCAAAGACGTCGCGTGCCCCCGTCCGCGCTCCGATCGCACGACGTAGAGCTCGTCGAGGATGCAGATCTCGCCCTTGAGCTCGTTGGAGAGGAAAGAAATCAGCAGCGCATAGCCTCGAACCTCACCTTCGAGCTCGAGCGCGGCGGCCCGACCCCGCACCGGCTCCCGCTCGAGCCACTCGAGGATTCTGAGCGCGTCCGCCCGCGTCGGAGGAGGTTTCGGGCTCGGGTCCTCTGCGTAGAGTCGCTCGCTGAGCTCGGCGATCACGTCGTGGTCTTTGGGGGACGCGCGTCTCCACATCTCTTCCCCATCGCGCATCTCGCATAGTTTGCCAATGCCTCGCGTTGACCTCGGAGACTTCGCCTGCGATCCTCTTCCGTGCTCCGATCTCTCTTCACCTTCGACGAACCCGTGGATCGGCGTACCTACGCAGTCACCGGTTTTTCGCTTGCGCTCGTGAAGCTCGCGCTCGACTCGGTTGGTTTTTGGTACGCCACGCGGCGACTGCCAACGCCGTTCGAAGCCTTGAGCCCATTGCTCTCCACGCGCGAGAGCGCTCTCTCCAAAGGCCCCGAGTGGCTGCTCGCGGCGATGCTCTTCGTGACGCTCCCCTTTCTGTGGGTGGGGGTGTCGATGACGGTGCGCCGAGCCTTCGACGCGGGTCGGTCCCCGTGGCTCGCGATGCTCTTCTTCATTCCGCTCGTGAATTACGTACTCATCGCCGTCATGTGCTTTCTGCCTTCCAAACCGAACGTCGGGTGGGTCGTCTTGTCTCCTTCGCCCGGCGAGGTCGCAGCCTGGAGGTCCGCGCTCCAAGGGATCTTGTTCGGCCTCGGCCTCACGTGGCTCATGGTCGGCGCGAGCGTGCTCGTGCTCGGCGCCTACGGCGCCGTGTTGTTCCTCGCTACGCCGTTCCTGATCGGCGCGGCCGCCGCGTATTTGTTCAACCGCGGCCAGCTTCGCGGGCTCTGGCCGTCGCTGGCCGTGGTGGCGCTTTCGGTCATTCTTCCCGCCGCGTCGCTCCTCCTCGTCGCGCTGGAGGGGATCATTTGCATCGCGATGGCTCTGCCTATCGCACTCGTCGTCGGATTGCTCGGTGGGTTGATGGGGCGCGGCATCGCCATTCGCGACGGCCGCGTCGGCCAACTCATCTTGATCGTGGCCGCCTTCCCGATCTTGTCCGGCGCCGACTCGATCACGGACGCGATCACGGACGCGTTCACGGACGCGACCACGGACGCGACCACGCAAGCCCACCGCGTTCGTTCGGTGACCACGGCCATCGAAAGCGATGCTCCCCCGCAGAGAGTGTGGGCCAACGTCGTGGGCTTTGCCGAGATCACCGACCGCCCACCGTTCTTGTACCAAGTGGGTGTGGCCTATCCGCTTCGCGCGACCATCGAGGGCGAGGGTGTGGGCGCGATGCGCCGCTGTGAGTTTTCGACCGGCGCCTTCGTCGAGCCGATCACGGTTTGGGACCCGCCGCGCCACCTCGCCTTCTCGGTCTCGGCTCAACCTCCACCCATGCACGAATGGAGTCCCTACGAGCACGTGTTTGCGCCGCACTTGCTCACCGGCCTTCGAAGTCAGCGGGGTGAGTTCAGGCTGACGGCGCTCCCGACGGGCGGCACGCGGCTCGAAGGCACGACCTGGTACACTCTCCGGCTCTTTCCCGACGGATACTGGTCGCTGTGGTCGGACGCGGTCATTCACGGCATTCACAGCCGAGTTCTTCGCCACATTCGCCGCGAAGCCGAACGAAGCTGAGCTCGCGACTGTGGACGAGAGGTTACAGCGACCTTCAACGCATGTCCTACCTTTCGAGATGTCGTAGCCTGGCAACATGAATCGAATCGCACTGGTCGGCATGCTGCTCGGCGTCGCCTGCGGCGGGGCGCAGGAGGAAGCGATCTCGGACGAGTCGCTGATCGGAGGCACCGCTGCCGGTGGCCTTCGCCCGGAGGTCGGGCGCCTGTGGTTCGACGGAGGTTATTGCACGGCGACTTTGATTCGGCAGGACATCGCCATCACGGCGGCGCACTGCGTCAACTACCACACGGGCGCCGAGCGCGTCGGCTCGATCGAGTTCGACGGGCCGAACGGCTCAGAGCGCGCGCAAATGATCGCGCATCGAAGCTTCTCCGGAAGGCTCGGACCGTACGACGTAGCGCTGGTGCGCCTCGAGTCCGCGGTCCCCACGCGACTCGCGCGCGCCGCGGAGATCACGACGTCTGGGCTGAAGATCGGCGACGAGCTCACCCTCTTCGGGTTCGGCTGCGGAGCTCGGGGCAGCCTACAGTCACTAGGCAAGACCTATCGCCGAGTACGGTATGGCTCGAGCACCGCGGTGTGCCCGGGAGACTCGGGAGGCCCCGGCTTTCTCGCCAACGGGACCATCGCCACGATCACGAGCGGCTACCAGACGCCCGGGGGAGCCGACGTCTTCGGTCTGCCGTCGCTGTTGAAGAACGACATCGACGCTCAGCTCGTCGCGTGGGGCGCCGCGCCCACGCAGAGCACCAGCCTGCTGCCGAATGCTCGGGTTTGGAGAAAGGACGTCACGCTCTCTCGATGCTCCGAGTGGACGCTCGCCGAGAACTTCGCTTCAGGTCGGTTCAACGCTCACCAATTCCGCATGACTCTGCCCGCGGGCGTGACCGAGGTAGAGGTCCGCGCGAGGGCCGGCGCGTGGGCTCCAGTGCTGGTGCTGGGCTCGAGCAGCGGGACCAAACTCTATGACGGCGGAGGGTTCGGGTCGTCCTCGGGCGTCGAGGCCCGCGAGCTCTCGAGCGGGCGGACCGGAGCGATCGCCTCGGTTCGGTTGCAGTCTTCTCAGGTGGCTACGCTCGACGTGTACCTGAGCTCGTGGGCGGCCAGAGAGTCGGGATACTCGAGTGGGTTGCCGACCAGCGCGGCGTATTCGATCGTCGTGCGAAACGACTGTGCGGCGGTGCCGAGCGGCACGCGGATCGATCGGTTCCCGTACGAGGTGCTGGCAGATACTCGTTCGGGGACGAATCGCAACGACCGGTATGCCTGCGCCCCGGACACCAATGAGTCTGGCCCGGAGCTCACGTACGAGCTCGAGGTCGCGGAGCGGGGATTTCTCGCCACGGAGCTCTCGGAGATGCCTGCGGGCGTAGACGCCGACGTTCATGTTCTCTCCGCGAACGGGAGCTGCCTGTCGCGAGGTGACGTCACCGCGGCGGCCATGATCGAGGCTGGCCGCTACCTCGTGGTCGTGGACTCGTGGGTTGGGCGCGACGGCGTGGCTCGCGCCGGACAGTTCCAACTCAACGTGGGATTCACGTCAGCGTCGACGCTCGAAGCTCACGGAATGAGCACCGACGTGGCCGTGCTCGCGCTGAAGGTGTTCGGGACCGCGTTCGCCGAGCGCGCCGTCGACGTCCCCATTCTCACCATCGCCGATTTCGCGCGACCCTCGAACGAAGCCCGCTTGTGGGTGGTCGATCTATCCCGCCAAGCCCTCGTAGGCCGAGCCCACGTCGCGCATGGATACGGCTCTAGCGACCCGGCAGATCGACGCCGCGTTCGTACGGTGTCGAACGATGGGTCCAACATGACGAGCATCGGTGTGTACGTGACGGGTGCGGCAACTCAGGGCGCGCTCGCCGTGAGCGGGATCGAGCCCGGCTTCAACGACGCAGCCGAGCGGCGCGGGATCAAGGTCGCCGTCTCGGATCAAGTCACCGCGAGCTACGTGGCTTCGCATGGAGCCCCCGTCGAGTCGAACGGGACCTTCCTCGTCGGCTCGGACGTCGGCCCAGAGCTCATCGAGTACATCAGCGAAGGTACACTGCTCCTGGCCTACTTTCCGGACAGCCGCTGGATGACTCAAAGTGAGTATCTGCGCTGAAGCACCGTAGTGCGCCGGAGTTTCTCGATCCGAACCACAGGCGCTCGACGTCGCTCCGGCGACGTGCTGATCTCGAACCCGATGCGCCTCCGAACGCCGCGCTCGCTCATTCCTTTCGTGACCGCCGCTGTAGTCGCCTGGGTTCTTTCGCCGCTCGACTCCATCGCCGAGCCCGAGAATCGTGGCCCTCTGACGGTCGAGACTTGGGACGCGGGGAACGTCGCGCTGGATAGCGTGCCGATTCCGCTGACGGTCTACTACCCAAAGGAAGTGACGGAGCCCGCGCCGATAGTCGCCGTCTTGCATGGCTCCTCGCGGACCGGCGCGAACATGGCCGAGATGGCTCAGACCCTTGCGTCTCATGGGTCCGTGGCCCTGGTGCCCAACATGCCGTGTAACATCTTCGGATGTGATCACGCTGCCAACGCGCGACAGGTCCGGGCGCTCCTCGATTGGGCGGTGGATCGGGGAGCCGACCAGGAGTCCCCGCTCGGCGGCAGGGTCGATGGCGAGCGGCGGGGCGTGGTCGGACACTCGTTTGGTGGGTTAGCTGTGTTCCTCGCCGCCGAGAGCCATCCTGAGATCGATGTCGTCGTCGTGCTCGACGGACAGGACGACGGCGGGGTCGCCGCCGCGGCTGCGCCGAGCGTAACTCAGCCGTCGGCTCACTTGCTCGCCGAGAACCTCGGTTCCTGTAATGGCACCGATTGGAAGCAGAGTGTCTTCCCTCTCACTCCGGCGCCCCATCTCAGGGTCGTCGTCAGCGGCTCGGGACATTGTGACGTCGAAGAACCTGGCGATGACTTGTGCCCGTCCGTCTGCGGCGGGGGAGATCCGACACTCTCCTACCTATTTCGGCGTTATACGGTCGCGTTCGTCGGTTGTGTTCTGGCCAACGACGGAGACATGGCGACCTGGGTTGGCGGCGAGTCCTTGGACAAAGACTCGTCGGAGTCGCGCCTGAGCCTCGTGGAGTCCTCCGAGCTGCGTTCGTTGCCCTGCCACACGAACCCCAAGAGCCCGAGCGCTCCGAAGCCCCCGCCGGTCACCGACGAGTCGGAGGCTGGGTGCTCGTGCGCCTCGACGGTCGTCGGTCGAGGTCTAGTGACGCTGATGTTTCTCGGTGCCTTCGCGTTCTACTTTCGACGCCGATTCCGCGAGTCTCTGGTTACCAGGAACTGAAAATCATACTCATCCCTCACCCTTGTCCTTTCGAGGGCGAGTAATTCCGTAGCGATCGAGGCGACTGATCAGCACCTTTCGGGACATACCGAGCTGCTCGGCCGCCCTCGTCTGGTTGCCTCCGCAGGCTTCGAGCGCCTCGATGATCCGCTGCCGTTCGAGGACCTCCATCTCCTCGACGAGCGAGCCCGACCGGGGCTTCGGAATCGGAGTGCCTCCGGGGAGCTCGACCGTGGTGGAGGGCGTTGGGAAGTCGGCGCGCCTGGGTCCAGGGGGCTCCGTCTTCTTCTCGAGCGCGACCTGAATTCTCTCCGTCATGGAGTCTACGCCGCGGTGGATCGCGGGATCGAGCCCGGGCGCGCCTGCGAGCAGGCGCGTTGGCGCTCTAGGCGATGGGCCCGAGGCCTCGGACCGAAAGATCAGCGACGTCGAAAGCTTCTCCTTTGGGAGATGCTCGAGGGAGATCGGATCGCCCGCCGCGAGCACGACCGCGCGCTCGATCACGTTGCGAAGCTCTCGCACGTTGCCGGGCCAGCCGTACCCGTTCAACGCCGACTTCGCCTCGGCCGTGAAACGCACGGCCCCGGACAGCCCTTCGCGAACCTGGACTTCGACCGCGAAGACCTCCGCGAGCTTCATGATCTCGTCCCTGCGCTCGCGGAGCGGCGGAATGACCAAGCAGATTCCGTTCAGCCGGTAGAACAGATCCTCTCGGAACTTACCGATGGCGACCTCGTGCTCGAGGTCGCGATGGGTCGCCGCGACGAAGCGAACGTTGATGGGTTTGGAGTCGACCGATCCGAGGGCACGTACCTTTCGCTCTTCGATGACTCTGAGAAACTTGACCTGAGTCGTCAGAGGCATTTCGCCTATCTCGTCCAAGAACACGGTGCCGCCCTGCGCGGTCTCGAGGAGGCCCTGCTTGGCCTTGGCGGCGCCGGTGAAGGCGCCTTTTTCATGTCCAAAGAGCTCGCTCTCGAGCAAGTCCTCGGGAAACGCCCCGCAGTTGAGCGGCAAGAACGGCTGGCTGGCGCGACGCGACTTCGAATGGATCGTCGTGGCGAGGATCTCCTTGCCGACGCCGGTCTCTCCGAGAATGAGTATACTCAGGTCACTCGCCGCGACCCGTTCGGCGAGATCGTAGAGCTTTCTCATCTTGCGATCGTCGATGACGATTCCGGCGGTGGAGGTGGTCCGACCAACCCCGGAGCGCGCGCGAATCAGCGTCGCTGCCCGGGCGCTCAGCGACTCACCGTCGTGGCCGTCTTCCGGGAACAAGGCCAAGCCCACCTGGGATTCGGCCCCGATCCTGTCGAGGCTCGAGCGAAGGCCGCGGAGCTTCAGCTGGGCCCCGTCGCGATCGGTCTTCGGCAGCAAGACTTCGTACTCGGACGGTGAGTACACGGCGACGATGTCTCGAGCGCTCAAGAATCCGGTGAGGATCTCCTCGACCGCGCGAGGGACGGCGTCTTTTCTGACCCGAATTCGCAGGACGGCGAACAGCTCGGCTTGGCTTCGGGCGCGCTGGCACTCCTCCTCGAGGCGGAGCTCGAAGTAGCCATGACCCCAGAGTCTCCTCGGCTCGGCGAGGTCCAGCCCGCGTTGGACGACCAGAGTCGTGTGGCCGAAGTCCACCAGGTCACCGAGCTCGAGCGGATAATTCTGCATGGGTTCCAAGCGCGCTCCGGAGAGGCGAGTGCCGTTGGAGCTCCCCAAGTCTCGAATCGAGAGTTGATCGTCTCGTCCAACGCGAATCTCGGCATGTTGTCGCGAGATCGTGGGGTCGTCGACGCAGAAGGTCGCTTCGGCCGCGCGCCCGATCGTGACGGTCCCTGGGCGCGGCAGCGTATGAGTCACCACGGCGCTCGGGCCGAACAACATGACGCGGAGGTCGTCCCGCCTGCGCTTGTCGCCGGCGGAGGTTTTTTCGGTGACCTCGTCTGCCAGCTGCTCTGATATTTCGGGAAATTCGTCCGCGGGCCCCGCGGTGGGGCCCGGACCTGCTTGGCTGCCCTTGGCGCCCATCGGTTCGAGCCAGACGGTACATCGAGTCCGGGGGCGCCACAACGCCTCGCCCGAGACACCCCGCGCATGAGCTCAGCGGCTCAAGCGGAGCTCAGCGGCTCAGACCACCTCGAGCTCCTCGAACGTCAGGGACTCTTCGATGACGATGGCGGCTTCCGGGCGCAATCGAATCTCGTCCGAAGCGTCGAGCGCTCGAATCACGACCTCGTCGTCCGGACGCGCGAGCAGCACGCACGCGCGCGCGCCGTCGTGGAACAACAACCCAGAGGTGGGTTGACCGTCGCTCCCCAGAACCTCGAGCCCAAGGTTGACGAGGAGTCGCGCGGACTTTGGGCCGCCCGGGAGTCGATACGTGCGCGTCCTCGCTTCCTCGCACGTGAACAGCGCGTCGAGCGTGCTCGCAACTTCCGCGTCGAAACGAACCCACTCCGCGAGGGACGCGAGCGAGTCGGTCTTCGCGCCGGCTTCCGCGAAGTCCATCGGCGGCTCGCTGGGTCGCACCGCGACGTGATTCTCCGCCATCATCACCCTATCCCTGGCATCGAAGTGGGGGAACACGGTCTGGCCACGGCGAGTGAGCGCGATCTGGACGGACGCCCGGAGTCGCACGACGCGCGGGAGCACCTGAGGGTCTTCGGCCGGGACGACGCCGACGTACTCACCGTCGAACGTGATCCCTACCCACGCCCAGATCACTTCGCTGGCCGAGGAGAGTCGGAGGCCCACGCGCTCGGGGCTGAGGCAACTCACCGGCAGGCGAGAGTGACAGTCCGGGAGCACTCGCCACGCGGAGATCGGTGGGTGCTTGGCGAAGAGCAGATCGATCGGCGTGAGATCCGCGCCGAGCGGTACCAACTCGAAGCGGTCGAAGCTCAGGTTGATCTCGTCGCTCGACGCGCGAACGCAGCCGCTGATCTCGCGGGTGCCCGACATGCGAGTCGTCCTTCGCTCGAGCCACTCCGCGTACTCCCCGTAGGCGTCGAGCTCCACGTCGGCGCCGATCTCGGCGACGCGGAACCGAACTCGGCCGTGCACCACGAACGAGACTTCCGCGTCCGCGCGGAGCGTCACTTCGACCGCCGTGCCCACCGCAGGAGGATTGTCGGCGTAGAAGAACAGGCCTCGCGCGCCCAAGTCTCGGGTTCGCGTCCACCAGACCTGCCCGACCGCGCGCACCGAGACACGAAGCGAAACGGCGAAGCGAGCCTCTCGGCTGAACGCGGCGCCCTGGCTCACCGAAGGCTCGATCGCGCTTCGAACGGACGGGCGCGAGCTGCCCTGGGACCGTCGCACGCACACAGTCTCGAGCGATATGGCGGCAATCGCGGCCCGACCCACGCCCAAACCCTTCTTCAGCTCGCTCGCTCGTCCGCTCGTCATCATGCCGATGCGCTAAGCAACTCGCGGGCCAAATGTAACCACCTATATTTGTTTGGTACCGCTCGCTAGACAGCATGCGCCCTTGTTCCCCGCGGCACCTGCAGTACGGATCGGGACAAGTTGTACCCTCTCGGCACAACCGGGTCCGGCCTGCTGCCGTTCGGGCCGCCTCATCGCGCTGACGTGATGTAGGCCGTCGAGCTGCAGTCCGGCCCGAGGTCCTCGCAGGTCGCGGATTCGTAGCGCTCGCTGTAGCTGCCATTTCGCGAAGTCACTCCGTACGTTCGCGCCTGGGAGTCCCAGACCACGTCCACGCTTCCAGAGTACGAGCCGTACAAGATGACTTCGTCATGGATGGGTGAGCATCCGGGATAAGTCGTGGACTGGCTCGTATCGAATCGGTAGGTCAGGGACGCCGAGTTGCACGAGGTCGCACCGCTCACCTCGTAGGCACTCACGAACGAGCCGCAGCCTGGATCTGCTGACTTCACCACGGATCCGCCGGTCGGCGTGAAGCAGAGCGAGAACTGATCGTACGCGAAGCACCCGCCAGCCTCGACCGTGAACGTGACGACGTTCGGGACTGCATCTTCGAACCGACACCCCTCCACGGTGACCGTCCACTCCTTGCGCAGGCGCGTCCCGTCCTTCAGCTCGACCAAGAGCTCGAGGATACTCTCCCGCTGCGGCAGGGCGCTTGCGGCAACATCTCCGTGCAGCTTGCCGTCCTGCCCATGGCTCGAGCTGCCGACTGTGTCTCCGCCGCTCCTGAGCGCGACCTCGCGAATCCGCGAGCCCGGAGTCGTGTCGCCGGGCCAACTCAGCGACCCTTCGATCGTGATCTGTTCGGTCGATTCGAACGCGTGATCGGGTTCTTCGGTGAAGCTCAGGCTCGGGCACCCAACCGGGTCCGAGAGAAAGTCGAGCGCGAGCGTGGTCTTGTCGAACGTGCGCGTGGCCTTGTCGGCCGCGGAGAAGACGGCGTTCGAGTCGGGCGCGCCGTAGTACTCTTCGTGGTCGACGCCAGCGAGGAAGTACAGATTTCCGAGGCCGAACACTCCGGAGGCGATCATCGACTCGAGTGGAACTGCGCCGTCGCTCTGATTCTTGTTGTGGGTCTGGTAGAAGTCGGGCTGCGAGTCCATCACTAGCTTGATCACGAGCGCGCCTAGCCCGGTCTGCTTCATCGTTGGGTAGGTCAGGTAGCCGTAGGCGGTCGTCTCCCACGTGGGGGACTGCTCTGTGATTCCAAAAATGCCGACGTACTTGTCCGAGTGGACGAAGCGATCCAGGTCGTTGAGAGTGCGGAGATTGGGATTGTCGATCCAAGTCCCAGTCTGGAGGTTGAATCGTGCGGCCAGCCTCTCGGTCGCGCGCTGGGCTTCGGAGAGCTCGAGGATGTTCTCGAGCCTGATCCGATGTCGTTCCGGGTTGACCGTGGAGCCCGCCCATCGATAGTCGCGGGGTCCAGGCGCCGGCAGCTGGATCGAGCTCGAGAGCTCGACCAAGAGCTCGTACAAGAATTCGGAATGGGCGAGCTCTTCGGGTACGCCGAGCTCATCGAAGAAGGGATTGGGTGGAGTGTGCAGCAAATACGGTGGAGCTGCGGCGAGCGCGAACCCGAGCGAAGGCAGCGGAGAGCCCAAATGAGGAGATCCCCAACTTACGAATTTCTCGAACCACCGAAGAAGCCTCTCGTCGAAGAGTTGGATCCCTGCCCTCGAGACGGGTCCCCCCATCGAGTGGGCGACGATATAGAGCCTGTAGTCATCTCCGCTCTGGAGTAGCGGAGCGAGCTCCGTCGCGAGCGCTGTCGAGAAGCTCTGATCGAGCCGCGCTCCAGTTCCGTGGGGAGTCATGATGGGACGGTACGTCGGGTAGATGAATTCGTAGAAGGCGGTGCAGCCGAGCTTGGCTCGTGAGTCTTGGCGGGCAAGGTAGTCGTAGAACAGAGTCCAGACGTCGCGTTTGTAGGCGAAGAGCCAAGGAGCCTCGATTGCTCCCGCAGTGAAGCCAGCCCTCTCCTTTTCGTTGTGCCCGTGGACGAGGACGACGATGTTGTTCTTGCAGCTCTCTCGCTCGATCGCGGCCCGTTCCGGGTCTCGAATCGTCAACTCATCGAGCGGAACACGGTACGGAGGCTCTCGTGTCGGGATCATGCGGACGAGTACGGGTGGGTTTGTCCAATTCACCGAAGCGACGGCCAGCGCTGGTGCGAAGCGAATGCGTCGAGGACCGGTGAGCCCTCCCGTGACATCGGAGGCCAGTCCGGCCGCGGTCGCTTCGAGGTCGGACAAGATGGAATGAGGGAAGTAGAGGTCCGTAAACGTCAGGTTGCCTTCTTCATCGATCTCCGCCGGCACGAACCTGACAGACTCGGGCTCGAACACGCCGGTTGAGTAGGAGTCACCGATGCGCGCCACCGCGAGGACGTCGTCGAGGTTCGCTCCGGACAGCAGTTGCTTTGGAATCGTGAAGGTCGGCATGAAGCTCGACGCCGAGACTCGGCCCGCGTGTCCGCTCTTGGTGTTGGCGAAAGCTTCCGAATCGAACGGTTCGAATTCGAGCGTGAGCACCAACCCGAACGGAGTCAGCTCGCTGCCGTCGAGCTCGATCGTCTCACTCGAGCGGGAGAGACCGACGCGGGTGATCGGATCTCCGAGTTGCAGCCCAGGGTCGGTGGTGGCCGAGAAGCTCACCCGAACGCCGTCGGAGAGCTCGAGCGAGAGAGCCTCCCCGTTTTTCAGAGCGGCTTCGGCCGACGGGCTGGGTGTGTCTTCGGTGTCTCCACAGCTTGCACATCCAGACCCGGTCGATACCGCGACGAGCATACCAAGCTGGGCGAGGGAGGACGAAATCCCACGCTGATCAAACGATCTCATGGCGACCTCCAACGGGCTTCGTTCGACCGTTTCCGCTCGAGGGCGTGCAATTGCGCGGCCCGTCGCTCGCCCACGGTGACGACGAGCTCAGCGCGCCGGTCCTGCGGCGTCGGCGCGGACTCGCGAACAGTCAGCGTCCGAGGGCCCGATTTCTGGCCCTAGAGCATCGAACAGCCAAGTACAGCTCGTCGAGCTCTCCATCGGCTCGGCGCTCTGGCCGACCGACTGCAGTTGGTTACCAATACCCGCCGCAGCGCGGCCTCAGCTCCACGGTTTGTTCGCTGCGAACCGGCGCGACGATCTCGATACGGTCGGTGCAGTACCCTCCGTAGCCCGATTCGATCACCACTGTACCTGGCTTGACGTCCACCACGCCCATCTTGACGGGCTCACCGTTGACGGTGACTTTCATGTACGACGAGCCTTCCAGGCGAATTCGGGCCATTTTGTCTCGAAAACTCACCTTGATTTCGACGTCCGGATCTTCTTCAGAGCCTGCAGATACGGTTCGAGTTTCCTCACCGATCCCGGGTCGTACGACCCGCACTTCGTGAGACTTCTTCCCGTCCACGACGATCCTCGCCGGTGTGAGTTGTCGGTCGGGGCCACGCATGACCACTTTTCCGTCTACCTCCACCTCTGAACCGGGTGGGTCGGAGGTCACGATCACCCATCGATCGACCGGGGCGCTGGCCTTCTCGATCGCGAGCATGGCTCCGCGGGCCACGAACGCGCCGATGATCACGGCGCCTGCGACGCCCGCGAGGCGTTTGAATTTCTGGGTCGCGACGAAGTCCGAGAGCGACGGACCCTCGATTTCTTTTGTTACTGCGAGAACGGGTAGGGCGCTTCGAGGTTGCGAGCCCGGAGCTCGCGAGTCCCCGCGCCACGGGGCGGTCGGGGGTACGGGCAGGGACGAGCTCGAGGTCGCGGGCTCCGGCGGCGCGCCGTCGAGCACGCGGGGTCGCTTGACCTCTTGGGTCCTCGCGATCTCGAGCCTTCGGATCAACTCGCTGGCGGAGGCGAAGCGGCGGTCGGGGCTCTTTTCGAGGGCGCGAAGCACGAAAGCAGCCACGGGTTGCGGCAGCTCTGGGTTGAGCGCCTTGGGGCTCGGCGGCTGCACCCGGACGTGTTGCATGAGGATCTGTCCGACTTGATCTCCTCCGAACGGCGGCCTGCCGCAAAGCATCTCGAAGAAGACGACCCCGAACGAGTACAGATCGGACCGCGCGTCGAGCTGGTCGGGGTGCTCGATCTGCTCGGGAGACATATACGTGGGCGTGCCGAGGAGGGCGCCCGTCTGGGTGAGTTGCGTGGCTTCCCAACCTTGCGCGACCTTGGCGATGCCGAAGTCGGTGAGCTTGGGCGTGAGCACTCCGTTGGGCCCGTCGACGAGAAAAATATTTCCGGGCTTGAGATCTCGGTGGACGATCCCAGCGGCGTGGACGGCCTCGAGGCCACGAGCGATCCCGAGGGCCAAGTCGATGGCCCGATCGACGGGGATGGCGCCGCGCTTGAGCACCTGGCCGAGCGGGCGGCCGAGCAGGAGCTCCATGATGATGATGAGTCTCCCGTCGGTGGAGGTTTCGATGCCTTGAACTCGCACCACGTTTGGGTGGCGCACGGCGGCGGCCGCCGCTGCTTCGCGGCTGAGGCGGGCTGTGAGCGACGAGTCGCTGGCCAATTCGGGGAGGATGATTTTGGCGGCGACTCGGCTCCGGTCGGGCAGCGTGGCTTCGTATACTTCCGCTTGGCCTCCCACGCCGAGCCTTCTGACGACCGTCAGCGAGGCGCTGAGCTGCGTCCCGGTGGGAATCGGGGGCCGTTCGGCAGGAGGAGCCACGATTCGGAGGATACCCCTTTCTCAGGGCCCGTAAAGCGGCATTCCGGCGCGGTGGGGTGGCCTGTCCGCGCCGTCACTCGTTCTTGCCGTCGCCGTCCTTCTTTTTCTTCTTCTTCTTCTTGCCCTTGGAGCGATCGGATGCCTTGTCCGGCTTCTTCCTCTGCCAGTTTTCTTCGAGAAGCTCCTCCGCGGCGGTGAGCGCTCCGTCCTGGGAGCTGGACTCGGTTCCGAAGGCGAGGTCGAAGTCATCGGCGCCCACGGCGGTCGAGCTAGTGGTCGCCTGCCGAAAGCCTGGCTGAGTCTCCATTTGAATGAGGTCGAAGGCCTTCTTGGCGACGCGGGCGATGAGGTCCTCGGAGGACTCTCGGCGGCCCCACTTGGTGCACGCGGAGAAGATCACGGGGTGATTTTCGTCCAGGTACATCGCGCCCATGTCGCAGATGCGGCCGTACTGAGTTCCCGTCTTGTGGGCCAAGGGCGTCCCGTCCGGGAGGCCCGCCCTGATTCGACGCTCGCCGGTGCGGGTACCTAGCATGATTTGAACCATCTCTCGGCTCGCCTGCGTGCTCACGACGCGGCCGAGGACGATGTCCTCGATGAGTCTGGCGGTCTCGTCCATGGCCGCCGAGTTGTAGCCGGTACCGTAATACTCGACGAAGGCCCGGTGCACGTCCGGAATGGTGAAGGTTCCCGGGAGCTCCCCGAGCGTCTCACTCAGCTTGAGCGCTCTTTCCTCACCTCCCTTGGCGAAACCGATGGAGCGAATCTCCTTGGCGCTCAAGGTCTCCACACGGGGGTCGAGCCGCCCGTACACGAGGCGGCGAACGTCGATGAGCGAGGTGATCGGGCCGAACCGATAGCCGAGCTCCTTGAGAGTTCGGTTGACGTTGTCGATGCCAACGGTTCGAACGACGAGGTCGCTCGCCGCGTTGTCGCTGTGATGAATCATCGCCTCGAGCGCCACCTGGACGGGCACTTTGGTGCCTGGAGCGAGGTAGCCAAAGACCGGGGAGCCGTCGCGGACGTCCTCCTCGGAGTACTCGATCTGATCGGAGAGGTTGATCTTGCCCACTCTGACCTGGCGGAAGAGCTCCACCATGAAGGCGATCTTCACGCAGGAGGCCAGATACGTGGGCGTGGAGGAGTTGTAGCTGTACTGGACGCCGGTGGGGATGTCTTTGACGAAGACGTGCAGCTCGCCGGTGAACGTCTTGCTCGCGCGAAGCACTTCGCTCTGGAGACGCACGGGCCATTCCGGAAAGGCGTGCATTCGAGGTCGTTCGGCGGCATGGGCGAGCGGAGCCGAGAGGAGCGCAAGCGCGCAGGCGCTTTGGGCCAGCAGTCGGAGAGAGACCAAGCTCGTCCACGCTAGCATCAAAGCGCCTCGAGACTCCACACTTCGAGTTTCGGTCGAGCGGAGCCGGGTGCACGACCGACCTGCGGCGATTCAGTCCAACCTCCGTATGAACCACGGAGAGCACAGAGAAGGAACACGGAGGGCACGAAGGACTTTTCTCAAAAAATCCTCTGTGTTCTCTGCGTCCCTGCTCTGTGTCCTCTGTGGTTTGCCCAGCGCCGAGCGATGATCGTCGATATGTCGCTTGGTCGTGCACCCAGCGGAGCCCGCGGTGATCGAGTCAGCTCGGCTTGGGATGAGAAGGGAGCGCGAGATCGAAAGCGGTCTTGGCGAGCTCGGCGACCGCAGCCTCGGCTTTGACCCGATCGTTGCCGCCGGAGATGCAGCAGGTGACGATCAGCGGCTTTCCGTCAGGGAGGTCGATGACTCCCATGTCGCAGATCCGCTCGTATTGACTTCCGGTCTTGTGAGCGACTCTCGTGCCGGGGGCCAACTTTCCGAGGAGCCGCGCGGTGCTCGTCTTGGACCCGTACATGATCGCGAGCATCTCTTCGCTCGCCTCGGGGCTGATGAGCTTTCGTCGCGCCAACGACTCGAGGACCTGTCCATACGCGTCGACTCGGGCGAAGTTGGAGCTGGTGTCGTAGTAAGCGAGGAGCGCGGTTTGGAGTTTTTCTTTGGTGATCGAGCCATGCGGGAGGCCGAGGAGCTCGGCGACTTTCTTGGCCTGAGGATCCCAGATCGGCGTCCATCGAATGTCTCGGATCTGCACCGGAGTCAGGTCGTCGACGCGGTGGCCGAGCTCTCGATACATTCCGCGGCGAACGTCGATGAGATAAGTGAATCGGCCGAAGCCTTCGAAGCCGAGCGTCTTGAGGCCGAGGTTGACGTTTTCGAGGCCGACGCGACGAGCGAGCATGTCGCTGGCTGAGTTGTCGCTGGCTTGAATCATGAATTCGAGCAGAGTTTTGATCTTGAATCTCTTTCCGAAGGGTTCCTTGTTCAGTCGCGGAGCGCCGTCACGGACGTCTTCCTCGGTATACGGAATTTCTTCGTCGAAGTTGAGCGTGCCGAGGTGTCGCTGTCGGAAGACTTCGACCATGAACGGGAATTTCACCGCGGAGGCGAGGTAGCTCGGCTTTTCGACGTTGTGGCGGAAGGTCACTCCTGCTGAGTCGTCGGACACGTAGAGCGCGATCTCACCTTTGAAAGTCCGCGAGATGTCCTGAAGGGTCTTTTCGAGGCCTTTCGTCCATTTTTCGGTGAGCTCGGCGTCTTCGCGAAGGGCGTCGGCCCGTGCCGAGGGGGAGGCGAGCGCCATGAGGCTCGCCGCGAGTAGTCTACGCACGGCGTTGGATGGTACACGATGAGGGCGTCATGGGAGACTCGTCGAAGCGGTGAGCATCAAGATTCTAGTCGTGGAAGACGAAGAGAGCCTGCGCATCGGGCTGGCGGACGTACTTTCTGACGAAGGTTATGAGGTTTCCGTGGCCGACTCGGGGCGAGCCGCTCGCGATCGCCTGGCCAGCGAGGACCCAGACTTGGTCGTCCTCGACGTGATGCTCCCGGACGTGGATGGGTACACGCTGTGCCGGGAGCTGCGGTCGGCGGGGCGCAAGGCGCGGGTCTTCATGCTCACCGCTCGGACCCTCGAAGACGACATCGTGCGCGGGTTCGAGGCCGGCGCCGACGACTACTTGGAGAAGCCGTACCGCCTCCGCGAGCTGCTCGCGCGCGTGCGAGCGCTGCTTCGTCGCGCAGACCCCAATCCCCAGGCTCCAGAGCTTCGGTTCGCAGACTTCGTGCTCGACGTCGGCGCCCGCGCCCTCCTCGGCCCCAAGGGTCGCGTGGAGCTCACCCGAACGGAGTTCGACATCCTGCGGCTCTTCGTCGAGCGCCGCGGCAAGGCACTCTCGCGAGACGAGATCATCGACGTGGTCTGGGGCGCCGGCGTCGTCGTCGACGTCCGCACCGTCGATAACTTCGTCTCCAGCCTCAAGCGCAAGCTCGGTTGGCGCGAAGGCGCGGCCTACCGGTTTCGAAGCCTTCGCGGAGTGGGATACTGCCTCGAGGTCGCGGGCGCCTGACACCACTGCCACTCTCCCTTCGCACCCGACCCCCGCCGGCCTAGGTTGCGAATCTGGCACGGAACGTGGAAATGTGCTCCCGCATGTCTGTGTTTCGAGCCCCCCTCGTCGCTTCTTTCGCCTCCACCGTCCTCTTCGCGTGCTCCGGCACCGATACCCAAAAGCCCACGGGAAGTCAGCCTATCGTCGCTTCGGCAGACTACGGGCTGCTCTACGTGGCCAACGTCGACAACCGATCGGTCTCGCGTGTGAACGTCCAAAGCGGCGAAGTGACGCCGCTCGAAGTCGGCCTCGAGCCCACGCGCATCGCGCGCGCCGGCGACCGACTCTTCGTCACGCTACGCGGCGAACGAGCGGTCGCGGTGTTGCTCGACGACGGATCGTTCAGGGAAGTGAACCGGATCGCCGTGGGCGCGGAACCCATTGGGGTCGTAGCATCTCTCGCGCAAGATCGAGTCTTCGTGGCCTCCTCTCTGTCCGGACGAATCGATGAGATCGACGCCACCTCGCTCGCGCTCCTGAGGAGCTTTGAAGTGGGTGACGAGCCCCGATGGCTCGCGATCCATCCGAGCGGGACCTCGTTGTACGTCGCGAGCGCTTTCCGCGGCACCTTGACGCGCATCGATCTCGAGACCGGTGCGACCACGCCGATCACGGTGCCCGAACAGATGACGGCCGACTTCAGAGACGGACGAACCTCACCGATGTCGCTGCGGCTCACTGGAGATCCCGCGGTCGATCCGAGCGGCGAGAAGTTGGCAGTGCCCGCGATCTACGTAGACAACAACGCCGTCGTTCAAGACGGATCCGACGTGAGCGTACCGACCGGGGGAGGTTATGACGCGGGACGCTTCAACCCCGTCGTGGTTTTGGTCCCGCTCGACGGCGCGGGCGTTCCTTCCGGCGATCCCATCGAGGTCGTTCGCGTGGCGGGCTTCGATCAATCGGGCCCCGTCGTAGGCTACCCATCGGCCGTGGGCTTCGCCGCCGAAGGCGCGACCGTGCTCGCGACGATCGAAGGTGCGAGCTCGGTGTTGGCGTTTCACTCGGAACCCGACCCCGATCCCTCCGGGATCCTCGACGTCTTCTTCGGCAAAGCGCAGGCGGATGTCGCGTTTCCAGGCGGCCCCAATTTCGCTTTCCGCACGACTCTCACGATTCGGACCGACGCCGGACCGCGGGGCGTGTCGCTCGTGTCCGCCGAACGCGCCTACGTCTATGGCTTCCTCGATCGCGCGATCGCCACGATCGATCTCTCGGCCGTCGAGAAGGCCCTCGACGGGAACTCATCGGACGAGGCCGTTCCGCTCATCGCGGGCGGAAATGCGCTGCCTACCGCGGGGCGGATCGAGGTGGCTCCGCTCGCGCTTCCCGCGGACGTCGATCTCGGCCGCAGGCTCTTTTACGCCGTCGGGGACGGTCGGATGGCTTCGAGCGGCTCTGGGGTGAGTTGCGCGACCTGCCACTTCGACGGTCGCGATGACGGCCTCGTTTGGACCTTCACGCGGGGCGCGCGCATGACCCCCTCACTCGCCGGCAAAGTGTCCTCGACCGCGCCGGTGGGTTGGCAAGGCCAGCAACCCTCGGTGGCGGCGGACGCGAGGGCCACCAGCCAAGGCCTGATGGGCGGCGTTTTCATGAGCGACAGCGACGCGCGCGCGATCGAGATCTACATCGATTCGACACGTGACGCCGACTTGCCTCGATCCAAGGACGATCCCGCGGCGATCCGCGGGCGCCAAATCTTCGAGCGCGCCGACGTGGGTTGTGTGTCGTGCCACTCGGGCGAGCGATTTTCCGACGGCCTCAACCACACGGTTCGTGGCGTGGAGATGAAGACCCGGCCCCTCAAGAATCTCGTCACCACCGCGCCCTACAGCCACGATGGATCCCTCCCGACGATCGAGTCCGCGGTGCTTCGCGCGCGCGATGGGTTGGAGGGTGACACCTCGACGCTCTCCGACTCCGAGCTGCAAGACCTCGTGGCCTTCCTCGAGACGATCTGAGTCTCGGTCGATTCTTGACTCGCCCTCCCGATCCCGAAAGATGAGCGCCGAGTGCGCGAGCTAGGTCCTCCCGTGAACGAAGAGTTTCGCGGCACCGCGCGCTTCTCCGTTCGCAAGCGAATCGGGTCGGGCGGAATGGGCGTCGTCTATCACGCCTACGACCGCCAACGGGGCCTAGACGTTGCGCTCAAGACGCTGCGTTTCGCCGATGCGACCGCGATCTACCGCCTCAAGAAGGAGTTCCGGTCGCTCGCTGGTGTCAGCCACCCGAACTTGGTGACCCTGCACGAGCTCGTGAACGAAGGTGACCTTTGGTTCTTCACGATGGAGCTCGTGCGCGGTTCGAGCTTCATCGACTACGTCACGCGACCGGACGAAGAAGAGCACAACACGATGGACGTCGCGCGCGCGCCGAAGACGAAGCTCCTGGTCGAAGACGAGATCACCGAAGTCTCCACGACCGTGAGCACCGCCAAGCACACGTTGAAATCGATGGCGCGGATGGTGCCCTTGTCGCCCCTCCCGATCCCCCAGCAAGAAGGGATCCGACCCAACCTCAACCTTCCGCGACTCTACTCGTCGTTGCGACAGCTCGTGGATGGGCTGTCGGCGCTCCACCGGTCGGGCCTTCTCCATCGCGACATCAAACCTTCGAACGTGCTGGTGACGCGTTCGGGACGTGTGGTGATTTTGGATTTCGGCGTCGCGCTCGAGGTCGCCACGAACTTGAAAGAGTCGTCGAGCGGTGCGTCTTCCGCCGGGCTCGCCGGAACCTTCGCGTACATGGCGCCGGAGCAGGGCACTGAGGAGACCCTCTCATCGGCCGCCGATTGGTACAGCGTCGGCGTGATGCTCTTCGAGGCGCTGACCGGGCAGCTCCCGTTTCCGGGCGCTGGCCTCGACGTGCTCGTTCGCAAGAATCGAGAGGCGGCGCCCGCGCCGAGCTCCTTCGTGTCCGGAGTCCCTGCCGATCTGGAGACTCTCTGCTCGGAGCTCCTCGACCGCGATCCAGATCGCCGACCCTCCGGCGCCGCGATCCTCGAACGCTTGGGAGGCGCAAAATCACAGAGCTCGATTTCGAGCTTCGGGCTCTCCGAAGATCCAGATCAGGTCCCCGGCAAAGGCGGCCCGTTCATCGGTCGCAACCGCCACCTCGCCTCGCTCGACGAAGCCTTCGCTGCTTCCAAGAATCGACCCGTCGCGCTGTACGTTCGCGGCGATTCCGGCATCGGGAAGACGACCCTCGTAAAGCAATTCCTTCACGACCTTCGACGTCGTGAAGACGTCGTCGTGTTCTCCGGTCGCTGCTACGAGCGAGAGAACGTCCCCTTCAAGGCCCTCGACAGCTCGATCGACGCACTCTCCCGTTACTTGTCGCGACTCCCCAAGGACGAGATCAATCTCTTCATTCCTCGCGGCGTTCGAGCGCTCGCGCGATTGTTCCCCGTGCTCGAGAGAGTAGAGGCCGTGGCGCGGGCCCCGCGCCTGCCCGCTCAGACTCCCGATCAGCAGGAGCTTCGGCGGCGGGCCTTCCGCGCGCTCAAAGATCTCTTGGCGCGCATCGCCGCCGATCGTCCGGTCGTGCTGTTCATCGACGACCTTCAGTGGAGCGATACCGACAGCGCCGCGCTCCTCATCGACTTGTTCGGACCTCCGGACCCACCCCCGTTGCTCCTGATCGCCTGTTTTCGATCCGAAGACGAAGCCACGAGCCCAGCGTTGCTCGAAGTGCTTCGCGCGCGCTTGGCGCCGGAGACCGAGGTGCGCTCGCTCACCGTGGGGGCCTTGTCCGACGCGGAGGCCGTCGACCTCGCGCTGACTCACCTCGCGCGATCCGACGACGCCGCCCAGCGTCGAGCCGAGGAGATCGCACACGAAGCCGCGGGCAGCCCGTTCTTCGTCGACGTGCTCGCGCGGTACGCACGCAAAGAATCCGTAACTCAGGGATCGGATCCGGAGATCAGGTTGGATGCGATCTTCGAGCGCCGGCTGGCCAAGCTCGCGGAGCCCGCGCGAAGGTTGCTCGAGGTCGTCGCCGTGGCCGGTCGACCCATCGAGCGCGACGTGGCGGCGTGGGCCGCCGAGCTCAGCGCGCGAGACGAGTCCGGAGTCCTCGAGGCGCTGCGCGCGGCGCACCTGGTCCGTACGGCGCAGACGAGCGGCTCGGAGATCTTGGAAACCTACCACGATCGAATTCGCGCCGCGGTGAACCGCGGGTTGGGTAAAGAGAAGCTCGCAGAGCGACATCGAGACCTCGCGCGCGCCCTCGAAGCCCGTCGTCGTGACGATCACGAAGCGCTCTTCTTTCATTACAAAGAGTCTGGAGACGACCGCGCCGCAGGGCAGCACGCGGCGGCGGCCGGAGATCAAGCGGCCCGGAGCTTGGCGTTCGATCGCGCGGCCGCGCTCTATCGCACCGCGCTCCCTCTGGAACGTGACCTGAGCTCGCGACGAGAGCTCTCGATCAAGTTGGCCAGCGCCCTCGCCAACGCGGGGCGAGGCGCGGAGGCCGCCCGCATCTATCTCGACTCCGCTCGCACCGCCGATCGCGATCGCTCCATCGAGCTCAAGCGGCACGCCATGGAGCAGTACCTCTTGAGCGGACACGTCGACACCGGGCTCGCCGTCCTCGATCAAGTGCTCGAAGCGGTGGAGATGAAGGTCCCCCGCACGACCAAGGGCGCGTTCGCTTCGCGCATGCTCAAGCAGGCTCAGCTCTGGAAAAAAGGACTCAGCTTCACCGAACGGCCCCCGGAGTCGCAGGACAAGGAGACGCTCCTGCGCGTCGACATCCTGTGGGGCGCCGCGACCGGGCTCGGCTTGGTCGACTTCCTCAGGGGCGCCGACTTCCAGGCTCGACACATCCTCGAAGCCATCAACGCCGGCGATCCCTACCGCTTCGTCCGGGCCGTCGCGATGGAGGCTACCTACGCCGGCGCCGCCGGATCGAAGTCCGAAAAGCGAGCCCTCGAGCTGATCTCGATGGCCGAAGAGACCGCCTCTCGCCTGCAGCATCCCCACGCGATGGCCCTCGTCGCGGTCTCCCGCGGCGCTACCTCGTTTCTCAGCGGCCGGTGGACCGACGCCATGACTCAGCTCGATCGCGCCGACCACCAACTGAGAGACACGTGCACCGGAGCGTTCTGGGAGCTCGCGCTCGCCCGCATCTTCTTCCACGGCGCGCTCTATTTTCTCGGCAAGATCTCCGAGCTCTCCCGCTTTGTGAATTACCACATGGACGAAGCGGAGATTCGCGGAGACCTGCTCCAGAGCACGTCCCACCGAATCGGACACTCGAACTTCGTATGGCTCGCCGCCGACAATCCCGAGCGTGCTCGCCGCCTCGTCGATGAAGCCATGGGGCGATGGTCGCACTCCGGCTACCACCTCCAACACTGCCTCGCCCTCCTCGCCCGCGCGCGCTCGTGTATCTACCTCGGCCGAGGGACGGAGGCCTTCGAGGTCGTCGAGGCCGAAGCCACCCGCCTCAAGTCATCCATGCTGACGCGAACCCAGTTCCTCCGGGTCGACGTCGCGGCTGCCCGTGCTCGGGCCGCCCTCGCTGCGGCCGAAGAAGGTGGAGACGTCGGCGATTTGATTTCAGTCGCCGCTTTCGAGGCCGATCAGCTCGACGACGAACGGGTCCGATGGGCGGACGGCCTCGCCGCCCTCACCCGAGCCGGCATTTCGATCTTGAAACGCAGGGACGCCGAAGCGCTCGAATCTCTGGAGCGGGCGGAGCGAATTTTCGAGGAAACTCAGATGGCTCTCTATGCTTCGGTGTGTCGGTTCCGTCGCGGGGAGCTCCTCGGAGGCGACGCCGGCCGAGCCCTCGTGACCGCCGCTGCCGAGTGGATGCGCGGTCAGGCCATCAAGAACCCGCGCCTGATCACACAAGTGTTCCTCCCCTCGATCCATCGGTGAGTACGGTTTTGTGCCGTTCCGATCGGACTTTTCGGGATGTTCGAGTCCGATGACACTCGTTTGTGCGGAATCGATTTTTCATGTACGAGACACCGCAAAAAGTTCGAAACGAACTATTCTATTATGAAGTAAATCATAAAGAGTCATCAGGACTCTAATTGCTTTTTGTCGACTCCGTAAATTTTCGGGTGGAGTCGAGAATGATCGGGCCCTTCATTTTTTCTATGGACAGCGGAAACGGACTTCCGCATATCCGAGTTCGATGAAAATCGATCTCGTTCCCAACGAAGACGAACCTCCAAGTGGCGGGTCTCGACCGAGCCCCTCCGCCCTCCGCCCTCCGGCCTCGATCGAGGCCTTCCAACACAAGAATCTCGACGACGACGAGTTTTGGCGACGCATCCCGCAGTATCGGGATGTAGATCGCGACACCTTCCTCGACTGGCGTTGGCAAGGCAAAAACTGCGTCACCAACGTCAAAGACCTCCGCGCGACCCTGCAGGACTTGGTTCCCGAGGCGTTCTACCGTGACGTCGAGCTCGGGCTCGCGCGCGCCCCGATGACCGTTCGTCTGACGCCGTACGTGGTCTCGCGGGTGGACTGGCAGAACCGCGACCGAGATCCGGTCCGTCGCCAGTTCCTCACGATCGCGTCGCAGCTGCGCCCGGAACATCCGATGACGCACTTCGATTCGCTTCACGAGCAGGAGCACTCACCCGTGCCGGGGCTCGTGCATCGCTACGCCGACAAGGCGCTGTTCCTCACGCTCGATACGTGCCCGGTCTACTGCCGGTTCTGCACGCGCAGCTACTCCGTGGGACTCGACACTCAGAAGGTCGAGAAGCTCTCGATGGGCTTGAACCGACTGCGCTGGGAGCGAGCGTTCGAGTACATTCGCTCCCGACCCGAGATCGAGGACGTCGTGATTTCGGGCGGCGACACCTTCCAGTTGAAGCCCGACCAGATCAAGCTGATCGGCGACACGTTGCTCGACATCCCCCACGTGCGCCGCATGCGCTTCGCCACCAAGGGCTTGGCGGTGTTGCCCATGAAGATCCTCACCCACCACGAGTGGGTCGACGCGCTCGCGGCGGTGCACCGTCGCGCCCGCAAGGCCCACAAGGAAGTGTGCATCCACACTCACTTCGCGCACCCGAACGAGATCACCGGCGTCACACGCGACGCGATGAACCGGCTCTTCGAGGAAGGCATCACCGTGCGCAATCAGGCGGTGATCATGCGGGGTGTGAACGACGACGCCGACACGTTGAAGCTGCTCGTGAAGCGCCTCTCTTACGTGAACATCCACCCGTACTATTTGTACCAGCATGACTTCGTGCCGGGGGTCGAGGACCTCCGCACGTCGCTCTCCACCACGCTCGATCTCGAGCGTCGCGTTCGAGGCGCCACCGCTGGGTTCAACACGCCGACCTTCGTGGTCGACGTCCCCGGAGGCGGCGGGAAACGCGACGCACATTCCTTCGAGCATTACGATCGGACCACCGGAGTGTCCGTCTTTCGATCTCCGAACGTCGATGCCGACGCGCTCTATCTGTACTTCGATCCGCTCCACTTGCTACCGGCAGAAGGCCGCGCGCGTTGGAGTGATCCGGCCGAGCACGGCGCGATCGTCGAGGAGGCCATCGCGGTGGTCTCTCCGCCGAAGAAGCAACTCACGTCGTACGAGACCGCCGCGATGACACCGACCGTGTTCGATCGCGTCGTCGGTCACGCTTGATCCAGATTTTTTGGCCGTCGTCTCGAGCTCACCGGCTCGAGGCGGCGGCCATGTGTCCTCGTCCGCCAGATCGATGCGATCTGGATAGGAGGCTGTACCCATGGCCGACAAACAGATGAGCTCGAGCTCGAAGGATCGTCCGATCCGCGTCGGGTTCACGTTCAACCTTCGCCGCGTCTCGAACAAAGACAGCGATCGGGAGGCCGAGTTCGACTCGCCCGAAACCATCGCGGCGATTCACAAGGCGATCGAGGCGCACGGTCACGAGGTCGTCGATCTCGAAGCCACGTCGGAGCTCTTGCTTCGACTGCCCGGCTCGGGCGTCGACGTCGTCTTCAACATCTCCGAGGGTGTGTACGGGAGGAGCCGCGAGGCGCAGGTCCCTGCGATCCTCGAGATGCTCGATATTCCGTACACCGGCTCGGACCCTCTCACTTTGGCCCTCTCGCTCGACAAGGCGCTCGCCAAGCGAGTCGTGGCGCAGAGCGGCCTCAGGACGGCGCCTTTTGTCGTCATGTCGACGGGTCGCGAGTCGTTGCCCGCGCGCTTCACGTTTCCGGCGATCGCCAAGCCGGTTGCCGAGGGAAGCTCCCGGGGAATCATGGGAAAGTGCGTGGCAGAGTCGGAGCCCGAGCTTCGAGCGCTGGTCCCGGAGCTCGCCGAGCGCTACGGGCAGGCCGTCCTGGTCGAAGGCTTCCTGCCAGGTCGTGAGTTCACGGTGGGGGTCCTCGGTGAGTCACCGAAGGCACTTCCCATTCTCGAAGTGATCTTCACGAAGCCGGAACAGAAATTCCCGGTGTATTCGTTCGCCAGCAAGTTCCATGGGGCGGACGACGTCCGCTTCGAAGTCCCAGCCAAGCTGGACGAACGGTTGAAGGACGAGCTCGAAGCCATCGCCCTCGGATGTTTCGAGGCCCTCGACTGCAGAGACTTCGCCCGAATCGATTTCCGGCTCGACGCCGAAGGCCACCCTAGCTTCATCGAATGCAATCCGCTCCCCGGCTTGTCCCCCGGCTTCTCGGACTTCTGCGTGATCGCTCAGGCCGCCGGCCTCGACCATACCGCGCTGGTGGGTCGGATTCTGGCGCCCGCGCTTGGCCGATTGCGACAAAAGCGAGGATGAGTACCCCCGTTCAGGTGAGCGTCGCCCGCCGGCCCTCGAGATAGTCGACGAGCTGGTCTTTCTTTCCGCCGCTCAGATCCTGAATTTGCAGACCGACTCCGGGGCGAGTGCCGATCGCCTTGGCCTTGGCCGCGTCGAGCACCTGCGCGACCTGCGCCCGCAGCGTCAGATCTCCGTCCGGAGTCTCCACGAAGATGAGTACGGACGTGCCAGGAGCGGGTGGAGACTCGGTCGGGACGAAGAGGCGATTCTTCGACAGCTCGGTCTCCCAAACGCGGGTCAGCGCCTTCTTCTCACGGACCTCCAGCTTCACCTGGGTGGAGCCGATGAATCGCCTCGGCGCGGTAGCCTCGCCTTTGGGCTTCGCCGCAGGGGCCGTCGCCGTGCTTACTGGCTTTTGCGGCTTTTGCGAGTCTGGCTTCTGCGAGTCAGGCTTTTGCAAGTCAGGCTTTTGCAAGTCAGGCTTTTGCGAGTCTGGCTTTTGCGAGAGTGGCTTCTGAGAGTCTGGCTTCTGTGCTTCGGTCGGTTTGGCCGGCTCTGGTTTTTGTGCCTCGGGAGCCTTGGCCTCTCCCCTTGGAGTCTCCGGCTTCGGCAGCACCTTGATGGGAGGCTTGGTGACTTCTCCCGCCCGGATCGGCTCGGGAATCGGAATGGCCTGAGTATCTCCTTCCTGAGTCAAGTCCATCGCGAGGTCGTTCACCGCCTTGACCGTCGAAACTGTGGGCGGAGGTATCGTTGGGGTGAGCGGCATGGCGATCTGCGCGGTCAGCTCGGGAGCATCGTCTTCGCGTCCCTCCTCGACGCTGAACGTGGTGTCCCCCAAAATGATCGAGTCACCGACCAGCAAGCGGGCTTCGGAGACTCTCTTCGGACCGATGAAGCTCCCGTTCCGGCTCGACAGGTCCTCGAACAAGACTTGTCCGTCCTCGGTCCAAAAGCGGCCGTGGCGACGCGAGACCCGCGAGTCCCAGCCGAGGTCGATGTCGGCGCCGCCGCCACGCCTTCCGACCACGACGCCCTTGCCGGTCACCGTAAACGCGAAGTCTCCGATCGCCGGGTGGCGCACTCGAACCTTGCGCATCGGCGCGCAGAATACGGACCGAATCGATCGGTGTCACTCAGGACCGTCGGTCAAGTTGAGCCGGCACGTCATCGGCGTGAAACACCTGAATTCCTCACGAAGGAGATCCGCGAAGGGTCCAAGGGCAGACGCTGCCAGCGACCGCCGCGGGTCTTCGGCAGGAGCCACGGCGCGAAGTGCGGGCGCTCCGCTTCGCACCAGCGCTTGAGCTTCTGAATGGTCTTCCCCCTGAGGTTTCTCAGATCTTCGTCCGCGACATACTGCCCTCCCGCCAAGAGCTCCAGCGGGCGCGTGCGAATCTTCGAGGTCCACGGCCCCAACGTCGAGAGGAACGCGCCCAGACTCGTGTGGCCGTCCTGGCCCGCGACCACCCATCCCTCGGCCGTGGTTCGACGTGCGTGGGCCAAGTAGGCGAACCAAACAAGCTCGGCTTCGCTGAGCGGGATCCGCTCGCCGTTGGCGCTCGCCGATCCGTCCTCGAGGTCGATCGACAACCACGGCGGCGACGCCGCGTCGATCGCGGCCTGGCTGAGCCGTTTGGCCATCTCGAAGCTCTCGAGCCCGCTCGGACCGAGCAGGCCGGCCAGGTGAGGAAGCTCGAGCTCCACGATCGACACGGACACCGACTGCGGATCGATCGTCGTCGCACCGAGCACGACGGGCTCGTCTTGCTCCGGGAAGAACAAGTCTCCGTAGCCCTCGACGCGGCGGTCGGACAACCGCACGTCGAGCAAGGTGTCGTCGCGGCGCGCGAGCATCTGAAAGCACGCGGCCACGAGCGCCGGCACGGTTCGTCGTCGTCCGGACACGAGCGCGAACACGATCGGGCGCGCGCCCGCGCGACGAATCGCCGTCGTCGCGGCGCTCCACAACGTGTCGATGAACGCGCGGGCTTGGGGCGCTTGGGATTCGTCGGCTACCCACGACCCGTCGGAGAGCCGAGCTTCGTGAACGAACACATCCCTGCGCGCCAGGATCGCGGGCCCGAGCTTGTGTCCGAGGTGCTCGAGCGCCGCTCCGTCGGCCAACAGATCAGAATCGACGAAGCGACGACCGCGCTCGTCGACCACCAGGTGAGCCTCGACGACGGCCGTGTTTCGCTGCCGATAGAGGGCCCAGATCAGTTGGGTGAGCGAGTCGACGTAGGGCCCGACCGCGGCGAAGACGACGGCCTCGTGAGTCACTCGTCCATCGGCCTTCGGAACGGGGCTGGGGTCAAGGGGTCAGCGTTTTGGTGGCTTCGCCAGGAGTTGAGGGAAGAGAGTGTCGACCGCGTTGGCGCGAGGAAGCGACACGCCCATCACGTATGGGTTGTCGGGGTGGTTCACGACGTAGTTCTGATGATAGTCCTCGGCCGCGTAGAACTCGGCGAGGGGCTCGATCGTCGTCACGATGGGTTTGGGGAACGATTTTGCGGCCTGGAGCTGCGCCACGTAGGCCTCCGCGACCTTGCGCTCCTCGGCGTCGCGTACGAAGACGGTGGATCGATACTGCGGGCCGTGATCTGGTCCCTGAGCATTCTTGGTGGTCGGATCCTGAGTCGCGAAGAAGACCCACAGAAGGTCGGCATAAGTAATGGTGTCGTCGTATTTGATTTGCACCGACTCGGCGTGCTGGGTCGATCCGGAGGAGACGACCTTGTATTGCGCGGTATCTTTCGTGCCCCCCGCGTACCCAGAGGTGACTTCTCGAACGCCCTTGAGCCTCTCGAACACCGACTCCACGCACCAAAAACAGCCCGCGGCCAGGACGGCGGTCCTGACTTCGCCCGGCTTTGCCTTCGGAAGATCGATCGAGGGACGAGGCAGCGGCCCGGCCGCGACCGCGGGCGCACAGCCCAACCACAGAAGGAAGCTGGTTTTCAGGAAGTTCCGCAACACACGACCAGGATAAGGCGCGCCCTCGAATTCAGAAAGAGATTTGCAGCAAGGGCATGGTGCAGACTGTAAACCTGGAAGCTCACAGCCGCTGTGGACGGTCGACCTCATACTCAACACAGTCAACACTGTGAACAGTCGACTGTGAACTGCGAATGCTTCGACTGAAAACATGAACGAATTTTATTGGGTGCAGCCGTGCCTGGATCTGAGTGCGCTGCGGGGGAGTTGATCGAAAAAGAATAGATATAACGCTGACTTGCGGCGATCGATCGGTGTGCGACGCGTTGCCGTTCGGACTCATAGCCAGGCGGATCTGCGCCTATTTCATTCCGGATCGTCCACCTCCACGCCACGACCAGGTTCCACGCCCACGTCCACGGTTTCGTCCACGCCCACGTGAAAACGTGATCAACTCAGGCAATGGTCATCACGTCATGGTCGAGTTTGCGGCCGCGTCGCGAGACTGCCCGACTGCCCGTCGAGGCGAAGCGGGATCAAGCGCAGCGCGAGAATGTCTCCGGCTCCCTTCGATGAAGCCGGAGAGGTGGGCATCGCCGACCGCAGAATGAATCTGAACAGGGGTCTCTCGTACCGTCGATAGAGCTGTTACCTTCGATGGCGCGTGCACGCTCCGATCGCCGTCCTCCTCCTCGTTGCGTGCGCTCAGCCTCCGCTCAAAGACCCTTCGCCCCTTCCCCAACAGACCACGTATTACGTTGATCCTGCGGGCAATGACGTCACCGGCGATGGCACGCGGGAGGCCCCGTTTCGCACGATCGGCGCGGCGCTCATTCCCGACTCCGTCGAACGGATCGTGGTCGCGCCCGGACGCTACGCGGAGGCCGAGCTCGCACTGACCAAGCCCCTCGAGCTCTTCGGTCCAGGCGACGGACAAGCGACGCTCGAAGGCCACCTGCTCATCGAAGGCCACGACATCGTCGTTCACGGGCTCGACGTGTCCAAGGGCGCCGTCATTTTGGCTTCCGACGAAGTCTCGGTGAACGGGGCAAAGATCACCACGACGAGCTCCTACGCTGACGCGTTGCTCATCGAACGATCTCGCGCGAGCCTGAGCGAGCTCCAGCTGCTGTGTGGCCTCGAGACTTGTCTGGCAACGCGCGGATCGACCGTTACCGGGTCGAAGCTCGCGATGACTGCCGAACCGGTTTCAAAACGAGTGGTGCGTGCCACCACCAGCAGCGTCAGCCTCGAACAGCTCGACGTCGTCGGCGGCGCGATCGCGCAGGTTCAGGCCGAGCTCGCCACACGCCTGACGCTCACAGGCGCAAAGCTCACGGCATCCAACGGCAACGGCCTCGTGGCCCTCTCCCGCTCCCGGATCTCCGGCAAGGCGGTCGAAGTCCGCGGCGCAAGAGACTCTTCGCTGCTGGTGTCCACCGCCGAGGTGTCTCTCGCCGAGAGCACCTTTGGGACGACGACGTCCGGACTGACCATCGGCGTGCAGGGCTCGATCGTCGCACTCCGGACTCCGTCGATCGAGGGCTCGATCTACGGCGCGCTGTCGGTCGGTAAGTACCGGACCGAACCTTCGAATGTGGAGATCGAAGGCGGCACCATCTCCGTCGGAGGTCATACCGGGCTCCTTCTCACGGCTGGACGACTGAAGCTCTCCAGGGTCGAGATCTTCGGGGCGGAGACGCCGTCCGACAATGATGCGATCGTCGCTTCGAGCGAGGAGTCGTCGCTCGAGCTCGTGGATACGACGATCACTCACGCAGGCTCGTGGGCGATCGCGACGCGCGACTCTGCGAACCTCACGATCGTTGGCGGCCGAATCGTCCGACCGGGGCAGGGCGGAGTTCTCTTGGATGATTCGCCCGGCGCGTCGATCCGCATCGAGCGGCTCTCGATCGAAGAGCCGGTCGGCGCGAGCGGCATCGCGGTGTTCGGCTCGAGGGAGTCGACGATCTCCGGAGCTCGGATCACAGGTGCGGCCGAGGCGGGCATTCTGGCGGGAGACGGTGCGCGGGTGGTCGTGAGCGACGCGCGCATCGAAGCGAACGCGCTCTATGGGATTGCGGCGTTCGGCGGATCAATCATCGAGCTCTCGAGCTCGGTGGTGCGTGGGTCGCCGTGGGCGGCGTTCGCTTCTTGCGGCGATGGGTCGTCGATCGTCGATGTTGGGTCGAACGAGCTGGTGGGTCAGACGAGCCTCTGTCCCTGACCTGACAGGTCGCGAAACAGGCTCCGAAACTCATCCACGGATCGGACGCACTAACTCATCGCCGGCTCACACTGCGCCGAAGAGATCCTCGATGACGAAGCGTTCGCAGGCCGCATCCGCTACACTCTC